>CAMCFN010000018.1 GCA_945874145.1 Akkermansia muciniphila
GGCGCATCGTGCGAAGGGCAGGCGAATGTTGCAGGTTCAGAGGACCAAACCCCAGCAAACGTTCAATCTTCACCCCAACATTCGCACCCCCTCAACCCCACAAAACCCAATGCTGACACTGCTATTCGCCGTTAAGCGGCGGTCACTACGGAGATCCGCTGTCCTCGTTCACCCCGCCATCAGGTCCTCGATTTCCTCCGTTTCGACCGGCGTGCCTGCCATCAAGTCCACTGGCCCGTTCGCGGTCACGACGATGTCGTTTTCCAAGCGCACGCCGAAGCCTTCCTTCGGCAGGTAGATGCCCGGCTCAACGGTCAGCACCCAGCCGGGCGCAAACGGCTCGGTGCTGAAGCCCACGTCATGCACGTCCAGCCCGAGCGGGTGGCCGAGGCCGTGCATGAAATACTTCCGGCACGCTGGTTCGTCCTCGGTCTGCTTCTTGAGGTCGGACTTCTTCAGCAGGCCGAGCGCGAGCAACTCCTCGTTCATCATCGACTGCGATTCCTTAAGCCAGTCGCGAGAGAGTTTACCGACGGTCGCGCCCGCGATGCTCGCCCGCATGACTCGCAGCACGGCGTTGTAAACCGCCTTCTGGCGGCGGGTAAACTTGCCGTTCACCGGGATGGTGCGCGTGAGATCCGCGTTGTAATTGGCATAGCTCGCCGCCACGTCGAGCAACAGCAGCTCGCCCTTTTTGCAGGGCTGATCGTTCTGGTTGTAGTGCAGCACGCATGCGTTGGCACCGCTGGCGATGATTGGGTTGTAAGCGAACTTGGCGCGGCTGCGGACGAACTCGTGGATCAGCTCCGCCTCGACTTCACACTCATTCACGCCGGGTTTCACGAATTTGAGCAGCCGGCGAAAGCCTTTCGCGGTGATGTCCACGGCCTGCTGAAGCAGCGCGATCTCCGCGTCGGTCTTCACGACGCGCAGCGGGTGCATCAGCCGCGCGAGCCGGTGGTAGCTGTGCAGCGGGAACCTCGCCTGGCACTCGCGGGCGAACCGGGCGTCGCGCGATTCGACCTCCACCACGGCGCGCTTGTGCTCATTGGAGTTGAGCCAGACGTGCTCCTGCTCGCACATGATCTGGCGAAAAATAACGGGAAACTCGGACAACCACTTGACCTGCTTGATGCCGGAGATTTTCGTTGCCGCGTCCTTCGAGTGCTTGTGGCCCTCCCAGATTTTCAAGTGCTCGTTCGGCTCGCGGAGGAAGAGGATTTCGCGGTGCTTCGGGTCGAAGGCGTCGGGCGCCAGAAGCAGGATGCTTTCCTCCTGCTCGATGCCGGTCAGATAGAACAGGTCGGAATTCGGGTGCATCACCAGCGAGCCGTCGGCATTGGTGGGCAGCACGTCGTTGGCGTTTACGATGGCGAGGGACTTCGGCGGGAGGAGCTTCTTCAGCCGTTCGCGGTTCTCAGTGAAGAGCTTCGAGTCAATCGGGGTATGGCGCATGGGTTAATCATGGCAGGGGAGGTGCGGGAAGGGAAGCCGGGCGCGGACTTCGGTCAGAGACCCCTCACGTCGTCTGCTACTTGGAAGATGGCGAGCACAGCCTGCGCCTGCGCCGGATCGTTCAAATAGACCGCGCCGGAGCGGATTTTGGGAATGGGTTCGCCTTCCAGTCGGAGCGGGAAACGTTCGTGGAGGCGCTGTGCACAGGCGGAAAAATCAACGAAGCCTTCTGTCCGCAGGGCGGCGGCATTGACGAGCCGGAACTTTCCGCTTGCTCCCGGGGCGACGCGCTGCATCAGCTCCAAGGTCAACCGCCCCATTGTGTAACGCGGGTTGATTTCGACGACGGGCTTGAGCCGTGCGCGCCCTTCGCGGTCGCGATACACGAAGGCGTCCACGCCCACGGGGCCGCGGTAGCCCGCAGATTTCAATTCGGTTTCCAACGATTTGAAAAGCGTGGCCAAGAGCTCGCGCAGCAAGCCCGCCGCGCCACGCTGTTCGTGGAAGCAATCCAGCACGGCGGGCGGCAGTGAGCGGGCAAAGTTCGGCGCGGCGGTGTTGGCGAGGAACTGGCCGCGCCCGTCCGTGACCAGGCCGGTGTAGCCAAGCAGGCGCAGGCCGCTTGGTTCCATTTCAAGTTGCGCCGAGAAATCCACGAGCCGCTCCAGCCATGGTTCGACCACGAGCTGCCGTCCGCCTTGCAACGACTTTTCCAGCCAGCGGCGTTGCGCGTCCAGCAGCTCCGGCTCCCACAGCCGGATAGCGTTGTGCCCCGCGAGTCCCAAGGCCTGCTTCACCACGACGCGGTGATGCCCTCGCGCTCGGATGGTGGCGACTGCGTCAAGTGCCGCGTCGAGTGTGTCCACGGCGATCCCGACTTCATCCAACGGGCAAAGGCAGGGTGCACCTGCCCCGTGCCGGCGGCTTGCCGCCGCCCTTGGTGGCTCTCGATCGGACGCGTCGTGCGGGGCACGCGCAACGCGGCGGTCGCGGACCGCCGGCACGGGGGTGCCGTCCGCTCTGTCCCCGCTGAGAAATGCCCGCAGGAAACCCGCGCTCCACGCCTTCGAGTAAAGCCGGGCAATGCCATCGTTGAAAGAGCCTCCTGCGGTGCGTGCCTCGCCGGTGAGGCTGGCAAACAGCGGCGCGAGCAACTCCACGCTGTCCGGCCCCCATGCCCACGGGCGCAGGCGACCGAGTTTACGCTGCGCGAGCGCCGGAGCGCCGGTCTCGGACCCGGCGTGCTGCGCGGTCCGAACAACGTCGTGTCGGAGACCGGCGCTCCCCGCCACGAACTCCGGTAGCGGGAAGCCCGCCTGCTTGATGCCGCTGAGGAACTCCACCGCCGGACGCTTCTCGACGAGCACGATGTCGTCCTGACGACAGAGGAATTGCGGCAAGTTCCCCAAATCGCGCGCAAGCTGCGCCTGATGCTTGACCGGCGTAAAGGCTCTCCCATGTGCGATGTAGGCTTCGGCAAACGGGTTGAAAACAAACACGCTCGGCGTGCGGCCTTTCGACTGCGCATACACGTCCAGCTCCGCGATGAACTGCGCGTCCAGTCCGGCGGCCCGACGGCCTTCGATGTTGAGCGCGAGGCCTTTCGCCCGCTGTGGAGAAAGCGGGAACTTGAGCTGCGCGCAGAAGGCTTCCCAGTCGCCTTGCCCCGGCTGCTTCCAGCGGCGGAACCACTTCAGCCCGTAGGCGACGTGGGCGATTTCGTCGCGATAGATTTGGTCGAGGAGCGTCGCTGTGTCCGCGTCGCCCACGGTCGCGAAGCCGCGCGCGAAGTGGCGTGCGAAGTCGAGATTCGCCTGCTCGAAGGTCAGGCTCAGACCGGCGACATAATCCATCGGATTGCTCATGCCCGACACCGCGCGCCAGAAGTATCCGCTCACCGGTAGCTCGCCGAACGCGATGCCGCACGCCTGCATCCGCGCGAGGTAGAGCCGCGTATGCTCCTGCTCGTCGCGCAACGTCTGGAGCACGTCGCGGCGGAAGGCGGCGGGCGCGTCGGGAAAGCGGAGTAGCACGAGCGCCATCAGCTCCGTGGCGAGCAGCTCGTGGTTCGCGAAGAAATGCAACAACCGCCCGCGCTCGCGTTCGTTGTCGAGGCGGTGGAGACCGGGGAACTCAGCTTTGCTGGAGCCTTGCACTTTGAATGTTAGTTCCCTCGGTCGGCCCGGTGTCGGCGGCGCAGCGAGCGCGGAACCCGGCCGTCCGTCCGTGACGACGGTGGGGCACTGGAGCTTTTCCTCCAGTGTCGTCGCGAAGAGCACGCGCTCGGCAAGTTCACGCAGTTCCATCGCACGATGCGTAGCAGGGCTGGGGAGGCGTGGCGAGTCGCCAAGTAGGATAGCGCGTCCCGCCTGTCCCTCCATCTTCCGCTCCCCCTAAAATTTAGAAGGACAGGCTGGAAGCGCTGTCCTGCTTTGCAACGCCGCGCCGCCTCGCTACACTTCGCGCCATGCACAGCCACTCACCCGTTGTCGTTCCGGCCTCCGTCGTCGCCGAACTGCGAGTGCTGGTCGGCGCGGAGAACGTGCTTTCCCACGGGCACGAGCTGCTGGTTTACGAGTGCGACGCTTACACGCTGGAGAAGCACCTGCCCGGCGTCGTGGTGCTGCCGCGCACGACGGAGGAGGTCGCCGCTGTCGTAAAACTCTGCGCGCGGCACGAGCTGCCCATCATCCCGCGCGGCGCGGGCACGAGCTTGAGCGGCACCGTGCTCGCCAGCACTGGTGGCGTGATGATCGCGCTCACCCGGATGAACCGCATCCTGAACATTGATGTGCGCAACCGCCGCGCGCTCGTCGAAGCCGGCGTGGTCAACGCCTGGGTCACCAACGCCGTGAAGGCCCACGGTCTCTTCTACGCGCCCGACCCTTCGTCCCAAACCGCCTGCACCATCGGGGGAAACGTGGGCACGAACTCGGGTGGCCCCCACACGCTCAAGAACGGCGTCACCACCAACCACGTCCTCGGCTGCGAGGTTGTCTTGCCCGATGGCGATGTGGTCTGGCTCGGCACGACGGCGGACGGCGGCGAAGACGTTCCCGGCTACGACTTGCGCGGCGGATTCATCGGCAGCGAGGGGATGTTCGGCATCACCACGCGAGTGCTGGTCCGCCTTACGCGCGCGCCGCAAGCCTTCAAGACCCTGCTGGGCATCTTCGAGTCCGTGGATGACGCGAGCCAGACGGTCAGCGACATCATCAGCGCGGGCATCGTGCCGGCGGCGCTGGAGATGATGGACCAGATGATCACGCAAGCCGTCGAGGCCGCGTATCACTTCGGCTTCCCGACGGACGCGGGGGCGGTGCTGATTGTGGAACTCGATGGCCTGGCGGCGGGCTTGGAAGAACAGTCCGCGCGCGTGGTCGAGATTTGCCGGCGCAATCAGTCCCGCGAAGTCCGGGTGGCGAAGGACGACGCGGAGCGCGCCGAGATTTGGAAGTGCCGCAAGCGCGCGTTCGGTGCGATTGGCCGGCTCAGCCCGAACTTCCTCACGCAGGACGGCGTGGTGCCGCGCTCGAAGCTCCCGGAGATCATGCGCTTCATCCGCGCGACCAGCGAGAAGCACGGCCTGCGTATCCCGAACGTCTTCCACGCGGGCGACGGCAACATCCACCCGCTCATTCTCTACGATGAGCGCGACCCGGCGCAGGTCCATCGTGCGGTGCAGGCGGGCGAGGAAATCCTGGAGAAGTGCGTCGCGTTGGGCGGCAGCGTGACGGGGGAGCACGGCATCGGCGTGGAAAAGGCAGACATGATGGCGCGGCAGTTCACGCCGGACGACCTGGAGGCGATGAAGATGCTGCGCCGCGTCTTCGACCCCGCGCAGCGCTGCAACCCGCACAAGATGTTCCCCGGCGCGAAGCGGTGTGCGGACTTCGCGCCCCGGAAGCAGATCGCGGCGTGACCAACCCGCTTCCGATCCGTTGTTGTCCGGCGGGATCAGACCAGCAGTTCTCGAACAATGCGCGCACCGGTGACCGCTGCGTCGGTGAGCGTTTCATTGCGGCCGTTGTGGGGGAACGAAACGCTTCCGTGGTCAAGGCCGAGCTGGTGCAGCAGCGTCGCGTGCAGGTCGGGCACACTGACGCGGCCTTGCACGGCGCGATAGCCGAAGTCATCCGTTGCGCCGTGGGTGTGACCGCGCTTGAAGCCGCCCCCGGCCAGCAGGAGGGAGAAGGCGTTGCGGTTGTGGTCGCGGCCCATGCCGTTTTGGGAGACGGGCAGGCGGCCAAACTCGCCGCTCCACAGGACGATGGTGCTGTCGAGCAGCCCGCGCGCCTTCAAGTCCTGGATCAGGGCTGCGGAAGGTTGGTCGGTCAGGGCGGCGATATCGGCGATTTCCGTGTCCACGTTGCGGTGCGTGTCCCACGGCTGGGTGAAGGGCTTGATGGGCGTGAAGACTTGCACGAAGCGCACGCCGGCCTCGACCAACCTGCGGGCGGTGAGGCAGCGCTGCCCGTAGCTGCGAGTGACGGGTTGATCCAAGCCGTAAAGCTGGCGCGTGGCCTGGCTTTCCTCTGCTAGGTCGAACGTGGCGCTGGCCGTGAGCTGCATCCGCGCGGCGAGTTCGTGGTTCTGGATGCGGGCCTCCAGCTCGGAGTCGCCCGGATAAGCCTGCTGATGCTTCCGGTTCAACTGCGCGAGCAATTCCAACTGATCCGTGCGGGACGCGGGCGCGAGCGCTGTCGGGGGCTGCAAGTTTTGCAACGGCGCGCCCCGGGTGCTGAACTCGGTGCCGCGATGGACGGCGGGGAGCCAGCCGTTTTGCCACAGCAACGAACCGCTGGTGCTGTAGCCGTCCGGATCACGGAGCACGACGTAGGCGGGCAGGTTCTGGTTCTCGGTGCCAAGCGCGTAGCTGATCCACGAGCCGACCGAGGGCCGTCCCAGAAAGATTTTTCCCGTGCTCATCATCACGAGGGCTTCGGTGTGATTGTTGTGCTCCGTGTGCATGGAGCGGACAAGCGTCAGTTCATCGGCCAGGGCCGCGAGGTGGGGCAGGGCGGTGCTGATTTGCATGCCACATCGGCCACGCGGAAGGAATTGCCACGGGCTGGCGAGGAGGCGTTGGGCTTCGCTGCCTTTCTGAAAAGTTTCGACGCGCTCGCGGTGCGGCAGGCCATCAAAGCGCGCCAGCTCCGGCTTGGGATCAAACAGGTCCATCTGGCTGGGCCCGCCAATCTGGCTGAGGAAAATGACCGCCTTGGCCGGCGGCGGAAGGCCGGGTGCCTTGGCGGTAAATGGCGAGCGGGCGGCGGCGACCTCCCGCTGGAGCAAGGCCTCCAACGCCAGCGTGCCAAAGCCCAACACGCCGGCGCGCAGCAAGGCGCGGCGGGAGGGTTGGTCGGGTGCGCGTGGGGGCAAATGGTTCACGGGATAGTGAGGAACTCGGAAGTGTTCAGCAACGTGTGGCAGAGCTGTGCGATGGCTTGCTCACGAGCCGTTGCTATGGAAGCTCCAGTCAGCAGCCGACGCACGCCTTCGCGCTCCGTTGCCGCATGGCTCCAGCGGGTTTCCTCGGTGGAGGGCCAGCGGCCGAGCGTGGTTTGGAAAGCCACTTTGATGCGGTTAGCCGTGTCCGGATGGGTGGTGCAGAGGGTTTGCGCCAAGTGCTCCGCCCGCTGGCTGACGAAGGGGTCGTTTAACAGAGTCAGCGATTGTCCCACCGTGGCCGGAGCGGCTCGGCGCAGGCAGTTTCCGTTGAGCAGCGGCTGATCGAAAGTGGTGAGCAGGGACAAGTGATAGGTGCGGCGCTGGAGCAGATAAAGGCTGCGCCGAAACGCGTCTGACGGGCGCGCCAGTTTCTGCTCATCCAGTCCGATGCTGCCATCGGGTCGGATCGCTGTGAGCACCGGCGGTCCGCCACGGGTGAGATCCAGTTGACCGCTCGTCGCCAGCAGCGCATCCCGCACCATCTCCGACTCCAGTCGGCGCAGACGTTGATGCCACAAGAGCTCGTTGGTCGGGTCCAGTTGTTGACTCCGGGCAAGCGACCCGGAGGCAGTCGGGGAGCTGCTTTGCTGGTAGGTGATGGAAGTGGTGATGAGCCGGATCATCGGCTTGAGGCGCCAGCCGCCCCGGATGAATTCCGCCCCCAGCCAGTCCAACAACTCGGGATGAGTGGGTCGCGCGCCGGACACGCCTAGATTGGCGCTGGTTTCGACCAAGCCCCGGCCAAAGAGCTGCTGCCAGACGCGGTTCATGAGCACGCGGGCGAGGAGCGCGGCAGCCGGGCTGTCCGGGGCGGTGATTTGTCGCGCCAGCGCCAGGCGACGGCCGCTCGTTGCGCCGTGCTGGTGTTCGGACGGCGGCGGCAGGCTGCCGACACGAAGCGCGGTCAAGAGCGCGGGCTGAACTTCTTCAGCCGGTTGGTCGAACTCGCCTCGGCGAAGCACATGCACGGGCGGCGGCTTCCCTGCATCGAAGACCGCGTGAATCTGCCGTGAAACGGGCCGGCGGACTTCCACGGCGGCGTTGGCCTGTTCGATCCGTTCCCATTCGGTCTTGTCGGCGGGCGTGAGCGCCGCACGGACCTCGTCGGTGGTCACGCGCAGCAATCGTTCAAAACGACCAACGAGCCGACGCTGCTCTTCCGTGCGCTGCTCGAACGGGGTGCGCGCGGCGAGCTTGCCTGCGGCCCGAACTTCCTCCGGCAGGAGCGGCAGGCGCGCTTCCAAGAGTTGATCGCGATAGCGGTCCCGGATGGCTTGCTGCTGCTGCCTCAGCGACTTGACCTCAGCGTCCAGAGTTGCCAGGCGCTGCGCGCGGGCCGCTTGTTCGGACTTGGGCAAGTCGGTGATGACGCGATCCTTCGGGCGTAGCCAGGCCGTTCGGTTGAAGGCTGGCGCAAAGTAGGCGGTAAAACTAAAGTAGTCTCGCTGGGTGATCGGTTCGTATTTGTGGTCGTGGCAGCGGGCGCAGTGGAGGGTGAGGCCGAAGAGATTGCCGGCCACAGTCTCGACGGTTTCGAGGAGCACGGTTTGAAAAACGTCCGGGGTGTTCAGATCATCAAGGTCGGTGTCATCGGCTGCGACGCGCAGGAAACCAGTGGCGGTGAGCAGTTCGCGCATTTCGTCGGTCAGCACTTCAGCGGCCCGCCAGTCCACCAGTTCGTCGCCAGCGAGCTGTTCAAGCAGGAAGCGGTCAAACGGCTTGTCCGCGTTGATCGCATCCACCACGTAGTCGCGGTAACGCCATTTGTCTGTGGCCACCTTGAGGATGTCCGGGTCGTTATCCACCGACAGCACGTCGACATAACCAACCGCATCCAGCCACCAGCGGCCCCAGCGTTCGCCGAACTGCGGTGAAGCAATCAGCTGGTCAATGCGCTGCGTGAGGTTGGCGGCGGGTGGAATTTGACCAGTCGTGGGCGGTAGGCCGGTCAGGTCAAAGGTCAGGCGGCGTTGCAGTGCGGCGGCGGGTGCGGCGGGCGACAAGCGCAGTCCTGTGGCGGCCAGGCGTGCTCCGATGAAAGCGTCCACGGGATTTTGGCCCTGAGCGGTTGCGGGAACTGGAGGCGACCTGAGCGGTTGGAACGCCCAGTGATTGGTGGCGGTGGGACTTGCCCCATCGCTTTGGCTGCCAAGGCAAAGCAAGGCACACCAAGCACCGCCCACGAGCTGTTGCCGGAGTCGCATGTTGACCTGAGTTGCGGGCAAGTTTGGTCAGGGCGACGGCGAAAGCAACGGGAGTTTTCCCCAAGGGCGCAGCCTTCAGGTCACTTTCGTTTCCGAGCGGCTGCCAAGCGAGCCTTGGGCTTTGGGTGGACGAACGATGGAGCGACGTAAGCGCCCCGCGCTGCCGTCACTTCCCGCGTCTGGGCGAATGCTCGGCGGCTTCGCGGCACGCATCTGCGACCGCCGCCAGTTGAGTGAGAAATGGCTCACGCTCAGCTTCCGGCAAGACGTTCAACACCGACGCTTGTAGCTCGACCGCGAGCTGCCGGAGTTGCAGGTATAGGATTTCGCCGGCGGGCTTCAGCCGGATGCGATAGGCGCGGCGATCCTTTTCATGAGGCCGGCGTTCCACCCATCCGGCCGCTGCCATCCGCTCGACCAATGAAGCAATGGTGTTCGGATCGCTGCTCATCATCTGGGTCAACTCGCCTTGGGTAATGCCCAGGGGATCAACCTCGGTCAGACAGCGCAGCGCGGTGAACTGATCGGGCGTGGCCCCGGTGCTCGCGATCCGGCGGCGAAAGGCCTGGTTCAGGCCATACCAGGCGCGACGGAGCAGCGGCGGGAGCCGCCGCCGATCGGGCGAGTCAATCGGTGGGGTGGTGGGTGAATTCTTCCGGGCGGCCATGGGTCGGATGCGGTGTGTGCGGATAATACGTGTTCGTATTATTTGATTGATTTCCGGTGCGCACTCTGGAAAATCGGCCCGACGCTGGGAAGGAAATTAGTTGCAGCCCGGCGCGCGTTTGCCAATTTAGCCGCAGTTCGCCAGCCCAACTTAGCAGGCCGTAGCCATGAAATTAAACGTCACTTCGCTCCTTGCCGCAGTCGGCCTCACCCTGTCCCTCGCCACCAGTTCCGGCGCTGTTTCGGGCTGGCTCGCCTGGCGTGGGCCGAACCAGAACGGGGCATCCGCCGAGAAGGGATTGCCCAGCTCGATTGACCCGAAGAAGCCGCTGTGGACCGCCGATTTCCCCGGCCAGTCCGCGCCGGTCATCGCCAACGGGAAGCTTTACATCATGGGCTACCTCGGCGAGGGCGCGGAGTTGCAGGAAGGTGTGCGTTGCTATGATGCGGAGACCGGCAAGCTGCTGTGGGAAAAGCGTTACACAGACTTTCTCTCGGACACGATTTACCTGCGCTACGCGACCAGCAGTCCGGCGGTGGACGCGGAGACCGGCAACGTCTACATGCTCGGCACGCAGGGGATGCTCAAGGCGTTCACGGCGGACGGCAAGGAGCTGTGGGGTTACTCAATGATGGAGCAGTTCGGGCGGCTCACGTTCCCGAACTCGCGCACGGCGACGCCGCTGATAGACGGCGACCTCGTCATCGTGCGCGGCGTCACCTCGAACTGGGGCAATCAAGGCGCGGCGGGCGACCGCTTGTATGCCTTCGACAAAAAGACCGGCGAACTCGTGTGGGCCTGCTGGTCCGGCGAACGCCCGCGCGACAACTCCTTCTCGCACCCGGTGCTCACATGGTTCAAGGGCAAGCGCGTGCTCATTACTGCGACCGGCGACGGCAACGTGTTCTGCGCGAATGCTCGCACAGGCGAGGCCATCTGGCGCGTCCCGCTGTTCAAGGCGGGTATCAACTCCACGGCCGTCGTCCACAACAACGACAAGGTCATCGCCATCTTCGGCACGCCCTACGAGCCGGGCCAGATGGTGTGCATGAAAATTCCGCAGGTGGAACCGACGCATCCGACGAACGCGCCGGTGGTGGTCGAACGACAGGCGGTTGAGCTGTGGCACACGCCGGAGATTTCCACTTCCACCAGCCACCCGATTCTCGTCGGCGACCGTGTTTACGTCGTCGCGGAGAAGGGCGACCTCTGCTGCGTGGACGTGAACAACGGGAAGATTCTCTGGCGCGTCAAGCTGGGCATCGAGCAGCGCAACGCCGGCCTCGTCCACGCGGACGGCAAGCTCTACGTGCCGATGCTCGACGACCCCGCGAGCAAGGGGACGGGCGAGGGCGACGCGGGCACGACCGGCGCGTTCTACATCATCCAGCCGAGTGACAAGGAAGGGAAGATTCTCAGCCATGTGCCGCTCGAAGGCCGCTGCTTCGGCACACCGGCGGTTTACAACGGCAAGGTCTATATGCAGACCACGAAGAAGCTCTACTGCTTCGGCAAGGCGGGTAACAACCCCGGCCTCCCGCCCGAGCCCGTCGCCGAGAAGTGGCCCGCGCCCGGCAAGGCCACGCAGCTACAGGTCATCCCCAGCGAAGTGCTGTTGAAGCCCGGACAAACCGCATCTTTCCGCATCCGCTCACTCGACGCGAATGGCTTTGTGGTGGCGGAGAACATCGATCCGAAGACGGTGAAGTGGGCTGGCTACATCCCGCCGACCGCAAAGGTCCGCGCGAGCATGAAGGGCGCGTTCAACGCGAACGGCCAGCTCGTCGCCGGGGCGGATGTGGTGCCGAGCGCGGGTGCGTTCGAGGGGACGAGCGCGGATGGCTTGAAGGGCTACTTACGCGGCCGCGTGCTGCCGGGCCTGCCAATCAAGGAGAACTTCGAGGGCTTCGACATCTCGGTGGTTCACGAGACGGAAGAGGGCGTGAAGTTCGCCTACCCGCCGCTGCCGTGGATTGGGCCGCGCTTCAAGTTCGAGGTGCGCGAGGCCGGCGACACGAAGGCGCTGGTGAAGGCGATTGACAACAAATTCTTCCAGCGCGCGACGGTCTTCATGGGCGAGCCTAGCCTCAAGAATTACACCGTGCAGACCGACGTGATGAGCGAGGGCAAGGCGCGTAAGATGTCCGAGGTCGGCCAAATCAATCAGCGTTACCTCATCGTCCTCCGCGGCAACGCGCAGGAAATTGAAATCAACTCGAACCAGGAGCGGTTGAAGGTGGCCGTGCCGTTCAAATGGAAGGCGAACGAGTGGATGACCTTGAAGTCCCGCGTGGATGTGAAGCCCGACGGCTCCGGGGTGGTGCGCGCCAAGGCGTGGAAGCGCGGCGATCCGGAACCAGCCGAGTGGACCATCGAGGTGCCGCACAAGACGGTGCATCAGAATGGCTGCCCCGGCCTCTATGGTTTCGCACCGCAGGAGATGCGGGTGTTCATTGACAACATCAGCGTGACGGCGAACTGAGACCCTTTCCCGACGACAACTCTGCTCCAATCGAAATCAGCATGAAACATCTCTCCCTCCTGACCGCCGCGTTGCTCGCCGGCGGCCTTATCACTCACGCGCAAGACTGGTCCCAATGGGGCGGCTCGCAATACCGCAACATGTATTCCCCCGCGAAGGGCCTGCCCGATCGCTTTGAGCCGGGCAAGCTCGTGAAGGGCACCGAGAACTACGACCCCGCCACGCAGAAGAACGTGAAGTTCACCGTGAAGCTGGGTTCGCAGAGCTACGGCAATCCGACCATCGCCAACGGCCGCATCTACGTCGGCACCAATAACGACGTGCCGCGCGACAAGCGCCACCTCGGCGACCGCTCTATCCTGCTCTGCCTCGATGAGAAGACCGGCGCGCTCAACTGGCAGCTCGTCGTCTCCAAGCTCAAGTCTGGCAAGGTCAACGACTGGGAAAGCCTCGGCCTGTTCTCCTCCGCCGTCATCGAGGGCAATCGCCTCTACATCGTCACCACCCGTTGCGAAATCCTCTGCCTTGATGTCGAAGGCTTGGCCAACGGCAACGACGGCCCTTACAAGGACGAGGCCAAATACGTCGTGCAGGACGTGCTTGGCGCAGACGGCAAGCAGGCCCCGCCCATCCCGCCCGGCCCGAAGGACGCCGACATCATCTGGCGCTACGACATGATGGATGAACTGGGCGTCTTCCCGCACAACGCCTCGAACTGCTCCATTCTCATCATCGGCGACGTGCTCTACGTCTCGACGTCTAACGGCCAGGACTGGACGCATGTGAACGTCCCTTCGCCGCTCTCGCCCAGCCTCATCGCCGTAAACAAGAAGACCGGCGAATTGCTCGGCGAGGACGACGCGAAGATTGGTTCCCGCCTCTTCCACGGCCAGTGGAGCTCGCCTTCGACCGGTAAGGTCAACGGCAAGGACCTCATCTTCTTCGGCGGCGGCGAGGGCTTCTGCTACGCTTTCGACGCCACACCCAAGAAGGAAGCCGACGGCTCTTTCCTCAAGACGGTTTGGAAATACGACGCCAACCCGCCGGAATACAAAGCCAAGGACGGCAAGCCCATCAAGTATCCGGCCGCTGAAGGCCCCAGCGAAATCATCGCCACGCCGGTCTTCTGGAAGAACCGCATCTACGTCGCCACCGGTCAGGACCCCGAGCACGGCGAAGGCGTCGGCCACCTCGTTTGCCTCGACGCCACCAAGACCGGCGACATCACCAAGACCGGCGTCATCTGGGAGTTCAAGGGTATCAACCGTAGCATCTCGACCGTCTCGATTGACCCGACCACCGGACTGCTCTTCGTCGGCGACTTCTCCGGCTTCGTGTATTGCCTCGATTCCGAGACGGGCAAGCTGCACTGGAAGCACGACATGAAGGCGCACATGTGGGGCAGCACGATGGTCGCCGATGGCAAGGTCTATGTCGGCGACGAGGATGGTGACTTGGTGGTGCTGGCTGCCAAGGGCGGACCGAAGGCGGAAGTCCTCAGCGAGTGCAATCTGGGTGCGCCGGTCTATTCCACGCCGGTCATCGCCAACGGCGTCATCTACATCGCCAGCAACTCCCACCTCTTCGGCCTGTATGACTCCGCGAAGGCGAAGGCTCCGAAGCCCTAACTTACCCAGCAATCAAAGCCAATTCTTGAACTGATCCCATGCCCATCCCCACCGTTGCCCCCGAACTCGTCGCGAAGGCCAAGGCTGAACTCGACGCCCACCTCCGCGAAATCATCTCCTGGCACTTCAGCCCCGAAACCGGCTGCCCCTACTGGCTCGACTGGGCGGGAAAGAACTTTGACCCGCGCAAGGAAGTCACGAAGACCGAAGACCTCCTGAAGTTCGGCCACTTCGCCGACGAATCCCTCCGCGACCTCCAGCCCGAGGTCTGGGTGCCCGCGCAGTTCAAGGGCAAGCCCTACAACATCTTCGAGACTGGCGGCACCACCGGCATGCCCAAGCAGCGCATCGGCTGGAACGACTACAAGGTGGATTACTCCGAGTTCAGCGAGAAGATTTCCGATGCCCACTTCCCGCGCGGCGGCGCGTGGCTGATGATGGGCCCCACCGGTCCCCGCCGCCTCCGTCTCGCCATCGAGCACCTCGCCAATGTGCGCGGCAGCTCCTGCTACTTCATTGACCTCGACCCGCGCTTCGTGAAGAAGCTCATCACGAACAAGCAGTTCGATGTCGCGAAGCAATACATGGCCCACGTCGTGGACCAGGCCACGCTCATCCTGAAGAACCGCAAGGTCACCGGCCTCTTCACCACGCCCAAGCTCCTCGAAGCCATCGCCGAGAAGGTCAACCTCTGGGACGCTGGCATTCGCGGCGTCTTCTGCGGCGGCACCTCTATGAAGCCGCAGGAAGTGCGCTTCATCATCGAAGAGCTGCTCGAGAACCGCATCGGCTTCTACCCGACTTACGGCAACACCCTCATGGGCCTAGCCGCCAGCGTCCCGCTCCAGCCCGAGGACAACTACAGCGTCACCTACTACGCCCCGCAGCCCCGCGCCATCCTGCGCGTGGTGAACCCGGACCAGACCGACGAGACCGTCGCCTACGACACCTGGGGTCGTGCGGAACTCACCACGCTCACGAAGGAGTTCTTCATGCCGCGCTTCCTTGAGCGCGACGAAGTCATCCGCCGCGCCCCGCGCCCGCCCTACGCTTGGGATGGCGTCGGCGACGTCCGTCCCTTCGGCGCGATGACCAAAACCATCGTCGAAGGCGTTTACTGATTCATTTGTTACTTGCTTGTCATCGGGCGTGCCCGTGAGTAGGGGTCCGTCTGATCCGCTTTTCAGGGTGGCCGCCTTGTGCCATCTGCGATGAATCGCCTGTGCAAGTCCTGATTTCTCTCATCTGAACATCCCATGGTCTATTTCACCGTCTATCTCAAGAACTTGAACAACGCCACGGGCTACGTTGATACCGCCCTGATGGATGACCAGTTGATGCGGGATTACCTGCAGTTCCTCGACATTGGAGTGAAGGCCCACCGGGCCTATGCCGTGGTGGACCCGGGAGCCAACGATGCTCCGGTCGGCATCTTCGCGGTCAATCTGGCGGACGTGGCGGCCATCACCGTCACGGTGCCCCGCCAAGACATCCAGCCGGAGCTTTTCTCCGCCCCGCCTGCGGCCGCCGCGAAGCCCAGTGCTGCCGACGATTCGGTTGCATCTGAGGTTGAGCCTGACCGCCAGGGGCAGTAGCCTGCGCGACGGGTCATGAACTCGTCGTCCACGTCACAGACACACTCCCCCACCCATCCGCCGGATGGGCCGGTGCACCCGCTCGCGGCCGCGCTGCTGGTGTTCGTGGATAATCTCTGGATGCTCGCGGACTGGAACGCGGTCTCCTGGATCCTCACCATCCCGTTGAGCTTTCTCACCGTCGGCGTCATCACCGCCGGCATCCAGCGTTTCCTGCATCGCGACAGTTGGGGCAAGTCGCTCGGCAAGGGCCTGCTGCTGGGCTTGCTGGCAGGCATTCCGACTTCCATCACGGGAACTCCCGTGGGCTTCGGCCTGCTGACCTGGGCCGGCATCATGCGGGCCAAGGGCGCGTCCGCCCCGCAGCCGAGGGTTCAGGAAGTGCGTGCCTCCGCTCACGCGCCGGGGTCGCCCATTCCGATTGAGGCGCACGTCATCTCCTCCTCGCCGCCCGGCCATCCGCCTCCGCCCCGGGCACCGCCAACGCCGCCCCCGCCCGCTGCCCCAGTTCCTCCCCGCCGCCTTGAACCTTGGTGGGTGAAGCTCGCCATCGTTCTGCTGCTCTGTGCCACCATCCTCCTAGCGACGAAGATGGTCATCGAGCGCGCCAGTGGCCTCGCGGAAAAGTTCCGCCAGCAGCACATCACCGAGACGTTCACCTCCGCGCTGCCCACCTTTGCTCGCACCCCCGGCGGCAACCTCGAACTCGCCACCTCCACCTCCACCGAGACGCTCACCCGCACGGACGAGCGCACCATCGCATGGGACATGGTTTACCTCGGCCGGACCGTCTCCGAGATTTCCGTGCCCGTGACCTACCGCTACCACCTCGTCCTCCGCGACCCATGGAAACTCGACGTGGTGGGCAACACCTGCGTCGTCCGCGCGCCCGCCATCCGGCCCAGCCTCCCGCCGGCAATTCACACGGACCGGATGCAAAAGCGCTCCGACGCCGGTTGGGCGCGGTTTGACGCGAAGGAGCAGATGGCCGAGCTGGAGCGCAGCCTGACTCCCCGTCTCGCCCGGCACGCTGGCGATCCGCGCCGGCTCGCGCTTGTGCGCGAGGAATGCCGCAAGACCGTCGCCGAGTTCGTCCGCGACTGGCTGCTGCGGGAAGACCATTGGCGGAGCGACCGCTTCGCCAGCATCAAGGTCATCTTCGCGGACGAGCCGGACGCAAAACCAGAGCTTGCGCCGGTTGTCATCCATCTGAGATAGTCCGCACACGTAATAAATATGAGCACTGTTCCGCATCTGCCCGTTCTTCGTCTCGGCCGCAACTACGAGTCGCTCGAAAAGTTCGAGGTCAAGGACCACAAGACCGGTGAGGTCAAGGCCCTCGTCTCCAACGTCAACGCCGGCATCGTCCGCCGGGATCTCGCGAAGATTGGTTCGGCCCGCGCAGCGTTGAAGAAGTTCACCTGCTCCCAGCTTATTGAGATGTCGGCCAAGGCCGGCGAGTTCTTCCTCAACGGCACGCTGCCCCTCGGCGACCAGGGCCACACCCAGTCCGCGCAGCAATACATCGAGACCCTGAGCTGCACCAGCGGCCTGCCGTGGAACATGGTCCAGCGCAACATGGCCAAGGTCCACTTCGCCCTGACGAACATGAAGTTCGTCCTCAACGGCCTCTCGCGCGGGTTGGACTTGGGCATTCTCGACAAGGGCACGGGCGAGCAGTTCGGCACCAAGCTGAGTTACTTCCCCACGTGCAACGCGCTCGGTCTCGTCATGCCCAGCAATTCCCCGGCGGTGAATTCGCTGTGGATTCCCGCCATCTCGCTGAAGACACCCGTCGTCATCAAGCCCGGCAAGGAAGAGCCGTGGACGCCTTACCGGCTCATCCAGGCGTTCATCGCGGCGGGCGTGCCGGCGGAGGCGTTTGGCTTCTACCCGACCGACCACGAAGGGGCAGGGGAGATTCTCAAGTCCACCGGCCGATCGCTCATCTTCGGCGACAAGAACACGATGGCCCAATACGCCAACAATCCGGCCATCCAGCTCCACGGGCCGGGCTGGAGCAAGTTCCTCATCGGCGACGACTGCATCGAGAACTGGCGCGACTACATTGACGTGATTGCCGGCGCCATCTCGGACAACGGCGGTCGCTCCTGCATCAACGCCTCCGCTGTCGTGGTGCCGAAATACGCCGCCGAAATCGCCGCCGCCCTCGCGCAGAAGCTCGGGCCGTTTGCCCCGACGCGCAGCGACGACCCGAACGCCCGGCTTTCCGGCTTCGCGAATATCAAGATGGCGGACTTCATTGACGCCCAGATTGATGACGGGCTGAAAGTCCCCGGCGCGACGGACGTGACCGCGCAGTATCGCAACGGCCCGCGCAAGGCGATCTTCGAGGGCGGCACCTACATGCGGCCGACCATCGTGCTGTGCGATAGTTTCGTGCACCCGCTGGCGAACAAGGAATTCCTCTGCCCCTACGCCAGCGTCGTGACCTGTCCGCAGTCGGAGATGCTGCACAAGATCGGCTATACGCTGGCCGCGAGCGTCATCACCAAGGATCAAGCGTTCATCGAGGCCGTCACGGACTTTGCCGAGATTGACCGGTTGAACATCGGCCCGGTCTCGACGATGAAGATTTCGTGGGACCAGCCGCACGAGGGCAACATGTTCGAGTTCCTCTGGCAGCGCCGCAGCATCGAGCGCGCGTGGTGAACTGAGCCTCCCACTCCTCCATGCACGAGGAAGCCCAGCGCCATCTGTCCCAGGCTGACCGCGTGCTGGGGCGGGTCATCTGTGACGTGGGTCCCTGCAAGATACGGCCCCGTCGGAACTGCCCGCCGTTTCAATCACTCGTGCAGGCGGTGGCGCACCAGCAGCTCAACGGCACGGCGGCGCAAACCATTCTCAAGCGCTTCATCGCGCTCTTTCCTGAGCGTAAGTTTCCCCAGCCGGAACACATTCTGGCCGCCTCTGATGAGCAGCTTCGCAGCGCCGGCCTGTCGCGCGCGAAGGCCGCCGCCATCCGGGACATCGCCCACAAGACCACGACCGGCCATGTGCCGACCCGCCGCGAGGCCGCGCGGTTGAGTGACGAGGAGTTGGTGGCACGGCTCACCGAGATTCGCGGCGTCGGGCCGTGGACCGTCGAGATGTTCCTCATCTTCACGCTGGGCCGCCGCGATGTGCTGCCGGTGGGGGACTACGGCGTGCGCTGCGGCTTCGCCAAGGCCTACGGGTGGAAGGAGCTGCCCACGCCCAAGCAACTTCTGGCCGAGGGCGAACGCTGGCGACCGTATCGATCCATCGCGTCGTGGTATATGTGGCGCGTGCTGGATGCGCCGGCCGGATAAATCCTTGAACAGTCCCGTTTCCCGGCCAGTCTCTAACCGCACATGAGTTCAGCAGGCCACGCCACCCCTTCTCCGGGACTGTTCGATTTCGTTCCTCGCACGCGCCTGGTCTTTGGCGCGAACACGGTGGAGCGCGTCGGCGAACTGGCGGCGGAACTCGGGGGCAAACGCGTCCTGCTCGTGACCGACCCCGGCATCGTCAAGGCTGGCCACGCCGCGCGCGTGCAGGAGTCGCTGGCCAAGGCCGGCCTGCACGTCAGCCTCTTCGCCCATGCCAAGGAAAACCCCACCACCAAGTGCGTGGATGAATGCGTGGCGGTGGCAGCGGCAGAAAAAGTGGACCTGCTCATCGGCCTGGGTGGCGGCAGCTCGATGGACACGGCCAAGGGCTGTAACTTCATCTTTACCAACGGCGGCCGGATGCAGGACTACTGGGGCGTCGGCAAGGCGAAGCTGCCGATGCTGCCCCTCATCGCCATTCCCACGACTTCCGGCACCGGCAGCGAATGCCAGTCCGCTGCGCTCATCGCCGACGAGCAGACGCACCAGAAGATGGCCTGCCTCGACCCGAAGGCCGCTGCGCGCATTGCCATCCTCGACCCGGCACTTACCCTTTCGCAGCCGCATCGCGTAACCGCCTGCACCGGCGTGGACGCCATTGCCCACGCCGTTGAGACCGCTGTGACCACCAAGCGCAACCCGCTGTCGCAGATGTTTTCCCGCGAAGCCTTCCGGCTGTGTGTTACCAGCCTGCCGCAAGTCTTGCAGCACCCGAAGGACCTCGAGGCCCGCGGCCGGATGCTGCTCGGCGCGGCCTACGCGGGCATTGCGATTGAGAACTCCATGCTCGGCGCAGCGCACTCGGCGGCAAATCCGCTCACCGCGCACTACAACATCGTCCACGGGCAGGCGGTCGGGATGATGCTGCCGCTCGTCATCCGCTTCAACGCGGACAACCCCGAGGCCCTGCGCGCCTACGCCGAACTCGCCTCCGGCCCGGAGCTGGCCACGGTGAAGGGCGGCCTGACCACCGCGCTGGAAGCCTTGCTCGCCCGCCTCGAATCGCTCCTCAACCTCGCCGGCTTCCCGCGCTCTCTGGCGGACTGCGGCGTGGAGCCGGCCAAGATCCAGTTGCTCGCCGAGGAAGCCGCGAAGCAGTGGACCGCGAACTTCAACCCCCGCCGCATCGAGGCGGCGGACTTCGTCGGCCTCTACGAAGCCGCCTTCAACCGCCGCAGCGACGGGGATCTCGTTTGAGTAGGAGACGAGGTGACGAGTCTCTGACTGGATTGTCAGTTCTGCTGCTTGCAAGAAAGTGAGACTCCTCACGTCGTCTCCTACGATATGCCGGCACTTGGTTTGATTACGTCCGCGCTTGCCGCAGTCCGTTTCCCCATGTCTCTGTCGTTCGGGCGCTTTGCGGTGGGGTTGCTTTCGCTGTCAGCCGTGGTGTCGCTGAGTCAGGCGGCGGCGCCGGCACCGGATGCGTTGTTTCCCGCTGGCGGACAGGTGGGCAGCACCCAGGGCGTGAAGGCGGGCGGCAAGCTGGACGGCTGGCCGGTGGGGGCTTGGACCGACCACCCGGGACTCACTTTTACCACCACGACGAACAGCGGGCTTTATATGGTGAAGGTCGGTGCGGACGTGCCGCCAGGACCGCACCAAGTCCGCCTGTTCAACTCGGAGGGATCGGCCGAGCCGCGCACGTTTGTCGTGGGTCGGCGTGAGGAGTTGAACGAGGTGGAGCCCAACGATGACTATCGCAAGGCGCAGTCCGTCTCCCCGGTCGGCGCGGTGATCAATGGCCGGTTGGACAAGGCCGGCGACGTGGATTCCTTCGCCATCCAAGTCGAGGCGGGCAAATGGGTCGTCGCCGCCGTGGATGCCTACGCGCTGGGCAGTTCGGTGGACCCGGTGGTGCAAATCCTGGATGACCAGGGCGTGCGGGTGGCCTTCAGTCATGACACCCATAATCTGGACCCGCTGACGGCGTGGCGCGCCGAACGCAGCGGCACTTACTACGTGCAGGTGCTCGGCTTCGTGCATCCACCCGGCACCGCCGTGGCCATGCAGGGTAGCGCGGCGCATGTGTATCGGCTTACGGTGACGAGCGGGCCGTTCGCCCGCTTCGCTCAACCTTTGGGCGTGAAGCGCGGAACCGGTGCGACTTTGAAGCTGCTGGGTTGGAATCTGCCTCCCGGTGCGGCCAGCAACCAGCCAGTGGACGCCACGCGGTCCGTGGCGGCGGAAACCAACCTCGTCGTCCCCGCCGCGCTCACCGGAGACACGCTTTGGCTGGGCGTTGGCGATGCGCCTGAACTCGTGGAAGCCGAGCCCAACAACACGTCGCGGAAGGCGCAGCCCGTCAGCTTCCCGGTGACGCTCAACGGCTGCATCGGCACCCCGGGCGACGTGGACCGCTTTGGGTTCACCGCCAAGAAAGGGGATCGTTTCAGTTTCCGGGCGCGCGCTGTTGGACTGCATTCCCCGCTGGCAGCGCGGATTCGGGTGGAGGACACCAACGGAGTCGCCCTGGTCAGTGCGGAAGGCGGCGACAACACCGACCCACGGCTGGCGTGGAACGCGCCCTCCGACGGGCAGTTCGTGCTGGCGGTGACCGACATGTTCGGCAACGGCGGCTGGGACCACGTTTACCGGATTGAGACCGCTCCGCCGCCGCCGCACTTTACGGCCTCGATCCCGACCCACGCGTTCTTCGTCGAGAACGGCAAGACCAACGAGATCAAGGTCACGGTGACGCGGGTGGAAGGCTTCAAGGAGAAGCTCAGCCTTAGTGTGAAGGGCCTGCCCCCGGGCGTCACCGCGAAGGCGGGCGAGATCACGGACAAGGGCGGGGAAGTCAAAGTGCTGCTCACCGCCGCCGCCGATGCTCCGCCAGCGAACGTGCCGCTGGAGTTCCTGATTTCCGCGCCGGAGGTCCGACCGCCGATGAGCGTGGCAGCGAGGTTCAGCCTGCTGGGGGTGGAGCCTCGGGGAGAGCGCTTGATCAGCAGCGGCCATGTGGCCTGGCTCACGGTGGCGAACAAGCCCGCGCCGCCGCCGCCCCCGAAGAAAAAGAAGTAGTTGCTGAAGTGGCCGCGTGTTTACCAAGGGATTGAAGCCTCAAGCCGATCGCTTCTGGGGAGCCTGCCCGCCGGGCTTCGCATACAGCCCGATGACCAGACCGGCGATGATGGCCACGCTGCCCCAGAGGTGTCCGGCGTGGAGTTTCTCCCCCAGCCACAATACCGCGACGGGCACGCCCGCGACCGGTTGGACCATGATGGTCATGGCCGTGAGATTCACGTCCGTCTCATGGATGACGACCAGCCACAACCCGTAGCCGATGCTGGTGCAGATGATGGCGAGGTAAGCCACCCAGAGCCAGGCACTGAGGGGCATCCGCCGGGCGGCGGCGAAGGTGGTTGGGCCATCAATGGCGAGATTGGCCAGGGTTCCAGCCACCAGCGAGACGGTCAGGATTTTCATCGCCCCGGCCCGGTTCAGGATGGGCTTGCTCATGATGGAATAGGCGGCTTCGCACAGGAACGACGCCATGAAAACGACGCTGGCGGTCAGTCCCGCCCACTGGAAGTCATCGGCCCAGACGCGGTTCAGCAGCGCCACGCCGACGATGCCCAGGCTGAAGCCCAGCCAGCGCTGCGGCGCAATCTGTTCGCGGAGGAAAATCGCTGCGGCCACGGCCGTGAGGAGTGGTTCCACGGCCATGAGAATGGAGCAATTGCCCGCCGAGCCGAGGAGATTGCCGCCCACTTGGAGCCGATGCCCCAGCGTGAAGACAGTCACGCCCATGAGCAGGGACATCCAGAGGTCCTTGCCGCGGGGTGTCGCCCCGGGCAGCCAGGGCCACAGAACCAGCAGGCTCACGGCCGCACCGCCGAAGCGCAGGGTGGCAATGCCGCCGTAATCAAGATGCGGCTTGAGCGCCTGAATCGCCGAGAGCGAGACCGCCCAGAAGACGTTGAACAGGAGCAGCAGGGCTAGGTGGACCGGTTTCATCGGGCGGCGGGGAGTGTTGGCAACGGTCGGTGAAGGGGCGAGGGGAAAGTGATCAGTAATTAGTGCTCAGTGGGCAACACGTCTTCCCACTCTGGCGGTGGCCGGCACGCTGCCCCAACTTATTACGAATCACTAACCACTTTTCCACTGCCTTCCCCACTCGCGCCTTGCCGCTCCGCATTGCCTTCCCTACAACAAGCCGCGTGATTGACATCAAATGGATTCGGGAGCAGCCGGAATTGGTGAAACAGCGGCTCGCTGCCCGCAACGGCGGGGACGACGCGAAGATTGACGAGGTGCTCAAGCTCGACGAGCAGCGGCGCGCGGCGCTCAAGCAGGTCGAGGATCTGAAGGCCCTGCGCAACAAGGTTTCCAAAGAGATCGGGGCCTTGATGGGCCAAAAGAAGCTGGCCGAGGCGGAAGCCAAGAAGGCCGAGACCCGCACGCTCGGCGACCAGATTGCCGCGCTCGACAAGTCCGCCGTGGAAGCCGAGACCGCGCGCGACGCCATCCTCATCCGCCTGCCGAACCCCCCGCACGCCAGCGTGCCGCTGGGCACCTCCGCCGCCGACAACCCGGAGGTGAAGCATTGGGGCGCGAAGCCCGAGTTCGCCTTCAAGCCCAAGTCACACGTCGAGCTGTGCGAGTCGCTCAAGCTCGTGGACTTTGCGCGCGGCGCGAAGCTCTCCGGCAGCGGCTTCCTGCTCTACACAAACTGGGGCGCACGGTTGGAACGGGCCTTGATCCAGTTCCTCCTCGACTTGCACACGACCCAGCACGGCTACACGGAGGTCGCGCCGCCGCACATCGTCAGCCGCGACTGCATGGTTGGCGTCGGGCAGTTCCCGAAGTTCGAGGACCAAGCCTACGCGGTTCGCGAGGGGCTGGACGAGTCCACCTTGGGCAAGTTGTATTTGCTCCCGACGGCCGAGGCCCCGGTGGCAAACATCCATCGCGAGGAGATTCTCCCGGCCAGCCAGCTCCCCGTTTACTACTGCGCCTACAGCCCGTGCTTCCGCGCGGAAGCGGGCGCGGCGGGCGTGGGCACGCGCGGGATGATTCGCGTGCATCAATTTGACAAGGTCGAGTTGGTGAAAATCGTGAAGCCAGAGCATGGCTACTACGAGTTGGAGAAGATGCTCGCGAACGCGGAGAAGGTGCTGCAACTCCTCGGCCTGCACTACCGCATCGTGCTGCTCTGCACCGGCGACATGGGCTTTGCCAGCGCGAAGACCTACGACATCGAAGTCTGGGCACCGGGGCAGGGGGCGTATCTCGAAGTGTCGAGCTGCTCGAACACGGACGAATACCAGGCCCGCCGCATGAACCTGCGCTTCAAGGACGAAAAGGGGGATAACAAGTTCCCCCACCTGCTCAACGGCTCCGGCACCGCGCTGGCCCGGCTCTTCGTGGCGCTCATCGAGACGTATCAGCAGGCGGATGGGAGCGTGTTCATTCCAGAGCCGCTGCGGCCGTATTTGCGTGGCGCGGAAAAAATCACGGCTTAAGCCTTGACCACGAATGGACACGAATAGGCACGAATCGGGAGGTCCTTCAGGGCCACTTTGCATTCGTGTTCATTCGTGTTCATTCGTGGTTTCCTCAGAATGAAAATCCTCCTAGCCAGCAGCGAAGTCCACCCGTTTTCCAAGACGGGCGGGCTCGCGGACATGGTCGGTGCGCTCGGCAAGGCGCTGGCTGCCGCCGGCCACGAGGTCGCCATCGTCACGCCGTTGTATCGCGGCATCCGCGAGCGCTTCACCAATATCCAGCCGACGGAGTATCGCGTGGACGTGCCCCTGGGTGCGACGCGTGTGCAGGCGGGTGTCATGGAGCTGAAGCTCGGACCACGGCTCACGGTGCTCTTCGTGGATCAGCGCGAGTTCTTCCACCGGCTCGCGCTCTACGGGGAGAACAACTCGGAGTATCTGGACAATCCCCAGCGCTTCATCTTCTTCTCCAAGGCCGTCGTCCACCTGGCGCGGTATCATCCTTGGGGCCTGCCGGACATTGTCCACGTCCACGACTGGCCGGTCGGCTTGGTGCCGGTCTTGTTGCAACACGAGCAGCATTCGACCGGTTGGCAGGCCCCGCGGAGCGTGATGACCATCCACAACCTGGCGTATCAAGGGCGGTTCGCCGGGGCCACCTTTGCCCTGACCGGGCTGCCCCGGAATCATTTCACCCCGGCGGGCGTTGAGTATTTCGGTGACGTGAACTGCCTTAAGGCGGCCATCAACTACGCGGACTTTCTCACGACCGTCAGCCCGCGCTATGCCCGCGAGATTTGCACGGAGGCTTACGGCTGCGGGCTGGACGACGTCTTGCGCGCCCGGCAAAGCCGCCTGGCCGGCATCTTGAATGGCGTGGATTACGACGAGTGGAACACCCACCGGAACATTCACCTCCGCCACGCGTATTCCTTCCGCAAGATGGCGGGCAAGGCCGAGAACAAGCGTGACTTGCAGCGCGAACTCGGACTGCCAGCGCGGGCGGACGTGCCGTTGTTCGCCACCGTCACCCGGCTGGCGGACCAGAAGGGCATGGACCTGCTGCTGGCCGCGCTGGAGGAAATGCTGGCGACGGACATTCAGTTCGTTCTGCTGGGCAGCGGCGACCCCGCCCTCCAAGGTGGATACCAACGACTGGGTCAGCGGCATCCCGGCAAGGTGGTGGCGCGGATCGGTTACGACCACGCGCTCTCCCATCGAATTGAAGCCGGCTGCGACTTTTTCGTGATGCCCTCACGCTTTGAGCCCTGTGGCCTGAACCAGATGTATTCGCTGCGCTACGGTGCGATTCCCATCGTGCGCCGCACCGGCGGCCTGGACGATTCAGTGGTGGATTTGACAGACGATCCTGAACACGCGGACGGCATCAAGTTCACTGAGCTGAGAACCCGTGCCCTCGCCATGGCCATCCGTAAGGCCATAGTGCTCTACCAGACGCCCCAACTGCTGGCCACCATGCGCCACAATGGGATGACGGCGGATTTTTCCTGGAGCCGGACAACGGAGGCTTACACCAAGGTTTTTCAGCGGGCCTTGAGTTAATCCAGGTCAGCAGGTCGTGCCGTTGCACGGAAAGCTCATCGGGTGTCTCGTAAAACTCAGGCTTTGTCTTGCATCCCGCGTCGTCACGAGAACTAATTCGCCCTGTCCTTTGCCCAACTGCACTTACTAACCATGCTCTTTCGTCGTCTCACATTACTTGTTGTCACCGTCGCATCCCTGACTGCCGCCGCCATCGGGCAGGCGGAGATACTGCCCAAGAGCGGTCAGAAGATCGCCTTCATGGGTGATTCCATCACTGCCGGCGGCTGGGGCAGTCCGGGCGGCTATGTGCGATTGGTGGTCGCCGGGCTTGAGGCCAATGGCGTCACCATCACGCCCATCCCCGCCGGCATTGGCGGCCACAAATCCGACCAGATGCTCGCCCGGCTCAAGAAGGACGCACTCGACAAGAAGCCCGACTGGATGACCCTGAGCTGCGGCGTCAACGACGTGTGGCACGGCGCGCGCGGCATTCCGCTCGACCAATACAAGGCCAACATCAAGGCCATTCTGGACCAGTGCCAGGCGGCGGACACGAAGGTGGTCGTGCTGACCGCGACGGTCATCAATGAGGAGCTCGACGGTGACAACAACAAGAAGCTGGAGACTTACAACGATTTCCTCCGCAACCTCGCCAAGGAGCGCAAAGCCCCGCTCGCTGACCTCTACTCCCTGTTCGCCGCCGCCATCAAGGCCCACCCCAACACCACGGGCAAGCCGGGGCGTCAGCTCACCTCCGATGGCGTCCACATGAACCCCGCTGGCGACCAGCTCATGGCCCGGGGCGTCCTCCAAGCCTTCGGACTGGATGCCGCGCAGATCAAGAAAGCCGAGGCGGCGTGGCTAGAGATTCCCGGAGCGGGCAGCGTGCGGGTGCGCTTTGATGCCGGCCAGGGCAAGTCTCTTCAGGCCACCGCCAAGCTTTCCATTCGTCAGCGGGAACAGTTGGCCGCCCAGGCCACGAAATCAGGCAAGTCCCTCGACGCGCTGCTCTCCGCCGCTTTTGCCGAGGACGTGAAGGCCTTCTTGAAGCCCGCCGGAGAATTTGAAAACGCCGCCGGGATCTTCGCAGCGAAGAAAGAGCGCGAGGTCGGCACCAAGCTTCAGGAAAAGCTGGACCAGCGCGTCACCGAGCTGCTCAAGCAGTAACGGTCCGCGATGAAGTGCGCGTCGTGGTCCGCGTCGCCGGTTGCGGCGCGGCCAACACGGCCTTGTTCTTCACCAGATACTCCGAGAGCACCGTCTTGCTGGCCAGCGAGAGCGAGGCGCGGGGGCAGGTGCCCTTGTAGTGCTTGTAGTGGACCAGCGTCTTGCCGATGAGTCCGATACGAAGGCTGGAGTTCGGCATTTCCCAGATCTGACCGGTGACCAGGACGAGCGCGGAAGACGGGGTCGATTGTTGAGCAGGCATCGGAACAGCAGAGTGCCATACCTGTGGCTGGTTCCGAAGCAGATTCGCAAGAAATCTTGAGGTCTGGCGAACAATCACCCCAGCGGGCGAGTTCCCGCTTGCCTCGGTAGGGCTGCCGACTAGCTTCGGCGCATGAACCATTTCAGTTTGCGTGCCCTCGCCTTAGCCCTGCTGTTTGCCACCGTCTCGCTTTCAGCGGCTGAACCGCTGGCCCGCGGGTTTCAGCAGCGCACCCTGACCGATTCGGAAGGCCGGCAGCATCCGTTTGTTATCTATGTGCCAGCCAAGTTTGAGCCCGGCAGCCAGCCGCCGGTGCTGCTCTTCCTCCATGGTGCGGGCGAGCGCGGCACGAACAACATCGATCAGATCATGGTCGGGCTTGGCCCGGCCATCTGGAAGCGGAAGCCCTCGTTCCCCTTCGTCACCGTCATTCCACAGTGCCGCACCGGCTCGAACTGGCTCGCGGACGGTCCAGACGCGCAGTGGGCGATGGCCATGTTGCGCCAGACGCAAAAGGAGTTCGGCACCGATCCTGATCGCGTGTATCTGACCGGCCTTTCCATGGGGGGCAGCGGCACTTGGAGCCTCGCGGCAAAGGACCCTTCTGCCTGGGCGGCCATTGTGCCAATGTGCTCGGGACCGGATGCGGCGAATGCAGCGAAGTTTGCCATCGCGCGTTTGCCTATCTGGAACTTCTGCGGCGACAAGGACCGCCCGCAGACCGTGCAGGCCAACCGCACCATGCACGAAGCCCTCACCAAGGCTGGAGCGAATGCCAAATACACCGAGTATCCCGGCGTGGGCCACAACTGCTGGGACGACGCCTACGCCACCGATGCGCTTTACGCGTGGCTGCTGGAACAGGCGCGCAGCAAGAACAAGAAGTGAACCTTGAGGCGAACCCTCCTGTCCACCGCCAGCCAGTCTCGATTGGCATCGCGACCGGGGTGTTCCCGCTGCGCGCCACCGAACTTCTGGTTGACCCCTCCTTCGCTTTGTTGGCTCAATGCCCCCGCTCTAACCCAACACGCCACATGGCCATCAACACCGCAGGGAGTGGCTGGTTCCGGTATCTCAGGACTTCGCTCGTCCGCAGCCTGTCGAGGCTGGGATGGCTGACGGCTCTGGCCCTTGGACTAGTCTCCTCCGCCTACGGTGCCGAACGCTTCGACGACATTTCCGTTTCCCCGCAGGTGTTCTTTCAAGGCCAGACCTACCATGGCTACGTCGAGATGCGGTTCGCGGTGGAGAACGCCTCTACCGACCGCACGCGTAAGGTCACGCTCGCCACGCCGCACACGGCGCACGGCTGGGGTAACAACCTCCGGCGTGTCGAGCGCACGGTGACTGTGAGCCCCGGTGCGACGGTGAATGTCACGCTCTGGCAGCCGCCGCTCATGCTCAACGGTGACAACCAGGTCGAAGTCTTCGTGGACGGTCGTTATCGTGGGGCCATCCCGCGCGGCGGCAACAACCAGCACATGCAGCGCAACGCCAGCATCCCCGGAGGCCCGCGCAGCGTGCTCGTGAGCCGCAGCTTGAACAGCGATGACTTGGACAAGGCGTTTCGGGGTGGCGTCACCGCGAAGGGGCCGACAGGGCATTATTCCGCCGACCAAGCCACGGGCGCGCCGAACGTGCCGCGCGGCGCGGCCGGGCTGAACCAGTTCGCCTGGACGCCGGACCGCGCTGGCTTCAGCAGCCCCGATTGGCTCGAACTCGACTTCAATCCCGCCCGGACCAATCCGACCACGCTGCGCATCCACAAGCTGGCGTGGGACGCCGCTTTCAAAACTGTCGTGCTCAAGGGCGCGGACGGCTCGGTCATCGCCACCCTCGCAGTCACGAACCACGTGGACCGCAGCCAGAGCTTGAGCGTGCTGACCGTCCCCTTGCCTCCGCTGACGAACGCGATTCGCACCGTGCGGCTGGAGATGGACACGCGCACTGCCGGTGGCCAGGTGAACGTGGACGCGGTGGAGCTGACGGATGGCTCGACGCCCAGTTTCGCCACCGACGCCCGCGCCAGTCGCACCTGGGCGATGGGCACGACCGGCATTTCCTCCTCCACGGCGTATCAAGGTCCCACCGTCCTCCGCTGCGAACTGGAGGCCAGCGGCTGGAGCGAGTCGTGGCTGGCCTTCACGCCGTTCGACCTCGTCGTGCTCTCCCGCACCGACCTCGCCGCGATGACGGCGGCGCAGCAGAGCGCGCTGTGGAGCTACATCGAGGCCGGGGGTGGACTGGCGGTGTTGGGGCTGACGGAACTGCCCAAGCTGTGGCAGCCCGCTGCGACTCCCAACCCCTCTCCGTTCCGGCCCAGCGGCATGAGCCGGCACTACCTCGGCTTCGGCCAGTGCATGGTGACGGAGGGGGTGAGCATCACCGCATTGAACCGCGTCCAGACCGACCTGATGCGCGAGATGGCCCGCGAGTGCGGCCAGGTCTGGCAATCCATGCCCACCGAGGGCAACGCCAACAGCGAGTTTCCAGTGGTCGAGGATGCGCGAATTCCGGTGCGCGGCATTGTCTTCATCATGCTGGCGTTCATCCTCGCGGTCGGGCCGCTGAACATCTTCTTCTGCGCCCGGGCCAACCGTCGCACGGCGATGCTCTGCACCATCCCGCTGATTTCCTTCATCACCTGCGCCATCGTCTTCGGCTACTCGCTCGTGAGCGAAGGCATCACGCCCACCACCCGCACGGAGGCTGTGACTGTCCTCGACCAGGTTTCGCACCGCGCCACGACGCTTGCGCGGCAGGCGTTCTACACGCCGCTCACTCCCGGCGACGGCCTCCGCTACAGCCACGACACCGAGGTAACGCCGCTGCTGGACGTGAACCGCTACGACGGCGGCAACTCTCGTGAACTGGAGCTGTCGCAAGCGCAACACCTCACGCGCGGCTGGGTCACGGCGCGCGTCCCCGCGCACTTCGCGTTGCGCAAGTCCGAGACGCGCCGCGAGCGCATCACGATGCAGAAGCTGCCGGATGGGCGGGTGACAGTGGTCAACGGGCTGGGCGCAGATATCCAGGCGTTGTGGCTGCGGGATGACAAAGGGCGCTTGTTCAAGGGCCAAGCGCTCAAGGCCGGACAGAATTCGGCCCTGTTCGCTGATCCGGGAAGCACCGTGTCGGTCGCCCCGCCGGTCAACAAGATATCCGGCCTATACCAAGGTTCCTGGGTGGCAGCGCATGAGGCTTTGACGACGGCCCGAGACACCTATCTCGCGCCGGGTAACTATCTGGCGGTGATGGATGAAACCCCGTTCATCGAAACCGGCCTCGCCAAACCCGGCAAGTCCCGCTCCCGCCAAACCATCATCGGCCTGCTCGGCCCGGAGGACGTGAAATGAAAGTTCAAGTGCGCGGCCTCCACAAACGCTTCGGCAAAACCATTGCCGTGGACAACTTCACGTTCTCCTTCGACAACGGGCATGTCTTCGGCTTCGTCGGCCCGAACGGCGCGGGCAAGACCACGACGATGCGCGTCATCGCCACTCTCGAGGAGCCGACCGAGGGCGACGTGCTCATCAACGGCGTCTCCGTCCGCGAGGAGCCGGAGTATGCGCGCCGCTGTGTCGGCTACGTGCCCGACTCGTTGCCCGCGCATAACGACGTGACGGTCCACGAGTATCTGGATTTCTACGCTCGGGCTTACGGCTTGCAGGGCGCGAAGCGGCGCGAGGCGGTCGGGGCGGTGGAGGAGTTCACCGGCGTCACGGGTATCCTCGACAAGCATCTCAAGGCGCTCTCCAAGGGCATGAAGCAGCGCGTCACGCTGGGCCGCGCGCTCATCCACAACCCCGACGTGCTCATCCTCGACGAACCCGCCGCCGGCCTCGATCCGCGCGCGCGCGTTGAACTGCGCGAGCTGCTGATGGTGCTGGCCACGCAGAACAAGGCCATCCTCATCAGCTCGCACATCCTCACCGAGCTGACGGAGATTTGTAACGGCGTGGTCATCGTCGAGCGCGGCAGGCTGCTGGAGTCCGGCACGGTCGCGGAAGTGTTGAAGAAGAGCACGCCGCATCGCGCCTTCGCCATCCGCGTGCTGGGTGAGGCCTCGGCGCTGGTGAAGGAGTTGCTCCAAACCCCGCACGTCATCAATGCTCGCGAGGTAAGCGGCGAGGTGCTGCTCGAACTTGAAGGCGAGGAATCCGCCGGCTGCGAACTCCTTGCGACGCTCATCAGCAAGGGCTTCAAAATCGCCGAGTTCAAGCAGAGCAAGGCGAACTTGGAGGACATCTTCATGAACGTGACGAAGGGAGGAGTGCAGTGAACGTTCCCACGCTCAAGAACTGGCGCACGTGGGAACCCAATCCCATCGTCGTCAAGGAGCTTCGCCAGGCCGTGCGGAGCTGGGCGGTCACAGGGATGTTGCTCGGTTTCCTCGTTGTGCTTTTCCTCGTCACCGTAGGTTTCTTGTTGGGCCAGAGCTTCCACATCAGTCCGAACCAGGCGCTGGGCCGAGAGATTTTCCAGTTTTTTCTGCCGGTGTTGAGCCTCGTCGGCTTCGTGTTCATCCCGGTCTATGTCGGCGGACGGCTCACGGCGGAGCGCCAGGATGGCAACGTGGACATGCTCTACATCACCACGCTGTCGGCGGCCCGCATCATTCGGGGCAAGCTGCTCTGTGGTATCTACCTGCTGGTTCTTTTCTTTAGCGTGTGCGCGCCGTTCATGGTGTTTACGAACCTCCTGCGCGGCATTGACCTGCCGACCGTTTTCGTGCTGCTTGTCGTGGCGTTCCTGCTGTCCGTGCTCTCGCTGCAAACCGCCATCTTCCTCTCGTGCCTGCCCGCGAGCAAGGGACTCAAGCTCCTCGTCGGTCTCCCGGCCGGCGGCTTCATGATGGCCCTCGTGGGCATGATGACCGCGATGTCCATGGAGATGATGCGCGAAGGCATCGGCAGCCGGCTGGGGACGTGGATCTTCTGGGGGCCGGCGTTGAGCGCGACCTTCATCGGCCTGCTGTTGTTTGGGTTCATGCACCTCGCCGCCATCGCGCTCGTGTCGCCCGCCTCGGCGAACCGCGCCTTGCCGCTGCGCAGTTACGCCACGGGGGTATGGTTGCTCACACTGTTGCTCACCGTGGGGTGGGCAGCTTGGGGGGGGACGCTTGAACCCATCGCTGCCTGGACCTCGTTCGCAACGGGCATTCTCATCGCCGCGTTGCTCATCTCCGTCAGCGAAGGGGATGAGCAGAGTGCCCGCATCCGCCGCACCATCCCCGAGTCCGGCCCCAAGCGCGCGCTGGCCTTCTTCTTCTACAGCGGCTCGGCTGGCGGTCTGGCGTGGACGTTCCTGCTCGCCGTCGCCACGGCGCTCTGGGCGAGTCTTTCCCTGGATGTGAAGCTGCTCGATTCGCTCTCGATGGCTTGGAGCGGGCGGGCGGCTTCGGCTCGCTCCTTCGGCGCGTTCTCAGGCGAGCTGGAAATGACCCTGTCCACCCTCTTCCTCTACGCGCTGGCCTACTGTCTCTACGGCCTCTTCATCCACCGCCGGTTCCAGCCGCATCGCCCGGCCATCTTCGCCGGCCTGTGCAGCATCGCGCTCCCCGCGCTCTGGGCCATCGTGCCGAACCTCGTGCTCTTCTTCCTGAACAAGCTCTCGTGGGACGCTCTGCAAGAACGCCAGCTCGGCAACATCTTCAACATCATCGCGATGAAGGACCGCAGCTTCACGCTCGACCACCAGATGTGCGCCCTCGTGATGGTCGTCATCGGCGTGGGGTTGAACTTCCGCTGGTTCCTCGCCCAACGCCGCGCCTTCGTGCCGCTCGTGCGCGAAGCCGCCGCCGTCCCGCCCGCAACCGCCACTCCACCGCCACTGTCATGAGTGGAGCCACTTTCAACGCAAGGACGCACAGGCGCATAGGCGTGGAGAGCCAGGGAGGCAAAGGCAATTCGCCCCGTTGGAAGTTGAGTGTTGAGCGTTGGACGTTGGACGCTTCCCCCTCTTTGCGTCTCCGCGCCTTTGCGCCTTGGCGTTGAACCCCCATGTCCCCCCGCGAGCATCTCCTCTCCGGCGAAGCCCTCGGCCAGCGTTACGCGCTCGCCGTGCCGCAGACCGCGCTCGCGGGCATGACCGGCAGCCAGCTTGGCCGCCGCGCGGGCAACTCCATCGATTTCCAAGACTATCGCGAATACCAGCCCGGCGACGACCTCCGCACGATTGACTGGAACGTCTTCGCCCGCACCGACCGGCTCACCATCAAACTCTTCCGCGAAGAGGTGAACCCGCACCTCGACCTCCTCCTCGACGCCTCGCGCTCGATGGACCTGGAGAACTCGCCGAAGTCCGCCGCCACCCTGCGTCTCGCCGCGCTGCTCGGCACGGCGGCGGAGAACGGCCATTGCACGCACGCCACCTGGCTGGCGGGCGATGGCTTCCATCGCGCCGCCAACGACACGCTGCTCCCCTCCGCGTGGGACGGCCTCGCCTTCACCAGCCGCCGCCCGCTCGACGAAGCCTTCGCCATCCTTCCGCCGCGCCTGCGCCGCCTCGGCATCCGCGTGCTCATCAGCGACCTCATGTGGCCCGTCGAGCCGCTGTCCATCCTGCGTCGCCTTGCCGACGGAGCCGCCGCCGTCTTCGTCGTGCAACTTCTCGCCCAAGCCGACACCGAGCCGCCTGAGCACGGCAACATCCAGCTCGTGGACAGCGAGACCGGCGAGGAACGCGAAATCTTCGTGGATGCCACGGTCGCCGCGCAGTTCCGCGATGCGCTCGCCCGCCATCGCGAAGGCTGGGACGCCGCCTGCCGCCAGACCGGCGCGCGCTTCGTCTCGCTCGTCGCGGAAAAGCTGGATGCGTCGTTGCCCGCGTTGGAAGAGGCGCAACTGATAGTGCCGGCTTGAAGTGCAATGCCCTTCCTGACCTACCCACTCGCGCTCCTGGCCGCCGCCGCGCTTCCCGCGCTGGCCGCCATCTACATCATGCGCAACCGCTACCGGCGGCGCGAGGTGTCGAGCCTGATGCTGTGGCAGTTCGCCGTCCTCTCGCGCGAGGGCGGCGCGAAGGTCAACCGGCTACAGCTCCCCCTCGTCTTCTTCCTCGAACTCCTCGCCCTCGCCCTCCTCGTCACCGCCGCCACCGGCCCGCGCTGGCAACTCCCCGCCCACGCCCGCCCGCTCGTCGTCATCCTCGACGACTCCGCCTCCATGCTCGCGAGTGCGGTTGCGAACAGCACGGACTCCCCCCGCTTCAAAGCCGCCGCCGCCCTCGATGACCTCCTCAAGTCCCGCAAATTCCTCTCCATCCGCCTCGTCCTCGCCGGCCCGAAGCCCCGCGTCCTCGGCAGCGCCGTGACCACCGCCACCGAAGTCCGCGAGTCCCTTGCCCAATGGACCTGCCAGTTTCCCGACGCCGCCCTCGACGCCGCCGTCGCCCTCGCCAACGACCTCGGCGGACCGCAATCCCAACTCCTCGTCCTCACCGACCGCGCGTCCCCCGGCCGCGAGTTCACCGGCAATCGAATCCAGTGGCAGTCGTTCGGCACGTCACAACCGAACCTCGCCTTCGTCAACGCCACCCGCACCACGCACGGCGAGAGCGACCGCGTGCTGCTCGAAGTCGCGAACTTCTCCGCCAGCGCGAGCGCGAGTGCCGCCTACCGCATCACGAGCGGGAGCAACTTGCTCCGCAGCGCCACGCTCACCTTGGAGCCACGCGCCCGGCAGCGTCTCATCCTGAACCTCCCCGCCAACACGCCCGCCATCGAAGCCACGCTCGCCGCCGACGCCCTCGCCGCCGACAACCGCGTCACCCTCCTGCCCGCCGTCCGCAAACGCATCCGCGTGCAAAACTCGCTCGAAGACGCCGCCCTTCGTTCACTCGTGGACAAAGCCCTCGACTCCACCGGCCTGCGCAGCTCCCTCGCCGCCGCGCCGGAACTCATCCTCCACAACGCCCGCGCCACGCCCGCCGGCACGAACGCTTGGGGCCTCCGCCTCCTCACCGACACCAACAACCTCGCCGCCCACACCGGCCCCTTCATCGTGGACACCGCGCATCCGCTCGCGCGCGGCCTCGCCCTCGACGGCGTCGTGTGGACCGCCGGTGCGCCCGGCACGAATCAGTTCGGCCTGCCCATCGTCACCGCCGGCAACACGCCGCTGCTCTCCGCGACCGAGGACGCGCTGGGCCGCCAGCAAGTCACGCTGCATCTCATTCCCGACCGCTCGACACTCACCGCCACGCCGAACTGGCCCATCTTCTTCTGGAACCTCCTCACCTGGCGCGCGCGCGAAACGGCGGGCCTCACAGAGAGCAACTTCCGCCTCGGCTCCGAAGTCTCCATCCGCGCCCCGACGAACTCCGCGCAACTCACATTGCCCAGCGGCGCCACGCGCACGCTCACAAAGTCAGCGGAGGAATTCGTCCTCGAACCCGACACCACCGGCCTTTACATGGTCACCGCCGGCGCGAGCCGTTGGCAATTCGCCGTGAACCTCCTTGCCCCCGAGGAGTCCGACCTCGCCAATGCCAAGACCGGCAAGTGGGGCGAGTGGGAGCGCCCGGAAGAAACGCGTCGCGAATACTCTAGCGTGCTTTGGTTGTTTGTCCTCGGCGCACTCGTGGTGATGGTCATGCACCTGTTTCTCGTGACGCACAGCAAGGGGAGGGTTTGATGTTCACCCTCTCCCAACCCGTCTGGCTCGCCCTGCTCATCCCGCTCGGCATCCTCTGGGCCTTCTGGCCGATGCCCACGCGCCTGCTCCGCGTGCTACGCGCCGTGACGCTCATTACGCTCGTCCTCGCGATGGCGCAGCCTGCCATCAAGCTCCCCGACCGCGCCGGAACCGTCGTCGTGGTCGCGGACCGCAGCGATTCCATGCCCGCCGGCGCGAGCACGCAGGCGAAGGAAGCCGTGGACCTCATCCAACGTGGCATGGGCGCGCGCGACCAATTGGCCGTCGTCAGTTTCGGCCAGCAAACCGCCGTCGAGCGCCCGCCGCAGCGCGGTGAGTTCCCCGGTTTCACCGCGCAAGTCGGCGCGGATGCTTCCAATCTCGCCGACGCCCTCGACTCCGCGCTCGCGCTTATCCCGCCCGACGCACCCGGCCGCATCCTCATCGTCTCCGATGGCAAGTGGACTGGGCGCGACCCGCTCGCCGCCGCCGCGCGCGCTGCCGGTCGTGGCATCGCGATGGACCACCGCCTCCTCACGCGCCCCAGCGTCAACGACCTCGCCATTCAGTCCTTCCACACGCCGGAGACGGTGCTGCCCGGCCAAGCTTACATCATGACCGCGTGGGTGCAGTCGCCGGTGGAGCAAACCATCGAGTATCAGCTCACGCGCGGCACGGCGGTCATCGCGTCTGGGAAGAAGGAAGTCCCCGCCGGCCGTTCGCGCCTGCTCTTCCGCGACCGCGCCACGGTGCCCGGCACGACGCAGTATCAACTCACGCTCAAGTCCGCCGCCACGGACCCGCTGCCCGAGAACAACCTCGCGCGCGCACTCGTCGGCGTGCGCGGCCCGAAGCCCATTCTCGTCCTCTCGCAGTCCGCCGACTCCGGCTACGTGCAGCTCTTGCGCAAAGGCCGCGTGGACCTCGACGCGCGCACGCCCGCCGAGACGCGGTGGACCTTGGAGGAACTCTCGCGCTACTCCGCCGTCGTCCTCGAAAACGTCATGGCCAGCCAGGTCGGCAGCGCGGGCATGGAGACGCTCGCCGCGTGGGTGGAGACGACCGGCAGCGGCTTGATGCTTACCGGCGGACGCAAGTCCTACGGCCCCGGCGGCTACTTCGGTTCGCCGCTCGACCGCGTGCTTCCGGTCTCGATGGAGATGCGGAAGGAGCACCGCAAGTTGCAGTTGGCAATCGTCGTCGCGCTCGACCGCTCCGGCTCCATGTCCGCGCCGGCGGGTGGCGGGAAGAAGAAAATTGACCTCGCCAACATCGGCACCGTGCAAGTCCTCGACCTGCTCGGGCCGACCGACGAGTTAGGCGTCATCGCCGTGGACTCGACCGCGCACACGATGGTGGACCTTGCGCCCGTCGACGCCGTGCGCGGCCAGCGCAGCCGCATCCTCGGCATCGAGAGCATGGGTGGCGGCATCTTCATCTACGAGGCGCTCGCCGCCGCGTCCCAGATGGTCATGAAGGCCAAGGCCGAGACGAAGCACATCATCCTCTTCGCCGATGCCGCCGATTCCGAGGAGCCGGGCCAATACGTCAACTTGCTCGCAAAGGTCCGCGAGGCCGGCATCACCGTCAGCGTCATCGGCATGGGCACGGAAGCCGACGTGGATGCGAACTTGCTCAAGGACATCGCGGCGCGCGGTGGCGGGCAAATCTACTTCAGCAACTCGCCCGAGGAGTTCCCGCGCATCTTTGCGCAGGACACGTTCACCGTCGCGCGCAGCACGTTCATCGAAGACAGCACGCCGCTCAAAGTCACCGGCGGCTTCAGCACGCTCGGCGGGCAGGGCGACTGGCAGCCGCCCGCGCTCGGCGGCTACAACCTCACCTACCTGAAGCCCGAGGCGAACCTCGCGCTCGTCACAACCGACGAATACGCCGCGCCCGTCGTGGCCGCGTGGCAAGTGGGGAGCGGCCGCGCGCTCGCCTTCACCGGCGAGGCGGACGGCAAGCACGCCGGCGACCTCGCCAAGTGGCCGAGCGTTGGCGACTTCCACGCCACGCTCGCGCGCTGGACCGCCGGCGAGCAGCCCACGCTGCCGGAGAACATGCTGCTCACGCAGGAAGTCCGCGACGGCGCGTGCTTCGTGCAGCTCCACCTCGATCCCGAGCGCACCAACGAACCCTTTGCCACGCCGCCGCGCGTGAAGGTCCTGCACGGCCTGCCCGGCGCGCCGCCCGCGAAGCTCAACCTCCCGATGCAGTGGAAGTCTGCCGACCTGCTCGAAGCCGTCGTTTCCATTCGCGGCCGCGAGACCGCGCTGAACACGGTGGAAATCCCCGGCCTCAACCCCGTTTCCCTCCCGCCCGTCTGCCTGCTTTACTCGCCCGAGTTCGCCCCCGAGCAAGCGGGCCGAGGCCGCGTGACCTTGGAGAAACTCAGCGCCACCACGACCGGCGAAGCCCGCGTGGATCTGCCAGGCATTTGGAAATCGCTGCCGAGCAAACCGCAGTTCGTGGACCTCGCCGTGTGGCTGGTCATTTTCGCGTTGCTCGTTTACCTCGTGGAAATCTTCGAGCGCCGCACCGGCTGGCTCGGCGCACGGAGCCGCCGAGGTCAGGAGGCGGAACTCGCGATGAATCAGAGTGCCGAGCAGATCACGCCGTCAGCTCCGAAGAAATCGCTCTCTGCTTTCGATCAGATCGCGTGGCGGCGCCAGCAGAAGCCTAAGACGGACGTGCAGCAGGGCGTCGCTGCCGCGACTGGTGGGGGCAACCTGCCGGCCGGCCAACCCGCCCCGTCCGCCGAGAGTTCCGCTGCCCCTACCGACCAACTCGAAGCCCTCCGCCTCGCCCGCAAGCGCGCGCAGGACCGGCGGGGAAAGGAGTGAACATCGAAAATCATGGAATCCAATCCGGACACCATTTACGAAAGCTACCGCATGGCGGTCGACGAGTATTTTGCCAAGTGCAGCACGGCACCTGAGCGGAGGCACCAGCCCGATTGGGAGCGCTTTTCAGAGTTGCGAAGGCAACTTGTGCCACATGCGGAGGCCGGCCACGCGAACTGCCAGTATGCACTGGCAATCATCGCTTGGTGGGGGCTGTGCTGCAAAACGGAAGAGGAGTATGAAGCCGGCTATGCTCAGGGAACAGAAGAGGCGACGCGCTGGTGGGTGGCCGCTGGCCGGCAAGGTTGCTCATGGGCGGTGGATAATTTACTCACTTTAGGAACAGGACCGGAAGCGGAACGGGCACGCTCGGTGTCCCAGGAGGTGAAGCGCGATTGCCCGCACCTAATTGGGCACGACAAACCGACGGGCATGCCGATAATTGGGCCTGACTTCATGCGGGAAGTGACTCGCCGACTCTTCGGGGTGGTTCGGTCTGGCAATGAGTAGAGCGACGGCCATCCTAAACCGCGCAGGAGCAGGGGTAATAAGCGGGGTTTGCCATTCACAGATTGAATCCAGTCCCTGCCTCGCCGTCTGTCTCTTCGACACGATACGCAACATGAGCCAATCTCGTTACAACTGCGCGGGCCTCGGGCGCCGCGACTTCCTTCAGCTTGGCCTGGGTGCCGGCGCGGGCTTGGGCTTCGCCGACCTGCTGCGGCTTCGGGCAGGAGCTGCAGAATCCGCCAAAGCAATCGGCCAGCCGGGCGGCAAGCGCGTCAATGTCATCATGATCTGGCAGGATGGCGGCCCAAGCCACTACGAGAGCTTCGACCCAAAGCCGGAGGCGCCCTCGGAGATTCGCGGGGAATTCAAGACCATCAAGACGAGTGTTCCCGGTGTCCACTTTTCCGACTGTGTTCCGGAACTGGCCAAGGTCGCGGACCGCTGTTCCATCCTTCGCTCGCTGGCTCACAAAGATCCCAATCACGGTGGAGGCAACCATTACTTGATGACCGGCGCACCGACGCCCGTGCCGGTGGGCTGCGGTGCCTTCGTGACCTTTCATCCGTCGTTTGGTTCCGTGGTTTCCTACAAGCGCGGAGTGCAGAAGGGCATGCCGCCCTACATGACCATGCCGAGCATGTCGCGCTCCGGCGGGCCGAATTTCCTCGGCGCGGAGCATGCGCCGTTCGTCGTGGGCGGATCTCCCCAAACGGAGGGTTTCAAGGTCCGTGACGTGGTGCTGCCCCCTGACATCAGTGAGGGCCGGGGAGTCTCCCGCCAAGACCTGCGGAAATCCTTGGACCGGCTGGCGCGCATCGCGGATGCGGCAGCGGAAGACCCGACCGTGGGTTTTGACAAGTTTTATGCCCAGGGCGTGGACCTCATCACGAGCCCCCAAGCACAAGCGGCCTTCGACATCGGCAAGGAGGACCCGAAGACACGGGAGATGTATGGCATGACGGATTTTGGCCAGCGCTGCCTGCTGGCCCGCCGACTCGTCGAGGCGGGGGTTTCCTGGGTGACGGTTTACACCGGTGGCTGGGACCATCACACGACGATTTTTGAGACGCTCAAGGGCGACTTTGGCAAGAAGTTCGATCGCGGTGTGGCGGCGCTCATCGCCGATCTGGATCGGCGCGGGTCGCTGGAAAACACGCTGGTCCTCGCCTTGGGCGAGTTCGGTCGCACGCCCAAGGTGAACGCCCGCGCCGGACGTGACCACTGGCCTTTCGCGATGAGTGTGCTCTTCGCTGGCGCAGGGGTGCCGCGCGGACAGGTGATTGGCGCGACCGATCCAAAGGGCTACTACGCCGCCGACAATGTGTATGCGCCCGAGGATTTTGCCGTGACCCTCTACACGAAGCTGGGCATCGACGCCCACCAGACGCTGCATACCAACACCGGCCGGCCGATGCAGCTCGTGAACGGTGGTCGTCCGATCAAGGAATTGTTCGCCTGAGGGGCGAGCGCCCCTGCTGGTTCAACGAGCGGCCGCAGCGCGGGCGGCGCGGGCTTTTCCCGAGAGGCGCTTTTTCACTTTCACAAACGGCCGGCGCGGGCGGGACGATTGCGGAGGTTTTTGACTAGCCTGACGACCTGAAGGCACGTATGCCCCACGAACAGGCTTTTGGCGGGAAGGTCTTCCGTCATCCTGTTCGTAGGTCGTCTGTTTGGGGCGGCGTTGCTCCTGCCTAGGCTCCGTCTGGGCAGGTTTCTCCGTGCGCGGCAGATCGCGACGGGGCGACTGCGCCCGGTCCTTGAACTTCCTTAGCGGCTCGATGGTTTTGGGCCTGGCCTTGGGCACAAGGACGATGGGGCAACCTTCATAGCCGAACGCCTTGCGTAGATCGCCCGCAAGGTGCTTCATGTATTGGGGCGAAAACAATTCGTCGCGATTCACGAACAGCAGGAAGGTGGGTGGGGCCAACCTCACTTGGGTGGCGTAGTAGAACTTCAACAAGTGGCCGGTCGCGCTGATGGGTTGGCGACGTTCGATGGCGTCATTCAGCGTGCGGTTCAGAATGCCGGTGGGAACTTTCTGCTGAAGCTGGGCGGCGACGTAGCGCACCGCCTCCAGCAGGCGATCCAGTTGGAAGCCCGACTTGGCCGAGGTGAAAATCACGGGCGCGTAATCAAGGAAGAACAGCTTCTCCTGCACCCACGCACCAAACTCGGCCAGCGTGGTCATCTTGTTGGCCTGACCTTCGCGGTGCTGCTTGTTCAGGCTTGTTCGCCGGGCGATCTCCTCCTCGCGCGCGGTGCGGACGGCATCGGCCATCAAGTCCCATTTGTTGATGACCACAATGCAGCCTTTCCGGGCGGTTACGATGAGGTCGGCAACCTTCTTGTCCTGCTCGATGATGCCGGACTCGGCGTCGAGCACGAGCACCACGATGTCGGCCCGCTCGATGGATTCCTCGGTGCGCTGCACACTGAAGAATTCAACGGTGTTGTCCACGCGCCGGGACTTGCGCAGACCGGCGGTGTCAATGAGCACATACTTCTGATGCACGCCTTCGGTCACGACCTCGAACGGCACATCCACCGCGTCGCGCGTGGTGCCGGGAATGGGGCTGACGATCACGCGCTCCGATTTGGTGAGCGCATTGATGATGGAGGATTTGCCCACGTTCGGGCGGCCCACAATGGCCAGTTTGAGCGGCCCAGTAGGGCGGGGAAGCCGTTTCGGATTTTTGGCGATTTCTTCCTCGATAATCGGCTCAGCCTCATCAGTGGCAGTCTTGGCTGCGTCGTAGGGGGCGTCACTGTCATCGTCGTCGTCCGGGCTGGCTTCAGGCAGATGGCCGGCGGCCTTGTTCATCAGCATTTCGATGCCGCGTCCATGAATGGCCGTGACGGGGAAGATTTGCTTGAAACCCAGCACGGCGAACTCGGTGACGCCGGCCTCCGATTTGTAATTGTCCACCTTGTTGACCGCCACGAGGACGGGCTTGCCCGAGTGATGCAGGCGTTGGGCCACCTCACGGTCGAGCGGGACAACGCCTTCCTGAACGTTGACGACGAGGATGATGCAATCTGCCGCTTGCACAGCCATCTCGACCTGCTCGAGAGCGGCATTGATGATTACGTCTTCCACCTTCTCGCCGCGCAGGAGGCCGATGCCGCCGGTGTCCACGAGCGTGAAGGGCCGGCCGCGCCACTCGGCCTCGGCCGTCACGCGGTCACGGGTGACGCCCGGCATGTCATGCACAATGGCGATGCGCCGGCCGGCGATGCGGTTGAAGAGCGCGGACTTGCCGACATTAGGGCGACCGACGATGGCGATGATTCCTGACATAACAGAAGGGCAGGGTGGAGCAGAACGCCTCTCAAGGCGATACATTTGAATGGGAAACGGACACCGGAGGAGTGCTGGAACTTCGTGTGCTCGCGCATTATACCGCCGCTCAGGCGGCCCCTTGCCAGCGTAAATCCGCCACACATTCCACATGCTGCGTCTGCGGGAACATGTCGTGCGGCGTCACCTTCACCAAGCGATAACCACCCTCGGCGCAGAGAATTTGCAGATCTCGCGCCAGCGTGGCGGGATGGCACGAAACGTAAATCACCTGCGCCGGGCGTGCTGCCCGGATGCGCTGCAACGCCGCGGGTGGCACGCCGGTCCGCGGCGGATCTATGACCAGTGTGGTCGGTGTGCCGGGATGCCGTTGGAGGAGTCCGCCCAGATAATCTTCCGCCGGCCCGCGCACAAATTGGCCATTCTGCACTGCGCGCCGCCGCATGTTCTCCTTCGCGGCCGTGATGGCGGCCGCGTCATACTCCACGCCCACGAAGCTTTCGACCAAGTCCGCCAGTTCCAGAGCGAAGAAGCCCACGCCGCAGTAAGCGTCGATCAAGTGCCGCGAGCCGGCCTCGCGCAGTCGCTCACGAACGGTCTCCACGAGCTTGGGCAGCAGGAAGAAGTTGTTCTGGAAGAACGAATCATTCGGCACCACCCAGCCCTCGGGCGGCACTCGGAGCGTCACCTTGAGGCCGCCTCGCTGAGGCGGATTGGCGCGGACCTCCTTCAATCGCTCATTCAACACTGGCTCGGCCAGAAGGCATTCATTGATGTCCACCACGAACTCGTTATCGAACCCCAGAAAGCCCAGCTCAAGTCGTTGCTGCCGTTTGTTCCACTGGCTCCGGACCATGATGCGGTTGCGGTAGCCAAATGGCTCAGGGCAGGGGACCACCGGATCAATTGTGACTTGGCCCAATCCGCCAATCCGCTGGAACAGGTCGGCGATCTGCTTGTGCTTAAGCCGCAACTGGGCGGCGTAGCCCACGTGCTGATACTGGCAGCCGCCGCACTGGCCGAAATACTGGCAACGGGGCGTCACTCGGTCAGGTGAAGGCGTTACCACCCGCACCAGCCGCGCCCGGGCGAACTTGCGCCGCACCTCAGTCACTTCGACTTCAACTTCTTCCCCGAGGCAGACGAACGGGACGAAAATGACCAGTTCGTTGAGCCGCGCAACGCCTTCGCCCCCAAACGCGATGTCGTGGATGACGACCTTAACTTGTGTGCCCGCAACCAAGGCGGGAGTTTCACTTGCCATGCACTGAGCATCGCGCACGGCAGGCAGCGGAAGCAATGCGAGACAAGGTAGGTGACGACGTGATGAGTCTGTCACCGGCATTTCCTTCTCCCTTCGCGAAGCGAGGGGAGGAGGTGGCCGAAGGCCGCATGAGGGGGCCACCAACGGCGCCGCATGTAACCCCTCTCCCCGGCCTCTCCCCTCTCCGATGAAGGGAGAGGGGGGGAAAAGAATGCAGCGGCCAGTTGGAGATTCCGCAGGGTCTCGTTCGGAATTGAAGTGAGACTCCTCACGTCGTCCCTACGAGGGGCTTCACTTCACCGTCAGCGTCATGTCCTCCATCAACGCGAGGGCGACGGCTTCGGTTATTTCGCGCACGTCGAAGTTCGTGATGATGCGGCCGGCGTAGCGGTCGCGACCGAGGATGTCGGAGGCGCTGGCCTGGCCAAGGATGGCGGCGTCTTTCAGGCGGATGGCGGAGACTTGGATGTCGGGGACTTGATAGACCTTGTCGCCGGAGACTTCGCGGATGACGAGCTGGCGGCTGGAGATGAGGACTTCGAGCGCCACGTCGGCAATCTTCGCGAGCGCTTCGCGGTCCTTGCGGGCGGCCTCGCCGTTGGTGTCCTTGAGAATCGCGTCGAGCGAGCGGCTCGGAATGAGCTGCGTGGCGATGCGCTGGTCGGCGAGCGACGCGCCGCCCATGCGCAGCGGGCGACCGAAGAGGCGCTCGACATCGCGGGCGGTCTGCTTGTCGGCGAGCGTGAGCTCGGGGCGGGCGCTGTCGGCGAAGCGGTTGTCGCGGGTCTGGCGCTCGTTGGTGGTGGTGATTTTGCCGGGGCCTTGGGGAACTTGGTTCTGCAAAGTGCCCGCCGGGAGCGTGACCGCGCCGCCGGCGTTGATGGTGACAGTGTTGATGGGCTGCGCGGCGTTCGCGGGAGCGGCGATGGTGGAGTCAATCGTCGTGCGCGTGGTGTCGGTGCGCTCGTTGCGGGAGGCGAGGCGCGCGCCGGACTTTTCGTCCACGAGGTCGCGATTCACGTGGATGAGAATACGCGGGCTGCCGAGCTTGGGGTAGGCGGCCTTGAACTTCTCGATGACGGTCTGCGCCTGTTGCGGGGTGATGAGCTGCGGCAAGCCGGTGATGGGCTTCTGCTCATACACGTAGGTGCCGGGCGGCGCGCCGGGCACGGCGGGCGCGGTGGTGACGGGCACGGGGGCATTCGCGGGCGGGGCGGCGGGCTTCTGCGCCTGCGCGAACGCGCCGAGCGGGAGGGTGAGCGCGGTGAGGAGGAGTGTGTTTTTCATAGTGTAACAGGAGTTCAACCAATCAGAATCCGGGAGGAAAGAGTCTTGGCCGATAGTCAGCGGTGATGAGCTTGGGCGGTTGGCCATTTCCAAGCCAGATGAGCGTGCCGTTCGTCGTCTGGGCCAGCGTCCCCTCGTTGTAGAACTTGTGGACTTGAATCATGAGCTGGCAGCCGTGGTTTGTCCCACCAACGCTCACGAGATTCGTGCTCACCCAGACCTTGTAGCTGTCGCTGTGGTTTGTGACGGAGCCAGTTTTGGCTAGGTCATTATTGGCGAGCTTCAGGAGGGCACGAGCCTCGACGAGGCCGGCGAAGCGAAGGGAGCGCATATTGAGTTGGCCGTAAATCACTACGGCCAAAGCCAGAATCAAGATGGCTCCGACGGTTTTCACATGACACTCCTCAATGCGCTTGCCGCACGCGGATGGTGAAGTTCTTGGCCATGCTGTTCATCGAGACGAACTCGACGGCTTCCTGCGCGCTCTCGGTGAGGATGAGGTTGGTCCACGGGGTTTCGTCGCCGGTGGCCACCATGTTCTCGTCCTTGAACACGCAGCTAATCTGCACCTGGATGCGGCGGGCCTCGCGGTTGCGCACGTTGGCGACGACGCGCAGGCGGCCGTCTTCCAAGGTCTGCTTCTGGATGCCGGAGCTGGTCACGGAGCGCTGGACCTGGGCGTCCATGAGGGCGAAGGGCGCTTTGTTTTCGAGGTCGTAGCGCTGGGCGTTGCGGGCTTCATAAGCGCCGCCGGATTGGCAGCCGGTGAGGGCGAACGTCGCCGCGAGGAGTGACAGGGTGAGGATGGTTTTCATTGGTTTGCTTTGTGATTTAGTCGCGAAAGGGCGCAGAGAGCACAAAGAGGGATTTCCCTTCTGCGTTCTTTGCGTTCTTTCGCGGCAAAAGTTCATGGCTAGTGGTCGGAGAGAAAGACGACGGTGTCGCGGCCCGGTTGCACGGTGAAGGTGGCGGTCTTCACGCGGTGCGGGGTGCCGGCGGCGTTGAGGAACTCGACGGTGGCGATGTGCTGGCCGGGCGGGAGTTCGGCGGCGGCGAAGCTGAGGTGGCCGGGGAGGTTCTCCCAGCAGCGCGTGTCGGCAGTCGGGTTGGTCGCGCCAGAGATGAGCTTGCTGGCGAGGCCGAAGAGCAGCAGTCCCGCGCCGATTTCGTCGCCGGCGTTGTGCCGCCGCTGTTGTGTGCTGGCCAGCACGGCCCCGCTGATAATCGCTGCGTCGCCGACTGAATTTGCACCGGACTTGAACTGCGCCTTGCCGGCGAGGATGTGGTCCATCACGCGCCCGCCGCGCGTGGTGGCTTGGAAGTAGAGGTCGTCGTAGGCGGGGGCGGGGAGCGCTTGGCCGGCGACTTTGACGACGGCGGATTTCGCGCTCGAACTACCTGCGCGGAAGCGGAGCTGCTCGCGGAACTGGCCGCTGGCGTATTTGAGCGGGCCGTTGCCGAACTCGACGAAGAAAAGGACGTTCGCGCGCGGGGCGTAGGGCGGGAGCGGCGTGCTGCGCGTGTGGCTCTGCGCGCGGGCGAGTGCGTCGGAGCCGTCGGCAGCGAGCTTCACGGAGGCGAGGCCGTCGAGGTAATCGAGCAGCGTCCAGTCGCCGGCGTAGGTCTTGTTCTCGGCGTCGCTGTCGAGGAGCTGGCCGGTGCGGAAGCAGGCACGGGCGTTGTCCGGCTCGCCGTCCATCCAGTAGAGGATGCCGCGATAGAAGTAGGCCATCACGCGCTCGTAAGGCTCGCCGATGAAGTTCTTCTTGGCCTCCTCGTTGAAGAGGCGGCGGGCGCTGGAGGCGGCTTTGTCGGGACCGTAAATACCGCCGAGGCGGGCAAGGGCGTCCTCAAGCTCGACCTTGGCCTGGTCGAAGCGGCCCGCGCGCATGGCGAGCGCGGCGTTGCGGTAGCTCCAGAGGACTTGGTCGCGGCGGGAGGCTTGGGGAGCGGAGCCGGTGGCGGAAGCAGCGTTGGAGGCTGGGCCTTCGGAGTAGGTGGCGCAGCCGGTGGAGAAAACCAGCATCACGGCTGGTAGCCACATTGCCAGCGGAGCGCGGGCCTTAGACTGCTTCAGCGTGGAATTCCCCAAGGGCAGAACCTCGCCGTTGCGCTGAGTTGGAAGCACTTTGGACATACGGATGTTGAAGCGGACTGAAGTCCGCGCTCCGTTGGCTTACCGATACACCGCGTCTTCCAGCCCTTGCTTCTTAATCTCCTCGAAGCCTTCCCAGATGATGTCGCTGGTGCGCGCGTCAATGAGCTGGAAGGTATAGAGGATGTAGTCGCTCACGCCCTTCGAGGTGCGGGTGGTGAGGCTGGAGAGCTTGCCGGTGAGGAAAAAGTCCGCGCCCTTGAACTCCACTACGTTCGGGTCGGCGCCGCTGGTTACCTGGCCGGAGCGCTTGAGATCGCGTTCGCGTTCGAGGGCGGTCATGCGGTCGCGGGCGAGGAAGATGACTTTGCCGGACGCCTGCGAGTTGAGCTGCGCGCGGATGCGGGTGAGAAAGATGTCCTTGTTGATGGGGAAGCGGGTCTCGTTGACCACCGGGTCGAGGACAACCCGCGGGGTGCCTTGCGCGCGGGTGACCTGCGGGACGCCAATGATGCCACGCGCCATCTTGTCGGCGACGCGCACGAGGTCTTGCGACTCGACGCCCGTGCCGGCGACGAAGCCGCGTTCGTCGGCCTTCATCTCGGTGACGGAGACGCCGCGGGGGTTTTGGACGCCGCTGGCGCAACCAGCCAGCAGGCCGGCGACGAGGGCGAGACTCAGGGACACACTCCAACGGGGGAAGTTCATATTCATAAGCGGGTGAATGTTGGGCGGATTCCTCCGCCGAAGCAATAGGGGTGAACGCCTAGCGGCCGAACATTGAGTTCGCGCTGCCCATCTGACCGCCACCGCCGTAGTAGTTGTTGATGATGACGGTCTGGGCTTGGATGGGCGCAGTGCCCGTAGTCGCCGCAGGCGCAACGTAGCCGCTCGCGATGGGAGTAGTCACGAAAGCGGGTTCTGCCACCACGGTCCGGACAAACGCGGGGTGCTGGTGATGATGTCGGAAGGGCGCTGAACCATAGGCAACCGGTGCGTGGTAGTAGTTCGCCTGACGATGCAAACTCTGGTCGGCGATATGGCCTAGCACTAGGCCCGAGGCCGCTCCGATGGCGACGCCTTCCGCCGTCCGACGCCCGTTGTTGTGCCCAATCACGCCGCCCGTGATGCCGCCCAGCACCGCGCCGGTCGTGGAATAACGGTATTGGTTGCCGCCGTAAAACGCCGGTTCCGACGAGTATGCGGGCTGGTAGCCGGCTTGGCGCCTGTAGTCATTCGAAAGCGCGCCGAGCAGCAGGCCCGCGCCCGCGCCGATGCCGATGCCTTCGGCGGTCTTGCGGCCGCTGTTGTGACCGATAACCCCGCCGAGGATGCCGCCCACGACCGCCGAGCCGAGGTTGTCGCGGCTGAAGAGCTGGGCTTGGGAGGGCAGGGTGGTGGCCAAGGATAGACCGAGTATCAGAAGCGTTTTCATGTTCGTGTCTTTCGTTTCGACTCCGACGTTCCCGTCGTATTCGTGTGTATACGTATCATCGGCCCATGGGGAGGGGAAATCAAATGACTTGATACGAGCATCGGGAAAAACCGATGGACGATTTCAGAGCCTTGCAACCGGCAGTTCTAGCAGCGGCTTTTTCCAAATCGGCACGACACGTTTCATCTCATCAATGAGCCACTGGCAGGCGGCAAAGGCTTCGCTCCGGTGCGGTGCGACGATTTCTACCCAAAGCGAGGCTTCGCCCGCCTTCACCACTCCGATGCGGTGGACGAGGCGGACGGAAGCAATGGGCCAGCGGCGCTCCAATTCGTCGAACAGTCGGTGAAACTGGTGTTCAGCCATGGGACGGAAACACTCGTATTCCAAGGCAGAAATGGATTGGGCGGCCTCGCTCCCACGCACGATGCCGCTGAAATATCCCGCTGCGCCCATCGTTGTGGAACTGGCACGGGCGGCGACGAGGGCGGCTTCGTCAATCGGGGCAGGGGAGATGGTGAGGGAGCGGTGCAAGCGGTCAGTAACCAGTGTTCAGTTTTCAGTGGGGAATCAGCCGCCTTGCACGGGCGGGAACAGGCTGACTTCATCACCGGGCTTTAGCACATAGTCCCGGCCCTGATACTCCACGCCGACGGCGATGAGCGTCGAGTTATGCATGGACACGAGCTTCGGAAAGCGGGCATGGAGGCGCTGAAGCAAGTCTGCAATGGTGGCTTCATCAACAAGTTCCTCAGTGGCCTGCGAGCAGCCCGTGAGCTCCCTGAAGTAGGACCAGAATTGGACTCGAATCTGCATGCTCGATAGAAGCGTCGCGGCTCTTAGTTCAGTTTCGATACATTTCTGGCTTCAGCACACCGACAAAGGGCAGGTTGCGGTAGCGCTCCGCATAGTCCAAGCCATAGCCGACGACGAAGAGGTCGGGAATCTCGAAGCCCACGTAGTCAGCCTGCACGGCTTCGACGCGGCGGGCGGCTTTGTCCAGCAGCACACAGGTCCTGATTTGGCGTGGACGGAGCTGCTGGAGTTTGGTCATGACGGATTTGAGAGTCTTGCCGGTGTCGAGGATGTCGTCCACCAGCAGCACATCGCGGTCACGCACATCCAGCCGAAGTTCTTTGGTGTAAACCAGCTCACGGGAAACGGTGCCGCTGCCGTAGCTGGAAACCCCCATGAAATCGAGGCGCAGCGGCAAGTTCAGGCTGCGGATGAGATCCGCCAAAAACATCACCGTGCCATTCAGGAGAGAGACGACGACGAGGTCGCGCCCAGCAAAGTCGTGCTCAATCTGCTTAGCCATTTCCTGCACACGACGATGGAGTTGGCTGCGGCTGATGAGCACACACTCAAGCTCCTTGCGCAGGCGAGGGGGAGCGCGGCGGACGAGCGTTGACGGCGCGGTGGACTTCACGTTGAGGCGGTCTTGGCAGCGGCTGCCTTGGGTGGTGTGCCGCTGCCATTCCGGGTGAGGAGGACAACACCCAGCAGACAGAAGGCAATGCCACCGGCGGCTCCGGTCACGTAAAGGCCAGTGATGGAAGGCTGGTATCGGAACTCCACGACGTGCTTGCCGGCGGGCACCTGCACGCCGCGCATGAGGTAATTGCAGCGGAGCAGGGTGCCAAGCTGGCCATCCACGGTGACTTGCCAGTTGGGGGAGTGCTTGTCGTTGAGCAGCAAAACCGAGGGCGCGGTAGCGTTGGCTTCGAGCCGGATGTGCTTTGGTTCGTAGGAGAGGAATTTCACCTCCCCGGCATTCGTGGTGGGGCCACTGGAAGGAGGAAGCGTTGCGGAGACGATGACCGCGTCGTGCGGTTTGAAGGCGCTGTTGGTCAGCAGGCTCAGGACTTCGGCGTCATTGGTGGTGCTCAGCCATTGGGTGAAGAGCTTGGCCCGAGGCAAGGCCCCAGTGAATTCGATGAGGGCAAACTGACCGGGAACATTTGTCGCCACCGTGATTTGGTCTGGACGGGTGGCTTGGGTGACTCCGGGCTTGGGCACCAGTTCAAATGGCGTATGGATGCGGAAGCGGTTTTGGCCCCGGTCGAGCTGGGCGGAGAGAGAGTTCAGAAAATTGGTGTCGTTCAGGCCGAAGATGAACCGGGTGTTGGTCAACTCCCAAAGGCGGGCAATCGTGTCGGCCCGACCAAGCAGCGCTTCCCGGTAGGACTTGTTCTCCGCCGTGGAACGCGGTTCCTGAGTGATGTCCAGACACTGGACGTTGTTGTAGAGAAACAGGTGCTGGGTCCACTCCATCCCGTAAAGCTGCTGGAAGGCGGCGAAGCCTTTGCTGAGTTGGAACGGCAGGGACTGCACGCGGTGCTCGTGGGGCGCTTGCTTGAGCAGCTCAATGATGGGGTTAGTCGCGTATTTCTCGTGGTAGTTCCAGTAGATGATCCACGGGGTATTCGCCCGCGCCAAATCCACGACCACGAGCAATCCCAGCGTGAGCCCTGCCCAGCGGGCGCGTCGGCCAGACCAATAGCCGCTCATGAGCACCGCGACCGCACCCGCGGCGAGGGCGAGGAAAACCACAAACCAGCCAACCTCGCCGATGCTATGCGAGGCAATGCGGCGGGCGGTGTCCTCGTCGAACGCCACTGATACCAAGTGTTTCTCCAGGTCCTTTCGCCCGGAACTGTAGAGGAGCAATCCCAAGACCCCGGCGGCCACGCAGCCGCCCGTGGCCCAGCCCCAGCCCCGCTCAAAACCGCGCACGCCCTGCCACCAGTGCGAGAGGTGCTCGATGAGCTTACGGTCACCGGCGACGGCGGGCTTGATAAACTGCCGCGCCAAGGCGTGCAGACCGTAGCCGAAGAGGATGACCAAGGCCATGTGAAACGGGTGCATGAACTTGACCGGGTTCCGGATGGTCGAGGCGTAGGGCAGCGAGTAAAACAACTTGTAGAAGGGCGCGTGTTTGCCGAAAGCGAACAGGAGAGAAATCAAGGCTACGCCGGCCCAGAACCACACGATGCGCCGCTCCATTTCCGTGAAGGCCCCACCTTGCTTGCGGCACGCTTGGGCCAGCGCCCAGGCGGCCACGAGCACCACGAGCATGCCTGCGTATTCGCCGGAGCCGGAGTGGCGCGGGGTGCCTTGCTTGTGCTGCTCCCAGCCCGGGGTGCGCCCCACGGTGCCCCAATAGGCGCCGCCGTCGGACGTGTCCATGCGATACCCAAACAACCCCGGGATCAGCACGCGCAGCACCTCGACTTTGGGCAGGCTCCATATCGTCGCCTCCACGTAACGTCGTTCGCGGGTTTCCTTGTCCTGCCCCATGCCTACAATGCCCTTGACCTGCGTGTTGATGAGCGTGCCGAGCGTGTAAGTGGCGATGAAGCCTGCGCACATGGCCACCACGGCAACGCGCCCCAGCCCCTGGGCCAAGCGAACTCTTGGTGAGCCTTGGCCAGTCACCCACGCTAGAAACACGGCGAAGGCCGCTACGACGAGACTGAAAATCGCCCCGGTGTCGAAGCCCTCCATTACGCCCAATCCAGTGGCGAAGCCCGCGAGCCCAACCAACATCCAGCTGCGCCTCCGGGTCGCCGCCAGCAAGGCTGCGAGCGCGAGGAAAATTGCCGCCGTGCCCATCACCCAAATGGACAAGCCCCACGCCGCCACGGAGAAACGGTCCCCATTCAGCCCCGCCGCCAAGGCTCCGACGGTGCAAACCCAGGGCGGAAAGCCACATTGGCGAAAGAAAACCCAGGCCGAACAACCCAGCAGGAGCAGCGACAACGGAACAATGAGCTTGGCGAACGTAACCGGACTCAAGAACAAGGTGATGAGATTAGACAAGTTTGGCGCGGAGACGACGCCCTCGTTGCCCACCCAGTTGAGGTCCAACCACACGCCGAGCATGGCCTCGGGCATCCGGCCGCAGGCGGCGGCGACTGCGCCCAGCGGGCCGTCATTGGCGAAGACGATGTATCCCGGTTGGAAACTCTGGGCAAACAAGAGCGCCAGCACGCCTGCCAGCGATGCCAGCAGCGCCAGAAAAGCGGCGCGTCCGTTGGTTGCCGCTGGCGCAGCCTGAGGAGGGATCGGGTTCGACATAGACAATCCAGTTGGCCAAGCCGCCAACCGTGGGCGGGACGGTAGCGAAAGTGACTCCGCTTCCAAGCGGAATCTCCGCTTGTTCGCGCTACCAATCCGTCGGCTGATAGTCCTTGAGGAACTTGCCCCAGATGTGTTCGCCCGTGTTGAAGCCCGCGATGATGGGGTCCACGATCCGCGCCGCGCCATCCACGATGTCCAGCGGCGGATGGAAACGGTGCTCGGCGGTCTTGCGCTCGGCGAGGTGGACAGGGTCTTCATCGGTCACCCAGCCGGTGTCCACGCTGTTCATGTGGATGCCGTCCGCCTGATAATCCGCAGCGGCCGTGCGGGTCATCATGTTCAAGGCGGCCTTGGCCATGTTCGTGTGCGGGTGGCGGGTGGTCTTGCAGAGGCGGTAGAACTGGCCCTCGACGGCGGAGACGTTGACGATGTGTTTGTCGCGCTCCGGGGTGCGCAGCATCAGCGGTTTGAGCCGGGCATCAAGCAGGAACGGGGCGACGGCGTTCACCAGATGAACTTCCAGCAGCTCGACCGTGGGCACGTCCGCCAGCCGCAGCCGCCAGGAGTTGTTCTCCCGCAGATCCACCTGCTGCAGGTCCTGATCGAGCCGGCCCTCGGGGAAGAGCGCCTGCTGGGCGGTTAGCTCCTCAGGGAGCAACGGGACTTGGGAGAGCTGCGCGGCGTGCGTGAGCCCGGCGATTGATGCGGCCTGCTGAGCCAGCGCCGTTTCGCCCTCGGGTAGCAGATGATAGCCGCGCAGGCCTTCGTAAGCGCCGACCAGTTTGCGCACTGCCGGGGTGAGTTCCTGCAGAGCGGTGGTCTCCGCCGCCATCATGTGCTGATAAAAATCCGGGGGCCGGCGCACGGTCTGGCACGCGTTGTTGATGATGAAGTCCAGCCGGTCGCGGGTGGCTAGCAGGTGGCGGCAGAAGGCCTCGACGCTCGGCGTATGGCGCAGATCGAGGCCGAAGATCTCCAGTCGGTGGCCCCACTTCGCGAAGTCAGGCTCCTGCGCGTAACGCTTCGCCGAATCGCGGGGAAAGCGCGTGGTGACGATCAGGTGTGCGCCGCAGCGCAGGAGCTTGATGCCGGCCTGGTAGCCAATCTTCACGCGCCCGCCGGTAAGCAGCGCCACGCGGCCGCGCAGGTCCGCGATTTCGGTGCGCTTGCGGAAGTTTACCTCGGCGCACGGTGGGCAAAGCTGGTCGTAAAAGTGGTGGATATGGATGTAATCCTGTTTGCAGATGTAGCAGTTCTGCGGCTCGACCACCTCGCGGAATTCCGGGTCTTCCTTGACCGTCTGGCCGTCGCCGATTTCGGGGGGGAAGACATTGGGGGTGGTGAAGACGGGCTTTTGCCGCAGTTGGCGGATGCCGGTTTTCGTGAGCACGGTCTCGTCGCGTTCGATCTTGGCGGCCTTGCGTTGGCGTTGCTGGGCCTTGACCAGCCGACGACGCTCGCTGGTGTCGGGGCAGAAGACCGCGCCGGCGGATTGTATGAGCCGGTTGTAGTCGGGGGCGGAAAGGATCTTGAGCAAACCGCGATCCTTCGCCGCCGCCTCCAACACCTCAATCGCCTGCCGGAGCTGCTCGGGGGACGGCGCGTTGGCCACTTTGGAAGTGGGAGCTGGGCGCGGGTTAATGGGAAGATGTCCTTCTTGCCCCGGCGGGACGCGCCGGGCGGTTGTGTTGGCCAAAAATCACGGCGGCGAACGTATCTGGCTGCCACTGCGCGTCAAGGGGCGCTTCCGGGCTTGGCCAATGGCGGGACGTCATGTAAAACGCCCCCGCTTATGAGTAAACGCAGCAGCACGGGCAAGTCTTCCAGCGACAAACACGCCGAACCCCCGGCGGCCCCGAAGACATTTATGAAGCTGATGGCGGCGAATCGGTCCGAGATCGCCATCCGCATTTTCCGCGCCGCGACCGAACTGAGCTTGCGCACCGTCGCAGTTTACGCGCAGGAGGACCGCTTCTGTGTGCATCGCTTCAAGGCCGACGAGGCGTATCTGGTGGGGCAGGGGAAGGGGCCGGTCGGCGCCTACTTGGACATTGAGAGCATCGTCGCGCTGGCGAAGGAACGCGGCGTGGATTTGATCCATCCCGGTTACGGCTTTCTTTCGGAGAACCCCGCCTTCGCGCGCGCCTGTGCGGCCGCGGGCATCACGTTCGTCGGCCCCCGGCCCGAGCTGCTGGAGATGATGGGCGACAAAACGGCGGCCCGGGCGCTGGCGCAAAAGATCGGGGTGCCCACGCTGCCGGGCACCGAGGACCCCATCAGCGACCGCGCTGATGCGCTGAAGGTGGCGAAAGAGATCGGTTTCCCGCTCATCATCAAGGCGGCCTTCGGTGGCGGTGGTCGCGGGATGCGCGTGGTCCACAAGGCGGCGGACTTGAGCAACTTGCTCGACGAGGCGCAGGCGGAGGCGGGCCGGGCGTTTGGCAATCCGGCGGTGTTCTTGGAGAAATACATCCCCAACGCGAAGCACATCGAGGTGCAGATTCTTGGCGACCAGCATGGCAATGTGATCCACCTGCACGAGCGCGATTGCTCGGTGCAACGGCGGCATCAAAAGGTTGTTGAGGTCGCGCCGTCCTTCGGCCTGCCCGAGCACGTCATCAAGGAGCTGTGCGCTGCGGCGGCGCGGATGGCCAGCGAGATTCGCTACGATAACGCGGGCACCATTGAGTTCCTCTACGATCTCGACCGGCACGAGTGGTTCTTCATTGAGATGAATCCGCGCATCCAGGTCGAGCACACGGTCACGGAGGTCATCACGGGCCTGGATCTGGTGCGCGCGCAAATCCTCATCGCCCAAGGCCACCGCCTGCACGGCCCCGAGGTCGGGATGCCGCCGCAGAATCAAATTCCCCGCAACGGTTACGCCGTGCAGTGCCGCGTCACGACTGAGGATCCGGAAAGCAAGTTCACGCCGGACTACGGCAAGATCCTCACCTATCGCAGCGCGGGCGGCTTTGGGGTGCGGCTGGATGGCGGGATGGGCTTTGCTGGCGCGGTGATCACGCCGTTCTACGACTCTATGCTCGTGAAGGTCACCAGCTCGGGGCAGACCTATGAGATGGCGCTTCAGCGGACGGACCGCGCGCTGCGAGAATTCCGCATTCGCGGGGTGAAGACCAACATTCCGTTCCTCGAAAACCTGATCCACAACCCCGTGTTCCGCAGCGGGCAGGCGACGACTACCTTGATTGACAACACGCCGGAGCTGTTCGCCTTCAAGCACCGCCGGGACCGCGCCACGAAGCTCCTGAACTTCCTCGGCAACGTCATTGTGAATGGCAATCCGCACGCCAAGGGATTCAAGCCGGAGAAGCCCTTCGCCCCGGCCGTGGCGCCGAACTACGACCACCGGCAGGCACCTGCGCCCGGAACACGCGACTTGCTGCTCAAACTGGGGGCGAAAAAGTTCGCCGACTGGACCCGCAAGCAGAAGCGGTTGCTCGTCACAGACACGACCTTTCGCGATGCGCACCAAAGCCTGATGGCCACGCGGGTCCGCAGCGCCGACATGCTCACGGTGGCCGATGCGCTCGCGCGCCGCGCGCCGGGGCTGTTCTCGCTGGAGATGTGGGGCGGCGCGACCTTCGACACCGCGATGCGCTTTCTGCACGAGGATCCGTGGGAGCGTCTGCGCGAGTTGCGCGGCAAGATTCCGAACGTCTGCTTCCAAATGCTGTTCCGCGGCAGCAACGCCGTCGGATACACCAACTATCCGGACAATGTCGTGGCCGGCTTCGTGAAGCACGCTGCCGCGTCCGGCATGGACATCTTCCGGGTGTTCGACTCGCTGAACTACACGCCGAATCTCCGCGTGGCGATGGCGGCCGTGAATGATACCCACGCCATCTGTGAAGCTGCCATCTGCTACACGGGCGACATCCTTGATCCAAAGCGCGACAAGTATTCCCTCAAATACTACGTCGCTTTGGCCAAGGAGCTGGAAAAGCTGGGCGCGCACATGATCGCCATCAAGGACATGGCCGGCTTGTGCCGTCCCTTCGCCGCGAAGAAGCTGGTCAAGGCGTTGAAAGAGGAGATTGGCCTGCCCATCCACTTCCACACGCACGACACCAGCGGCGTGCAATCCGCTGCCATCCTCAACGCCTCCGAGGCGGGCGTGGACATAGTGGATCTCGCACTCGCCAGCATGAGCGGCAGCACGAGCCAGCCGAACTTGAACAGCATCGTGGCCGCGCTCCAGAACACGCCGCGCGACACCGGGTTGGACCTTGAGGCGTTGAATGAGTTCTCCGACTACTGGGAGGCGGTGCGTGAATATTACCGCCCGTTCGACACCGCGCCCAAGACAGGTTCCGCCGAGGTTTATCTGCACGAAATGCCCGGCGGCCAATACACCAACCTCAAGGAGCAGGCCGCCAGCATGGGGCTCGCAGGCCGCTGGCGTGAAATCGCCCGCACCTACGCCGAGGTCAACGAACTCTTCGGCGACATCGTCAAGGTCACGCCCAGCAGCAAGGTCGTGGGTGACATGACCATGTTCCTCATCACGCGCGGCATCAAACCCGCTGACGTGGTGAACCTTGAACCGGGCAGTGTGCCATTCCCGGCCAGCGTCATCGACATGCTTTCCGGCGGACTTGGCCAGCCCATGAGCGGATGGCCGGCGCAGTTGCAGAAAGTCGTCCTCGGCAAGCAGAAGCCCATCACCATCCGGCCCGGCGAGGACATGCCGGCGGTGAACTTGAAGAAAGTGCGCGAGGAGTTGGCTACCAAGCTGAAGCGGGATGCCACGGACGACGACCTTTACAGCCACCTGATGTATCCCGAGGTCTATGCTGACTTCGCCAAGGTCCAGCGCGATTTCGGCGAGGTGAGCTTGCTGCCCACCAACGCCTTTTTCTACGGGCTCAAGCCGGACGAGGAAATCAGCGTGAGCATTGAGGAGGGCAAGACGCTCTTCATCAAGCTCGTGAACATCGGCGCTCCGGACAAGGACGGGCGGCGCACCGTCACGTTCGAGTTGAACGGCATGACGCGCGAGACCCACATCCAGGACAAAAGTGTCGCGCCCAAGGCCAAGAGCCGCGTGAAGGCCGACCCTGCCAATCCGCTGGAAGTGGCCGCACCCATTCCCGGCATCATCACCAGCCTCGCGGTGGGCGTCGGGGCGAAGGTCGCCAAGGACGACAAGCTCGTAACGATGGAGGCGATGAAGATGCAAACCACCATCTACGCGCAAGCGGATGGCGTAGTGTCCGAGATCAGCGCCCAGGTTGGCGAAACCGTGGAGAGCAAGGATCTGCTCATCAGGCTCAAGGCGTGAGGGGAGGGCTGTAGCGGCCGGTCTGTCACCGCCGTCCCGGTCTCGCCCCGAGATGCGGCGGGCTGTCAAAACCACAGCGGACAGGAGTGTCCGCCTCACGGTGCCGCCATCGGTGAACTAAATTTCCGTCCGCCCTTCAAAGGCGAAATCCGCCGGCCCGTTCAGCCGCACGTTGGCAAAACCTTCGCTGGCCGATTCGAAGCTGACTTCGAGCGTGTCGCCGCCCTGCACCTGCACTTTGACCGGCGAGGAAAAACCGTGGACGCGCGAGGCGATCATCGCTGCCGCGCTAACCCCCGTGCCGCAGGCGAGCGTCTCGCCTTCCACGCCGCGCTCATAAGTGCGCACGCGGATGTGGTTCGGGCCGAGCACCTGGGCGAAGTTCACATTGGTGCCTTTGGGCTTGAAGTGGGCGTGGTAACGCACTTCGGAGCCGATTTGGTTGACCATGGCCTTATCGGCGTCCGGCACAAAGATGACTGCGTGGGGCACGCCGGTGTTGAGCGAGTGAATGGGCGTGGTGCCGATGGAGAGGGGAACCTGTTCACCGAGGCGGAGGCTGTGCGGCGGCGTGAGATTCACCGTCACGCGCTCGCCTTGGAAGCTGGCGGTGATGACGCCGGCCACGGTCTCAAACGTCACGCTGCCGGCTGCTCCCGTGAGGCGCTGGATGTAGCGGGCGAAGCAGCGTGCCCCGTTGCCACACATCTCGGCGCAGCTCCCGTCGCTGTTCCAGAACTCCCAAGCCCAGTCGGCCTTGCCTGACTGGCAGGGGACCAAAAGCATCAACCCATCCGCGCCAATTCCGCGCTGGCGGTGGCAAAGCCGGGTAACTTGCTGCGGGGAGAGGCTGATCCCACCCGAGCGGTTGTCGGCGAGGATGAAGTCATTGCCCGCCCCGTTCATCTTTGTGAATTCCAAAATCATGGGGCCGGAAACTAGCGGGACCAACGGGTGGTGCAAGCGGCAATGAACGACCGTCCAGTCGGGAGCTGAGTTCAGGGACGGTCGGTGCGGCATGACACGGGGTTGTCGCGGGCAACTCTTGCGCATCTTCGGCAGGCCTGTCGCGCACTGTTTGCCCAAGCTGCTATTGGCACCGTCACATTGTCCACGCCAATGAGGCTATTCGTCTCTGGCGCGGTGATTGCTAAGTGCTGCTCAGTTTTGTTCGTTCAATCTAGGGCCAAGCTTAGATGCCCTTCAAATCCCGGCTGCCCGATTAGGCTGTTGGGCGATTAAGCACGCGACAGGACGGTATTAAATCAAAGGAACCAAAGATGGCAGCCAAGGGTAGCGGCGGCGACCTTGCTCAGGAAGCGAAGGTTGCCTCCCATTCCACTGGAGAAGACGCGGATCCCGAAGAGAGACAAGGGGAGCCAGTTCGATTCCTGACGCCTCGTCTGCTCTGGCTGCTTCCCTTGCTGCTGCTTTCCATAGTGTTGGGCGGGTGGTTCCTGCGCACCCAAAAGGTAAACCCCACTGCTACTGGTCCGGGAGCGGTCAGCTATCGGGTGGCGTTACCCACGGGACCTTGGGGAGAGCTCGATTACGTGCCCATCAGCATTGAGCCGCCCGAGGAATTTCTCACGGTGTCCGTGCAGATGAGCCATCCGCTGGTTTGGACCTTCAAAGGCTACTCGGTGGCGGCGTTGAACGAATTGATTGCCGCCAGCAAGCTGAAAGGCGTGGAGCGAGACTGGCTGATGGACCAGCGCAACTGGGAAATCACGCCGGAGAAAATCGTGGTGCGCCCGCCGCCTGACTTGGTGGTGGGGATGGACACGGCGGCCCGACGGCACATTTACGGTGGACTGTCGGAATGTGGGGACAACGCGCTCCAAGAGGCTCCCCTTAGCTTTCGGGTTGGCGGGGCCACGGATTGGTTTCGTGAATCGGCCCTGCCACTTTCCGCTCTGGATTTGACCAGGCGTTTGATCTACCCACGCGGGAATGCCCTTTGCCTGTCAGACTGGCCGGTTATTTTGCAGTCCATTGATTCACTGGAGGAACGGCGGCGGTTTTTGAAAGTCACCAGCCGGCAGGCGAGCATTCTGCTCCGGCTGCAAATGAACCAGGACTCGGATGTGGACGCGCTCGTGGCCTATTGGGGGCGAGGTGGGCGGAACAAGGATATCCGGCCGTTGTTGCAGTCCCTCAAGCAAGTCGAGGGCGGGGTGACCGTGGATGTCTCCCATCTGCTGCCGCGCTTTGTGCGGGCACGCATCTACAACTATCCCTATCCCATCGAAAAAGGGGCCAAGACGGTCACGCCCAATTGCTTTTGGACAGCCATGAATTTCTTCAACGACACGCCGGTGGACAAATACGTGGACCCGGAGCAGATGCGGACCAAACTGGCCAAGGACTACTTCCCGGTGGAGGAGCCGTTGCTCATGGGTGACGTGCTGCTCTTGAGCCGAGCCAACGGGACGCTTGTGCATGCCGCCAACTACATCGCCGCCGATGTGGTGCTGACGAAGAACGGGGCGCTCCACACCCAGCCGTGGATTTACACCAAGATGGAGGATCTGGCCGCCTGTTATCCCTCGGATGAGCCGCTCAAGCTCCGCTCCTATCGGCGGAAGGGATTTTAGCGGCGGCGCGCAAAAATGAGCGGGGTCGGTGAATGTCCAGCTCAAGCTCTTGCTGGGCTACTCCCCGTCCGCTCCCGCTCAGCTTGCCAAGCAGCTTGCCACACCCTACAACCTCCGCACTGATTGCGTTCCAACCGTATGAAACTCCCTGCCTGTCTATCACTCCTCGCGGTTGCGCTAAGCTTGCTTCCTTGTTGGCCCGCGTGCGCTGCCGTGCCGCCAGCGGAGAAGCTGCTGCCAGCAGACACGCTGGTCATGACGACCGTTCCAGACTGGGACAAGGCGGCGGCTTCCATGAAGGATTTCCCGCTCGCCCAACTCTGGCGCGACCCGGCCATGAAGCCTTTCGCCGACAAGTTTGAGAAGCAGTTGCGCGCCCTGTTTGCTGCGGAGGACAAGGACTTTGAGGCCGAGTGGGCGGAGTTCAAGCCGCTGATCGGCGGGCAGGTCACGCTGGCGCTCCTCCAGAATGATTGGGCCGGAAAGCCCAGCTCTTCGCCCGACCTCGTGGTCCTCATTGATGTGAAGGACAAGGCCAAGCAACTCAAGGACTTCATCGAGAAGTGCGAGAAGCGTGACGCTGCCGCCGGCAAAACCATCCAGCATGAGACCGTGCGGGGCGTGAAGTTTGCCCGCACGCAAGGCAAGGCCGGCCAGAAGGACGATGACCTGGCGAAGAAGAAGAGTGATCAGTATGCCGGGCAGTCGGGCTCGTTGCTGCTTGTGGGCGAGAATCTCAAGAGCTTGGAGAAGGTGCTGGCCCGGCTGGATGGCGCGGGCGCGGGGTTGGACGAGGTGCCAGATTTTGAACGCGCGCGCAGCGCGATGGGGCGCGACGCGCATCTCTTCGGCTGGCTGAACGTCAAGGCCTTCGTCGGCGTGATCGCCAAGCTGCCGGTGGAGCCGCAGGGTGGGGATGCCAATCCGCTTGCGATGGCACCTGGACGCATGCTCGACGCCCTTGGCATTGGTGGTCTGGATGGCCTGGCGCTGACCGTTCGGCAGAGTTCGGAGGGAACGCAGGTCGAATTGTTTCTCCAGTCCCCCCAAGCTCGCCGCAAAGGGATATTGGGAATCATCACCCCCGAGATGAAGGAAGCCGGACCGCTGCCTTCGGTGGCGGGTGACGTTGCGAAGTTCACGCGCATGCGTTTGGACGGGCAGAAAGCCTTTGCCGCGATTGAGCGCATTGTCACCGATTTGAACCCGCAGATGGCCGGCCTGCTCACGCTGATGTTGGAAAACGTGGGCAAGGACAAGAACCCGAACTTCGATCTGCGCAAGGAACTCTTTGGCAATCTGGGGGCGGACTTCATCACGATTCAAAAAGCTCCTCGAGGCGCGGCCGTTGAGGACTTAAAAGCACCGCCGATGCTTTACCTGATTGGCTCACCCCGGCCCGAGGCGCTGGTGCAGGCGCTCCGCACGCTGAGCCCGGTGCCGCCGAAGGAGCGCGAGTTTCTGGGCCGCAAAGTCTATAGCCTCTCCGTCCTGCCGGGCATGGTCCAAGCCCCGGCCGGCCGTGGGCAGTTGAATGTGTCCACGACGGGCGGTTATCTGGCGGTGGCCACCGATGTAGCTATGCTGGAAGAACTCCTGCGCGCCGCGGAGGGGCAGGGGAAGCCCTTGAGCGCGGTGCCGGGCTTGTCGGAGGCCGCGCACAAGATTGGCGGTTTCAATACGGGTTGGTTCGCTTATGAGAACCAGACCGAGACCCTGCGTATCTTGTTGGACACGCTCCGCAAGGATCCTGATGCCTTGGACAAGATGCTTGCCGCGCCGATTCCGATGGCCGGGGCAGCGTTGCCTTCGCTCAAGCCACTGAAAGACTTGGCCGATTTCAGCCTGCTACCTCCGTTCGAGGCCATTGCCAAGTATCTCGGCTACTCGGTGCAGACCACCGCTGGCACACCGGACGGCATTAGCTTCAAGACGTTCGTGCCCGTGCCAAAGGGGCTGAAGCAGTAGCGGTCTGCCGGAAACCCGGAAACGAAAATCCCCGTCCGCTCGCGAGGACGGGGATTTCAGTAATGGTTTGCGGTGGCTTACTTTTTCTCCGCCACGCCCAGCTCCTTGAGCTTGGCGGCGATGTCCATCGCATGGGTGGCGGGCTTCACGGCCTTGTCCACATGGAGAATCTTACCGTCCTTGCCGATGTAGTAGGTCCAGCGCGAGGCCATGCCTTTTTCATTCAGCACGCCAAGGGCCTTGGCCGTGTCCTTCTTCGGGTCGCTCAGGATAGGGTAATCAAGGTCGAGCGATTTGGCGAAGGCGGCGTTGCCCTTCTCGCCGTCCACGGAGTCAACGCTGGCAGTGAAGTAGGCCACGTCGAACTTCCGGATGGCCGCGCCGTCGGCCCGCATGGCTTTACACTCGGCCGTGCAGCCGCCGGTGAAAGCTTTGGGGAACCAAGCGATGACCACGGCCTGTTTGCCTTTGAAGCTGGCGAGGCTGTAGGTCTTGCCGTCGCTGCCTTGGAGTTTGAAGTCCGGGGCGGGGTCGCCGGCCTTGAGTTCAGCAGCGGCCGCCACGCCCGTGAGGGCAAGGCTGGCGACGGCAGCACAGAGGAGTGAAAGGGTTTTCATATTGCTGTCTTGGACGGGACAGAATTGGGGCCGGTTACTGGAGCTTGGCCAACACTTCCTTCACAGCGGCGAAGTTGGGCAACTCCTTGGGGGTCGGGGTCTGCTCGCTGTATTGGACGATGCCATTCTTGTCCACGACGAAGGCCGCACGGGCGCTGGTGGCCCCGAAGCCGGCGAGATCAGCCAGCAGCACGCCGTAGTCAGCGGCGGTCTTCTTGTTCAAGTCGCTGGCGATGGTGATGCCGATTTTGTGCTGGTTGGCCCAGGCTTCCTGCGCAAAGGGGCTGTCCACGCTGATGGCGATGACCTCCGCATTCAGGCCAGCGTAAGCCGAGAGGCCGGCCGTGATATCGCACATTTCCGTGGTGCAGACACCGGTGAAGGCGAGGGGGAAGAAGAGGATGACCGTGTTCTTCTGGCCGAGGTTGGCGGAAAGCTTCACGTCGCTCACGCCGCTGGCGTTCTTGCTTTTGAGGGAGAAATCAGGGGCTTTGGTTCCGACTGCGATGGGCATAGTTTTTTCGGGTTTTGGGTTTTACGACTGACGCGCGGACATATAAGGCCGGGCTGCGGACGTGTCAAACGACGATTCAAGCGGCTGCGGATTTGACTTCCTGAGACGGCTGTCACCGCTGCTTTTGTCCGCTCTCCACATGGCCGGGCAAATTTTCGTTGGCAGCCTTTGCTGCCGTGGAGCCGGTAGGGATTTTACGTTCCGGCCTGGGAAACTCCCTTTTTAATCGTGGGCACGAACTTCCTCCTGCGCGGCGTGAAGGACGTAGCCGATGCACATGCCAAAAAATCAGCCTTAGACAGGCCCCACCCCAGCAGGGCGATGAGCTGTTCCCGCTTATGCGCAAGATGACCTCCCAAGAGCGGGCCAGCGGCTTTCCCGCGTGAGTTTCTGCGTGGTGCAGCCCCGCGCTCTGGGGCAGTGTCAAAATGCGCAGCGCCATTGAGAGACCGTTGTGAGTTTCGCTGCCGGATACCGGGCGGCGGGACGCGCTGCTGTCACAGTCCGGCGGATTTTTTCTCGTCAAGGGTCCGGCGGCGGCGATAGTCCGCAAATGGAAGTTCAAATCGCAAGTTTGTGCGACACGGCGGCGGATTACAGCGGCAAGCTTTGCCTGCTGGGGGCCTTCGACACGATTCTGGCGGCGAAGTTTCCCGCGCAGCATCCGTTTTGCTCGGTGGCTTTGCGCATCGTCTTCCGGGACACCGACGAGGGTAAACACACGTTGCGCGTGAACCTGATCGATGCCGATGGCCAAAGCCTGCTGCCGGGCATGCCGGTGACTCCGCTGGACATCCGGATGCCGGAGAACCAGTTCTTCGCGACGGTCAACCTAGTCTTCAACCTCCAGGGAATGCGGTTCAACAAGCCGGGTCAGTATTCCGTGGACATCACGCTGGATGAACAAATGATCGCGCGCATCCCCTTGCAGGTGCTGAACATGCCGGTGGGGCAGGGGGGCGGGGGGTTCCCGGAACCGTCGGTCTGAGTGCGCTGCGGTTTAGGCGGTGGGCGTTGCCGGTTGGGAATCCACCACAAAGACGCACACGCTGCACGGGGGCAGGGTAAATTCGGCGGAGAAGGGCTGGCCGTGCATCTTGAGTTCCTCGGTCTGGACGCCGCCCAAGTTGCCGGCGTTGCTGCCGCCGTAGAGGGCGGCGTCGCTGTTCAGCAGTTCGCGCCAGTAGCCGGCGGCCGGTAAGCCGACGCGGTAGTTCGTCCGCAGTTCCGGCGTAAGGTGGAGAATCACCAGGAGCTTCTGCCCGCCGTCCTTGGTGCGGCGCAGGAAAGTGAACACGCTGTGAAGGCTGTCTGAGCAGTCCACCCATTCAAAGCCTTCGAGATCGTAGTCCGCCTCCCACAGCGCGGGGTGCCCAGTGTAGAGCTGGTTGAGGTCAGCGACGAAGCGTTGGATGCCGGCGTGCTGCGGGCCTTGTTCCAGCAGCCACCAGTCGAGCGCGCGGTTTTCGGACCATTCCTGCCCTTGGCCAAACTCGCCGCCCATGATGAGCAGGTGCTTGCCGGGAAAGGTCCATTGGTAGCCGAGCAAGGCTCGGAGATTCGCGAACTTCTGCCAGTCATCGCCTGGCATTTTCCCGAGCAGCGAGCACTTGCCGTGGACGATCTCGTCGTGTGAGAGCGGCAGGATGAAGTTCTCGTTGTGGTGGTAAAGCATCGCGAACGTGAGGTCGTGCTGGTGGTAGCGGCGATACAGCGGGTCGCGGCTGAAGTAGCGGAGGGTGTCGTGCATCCAGCCCATGTTCCACTTGAAGGTGAAGCCCAGACCGCCGAGATACGGCGGGCGGGTGACGAGCGGCCAGGCAGTGCTTTCCTCGGCGATGGTCATCACGCCGGGGAACTCGGTGTGGACGAGGTGGTTGAACTCACGCAGGAACTCGATGGACTCCAAGTTCTCTCGGCCACCGTATTTATTCGGCACCCACTCGCCTTCCTTGCGCGAGTAGTCGAGGTAGAGCATGGAGGCCACGGCGTCCACGCGCAGGCCGTCGATGTGGAAGCGCTCGCACCAGAAGATAGCGTTGGCGGTCAGGAAATTGCGCACCTCGTGGCGGCCGAAATTAAAGATAAGCGTGCCCCAGTCCTGATGGGCGCCCTGCCGGGGATCCTCGTGCTCGTAGAGCGCCGTGCCGTCGAACTTGGCCAGCGCCCAGTCGTCACGCGGGAAGTGCGCGGGCACCCAGTCCACGATGACGCCGATAGCCGCCTCGTGCAGCGCGTTGACGAGGAACTGGAAATCATCGGGCGTCCCGTAGCGACAGGTGGGAGAGTAAAAGCCGGTGACCTGATAGCCCCAGCTCGGGTAGTAGGCGTGCTCGGACAGGGGGAGAAATTCAATGTGCGTGAAGCCGAGGCGGCGCACGTATTCTACGAGCAACGGCGCGACTTCGCGATAGCTGTAGGACTCGGCGACGTTCTTCTTCATCCACGAGCCGAGATGCACTTCGTAAATGCTGAGCGGTGCGCGGAGCGGGTTGCGCGCCCGGCGCTCTTCCATCCATGCGTCGTCGGTCCAGCCGAACTTGCGGTTGTTCCAGACAATGGAGGCATTCTGCGGCGCGGGTTCAAAAAAGAAGCCGCAGGGGTCGGTCTTGAGCACGACCTGGCCGTGGACGTTGCGGACTTCAAACTTGTAAAGCGTGCCTTCACCGAGCCCTGGCACGAACAATTCCCAAACCCCCGAAGCGCCCAGCCGCCGCATCGGGTGGTAACGGCCATCCCAGTTGTTAAACGGGCCAACCACGCTCACCCGTTGGGCATGCGGTGCCCAGACCGCGAAGCTCACACCGGGCACTCCGTCCGCCTCGCGCAACTGCGCGCCGAGCTTGTCGTAAATCCGGCGCTCATTGCCTTGGCCGAACAGATAGAGGTCCGTTTCGCCCAGCGAAGGCCAAAAGGAATAAGGGTCCCGCGTGCGCCGCACGTTGCCGGCGAAATCCGTGATGATCAGATCGTAGGCGTAGACGCGGCTGGCGTCCTCGGTGATTCCCTCGAACAGGCCGCACTCATGCACGCGCTGAAGCAGGAAACTGGGCTTCGCGGGCTCATGCACCGGAGCCACCTCGACGATGGCGGCGTCTTGCAGCAGCGCGCGGACAATCAGGCCCGAACCATCCCCGAGCGGGTGCATGCCCAGCAATTGGTGCGGGGAGGCGTGCTGTGCTTGAACGAGGCTCTCCAGTTCAGCCGGCGTCAGTTTCATGACCGCAGCGTGCCAGAGCCACGCATTGAAGACACGCACTTTCACCACGGGCCGCCGCAGCGCCATGGCGTATTCACGAAGGGGAGCGGAGGTTGGGTTGGCGGGCGGTGACGGTGAACAGGACGCGGCGGGCATGCTCGGCGGCCATCCAGGCGGCGAAGTCGGTAGTGGTTTTATGACGCGGCTGCTTTTGATGACCGCGCCATTCGA
>CAMCFN010000019.1 GCA_945874145.1 Akkermansia muciniphila
ACCGGAGTATCCAAAAAGCCGCTCAAGACGAACGAATCCCTGCGCGCGCGGGTAGAACAGGACTTGGCCAACATCAGCAGGGATGCAATCCTCGTGGCCTCCTTCTTTTTGGCCGAAACTGTAGTCTATACTACTGACTAGGTAGTAAAGAGCGGGCTGGCGAAGGTGTCCACGATCGCGGGGTTCGTGTCATCGTCCAGGATGATTCCGACCGCCGTAGGCGTGAGGAGCGTCGCCGCGTCCGAAGGGCTCGACAAGGTGACGGTGAACTCGCGGTTGCCCTGGCTGCTGGTGTTGCCGTTGACGAGCACCTCGATCTCCTTCTCCGTCTCACCGGCGGCGAAGGTCAGCACGGCATTGGTCAGCAAGTTGCCGGTGAAATCGCCGGTGCCAGCGGGAGTCGTCCCGCTTTGCGTGGCGCTGCCCGTCACCGCCCAGTTCACCGTGGTGATGCCGTTGATGAGCTGCGTGGCCTGGGCATTCCGTTGGACGGCGAACTTGAACGGCTTCGATCCAGAGTTGCCTTCGCTTTGCGCGGCCAGTCGGGCGCTGATGGCCAGCGTGGTGTCATCGTCCAGAATCGTGCCTATGGCCGAGGCGGTGCCCAAGGTGGCCCCGCCCGTCGGCCCCGAGAGCGTCACGCGGAATTCCTTGTTCGGCTCCGGCTCCACATCGCCCGCGACGTTGATGGTGATGACCTTGCTGGTCTCCTGCGCCGCGAAGTCGAGCGTGCCCTGCGGATTCCCCTGCGGCACAAAGTCAGTGATGAACACGAAGGGAAAACCCACCGCACTGACGGCCCAGTTCACCGACACGGCCAGCCCGAGGTTGCCCGTGCGGGTGACGGTGAAGGTGAACGGCGTGCTGCCGCTGTTGCCCTCGGCCTTGTGGGCGTCCGTGGCGGCGATGGCCAGCACGGGGGATCCGTCGTCATTCTCAATCACGCCATAGACCTCCGAGAAGGTGCCGAGGGTGGCTCCGCTCGGGGCCGACAACGCGACCCGGAAGCCTTCCGCCGTCTCAATGTCGAAATCCCCATTGGCCGTCACCGTGATCGTCTTGGAGCTCTCCGAGGCTGCGAAATTAACCGTGCCGCTGGGCAAGGTGCCCCCCGCGAAGTCCGCCGCCCCCGCCGCCGAGGGCGCGAACAACGTGACCCCGCTCACCGCCCAAGCCACCGAACTGGCCCCGCTCAGGGAACCCGTGCGCGTAACGGTGAACGTGAAGTCCCGGTTCGCACCGCTGCCCTCGGCCAGCCGCACCGGGTCGTTGTTGCCATTGGGCGGAGTGAACGCGATCACCGACGACAACAGGTCGGCGCTGTTGTCGCGGTTGACGATCACTTGAAATTTCGCTCCGGGAATCACCGTGCCCGTGGCGATTTCCCCACCGGTCTTGGCGTTGCCCAGGGTCCCCGAGCCGGAGGTCGTGCCGCCCGCGTAAGCCCAGTCAATCCCGTCACCTCGAATCCTCACCGCGCTCACGCCCCCGCCCAAGTTCAAGCCGCCGCTGGTGAAGTCGAGAAAGTAGGATTCAAACGGCGTTGAAACCGGAACGAAAACCCCGCCTTCCCTCCAAGCCCCACCGACACGGAGCGCCACGCTGGCCAGCCGGTAGCTCTGGCCTTGGATGATCGTGTCGCCGCCAAACCCAGCCGACACCCGCAGCTTGATTCCGACAAAAGTCACCACTCCCGCCTGCCCGCCTCCGGTGAATTCTTGCAGACAGCCAGCGGAGCCGACGTTCGTGAAACCCGGGACGGCGGTCGAAAAGTTGTTCACGATGGCCGCATCGGCGCGCACCCAGTTCGCCCACAGGCAGACGAGCCAGCAGAGGCTGAAGGTGCGGAGGCGGGGCGAGAGGAGGCATGAACGAGAGGGGCGAGGGCGGGAGTTCATAGATACTTGGTCTGGAAGCGTGCGCACCATGCCCGTTTTGGGGGAGATGTCACGCCTCAAACCGAGGCCGATGCGGGCGCACGCACAGCTCGAATCAGCAGTCCGCCGCGTTCCGCTAACTGGCCCATCGGGAGGAGTGTAAAGGCCTGCGTCCGCAATCAACCGGCATTGCCCATCGGCTGCGGCTGCGGGCATCCGCGCTCATTCGTTGGCAGCCGAGCGCGGACGCTCACTTCCCCGCCTTCAGCACAACCTGCGGCAGGTCCATCACCGCGGGACCGGGCTTCGACTTGGGCTTCACGGTCAGAGTGTAGCGGCCTGCCTTGTCGAAGGTCAGCTCACCAATCTCGCGCTTCACGAAGGCTTGGAAGCCGCCAGTTTGCTCGACCTGGAAGAGGAGCTTTTGCGCGCCGACAGCGAACTCGACCTCGCTGCCGCCGCTGCCGTTGCCGCAGCCGTAGGTGATTTCCATCGTGAACTTGCCGGGCTTCACCACCTCGAAGTCCCAGCTCGCCCAGTCGGCGGGGTTCACCCAGAAGCCAAGCGTGTTTTTGTGCGGCAACGGCTCGAAGCGCAGCATCGCGCCGAACACGTCGGCGTGCTTGCCGAGCATCGTAATGGTGCCGTCGGCGGCCTGCGGGCTGGGGCGGTAGGCGGGGTTGGGCTGCATCATCTGCGCGCCGGTCTTGATGCGCCAGGTGTCGAGCTTTCCGACCATCGCCTTCACGCGCGCGGTGTGCATCGGGTCTTCGGCGAGGTTGCGGTTCTCGCCGGACTTGAGGTCAAAGAGTTCCACGCGGCCGGTCTCGTAAAACTCGATGAGCTTGAAGTCGCCCTCGCGAATCGCGCCGCCGGGCTTGCCGCCCTGATTGCTGTAGTGCGGGTAATGCCAGAAGAGCGGGCGCGCGGCGTTGGTGCCGCCGCTGAGAATAGGCGCGAGGCTGACGCCATCAATGAGGTTCGGAGTCCCGGCTTCCGCCGGTGCGGGCGACTTCGCTGCGGACGCGCTGCCAGCTAAGGCCGGGACGCCGAGCGGGAGGCCCGCGAGCTCTAGCATTGTCGGGAAGTAGTCCACGCTGCTCATGGCGGTGGTGGCGGTGGAGCCGGGCTTGATGCCCGGCCCGCGCACGAGCAACGGCACGCGGATGCCGCCTTCGTAGAGGTAGCCTTTGCCCTCGCGCAGTGGGCTGTTGATGGTCGCGGGCGTGCTCGGGCCTTCGAGGGTCGCGAGGCCGCCGTTGTCCGAGGTGAAGAAGACGTAGGTGTTGTCCGCGAGCTTGAGGTCGTCGAGTTGCTTGAGGATGCGGCCGATGCTCTCATCCATGCTCTCCATCATCGCGGCATAGATGGCGTTGGTCTGCTGGCCTGCCTTGCCCGCGACCTGTGGATACTTGGCAATGGTGTCCGCCTTCGCGCGCAACGGCGTGTGGACGGCGTAGTGCGCGAAGTAGAGGAAGAACGGCTTGTCCTTGTTCGCAGTGATAATTTTCTCGGCCTCGGTGGTGAGGCGGTCGGTCAAGTATTCGCCGTCCTTCGCGTCTTCAAGGCCGCGCATCGCACGCTGCTTGCCGTCCTTGCTCTTGCCGCCGAAGGGCGCGAAGTAACTCATCGGCGTGCCGGTGTGGTCGCCCGCGATATTGATGTCGAAGCCCTGCTTCTGCGGCTCGAAGCCCTCGCCGCCGAGGTGCCACTTGCCGACGTGTGCGGTGACATAGCCAGCGGTCTTTAGGAGTTCGGCGATGGTGACTTCATCAAGGGCGAGCTGCTGGTTGATTTGCGGACGCGCGAGCCGTTGCGCCGGCAAATCACCACGACCTGGCAGCCAATCCGTGAGATGCAGCCGCGCCGGATACTTGCCGGTCATGATGCTCGCGCGTGTCGGCGAGCAGACGGGGCACGCGGCGTAGGCGTCGGTGAACTTCATGCCCTGCGTGGCGAGGCGGTCGAGGTTCGGCGTGCGGTAGAACTTGCTGCCGTAGCAGCCGAGGTCGTTGCGCCCGAGGTCGTCGATGAGAAAGAAGATGAAGTTCGGCTTGGGCGCGGCGGCTGCGCCGAGTTCGAGCGAGAGCGTTGCGGATAGCAGCAGGACGAAGCGGAGGAACGAAAGGCTTTTCACGCGCACATCGTGACGAACGCGCGGACCGAAAACAAGCGCTGCCAGGTGTGGAACGTGAGTTTGACAAAGCCCCTGCGCCGCCGGACAAATAACCCATGAGCGCCGCCGAAATCATCTCCCAAATCAAGCAGCTCCCCCCACGTCAGCGCCGCCGCGTGTTCGACGCCGTCGAGAAACTCAGCCAGGCAGAGGAGGACCGGATTGATAACGAGATTGCTGACCGCGCGCTGGCCGAGCCCGGACCGAACATCCCATTCGACGAATTCAAGCGCCGTATCGGCCTCGCATGACTCGGTATCGCCTCGAAGTTCGGCCCGCCGTCGAGCGCTGGTTTGGCAAGCTGCGCGACGCCCGGCTCAAGAAGCGGTTGACGGAAGCGATGGCCCGCCTGGCAGAGAACCCGCGTCCAGCCGGAGCTCTCAAGCTCCAAGGCGCGGACAACCGCTACCGCCTACGAGTCGGCGACTACCGCATCATCTACGAAATCCACGACCGGATGCTCCTCGTTCTCATCGTGGATGTGGCGGACCGCAAAGACATCTACCGCCACAACTGACCATGCAGTTCAGAAGGCAGCCAGCGACGCCCCCGCCTACGTGTTACGCATTACGTTTTGCGCTCCGCTTCCTTGCCATCGCACTCACGCTCCTCACCCTCCCCTGCCCCGCCCAGCACGCCACCAACGCCGCCGCCGAGGCGAAGTTGAAGCAGCTCCAAGTCGCCCCCGGCCTGAAGGTCGAACTCGTCGCTGCCGAGCCGCTGCTGCAAAACCCCGTGGCCTTCAGTGTGGATGAACGCGGGCGGTTCTTCATCGCCGAGACCCATCGCTGGAAATCCGCCGTCTTCGACATCACGCAGCGCGTGCCGTGGCTGCTCGACGATCTGAGCTGCCGCACCGTGGCCGACCGCGAGGCGTTGCTACGCCGCCATTTTCCCGGAACGAACTTCGCCACGCTCACGAACCACTCCGAACTCATCCGCCTCGTCGAGGACACCAACGGTGACGGCCGCGCCGACAAATCCACCATCATCGCCTCGGGCTTCAACCAACCCACCGCCGGACCCGCTGCCGGAATCCTCGCGCGGAAGAACGAACTCTGGTTCACCTCCATCCCCGGTTTCTACCACCTGACCAACCGCAGCGCGCTCAAGCCACCCTCCGCTACTAATCACTACTCACTAATCACTTCCCACTCCCACTTCGGCGTCCACATCTCCGTCTCCGGCCACGACCTTCACGGCCTCACCTTCGGTCCCGACGGACGCCTCTATTTCAGCCTCGGCGACCGCGGCTTCGAGCTGCGGCCCGGCATGAAGCACCCCGGCTTCAGCGCGGATTACCTCCGCCGCATCGCGCCCGACACCGGCGCGGTCTTCCGGTGCCAGCCGGATGGTTCGGAGCTGGAAGTCTTTTGCATCGGCCTGCGCAACCCGCAGGGCCTCGCCTTCGACGCGCTCGGCAATCTCTTCACCGTGGACAACGACACCGCCGGCCCCGACAAGGCCCGCCTGCTCCACCTCGTCGAGGGCGGCGACTACGGCTGGCGCATCAGCTACCAGCACATGAAGAACTTCGGCCCGTGGGTGACCGAGGAGCTGTGGCGCGGCGGCGCGGGCGACATCCTCCCGTGGAGCGGCGAGGTCGCCCAAGGCCCCGCCGGCCTCGCCTTCTATCCCGGCACCGGCCTGCCCGACCGCTACGCGAACCACTTTTTCATCTGCGACTTCCCCGGCGGCATCTGGAGCTTCAACCTCAAGCCGCGCGGCGCGAGCTTCGAGCTGGCCGCCCGCGAGAAATTCGTCTGGAACCTCCTGCCCACGCACGCCGCCTTCGGCCCCGACGGCGCGCTCTACGTGAGCGACTGGGTGGAAGGCTGGGGCCAGCCAGAGAAGGGTCGCATCTACCGCGTGAGCGACCCGGCACAAGCGGGCAACGGGAAACGCAGCGCGGCGAACGAAGCGTTAGCAGAAATTCGCGGGCTGATGGCTGGGATGGATGTGGTGAACAGTAATGGCGGCAAAGCCTCTGAGGACCTGCGCGAGCGAAGGATTTCAATCGCAGGGCGCATCGCTATCGCAGACGAAGGATATGGTTTCCTAGCGAAGACTGCTGCGAAGCTGACCAGTTTGCTCGAACATCCCGACCAGCGTGTTCGCGAAGAGGCAGGACATTCTCTGGCTCTACTTGGACTTCCCAAGGGAGGAAGCATTAACGCCCGTTCGTGGCGCGTCGAGTTGGACACAAAGACTCCATTGTCTCCCATCGGGGAATACCACCGTGCGAGAGTGATGCTGTCGGACATTGCACGGTTCAGCCCTCGGGTGCGGCAGTTCATCACTGGAGGCATCGCAGGGGCGATGCGAAATGCGAAACAAAGGCTGCAAACTTTGCTCGCGTCCACCAATGGCTTGGTCCAGTTCGCCGCACTTCCACTTGCGGCTGAGTTTGGTTTGGAGGCCGAGATTCATCAATGCCTCCACGATGGAACTGCAAACGTCTCTGCGCGAGCCGCTATGGCGCTCGGCTCACTTGGGAAGCGGGAATCCACGCTGCCGCGCCTAATTGAGTTTCTGACAATCAACGCCGACTCCGACCGCTACCTCACCCACGCCGGCATGATGGCCTTGCTCGGCATTGGTGACTTCGACGCCATCCAGCGCGCCGCGCGGGACGAGTCGCCTGCCGTGCGCCGGGCTGCGCTGCTGTGCATGCAACGGTTGCTGCGCCCGGAAATTGCCCAGTTCCTCCGCGACCCCGACCCGCGCCTCGTCCTCGAAGCCGCCCGCGCCATCAACGACGCCGGCATCGAACACGCCTACCCCGCCCTCGCCGCGCTCCTGCCGTCCGGTAGGGACGCGCTGCCGCGCGTCCTCCCCGTCGCTCCCGACGCCCAAGGCCGACCAGCAGGTCGGCCCTACCACGAATCGCTGCTGCTGCGCGTGCTGAACGCCCACTACCGCCTCGGCCACGAGACCAACGCGCAGGCACTCGCCGCTTTCGCCGCGAGCACGAACGCTTCCGACGCCCTCCGCGCCGAGAGCCTTTTCCTCCTCAGCGCCTGGGAAATCCAGCCCGCCACGCCCGGCAACGTCCCGGTGAAAATCGCCCGCGTGGACGGCCACGGCTCCACGCCGCTCGTGAACCCGGAGAACTGGCCCGGCTGGTTCGACCGCGTCTGCGGCCTCTGGCGTCCCCTCCCGCCGCGCCCCGCCATCGCCGCCCGCGACGCGCTGCGCCCGCACTTGGCCAGCCTGCTTCGCACGACCGGCAACAACACACTCCTGTCCGCCATCGCCGCCGTCGAGAAGCTCGCCCTTTCCGAAGCCGCCCCGCAACTCGCCGCGTTGCTCAAAGACACAACGCAGCCCGCGCCCGTCCGTGTCGCGAGTCTCCGCACCCTCGGCGATTCCGCATTCCGCATTCTGCATTCCGCACTTCTCTCCACCTCCGTCACGCTCGCGCTCTCGGACACAAACTCCCTCGTCCGCCGCGAAGCTGTGAAACTGGCCGCCGCTGGCAACCCCACCACCGCCGTCCCGCTCTTGGAGCGCATCCTGACGACGGAGAAAGACACGCGTCTCGGCCAAGCCGCGCTCACCGCACTCGGTGACTTGCCCGGCCCCGCCGCCGACGCCGTGCTCGCTCAGCAACTCACTTTGCTCTCCGACAAGACCCTTTCACCCGAGCTGCAACTCGAACTTCTCGAAGCCGCCGCGAAGCGTCCATCGCCTGCCGTCACTTCAACCCTTCAACGTTTCAACTCTTCACTCTCCAAAGACGACGCTCTCGCCCCCTTCCGCGCCACACTCGCCGGCGGCGACGCCACCGAAGGCAAACGCCTCTTCAACGAGCACCCCGGCGCGCAATGCCTCCGCTGTCACGCTGTTCGCGGCGCGGGCGGCATCGTCGGCCCGGACCTCGCGGGCATCGGCAAGCGGCTCACCCGCGAGCAGTTGTTGGAGAGCATCGTCTTTCCGAACCAGACCATCGCCGTCGGCTTCGAAAACGCGACACTTGTGCTGAAGGGCGGCGCGAACCACAACGGGCTCGTGAAGTCGGAGACGGCAACCGAGCTGATCTTGGACTCACCCGAAGACGGGAAGCTCACGCTCAAGAAGTCCGCCATCGAGAAACGCATCCGTGGCCTTTCTGCGATGCCCGAAGGCATGGACAAGCTGATGACCCGTCGCGAACTGCGGGACTTGGTGGAGTATCTGGCGGGGTTGAAGTGACACGAAACTGGGACGCTGCCGGACTTCGCCCCCCGCTTTACGCACCACCCACCCGCTACTACCAGTGGCGTCGCCAGCGACCCCACAGCCAAATCGCAGCCAAGCCCAGCGCCGCCCCGGCCGCGTCCAGCGCCACATCGGCCACGGCCCCTTGCCGGGTGGCGGTGAAGGTCTGGTGCCATTCATCGGTGACGGCAAAGAGCGTAGCGGTGCCAAAGGCAAAAACAGCGTCCGCCCGGCTCCATTGGTTTGCGGGCGCAGCGTATTGCCGCCGACGAGCGCGCCAGACAAGGCCTGCGAGCAAGGCGTAGCCCGCGGCGTGGCCGGTCTTGCGCACGCAAAACTGCACCGTCTGCAAAGTGGAAGCTGGGAGATCCGGCGCAAGCCAGCGCAGCAAGGGGAGCAGGAAGCGGGAGGTGCGCCGGCTGGAACCCAGCTCGGTCGAGGCGGAGAAAAGCACTGCCAGCCAGAGCATTACTGGCAACCAAGCCTGAAGTCGTCTGCTCACCGGAAAGGGCCGGGCTTCAGCCGCCTTGGCTGGCGTAATACGCGTCCACGCGAGCGGCCACGTCGCTGTAAGAGATGTCCACCTCGTAGATTTGCTTGAAGTGGTCCATGGCTTCCTCCTTCTTGCCCATTTTCTCCAGCACGCAGCCGTAGGTGTAGAGCAGTTCCTTGCGTTCCTCGTCGAAGCCGACTTTTTCCTTGAGCACGGTTTGCAGCTTGCGGGCGGCCATGTCGTTCATGTTCCGCGCAGCGAAGCAGCGGGCGCTGTAAAGCATGGCCTGGAGGCGCTTGTTGGGGTTACTCTCCGCCTTCTGGAATTCAGGGATGGCCTCGCCAATGCGGCCGCGGTTGAAGTAGAGGACGCCAAGATCGAAGCGATTGGCGAGGTCGGTGGGGTATTTGTCAACACGGGTGCGGCAGTCATCGAGGATGTAGTTGTCCCGCTCCTCGACCAAGGCCGCACGCTGCTGATCAAAATCAACCGCCGCAGGATCGAGCTGCTCAATGACTTGGTTGTAGCGCTTGACCACGGTGTCAAAGCGTTCGCGTTCGAGGGCGGCATCCATTGCGCCGGGCACGGCCTCGATGCGGTTGTAGAACTCCAGCGCACGGTAGTGGTCCTTCTGCTGGTTGCACAGGTCCACGATGCTTTTCAGCAGCTTGAGGTTCTCGGGTTCGGCGACGAGGCGGGACTCGTATTCCTCGATCAGGCTCTTGGTCTGCACCACATCCTTGGTGATGCGGGACTCCTGTTCCAGGCGTTTGGCCTCACCCGCGTCCTTGAGGGCGGAACGGAAGGTTCCCGTGCCCGCCGCCATCTGCTCATAGCCGCTGGAACTGAGCGTGCGGTTGGCCGAAGCGTTTTTCATCTTCATGCCCAGCTCGGGATCGTTTGGATGATGCTTCATGAGCGACTCAAACACGGCCTCCGCTTTTTCATTTTGGCCAATGGCCGTGTAGGCCGCCGCCAACCGAAGCGAAAGACTCTTGTCTGCCGGCGCTTCCTGCCGCATCGCGACCAACGATAAGAGCGCGGTGCGGGGCAGTTCCGCCGCCATGGCGGCCTGGGTGAACAGATCGTGCGCCATGTTGTTGCGCGGGTCGCCGGCGATGACCTGCTCCGTCAAGGCGAGGGCTTCGAGCGGCTGGCTTTCGATCATGAACTTGGCCTTGGCAAGCGTGGGGCCGCTGCCGGCGCTGCTGACGATGCGTTTGAACAGCCCGGTGCTGGCCCCGGCCTTCTTCTGGCCGGCCTTCCGCAACGCGTCCCGGCAGGCGAGGAAGCCTGGTTCACTCTTGAGGATCGTGAGGAGCAGCTCGATGGCGTAGTCGAGGTTGTTGCGCTCAATGGCGGTCAGGCCTTTCTCATACTGGTCCCGCAGGGGCTTGGGGATCTCGCTCAGACTCTTCTCAGGCATTGCGCAAGGCTATGGACGGGCTCCGAAAAAATCCACGCGAAATCTATGCGGACACAAGTGCGCGCGGCTCAGGGGAGATTCCGCTTGCACCACGCGGGAAAAAGTCTTCAATACGCCCCGTTCGAGCGCACGTGGTGGAATTGGCAGACACGCTACTTTGAGGTGGTAGTGCCGAAAGGTGTGCAGGTTCAAGTCCTGCCGTGCGCACCAAGTTTTCCCCAACAGCTACTTTATCCCCTGCGGAACTCCGCGCTGGCCCAGAAACTGATCCACGTATTTTCCGAGGAGATCGGCCTCCAGATTCACAGCGTCACCGACCTTCCGCTCCCGCAAGGCCGTGACCGCGAAGGTGTGCGGAATGATCCAGATGCGAAAACCCCCACGCGTCACCCCCGCCACCGTCAGGCTGATGCCATCCACGGCGATGGAACCTTTATGCACTACGTAGCGCCGCACCTCCACCGGAGCGGCGATGTCCAGCACATGGTCGGCACCCTTGCGCTCCCAGCGAGTGATGCGCCCCACGCCATCCACGTGACCGGTGACGAAGTGCCCGCCAAGCCGGCCATTGGCTGCCAGCGCGCGCTCCAGATTCACCACCGCGCCGACCGCGGCGAACTGAAGATTAGTCCGCAGCCACGTCTCGCGCAGCAAATCGAAGCGCAGCAGCTTGTCACGGCCCCGCGTGGTTTGCTTAACCACGGTGAGGCAGCAGCCGTTGACCGCCACGCTGTCACCGAGCTTCAGACCCCGTGCCACCTTGCGACAACGCACGGTGAGCTGGATGCCCGCGTCGGCAGGCGTGATCTTCGCCACTGTCCCCGTCTCTTCCACGATGCCTGTAAACATGATGCGATGCTGAACCTTGCTCGTAATTGTGCTACTAAGTCTGCGCCTTTCCCACCCGCGCTTGCAGCAGCAAATCTTCTCCCACCCGCCGCCACGCCACCTCCCGCAGCTCGATCAAATCCTGCAAACTCCGCGCGCCCTCCCCAGCCACGCCGCGCCGCGCGTCCCGGCCGCCGAGAATTTTCGGCGCGTAAAAGAACGCCACCCGCTGCGCCAGACCGGATTCGAGGAAAGCCGCGTTCACCTCACCGCCACCCTCGACCAGCAAGCTCGTCACCCCCTCGCTGCCAAGGTGCGCGAGCAGCCATGCCAAGTTGATCCGGCCTTTACGAGCGGGGGCTTGCAGGACCTGCACCCGCAGCGCCAATCGCTTCACCCGCGCTTTCGGAGCGGCCGAGCTCACCACGACCGTGGTGCGAGCGGCGAACTCATCACTCCCCACGGCTGCATCCGCAGGGGTGCGCGCCAAGGCATCCAGCACGAGACGCCGGGGCGCTTTGCGAATCCGGCCAGCCGGGCCACGCACCGTCAGCGCAGGGTTGTCGGCCAAGACGGTGTTGATGCCCACCAGCACCGCATCGGCCGCAAACCGCAACTGCATCCCCACCGCCCGCGCGGGTGGACCGGTAATCCACTTCGATTCGCCGGAAGCCGTAGCAATTTTGCCGTCCAACGTCATCGCCGCCTTCACCGTGACAAAGGGCGTGCGATGCACCACCCAGTGGTTGAAAACTTCGTTCAACCGAGTGGCTGCGTCCGCCAGCACGCCCGTCTCCACCGCAATGCCAGCCGCCCGCAGCAGCTCAAATCCACGTCCGCCGTGACAGGGGTTCGGATCCGTCGCCGCCACCACCACCCGACGAATGCCCGCCGCCACAATCGCCTCCGTGCAAGGCGGCGTGCGGCCCTGCGTGCAGCACGGCTCCAGCGTCACAAAGAGCGTCGCGCCCCGCACCGATGCGCCACGTCGGGCGGCATCCCGCAGCGCCTCCACCTCCGCATGCGGCCACCCCGCCCGCCGATGCCAGCCCGCGCCAAGGAGTTTTCCGCCCCGCACCAGCACCGCGCCCACCATGGGATTGGGCGAGGTGCGTCCCAGTCCGCGCCGCGCCAGGCGCAGAGCTTGGCGCATGAAAACTTCGTCGATAGCAGTGGTCCGGCTCACGGGCCGGAAGGCAAACACCCGAACCAGCCTTCGTCGAGCGCGTTGTGCAACTCGGGGGCCTCTGTCCATGAGCAACAGACCGGGCAGCCGACAACGAACAAGCTTCTCCCTTCGGCCGTCCGCTGGTAACTTCGTCATCGTGGATCTGGCCGAATACAAAGTGCGACGCCCCCGGCAGGAGCAGACCAACCTGCTGCTGCTCGCCTTTGTCGTCTCCCTCATTGCGCACATCCTGTTCGCCCTGGCGTGGGAGTTCCGCGCGCATCTGCCCCACCTTGCGTGGCTGGATTGGATGAAGAAGCAGTCCGCGAAGCTGGATCCTGCCGCCCTGCTCCTGAAGCTCGACCAGCCCAAGCCCCTGCCCCCGGAACTTCTCAAGATCGCAGCGCTCCGCCCAACTCCCACCGAGCAGCCCATGCCGCAGCTCACCTTCGTGGATGTGGACCCTTCACTGGCCAGCGAGCCTCCCAAGGACGCCAAATTCTATTCCGCCACCAGCACCCGCGCGGCCAATCCGGACGCCAAGGTAGAGTCGAACGTGCCGAAGATTGACGGCAAGCAGACGCAGATGGTGAAGGTGCAGGAGGTTTCCAAGCCCCTGCCCCCCGCCTCGCCACCGCCCGCCCCGCAGCCCAAAGCCGCCCCACCTCCGCCCAAGGCCGAGACCACACCTGAACCCAAACCACAAACGCCAGCGCCGACTCCAACTCCGAAGGCCGTCACTCCGCCAACGCCCAAGCCCGTGGCTGCCCCACCGCCAAAGCCAGCCGAGCCTCCACCCAAGCCAGCTCCCACTCCTCCTCCTGCTCCGGCCCCGGAGCCTAAGAAGAGCGAACCCCAACCGCTGCAACCCGCACCCTCCCCAGCCCCGCAGGTCGCCGGAGAAACACTTCGGCCACAGCCCAAGCCTGCTCCGCTGGCACCCCCTGCCCCGTCTTTGAGCCCGCCCGCGCCAGCCCAGCCACCGGTGGTGGTCCAAGTGGCCAAGGCCATGCCCATCGCCCCCGCCCCGACCAGCCCCCCGGCGGTTGATCCCAGCACTGCCCCGCCCGCCAAGGCCACTGAACCCGGTGACGCAGAAACCAAAAGCTCCCGCCCGCGCACCATCAAGGAAGCCCTCGCTCGGCGGCAGGAAAGCGGTCTCGTCGGCGAGAAAATGCTCCAGCCAGGCGGCGTGAAACGCCTAGGCGTGAGCGCCATGGACGTGCAGGGCACTTCCTTCGGGGCCTACGATCAGGCCATCGTCCACGCCATCCAGCAGCGTTGGTATGATTTGCTGGAGACCCGCTTCTCCCCGCGCGGCAAGGTGGTCATCGAGTTCCGCCTCCATCACGATGGCCGCGTGACCGAACTCAAGGTGGGCGATGCCGATGTGGGCGACCTTTACGTCCTGCTCTGTCAGAAGGCCGTGCAGGACCCGGCCCCCTTCCCCCGCTGGCCTAGCGACATGCGCCGCCAGTTACAAGCCGACCATCGTGACATCCGATTCACCTTCTTCTACCACTGACCGGCCATTCCTTGTCCCACACAGAACAATTCCTGACTAGACCAAGAGGGAATCCGTCCGCACACTTTCCCCGCAGCCGACATTTTGACTGAACCCTTGAGCGACAACGTCCAAAACCGCTATTCGACCATGCAACCGATTACGCTCAACCCTGCCGGCAGCTACGTTCCCGCCAGCGCCAGCATCCCCAAGCACGTCGTCCAGCAGCGTTTTCGCACTCCCAAGAAGAACGTCCCCCAGACGCCCATCGAGCGGAACCATTTCCTCCACGTCATCCGCAACTACGTCGCCGAGTTCAACCCGGTGCCGCCCATGCCCGCCGACGATCTCAAGGTCCACGCCGACCGCGTCGTGCAGATGCTCAAGTGCGACCCCATCTACCGTGACTACATCGGCGTGCTGATGAACAACGAGATGTGGCGCGAACAGCTCGCCGCCGTGCCCTTCGAGCGCCGACTGCTGCTGCTGCCCAAGTGCCTGCGCGTCGAGGCGAAGTGCCCGGCACCCTTCGACGAGTTCGGCCTGCTCTGCAAACAGTGCGGCCTCTGCACCATCCAGGACTTGCAGGCCGAGGCGGAGAAACTGGGTTACGCAACGCTGGTGGCGGAAGGTTCCGCCATCGTCATGTCGCTGATTCAGACCGGCAAAATCGAGGCCATCGTCGGCGTGAGCTGCCTCAGCGTGCTCGAACGCGCGTTCCCCTACATGGAGGCGGCTGCCATTCCCGGCGTGGCTATCCCGCTGCTGCAGGACGACTGCATCGACACCACCGTGGACCTCGACTGGGTCTGGGAATACATCCACCTGACCAGCGACGATCAAACACGCCGGCTGGATCTCAGCGCGTTGCGCGACGAGGTGGATTTCTGGTTCAGCCCGGCCTGCCTCGACACCATCATGGGCAACGGCGAAGGCGAGACCGAGCGCATCGCCCGCGAATGGCTCGGCAAGGCCGGCAAGCGCTGGCGCCCCTTCCTCGCCGTGGCGGCTTATCAGGCCCTGCGCCGCGACATCGGCAAGCCCCTGCCCGAGGATGTCCGCAAGATCGCTGTGGCCGTCGAGTGCTTCCACAAGGCATCGCTCATCCACGACGACATCGAGGACAACGACTCGCTCCGCTACGGCGAAAAGACCCTGCACGAGGAATACGGCACCGCCGTGGCCCTGAACGTCGGCGACCTGCTCATAGGCGAGGGCTACCGGCTCATCGCCTCCTGCAAGGCTAGCGCGGAACAGAAAGCCGCCATGCTCACCGTCGCCAGCGAAGGCCAGCGCGCCCTCTGCCGTGGCCAGGGCGCGGAGCTCTGCTGGGCGCGGAAACCCCAACCGCTTACGCAGCATCAGGTGCTGGAAATCTTCCGGCTCAAGACCGCGCCCGCCTTCGAGGTCGCGCTCCGGTTGGGATCAATTTACAGCGGTCTCGAAACCTACGAGGAAGTCGAGTCCACCCTGGGCGTTTACAGCGAGGCGCTCGGCATCGCCTACCAAATTCGCGATGACTTGAGCGACTTGGGAGAACAAGGCGAGACCAATGACATCGCCGGGTTGCGCCCGAGTCTGTTGCTCGCCATCGCGCACGACAAGGCCAAGGCCGAGCAGAAGGAAGTGATCGCCAATGTCTGGCGTCGCCAGCTGCCCGCCGGTGGCATCGCGCAAGTCGAGGCGCTCTACACCGAGATTGGAGCGGATCTTCGGGCCAAGACCCTGCTTGAGACCTACAAGGAACAGGCCATCCGCTCGCTCGCCGATCTGGAAAACCCGAACCTCAAGGGCCTCCTCCGCCGCACCCTGGGCAAGATTTTCAACGACGTCGAAATCAAGGGTTGGTGCAAGGAACAGGAGCAGTTAAACGGCGTGCGCGATGGCGTGCGCGTTGAGAATGGCACCGCCGCCCCGGAAGCCGCGCCACGCGAGCTGGATGTGGTGATGGCGAAGTAAGCGTCGTGGCGGCAGGCGTCCTCGCCTGGCGTAGAGCCGGGCGTCCCGCCCGGCAGCCATGGCGTGTGGCAGGAGGCGAGTCTCAAGAATTTCGTGGCCCTGGTTCAGGCGGCAAGATGCCGCCCTCTACGGCAGGCGGGACGCCCGCCGCCACATGTCGCACTACTTCAAAACCGCGTTGTCGATCAACCGCTTCTTCCCGATGAAAACCGCCAGCGCCATGTGCGCGCCGCGCGTGACGGCGGTGGCGGGTTGCAGTGTCTCACCATCGAAGAACTCCACGTAGTCCAGCCGCGCGGCCGGCTGCGTGGCGATCAGCGCGGCGATTTCCTTTCCCAGCAAGTCGGTGTAAATCGGCGTGTGGGAGCTGACCACCACCTGCCTGGCCAGTTGCAACGCCCGCCAAAGAATCGTCGCCTGCGGACGCTGCTCCACAGTGAGGTATTTGTTCCGTGAACTCATCGCGAGGCCGTCCTTTTCCCGCAAGGTCGGAGCCACCATCAGCTTCAACGGAAAGTTCAGATCGCGCACCATGCGGCGGAGGATGGCGGCCTGCTGCCAGTCCTTCGCGCCGAACACGGCCACCTCTGGCAGCACGAGGTTGAAGAGCTTGGCGACAACGGTGGTGACCCCGCGGAAGTGGGTCGGGCGCGAGCCGCCCTCCATGCTCTGCGAAAGTTTTTCCTCGATGACGTAAGTGCTGTAACCACCCGTTTCGCGACCGGGATACATCTCGGCATCCGAGGGAAAGAACAGCACGTCCACGCCGGCCTTGCGACAGAGCGCCTTGTCCCGCTCCAGATCACGTGGATAGGCGGACAAATCCTCGGTCGGCGCGAATTGCGTCGGGTTCACGTAGATGCTCGCGACGACGATGCCCGGCTTGCCCACCAGCCGACGCGTGCGGCTCATCAGGCTGAGATGTCCGTCGTGCAGGTAGCCCATCGTCGGCACGAAGCCGACGCGTTTCCCCTCGCGCCGCCAGCGGAGGGCGAGACGTTGCATGGCGGCGGCGGAAGTGACGATGCGCATGGACGGAAGTGTAGGAGGCAAACGGACAAAAATGGAGGAGTTTCCGGCACGCATGAGGTTGCCCGCGCACTTTGACCCAGCTTAGACTGCGTCATGCAAACCGAGCGCTACACCGGCGAAGTGGTCTTCATCTACGCCTTCGACGTGGCCTACGACATGGTGCGGCAGCCGGTGAAGGAGCTGCTCGGTCAGCCCGTCGCGCAGTTCAGCGTGGACGCCAGCAAGCGCAGCCCGCGCCAGCTCTCCTTCTATCGCCCGCAGATGGTGCGACTGCCGCCCCAGGAACGCATCGGCCCGCTCGGTCCCGTGCGCGTGCATCGCACCATCAAGCTCCTGCCCATCGGGGCCATTAGCATCACCGTCCACGTCCCGTTCGAGGTGAAGAGCCTCACGGAACTCGTCGTGTTCCATGACCTCCAGTTCAGCAACGGCTCGCTGCACGACGAGGTGAAACGCCTCGCCGAACAGGTGCGCAACGAGCTGCGGCAATTTTACATCCGCCCGGTCGAGCCGTTGAGCGAGGAGGAGGCTTATACGGTCTTCTGCTTCCAAACGCCCGCGCACGACGGTCAGGACTTCCGTGCTGAAGACTGGCTCGCCTGCCATCGCCGGGACGTTGCCTCGCTGCTCACGCAGGAGCACGACGTGCAACAGCTCTCCGACCAGGAGGTCGAGGAGTCCACCGGGCGCTTTCTGAGTTATTATCGCGGCGATCTCGCGGTGGTGGACTGGGACGCGGCGCTCATCCTGGACAGCCCGCGCAACTTCGAGGAGACGCTCTTCATCATGGAGCTGGCCAACGTGCAACTCGCCGAGCTGGAGGCCTACGACCGCCTGCTCGACGACGCGCTGGAACGTTCTTACCGCGATTTCTCCAATCAACCCGCCCAGCGCTCTTCCAAGGTCATCATGCAGGAGTTGAAGGAAATCCGCGTGGACATGGCGCGCCTGAGCGACGAGCTTTTGAACATCTCGAAGTTCTTTGGCGACTGGCATCTCTCGCGCATCTACCAGACGCTCTCCACGCGCTTCCATCTCGGTGAATGGCACCGGACGATTGACGAGAAGCTCCGCACGCTCGACGGCCTCTATCAGCTCCTCAAGACCGACCAGAACAACCGGATGATGCTGATCTTGGAGGCGACCATCGTGCTGCTCTTCATCATTGACCTGGTCATGCTCTTCCTGATGAAGCAGTGATGCTATGCGTTTGCTTGTTTTTCCTTTTTCATTTCCTGCTTCCCTTCCCTAGTCTCCATCCGTGGCCCGTAAGGACAACCCTGACAAACCTGAAAACCCGCCGCCGACTGGTCGTGCGGAAATTGGCGGCATCGTGCTCATCGCGGTGTCCTCCTTCCTGCTGTTTGCCCTGTTTTCCTTCGATCCTCGGGACGTGGCCGCAAACACCGCCACCCCCAACAAGGACTTTCATAACGTGGCCGGGCTGCTCGGTGCCCATGTGGCCAACGCCTGTTTTTTTCTCTTTGGCACGGCTGCCTACCTGCTCGCGCCACTGCTGCTAGTCTGGGGCGTGGCGCAGTTTATCGAATCGCTGGCCTATCTGCGTCGCCGCTGGCCGTGGGCGGTTTTGCTGCTCCTGTGCTTCGCCGGACTGTTCGACCTTTTCCCCAACATTTTTGAAACCATCCGGGTCAACATCAACGCGCCCTCAGCCGGTGGGGCCTCGGGCATCTGGCTGAATCAATACATCTTCAAGCGACTCCTCGGCCCCGCCTTTGCTGCCGTCACCTTTGCGACGCTCTACCTCATCGGCCTGCTTTACTTGACGGATTTTGCACTGCTCGACTGGGCGCGCGGGCTGTTCATTCGAGGCGAGGAGACAGACGTTGACAACTCGGCGGGCAACGCCGAGGAAGCCGCCTTGGAAAAGCGCGCCACGGAACTCGCCAAGGAATCCCGACGCCTCCAGGACGAAGTGGAGAAGAACAACAAGGCCCGCCAAGCGAAGTCCGCCCCGCCCGCCGCCGAGCCTTGGAAACCGGGCGTGGAACTTGGAGCGGACGGGCAACCCCTGCCCGAGCCGCGTATCCGCGACCTAAGCGTCCCGCAAGCCAAGCCCGCCGACCTCGCCGCCAAGAGCAAGCGCAAGGACAAGCCCGCCGAAGACTGGACCCCCAGCGCCGCCGCCCCGGATGCCATCATCATCAAAGCCGAGGAAGTCGCCGCCGCGACGACTACGACCATCCTCGGCAAAACCGGTGAACCGCCCAAGAAGTCCGAGCCAGACAAACCAGCCCCGGCCGCATCCGTTGCCGAAGGCGAACCGCTCGTTCACGTCGCCGACGCGCTGGCAGCGGCAGTTGCCGAAGCCCCCAAGCCCGTCGAACCAACTCCCCCGACCATCTTCGACAACAGTGGGGCCGCTCCGCGCCCGCGGGGTCGGCCGCAGCCCAAGAAACCCAAGCCCGTCACCGTCGCCAGCGTGCCACTCATCGGGAACTACCAGCTTCCGCCGCTGGATTTCCTTCAGCACCCCGACATGACGCTGAAGCCCACGGAGACCAAGGAGGAGCTGATGGCCAGCGCGCAGTTGATGAAGAACACGCTCGCGCAGTTCGAAATCGAGGTGGCGCTCGGCGACATCACCAAGGGCCCCACCATCACCCGCTACGAGCTGCATCCCGCGCCGGGCGTGAAGCTGGAGAAAATCTCCGCGCTCTCGAACAACATCGCTGCCGCGCTCAAGGCCGAGCGCATCAACATCCTCGCCCCCGTCCCCGGCAAATCCTCCGTCGGCATTGAGGTGCCCAACCGTGTGAAGACCAAGGTCATCATGCGCGACCTGCTGGATTCTGACGAATGGCGGCACACCAAGGCCCGCATCCCGCTGGCACTGGGCAAGGACGTTTACGGCACTCCGGTCATCGCCGATCTCGCGGAGATGCCGCACATCCTCATCGCCGGCAGCACCGGCTCGGGCAAGTCCGTCTGCATCAATTCCATCGTCGCCTCGCTGCTCTACAAGTTTTCCCCGGACCAACTCCGCTTCGTGATGATCGACCCCAAGGTGGTCGAGCTCCAGCAATACAACGCCCTGCCCCACCTCGTCGTCCCCGTCGTCACCGACCCGAAGAAGGTCATCCTGGCGCTGCGCTGGGTGGTGAACGAGATGGAGAAGCGCTACCAGATCTTTGCCCGCGTCGGCGTGCGGAACATCAAGTCCTTCAACGACCGCCCCAAGGACAAGCCGCTGCCGCCGGCGGAGCTGGAACTGCCCTTGTCCGTGACGAAGGAAAAGGTTGAGGCCGGCGCGGATGGGTTCGCGGTGCAGATCGACGAGCAGATTGTCGTGCCGCGCGACGAGGACATCATCATCCCCGAGAAGCTCAGTTACATCGTCTGCATCATTGATGAGCTGGCGGACCTCATGCTCGTCGCCCCCGCCGACGTGGAGATGTGCATCGCGCGCATCACGCAGATGGCCCGCGCCGCCGGCATCCACTGCATCGTTGCCACCCAGAGGCCTTCCGTGGATGTCATCACCGGTGTCATCAAGGCCAATATCCCAGCGCGCATCGCCTTCCAAGTCGCCAGCAAGGTGGATTCACGCACGATTCTCGACGCTATGGGCGCGGATAAACTGCTGGGCAAGGGCGACATGCTCTACCTGCCGCCCGGCTCCGCCCGGCTCATCCGCGCGCAGGGCGTGCTCATCACCGACGAGGAGATCAACCAGTGCGTGGACTTCATCGCCAAGCAGGGCAAGCCCAGCTATGAGCTGGAGATCCACAACGCTCTGCAAAAGGCGGCCAGCACCGTCAGCACGCCCTTCGACGCCGAGGAAGGCGAGGGCGAGGACGAGGAGCTTATCGAGCAGTGCATCGAAGTCATCCGCAGCGAGCAGAAGGCGAGCGTCTCCCTGCTGCAACGCCGGTTGAAGATCGGTTACGGGCGTGCCGCTCGCATCATGGATGTGCTGGAAGAGCGCGGTTACGTCGGCCCCAGTAAGGGTGCTGAACCCCGTGACATCCTCATCGACCTCGACGGTGAAGGCCATGACGGCGCGGGCCAGCAGGCAGTGTGAGCAGTTGAACCGCAGACTTGTTTGAATGCCCGTTCCGTTGGCCGGTCAACCTACTCAGTCGCTGCACTTCGTCCCGACCAGCTCATGAAAAAACTCCTGTTCGCTCTCGCCGCATCCCTCGCCCTCGCGCTGCCCGCCCTTGCCGCCGGCCCCACTTGGCTCACCGACCTCCCCAAGGCACAGGCGCAGGCCAAGACCGAGGGCAAGCTGGTGTTGATGAATTTCACCGGCTCGGACTTTTGCAGCTCCTGCATGCGGCTGCACAAGGAAGTTTTCCCGGCCAAGGAGTTCACCGAATACGCCCAGAAGCGCCTCGTGCTCTTGGAACTGGATTTTCCGCTCAAAAAGAAGCAACCCGATGCCCTCAAAGCGGCCAATGCGGCGATCCAAAAGCAGTTCAAGGTGGATGGCTACCCAACGCTGCTCGTGCTGGATGCGGCCGGCAAGAAGCTGGGGGAAGTTGAGTTCGACCTCTTCGACGCCACCCCCAAGGACCTCATCGCTGCCATCGAGAAACTCGCGCCCAAGGCCAAGCAGTAAAATGAGCCGTTGCGCCTGGGCGAAGACGGAGCTGTCCATCCCCTATCACGACCGCGAATGGGGCGTGCCGGTGCATGATGACCGAGTCCTGTTCGAGTTGCTTAATCTGGAAGGCGCACAGGCCGGCTTGAGCTGGGAGACCATCCTCAAGAAACGAGAAAGTTACCGCGCCGCCTTCGACCACTGGGACGCTCGGAAGATTGCCCGCTACGATGCGGACAAGGTCGCAGCGCTGCTGGCCAATCCCGGCATCGTCCGCAACCGGCTGAAAGTGGCGGCGACCATTCTCAACGCCCAGGCGTTCCTCGCCGTGCAAAAGGAGTTCGGCAGCTTCGATGCGTTTCTCTGGCCGTTCGTTGGCGGGCAGCCATTGCAAAACCGACGCGTGAGCATGAAGGATATTCCCCCGCGCACCGCCGAGTCGGATGCGCTGAGCAAGGCCCTGCTGAAACGCGGGTTCAAGTTCGTCGGCTCAACCATTTGCTACGCGTTGATGCAGGCGGTCGGGATGGTGAACGACCATTGCCAGGACTGCCCGCGCTGGCGCGAACTGGGGGGCCGATAGGATGAATCCAGACACGCTCTGGGCCTCAATGATTTGGGGTGCAATCGGCAGCGGCTTCGCCATTTATGGCAAAAAGCAGAGCAAAATGGTGCCGATGGGCGGCGGGCTGGCGATGATTGGCAGCACCTACTTTTGCGAGACGGCGCTGATGATGTCCGTCATCGGCGTCGCGCTCACCGGCGGCATCTGGTGGCTGACGAAGCGCGGTGTGGGGGAGGAATAAACCCGAACTCCGAAGCGGAGGAAACCGATGGCGCACTGCCCCGGCGCGGCATTCATGCCCCGACCCCGGCAGCGGCCCCGGAGCAGGTGGCCCAGCGCACCTCTTCACACAGCCTCCGGTGGCCACGCTCTGAAGCGAGAGTCAAACATTGCATTCACCTTCGCCTGCAGCTGGCTGTAATCCCGCCAGTTGACACGGCCCCCGGCTTCGCTACGGTGCGCTTACAGCATCCACTTGAACCACCCGTCGTTGGGACACTAGCCACCATGCACACCCCATCAGCCTGCCCATCACAACACGGATCCAAGGCCCGCGCGTTTACACTCATTGAACTGCTCGTGGTCATTGCCATCATCGCCATTCTGGCCGGCATGCTGCTCCCGGCCCTGTCCCGGGCCAAAATCAAGGCCAACACCACCAAGTGCGTGTCCAACCTCCGGCAGGTCGGCATGTCCCAGCTTCTCTACGCCTCCGATCACGATGAGCTGTTCCCCTATACCGGCCAGAACTGGCCGCAAATGTCGTTCGTTGGCATCTGGCAACTGCTGAATCGTTACATCTCAACCAATTCGGGGTTTCATCTCTGCCCGGCGGACAAAGGCCTGCCATGGAACTACGACTGGGTGCTCGTCAATGGCCCCGGCGTTGGCATGATCACGAATCAGCTCCCCTGTGCCGACAGCTACTACTATCCCACCCATTACTATCGGAGTGACGCCGTAGCTCAACCACTCCAGCGACGCCGCACCACCGAAGTCGGCTTTCCCTCGCAGAAGGTCATGCTGACCTGTTACGCCGGGCCGGATGCATCCCCGCTCGGATCCACCATCATCGCCCACGGCAAGGAAGGCGTGCCACTACTCTTCGCCGATGGCCACGCCGCCTACACGCTCTACATCAACGTGAATCAAACTTCTCCCTACGGCCCCTACAACTTCGACTGGACCGTGGGCGGCTTGGCAACCGGGCAGGACCTCAAGTAGCGCTTCAGAGTGGTCGCAAAGCCGCCCGACACGGCGCGCCGTCCGAGCCGACAATCTTCAACGGCAGACAGGCCAGTTCATACTTCCCCGGCTTGATCTTCGCGAGATTCAACCCCTCGATGATCCAGATGGGCCGCTTCGCCCCGAGCATGATTTGGTGGCACTCCACGCCGTCTTTGTTGTAGCCGCCCACGCTCAGATAATCCACGCCCACCGTCATCACGCCGCAGTCCACGAGGTATTGCGCCGTGGCCGCCGGGATGTAGATGAAGTCCTCGTCGAAGGTGGAGGACTTCGCCATGCGCCAGCTCTTGGTGGAGTTGCGGGTCTTGAAGAGCACCCGCTCGCCGCGCTTGAGCTTGTGCGGCTTCAGCTCGTCCACCGTGATGGCGACCTTGTGCTGCAATTCAATCACGCGGCACAACCCCATGACCGCGTCGAGCGGTAAGGACTCCATGGTCTTCCCCTTCGCAACGAAGTGGCGCGGGGCGTCCATGTGCGTGCCGGTGTGGGCGCTGAGGGAAAGCGTGGTGAGGTTGCACGGGATGGTCTTGCCCGGCTGGCCGGGAACGGGGTCGCCGAGCTTTACATGCAGGCCCACGCGGCAGATAGGGTCGCCGGGCCACTGCACCATGCCGTCACGCATTTCCACTGTGATGTCGATCCATGATTTAGCCATAGTCCAAAGAGACTCAGCGCAAGGCAGTCGTGAAGAAAGCAGATTCCGGCTGCTCAATGCCGCGCGGGCGAACCGGGGCCAGGCGCGCGTTTACGCTGCTCGACCGCCCATAATTCCACAGCCCCATGGTTTCGCCCGCTCGGATGCTTAAGCAGCCTGAAGACCGCGCTCCTCAGGCTCGGGCTCCGAGCGGGCTTCCGCCCGCGCGTTGGGCCAAGTCCCTTGCCAGCTTTGCCAGCTCCAAATCCCGCGTGAGGTCGGCGAACTTGAACTGCTGCGCGCCGCTCTGCGCCTGGCCGAGCAATTCGCCCGGCCCTCGCAGGCGCAGGTCCGCCTCGGCGATGGCGAAGCCGTCGGTCGTCTCCTCCAGCACTTTCAGCCGCGCGCGGGCGTCGTCGGTGAGCTTCGCCGCGACGAGGACGCACCAAGAGTCGTGCGCGCCGCGTCCGATGCGCCCGCGCAGCTGGTGGAGCTGCGCGAGGCCGAACTGCTCGGCGTTCTCGATGACCATGACCGTCGCGTTCGCCACGTCCACGCCGACCTCGATGACGCTCGTGGCGAGCAAGGCTTGCACGCGGTTCGCACGGAATTCGGCCATGGCCGATTCCTTTTCCTCCGCCGAGAGCCGCCCGTGCAGCAGCGCGACGCGGTGCGGCGCGAGTTCCTTGGCCAGCTTCTCGAACTCAGCCATCACGGCCTTCGTGCCGGTCTTCAAGTCCGTGTCCTCGACGCGCGGGTAAACGACGTAGGCTTGGCGGCCTTCCGACAGCCGCTCGCGGACAAAAGCCCAGACCTTGGGCAATTTCTCCGGGCCACGGACGAAAGTCTTGATGGCCCCGCGCCCCGGCGGCAGGTGCGCGATGACCGACACGTCGAGGTCGCCATAAATCGTGAGGCCCAGCGTGCGCGGGATGGGCGTGGCGGTCATCACGAGCAGGTGCGGGTAATGACCCTTGCGCAACAGCCGCTCGCGTTGCGCGACGCCGAACTTGTGCTGCTCATCAATGATGACCAGACCGAGTCGCTCGACGGTGAAGGCGTCTTCGACAAGGGCGTGGGTGCCGATGAAAAGCTGAGGGTTGAGAGTTGAGAGTTGAGAGTTGGCGGTGGGTTTTCGGGAGCCGGTGCGGAGTTCAACGTTTACGCCGAGCGGCTCCAGCCAACGGGTGAAGTTGCGGAAGTGTTGCTCGGCAAGAATCTCCGTCGGGGCCATCAGGGCGACGCTGTGGTCGCTCTCCAAGGCCATGAGCGCAGTGCAGGCGGCCACGACCGTCTTACCCGCGCCCACGTCGCCTTGCAGCAGGCGGCGCATCGGGGTGCCGCGCGCAAGGTCGGCGCGGATCTCACGGAGCACGGTGGTTTGCGAGTCAGTGAGCGAGAAGCCGAGCTGGGCGAGAAACGGGCGGATGAGGTGGTTGTCGCCTTTGCACGGCTGGCTTCGGGCGTTGGCGAGTAGCTTCTCACGCCGGGCGCGGACGGCAAGTTGGAGGTCGAGAAACTCGTCGAGGGCGAGGCGCTGGCGGGCGAGTTCGGTCTCGGGGAGTTCGGCGGGGAAATGGAGGGAGCGGACGGCGGCAGCGCGGGGAAGTGAGAGCGCAGGATTTGTATCAAGATTAGGAGCAAGAGCGACGACGGCGGCTCCGGCTCCGGCTCGCAATCTTAATCCTGATCCTCCTAGAAAAGTCGGATGCCGCTCGGGAATCTGCGCCCCGTATTCCTCCAGCGTCCGCCACAGCAACCCGCGCAGCCAGCGTTGCGACAAGCCTTCCGTCAGTGGATACACCGGCACGATGCGGTGCAAATGGACCGACGCCTCCTCGCCTGCTTCGACGACCTCTGTCTCCGGGTGGTCCATCGTGCGCGGCTTCAGGGAGAGCAGCTTGCCGTGGACAAAGACCTCGTCACCGACGTGGAACTTGTCCTCCAGCCACGGCAGGTTCCACCAGCGGCAGTGGAGGCGCGCCGTGCCGTCGTCGAGGATGAACTCGAAGACCGACTTGGTGCGCTTGGCGTAGTAGTTCACTCCTTGCGCGACGATTTTGCCGAGCACGGTGGCCGGCTCGTTCAGCTTGAGTTGCGCAATGGTGCAGCCCGTCGCCCGCCGGTCCTCGTAGCGACGCGGCTGGTGGAGCAGCAGGTCTTCCAGCGTCACGATGCCAAGCTTGGCGAAGCACTCCACATGCCTCGGCCCCACGCCGCGCAAGGCGGCGACGGGACGGACCAAAGGGTCAAATTCGTCGGACACGCAGCGAACTTACGAAAGAACTAGGAGGCGTTGAAGCTGGAACGTGGAGAAGACAGCCGGACGCTCGGAGGCATGGCACCGGCAGAGGTGGCTTCCCCGGCTGACTCGAACGAACCAAATTTTGTTTGCCGCCGCCTGCCCCGCCCGCCACGTTTAATGCCCATCTTGACCATGCAAACGACACTGTTGAAGCCGCTCGTTCTCACCCTTGCCCTTGCCTTCGCCGGCTTCCCGCTCCTCGCTGCGGATGCCAAGAAGGACGCCAAAAAAGAAAAGACCGCTCCCAAACCAAAACCGACCACTACGCAGTGGGACGCAATGGATCTTGGATCCTTCTACAGCGGCGGCCTCCAAGTGCCCGGCGAGAAAGGTGAGGTGTTCCGCCCCGCGCTTAAGGGCGTCATCATCAACCTCGGCAGCGACGCGACGGCGTGCTTCGACACCGAGCGACTGCGGCTGGCAATGGGCTGGCGCGGTGGCTTCTTAAAGCTGCCGACCGGTCGAGAAGGCCTCGAAGGCGTCGCCTCGCCCGTTGGCGAAATCGCTTTCAAGTCCGACGTGCTACCCGGCTGGGCGGACGCGGGCGGCGGCTTCAAGGAGCCGAAGCCACCGGTGAAGGACGGGCGCGAACTCGTCTCCTTCGGTCCGCTGCCGAAGGACTGGGCAAAGTGGCGCGGGCTCTACGTCAACGGCAAGCAGGTCATCCTCAGCTACACCGTCGGCAAGGTCGGGGTGCTGGAGTTGCCGGGCTACGACGCTGGGAGCGGTGCGTTCACCCGGACATTCCACTTTGAAGGGCCGTCGCCCGCGCTCACGCTCTTGCTGTGCCAGCCGCCCACAGGATTGTTCAACATGAACGGTTACGCAATCGAAGGCGCGAAACTGGAGAAGTCCCCCGACGGCTTCATCGTCATGAAACTACCCCCGCAGAAGCAGGCCACGACCTTCCAAGTCGCCATGTGGTTCGGTGAGAAGGCCACGCCCGCCACCGTCGCCGCCTACAAGGCGCAGATGCCGAACCTCCCCGCGCTCACGAAGGGCGGAGCAGCGCAGTGGAACCCGGTCATCGAAACCGTCGGCGTGCTCGGCAAGTCCGACAACGCCTACACCGTGGACACGCTCACGCTCCCCGACGGCAAGGCCAACCCTTGGAACTCGTGGATTCGCACCAGCGGCTTCGACTTCTTCGCGGACGCGACGAAGGCCGCGATTTGCAGTGTGAGCGGCGACGTGTGGCTGGTCAGCGGCATTGACGACAAGCTCGACAAGCTCGACAAGCTCAAGTGGAAGCGCTTCGCCACCGGCCTCTTCCAGCCGCTCGGTCTCAAAATAGTCGACGAGAAGGTCTATGTGCTGGGTCGCGACCAAATTACGCGGCTGCATGATTTGAACGGCGACGGCGAGGCAGACTTCTACGAGAACTTCAACAACGACATCGCCATCAGCTCGCATTACCACGAGTTCAACCTCGGCCTCGAAACCGACCGCGCGGGCAACTTCTACTTCAACAAGGGCGGGAACCTCGGCCCCTTCAAGCACCAGCACCACGGCGTCGTCGCGAAGGTTTCCAAAGACGGCTCGAAGTTGGAGGCTTGGGCCAACGGCCTCCGCGCTCCGAACGGCCTCGGCATGGGTCCGAACGACGAACTGACCTCCTCCGACAACGAGGGCAACTGGGTGCCCAGTTCGCGCGTCAACTTCATGAAGGCCGGCGGCTTCTACGGCCACGTCCACACCGCGCACACCAGCACGCCGCCCACGGACTACGACAAACCGCTCTTCTGGCTCCCGCATCAGGTGGACAACTCCAGCGGCGGCCACGTTTGGGTCACGAGCGACAAGTGGGGCCCGTTCATGGGCGATATGTTGCACATGAGCTATGGCAGTTGCTCGCTTTTCAAGGTTATGAAGGAGGAAGTCGGCGGGCAGGTGCAGGGCGGTGCGGTGCGGTTCCCGCTGAACTTCGAGTCCGGCATCATGCGCGCCCGGTTCAGCCCGCGCGACGGCCAGCTCTACGCCACCGGCCTGCGCGTCTGGCAGAGCAGCGGTGCGAAGACCGGCGCGTTCCATCGCGTGCGCTACACCGGCAAGCCCGTCGCCATGCCGAAGGAACTCCATGTGAAGCCCAACGGCTTGGAAATCACCTTCACCACCGCTCTCGACGCCAAGACCGCTGCCGACGATGGCAACTGGGCGATTGACCAGTGGAACTACAAGTGGAAGCAGGACTACGGGTCCAAAATGTATTCCGCCAGCGAACCGGACAAGGTCATCGGCGAGAACAAAATCGCGAACTCGAAGTTCGGCGGCGAAGACCTCGTGGTGAAGTCCGCGAAGCTCTCGGCGGACAAGAAGACCGTGTTCCTCGAAGTCGAGGGCGGCGTGAAGCCCGTGATGCAGATGCGCATCCGCATGAACATCAACGCCGCCGACGGCACGCCCATCAACCAGACCATCTACAACACGGTCAACAAGGTCGCCGCCAAGTAGGTCAGTGCAGCTTGCCTGTCCTCCAGTTAGAACCCCCGCTTGATCGGGCTCTGGCTAGTCAGAACGACAGGCGGCACGCCCTGTCCTACTTTTCCTTCCGCACTACCGTATCCCGCTGCGCCCAAACCGGGTCTGGCTGCGGGAAATCCAAGTTGTAGTGCAGCCCACGGCTCTCGGGTCGGAGCAGCGCGCAGTTCACGATGAGCTCGGCCACGGTCGCGATGTTCCGCAGTTCCAGCAGGTCGCTCGTCACGGTGAAGTCCCAGTAGTATTGCTGGATTTCCTCCTGCAAGAGGGCGATGCGGGCCTTCGCACGTTGGAGGCGTTTGTTCGTCCGCACGATGCCCACGTAGTCCCACATCAGGCGGCGGATTTCGTCCCAGTTGTGCGAGACGACGACGAGTTCGTCCGCGTGATGTGCCTGACCGGACTGCCACGGCGGGATGTTCACCTCGGCTTGCGGCAAAGGGTTTTCCAAGACTAGGCGTGCCGCACGGTGCGCGCAGACGAGGGCTTCGAGAAGGGAGTTGCTCGCGAGCCGGTTCGCACCGTGCAGGCCGGTGTGCGCGACTTCACCAACGGCGTAAAGACCCGCGATGTCGGTGACGCCGTTCACGTCCGTCACCACGCCGCCGCACTGATAATGCGCCGCCGGCACGACGGGAATCGGCTCCTTGGTCATGTCCACGCCGAGGCGAAGGAGGCGTTCGTAGATGGTCGGGAAGTGCGAGATGATGAAGCGCGCGGGCTGGTGCGTGATGTCCAGCCACACGTTGTCCGCGCCGGTGCGCTTCATCTCGCTGTCAATCGCCCGGGCCACGATGTCGCGCGGGGCGAGCTCCGCGCGCGCGTCGTAGCGCGGCATGAAGCGCTGGCCGTCCGTGCCGAGCAGGTAACCGCCTTCGCCGCGCACGGCCTCGGTGATGAGCAGCGTGCGCTCTTTCGGATGAAAGAGGCACGTCGGGTGGAACTGCATGAACTCCATGTTCGCCACCTGCGCGCCGGCGCGATACGCCATCGCCACGCCGTCGCCCGTCGCGATGTCGGGGTTCGTCGTGTAGAGATAGACTTTCCCGCAGCCACCGGTGGCAAGAACGATGACCGGCGCGGCAAACGTCTCCACTTGCCCGCCGGCCTTGTTGAGCACGTAGATGCCGAGGCAGCGGTTCGGCCCAACATAGCCGAGCTTCTGCGTGGTGATGAGGTCCACGGCGAAGTGGTTTTCCAGCACCGTGATGTTCGGCTCGCGCGCGATGGCGTCGAGTAACGCGCGTTCAATCTCCGCGCCCGTCGCATCCTTCGCGTGCAGCACGCGGCGCTTGGAATGGCCGCCTTCCTTCGTGAGGTCGAGCTCCTTGCCGTTGCCGTCGGGCAGTTCGCGCTCGCTGAACTTCGTGCCCAGCTCCATCAGCTCCTGAATCCGCGCCGGCCCTTCGCCGATGATGGTGCGGACGATTTCCTCGCGGCACAGGCCCGCGCCGGCGTCGAGCGTGTCGCGCACGTGCATCTCGATAGAGTCCTCGCGGCTGGTGACGGCGGCGATGCCGCCCTGCGCCCAGTTCGTGTTCGAGTCCGCGCGGCTCTTCTTGGTGACGATGGCCACGCGCCCGCGCGGTGCGACCTTGAGGGCGAACGTCAGCCCGGCAATGCCGCTGCCGAGGACGAGGAAGTCAAATTGGCGGGTGGCGTCGGCCATGTGCGCAGCATTGAACGCCAGACACCTCTGCCGGGCAAAATTATTTCGACGAGTGAGGCGCCTCTGCCGGACACGGCCTTTCCGCGCTGGACAGCGAGTATTCGAAACCGCTACAAGCTCTGCGCTTTATGAGTATTTCTGTAATCAATTCTATCCTTCTTGCGCTCTGCCTCGCCTCGGCCGGGGCAGAAGAACACGTCGTCCGCACCGGGGCGGGCCAATCCACCGTGTATATCGTAGCAGACAATGAAGTCCACAACCTCACCCGGGACCGCGCCGAGGCGGTCGCGGGCGGAGTGGCACCCCGGCTGCGCGCCCAAGCCGCCGGTGACGCCGACACGCGCGAGTTGGTGCTGTATCCCAAAGGTGCCGCACGCACCGAGTGGACCCGCCGCGTGGTCACCCGCGAAGTGCTCGTCCGCCTCGCCGCCGGGACGGATGTGGCGCGCCTGGCGAGAGCAGTCGGCGCCGTGGCGGGACCGGAAATTTCCTACGCGCCACGCCATTACATCTTCCGAGTGGCGCAGCCGGGTGCGGCACTGGATGTCGCGGTAGCGCTGGCCCCCCTGCCCGGCGTGCAACATGTCGAACCCGTGCTCAAGCGCAAGATGACCAAGCGCTTCGTCCCGAACGACCCGCTCTTCACCAACCAATGGACGCTGCTTAACACCGGCCAGAACGAAGCAACCGTGGGCGCAGACATCAACGTGACCAACGTCTGGGACAGATTCAGGGGAGCGGGCATCACCGTCGCAGTAATCGACGACGGTTTTCAATATACCCACCCCGACCTCGCCGCGAATGCCAACACCAACATTCACTACGACTATCGCGACGGCGACAATGACCCGAAGCCCGAGGGCGCTGCCGGTCACAAACCGGGCGATGCAAGTAGCCCCAACGCAGACTCGCACGGCACGGCCACGGCTGGCGTTATTGCTGCGCGCGGCAATAACGGCATTGGAGCGGCCGGCGTGGCTTTCGAGGCGACGCTTGTCGGCTTACGACTCATTGGCGGGACCACGGGTGACACTCAAGATGGAGCGGCTCTTTCCCACAGCAACAGTCTCGTCCACATCTACAACAACAGTTGGGGCCCCACCGACAACGGCTTCGAGAAGGGCGGCGCGGGCACGCTCGCGCGGGAAGCTCTGCGGAACGGCGCCACGACCGGCCGCGGCGGCCGCGGCAACATCTTTGTTTGGGCCGCTGGCAATGGCGGCGCGGCCTTGGACAATGCAGGTTACGATTCTTACAACGGCTCCATTTACACCATCAGCGTCGGCGCTTTGACCGATCTCGGCGGCAAGGCCGACTACAGCGAGCGTGGCGCGTGCCTGGTCGTGTCGGCTCCTTCCGGTGGCGAAACCAGCACCGGCCCCCGCGTCCAAGGCACCACCACGACGGATCTCGTCGGTGACTTTGGCTACAATCGCTCCGACGTGGCAGTGGGTCCGATTGGCCCAGGCGACCTCGCAGACCGCGACTACACGCAGAACTATAACGGCACCTCCTCGGCTTGCCCGGTGGTCTCCGGCGTCGTTGCCTTGATGCTCCAGGCCAACCCGAACCTCGGCTGGCGCGACGTGCAGGAAGTGCTGATTCGTTCAGCCACGCAGACTGACCCGACCAACAACGAGTGGCGCACGAACAAAGCCGGCTTCAAGTTCAACCCCAACTTCGGTGCAGGTCGCGTCAACGCCGGCGCGGCAGTGACGCTCGCGACTAACTGGGCGAATCTCCCGGCAATGGTCACCACTGCTTCTGAACAGGCCAGCCTCAGTGTTGCCATTCCCGATAACGACAACAACGGCATTACGCGGTCCTTCGACCTCAGCGCGTCGAACCTTCGGGTGGAGCAGGCCATCGTCACCGTGGACATCACGCACGCGAATCGTGGTGACCTCGTCATCAACCTCGTCTCGCCGGCCGGCACCATCAGCCCCTTGGCCGAGCTGCACGGCGACACCAACGCCAACTACACCGCCATGACCTTCCGCTCGACGTTCAACTGGGGCGAGGATTCCAAGGGCAACTGGCAGGTGCAAATCTCCGACCGGCGCGCGAACAACGCGGGCACCCTCACCAGCGTGAAACTTGATGTTTTCGGCACCACGCCGTCTGTCCCGACACTCCTGGCCAAGACCGTGGCCAATGGGCAGTTCACGCTGGGCGTCGCCGGCACGCCCGCGCTGGCCTACACCCTTCAGGTCAACACGAACGCCACGGTCACAAACTGGACCACGCTGTTCAGCACGAACGCACCGACCAGCAGCTTCGACTTGATTGACTCGTCCGCCAGCGGTGCCCGGCGGTTCTACCGGCTGGTGCGGTAAATCAGTTTGAATTTGGCTGGGGGCAAACCGGCGTCTGGAGCGCGGCGTAAATGCCGCGCTCTTTTTTTACGTTACGCCCGTTCCAACTGCTCGGTTCGGGCACAGGCCTGCTCCTACTTTGTCGGCTCAAGATACTTCCCCGCGTATGCCCTGATGACCTCCGCCAGCCATTTGGCCGTCTCCTCGCGCTTCTTTGCAACGTGGCGGAATCCGCTGCCGAACTCAAGCCGGATGGCGTCCACGTCGTTGGTCATGTGGCTGCCATAACTGCGCACGACGTAGCCGCCGCCAAACGCGCTCGTCTCCGGCGGCGCGCTGGGCGGGGTTCCACCATCTTCATGACTTTGATGCCCTTCTGCGTGCCGCGATTAATCGTTTCCGCACTCCACGCCTGACAGTGGATGTCCAGCTCAACGCGCAGTTCGGAAACCTCTTCCGCAGCTCCTCCACGAACTTCCGCACCTGCCCGTGGAACGCCGCGTGGACTTCCTGTGGCCACCGCATCCTTCTCGGGGCGGCTCGGGTCCATGTATTTCTGATGCGCCTTGATGTCGACAAAGCAAGTGGACTTGCCTGCGGTGAACGGCCTTGAGCTGGCAGTTCTGCTCCGGGCCAGTCAACGGAGGATTTCCCCGTCCCCCGACCTTCCTGGCGCAGCCGCATTACCCGTTGAACAAGCCGGGGGGCCGTGCGTCGGTTTTTCCGATGCCGCTGCGCCTGTTCACTCGCCTGACCCTGATTGGCTCGCTCCTCGCGGGTTTTCCCCCGTTCACTGCCAGAGCGTTGGAGCCGTTCGCCGCGTATGTTTTCCCCGCCGGAGGCCAGCGGGGAACCACGGTGGCGCTGCGCGTAGGTGGCTGCTATTTCCACGGCGAGGCAGGCTTCGAAATGCTTGGGCCCGGCTTGGACGCCAGCACCCGAGTGAAGGAGACGAACACCGTCTGGTTCGAGGGGCCGGTGATTTCCCAGCCTGCTTCCCAGCGCAGCGAGGATTATCCGCGCGACCATGCCGGCTCGGTGCGGATTACGGCGGATGCTCCAGCGGGCCTGCGTTACTGGCGGGCGTGGACCTCGCAAGGCGCGACGCCCGCGATGAAGTTCGTGGTGGGTGAGCTGCCGGAGCTAGTGGAGGTGGAGGCGGAAGGCGAACCCTTGCCGGTCATGGTGGCCACGCCGATCACGATCAACGGCCGCATCTTCCCGCGCGAGGATGCGGATGTGTGGACCTTCAAGGCTCGGGCCGGCCAGACCTTCACCTTGGCGGTCGCCGCCCAATCGCTCGGCTCCCCACTCCAAGCCCGCCTCGTCGTGTTCGATGCCAACGGTCGCCCCCTCGCGGAGGCCATAGCGACGCAGCGTGGCGATCCGGTGCTGCCCTTCACTGCCCCGAGCGACGGCACCTACCGCGTGCGGATTGACGATGTGAATGCCGGCGGGCTCCAGAATCACGTTTACCGGCTCACCATCAGCGACCAGCCGTTCATCGGCCGCGTGTTTCCGCTCGGCGGCAAGGCTGGCGAAAGCCTGAAGGTCGAACTCACCGGCAACGCGCTCCCGGCAAACACCGGCACCGTGCAACTCCCGAAGGCAAGCACTTCCGGGACGGTGCGAGTGGCAGTTCAAGCCGGCGGCAAATCCTTGGGGCAGGTTGCCATGGAACTGGACGATCTGCCCGAGCAAGTCCATGCGCCCACGGCGGAGTCCTTCACCGTGCCGACCGTGCTCAATGGCCGAGTCTTCGTTGCGGGCGCCACCAATCGCTGGCGCTTTACCGCAAAGAAGGGCGACGCCTTGGAACTCAGCCTGGCGGCGCCGCGGCTTGGCAGTCCACTCACTCCCATGCTGCTGATCACCGACGCCACTGGCACCGCCCTTGCCCGCAGCGAAGGCGCACCCGGCGAACTCGCTGACCTAGCGCTGGCGTTCAAAGCCCCAGCCGATGGCGAATTCTCTCTCCAGATCAGTGAGCGTTTCGCTACGCGCGGTGGCCCGGACTTCGCCTACCGCCTGCGCGTGGCTCCCGTAAGCGCGCCGGATTTCCGGTTGAGCCTGGCCAGCGACACGGTCACGGTCCTGCGCGAAACGGCCGATGGGGAGGCCGCGCCCGGCAAGCCCAAGCGCGGTGGCAAGCAGCAGCCCGGGAAGCTCAAGGTGAACGCGACTGCCATTGGTGGCTTCAAGGGCGACATCGAACTGAGCGTTGAGGGCCTGCCGGCAAATGTCACGGTGAGCGGCACAAAGATCGCCAGCGGCCGCCCCACCACGGACTTGAGTTTTGCCGCCGAGCATTTGGCCAAGATTCGGGTGGCCGAGCTCACGGTTCGCGGCACCGCCACGATCAACGGCACGCCGGTGACGCGCACCGCCACCTTACCGGTAGCCCGGGGTGAGTTGCCGATTGAATCTGTTCTGCTCGCGGTGGCGCTGCCCACGCCCTTCAAGAACACGAGCGAGTTCCTGATGACGATCGCGCAACGCGGCTCTACTTACCGTCGGCCCTACGGCCTGGAGCGAGGCGGCTTCACCGGGCCGCTGGTGGCACGCTTGGCTGACCGCCAGGGTCGCCATCTGCAAGGCGTCACCGCGCCGCCGGTTCACATTCCGGCCGGTGCAGAACAGTTTGAGTTCATGGTCACGCTTGCCCCGGGCATGGAACTGGGCCGCACGAGCCGCTCGCAGGTGATGCTGCTCGGCACGGTGCGCGACCACGATGGGTCCGAACACATCGTCAGCTACAGCCAGAACGAACAGAACGACCAACTCATCGCCATCACGCAGACGGGGCTGTTGGAAATCGAACTGGCCAACCCATCCGTGCGCGTCATGCCCGGGGGTTCGGTCAAGCTCCCCTTCCTCCTGCGGCGGGAAAAGTCGCTGGCGGCCGATGCTGTCCAAGTGGAATTGCAAGTGCCCGCCCATGTGCGGGGCGTTCGCTCGGCCACAGTGACCATCGCGGGCGGCAGTCAGAACGGAATCCTGGAAATCCATTTCGCCGCCGATGCCGGGCCGTTCAACCTCCCTTTCCCCATCCGGGCCACCACGCTGGACGCCAAGAATCCGCACACGGCTGAGGCTTTCGTCGAGTTCGTGACGCCCACCGTTGTCCAAACGGTCAGCACCCGCGAATGAGCGCCTGCATCCGCGTTCCCCAGCGGATGCTTCCGGGCGCTGAACTCACCCTGCCCGCGCTCGCCTTCGGGGCTGGACCAGTGTCAGCACTGATGACGGACCCTGCCGCACGCGACCGCCAACTGGCCACGGTTGAACGAGCGTTGGCCTTGGGCGTGGACTGGTTCGACACCGCCGCGACTTACGGCAATGGTGAGTCGGAAAGAAGCATGGGTTGGGCGCTCCGTGAGTTGGGCAGCGGTATCTCCGTTCGCATGGGAACCAAGGTGCGGCTCGCGACGGAACAACTCGCGGACATTCCCGGGGCCGTGCGGGCCTCCGTGGAAGGCAGTCTGCACCGCCTCGGCGTGGACTCCGTGGCGCTGCTCCAACTCCACAACTCGATCACTCGCCAGCGCGGGGACCAGCCGACCTCCATCACGCCAGACGATGTGCTGCGTCCCGGTGGAATCTTGGAGGCGTTCGCGCAGCTTCGTGGCGAAGGCCTCATCCAGCATTTCGGGCTGACTGGCTTGGGCGATGAGGCATCGCTGAACGAAGTCTTGAACGCAGAGCCTTGGGCCACGATGCAGGTGAACTTGAACCTGTGCGACCGGAGCGCCGGTCTCCGACCTGGCGTGGGCGGGGTTGGCTCCGCTGGGAAATCGGACCGGAGACCGGCACGCCTAGCCATCCGCGTCTTCGCCGGTGGCGCGCTCGCCGGCAGACCGCCGAGCGCGCACACGCTGACGACAAAGTTCTTCCCACTGCCGATTTACGAGCGCGACCTGCGCCGCGCGGAGTTGATGCGCCGCGCGTTACCCTCCGATGTTTCCCTGCCGGAAGCCGCCGTGCGCTTTGCCGCGCACCATCCACACGTCACGTCCGCTATTGTTGGCTTTGGTTCACCGGAGGAAGTGGAAGACGCGGTGCGCTGGGCGGTGAATGGGCCCCTGCCGGACGAAGTATTTGCCAAGCTGGATCGCGCCGGTGTCTAATCCGTTGCCCCATGAATTCGTCCGCCACGCCGGTCCAAAGCCGCTACGCCCGCTACTCGGCGGTGATCGTGGCCTTCCTCGGCTGGATGTGTGCGGGCGTGCAGATGGGCACACTCCCCATCGCCTCGCTCTCCATCTCCCAGGATTTGATGGGAGCCGCGTATGATGCGAAGGCCGCCGCGCGGTGGTTCAGCTATTACACCGCTGCCCTGAGCCTCGGGGCGGCGATTGGCGGGATTGGTTTGGGCTGGCTCGGGGACCGCATCGGACGCGCCAAGGGCATGGCGGCCAGCATCCTTTGTTACACGGTGTTTGCGGGATTGTGCTACTTCGTGCGCACGCAGGAAGAACTGCTCGTGCTGCGTTTCCTCGCCGGGCTGGGCATCGGCGGCATGTGGCCTAATGGAGTTTCCCTGGTGGCCGAAGTCTGGCCGGATGTTTCACGCCCCTTCCTCGCCGGCGTGATGGGCACATCCGCAAACCTCGGCATGTTCATCATTTCGCAAATCGGGCTGCACTGGCTGATCACGCCAGACTCCTGGCGCTGGCTGCTGCTCGTGAGCGCCTCCCCGGCCATCGTGGGACTGGCAGCATTTTGGATCGTGCCCGAGTCGGCCAAATGGCTGGCCACCCGCAATCAAGCGTCGCATCGGACGGCAACGCCCATGCGCGAGCTCTTTCGCCCACCGCTCCTGCGGGTGACCATCGCGGGCATCCTGCTGGCCTCGATTCCACTCATCGCGGCGTGGAGTGCCGGCCGTTGGCTTACGCCGTGGGCCGATCACGAGGCCGGGCGCATTGACCCCGGCTACAAGGCACGGACGCAAGCCTACTGGGCTTTCGGCGCCACCATCGGCAGCTTCTTGGGCGGGCAGTTGGCGAACTGGCTCGGCCGCCGCTTGGCGTATTTCCTCATAAGCCTTTGCTCCATGGTGCTCACCTGTGGAATTTTTCTGCTGCTCAAGCCCAGGGAGCCGCTCTTCCTCCCGATGGTCTTCATCCAAGGCCTCGTGGCCACGCTCTTCTTTGGGTGGCTGCCGCTCTGTCTGCCGGAGTTGTTCCCCACCCGGGTGCGCGCTTCGGGTGCGGGCATGAGCTACAACTTCGGCCGCTTCTTTGTGGCGGTTGGCGTGCTGTTTGCCGGAGCGCTGACGGAATTCTTCGACGGTGATTTCGCCAAGGCCGGGGCCATCATGGGTTCCATTTACGGGCTTGGCATGCTGGTCATTTGGCTCGCGCCCGACATGACCAACAGGAAACTGGAGGACTGAAGTTTCCCCCGCTGCGCACTCAACCCGCCAGCGCGGCATTGACGGCGGCCACCAGCGCATTGACACGCGTCGCCAACGGAAAGTCCGAGGGGGCTTCCAGCGTGTAACTCAGGCGGGTCTTGTGCTGCAACAGCCAGAAGGCCTCCGGCCATTGGGGGCGCGAGTCCGGATCGTGGCTGGGCTGAATGATGCCGCCCCGAGCCGGCCGACCCTCGATCATCTCCGCGCAATCAATCGGGCAGACCGAGGCCACGGCATCCACCATCGTTTGCGCCAGCGAGGGCCGCGCGTCGGGATTCAACTCATAGAGGTAAAAGCCATTGGCTTCCCAGTCCTCATGCAGGCAAAGGGCGAGGTCGAAATTCGGCTGCCGAGTCAGCCAGGCCACATGCGTCCGGGTCTCTGCCGCCTCGAAGTGCTTGTAGTCGCGGTTCAAATCCTTGCCGAGAAAGTTCTCCCGCCGATTTTGGGGGAAGCCGGTCGGATTCAAGCAAGGGCACAGAAACAAGCTGGCATCCGCCGGCCAGCGGTCTTCCTCCAACAGTAGCAGCATCGCCAACGGCCCGGCCGGCTCGTCACCGTGAATGCCGGTGGAGAGATAAACATTTCGCTTCGGACTGGCGGCCAGTCGTGTCAGCGCGAGCAGTTCCCCTCCTCCGTCGAACGGCAGCGACTCCATCTGCCAGCCGCGGCCCTGCACCAGCTTTGGGGCCGCCTGAAACCTCTGGCCGAGATCAATCCGTTCGCCCAAATAGCCGCCAAGGTTCTTGCCCAATCGCTGCATGCGGACTGAATCATGCAAGACCGGGACGACGCGGCAAAGCCTTCTCCGCAGGCATTCACGTTGTCTGGTTGCCAGCCGGTGCTAGACTACGCGCGTGGTTTACGACGCTTCACTTGACGAGTTGCAGCAAAAGGTTTGGGACGGCGGCCGCATTGACCGTGATGAGGCGCTGCGCCTTTACGGCCTGCCGCTGGAGGAACTCGGGGCACTGGCCGACCGCCGCCGCCAGCTCCACCGCGCGGCCGCGCACCAAGGCCGCGGCAATGAGACCGTCACCTACATCGTGGACCGCAACGTCAACTACACCAACGTCTGCAACGTCTATTGCAAGTTCTGCGCCTTCTGGCGCTCCGAAAAGGATCTTGATGCCTACGTCATCTCGCACGACGAGATGGACCGGAAAATTGAGGAGACGATCGCGCTGGGCGGAAATCAGATCCTCATGCAAGGCGGCCACCACCCCAAGCTCACCAAGCAGTGGTATCTCGACCTCCTCGCGCACATCCACGCCAAGTTTCCCGGCTTCAATGTCCATGGCTTCAGCCCCAGTGAGTTCGTCGCCTTCTCGGAATTTTTCCATGAGCCGGTGGAACAAATCCTGAAGGACTTCGTCGCCGCCGGACTTGGTTCCGTCCCCGGTGGCGGCGGGGAAATCCTCGTGGACCGCGTGCGCAACCGCATCGCCCCGCTCAAGGCGGACGCCCGCCAGTGGATGAGCGTGATGGACACCGCCCATCAGCTCGGTCTGGCCAGCAGCATCACCATGATGTTCGGCCATGTGGAGACGGTGGCGGAACGCATCGAGCATCTCGAAGTGGTGCGCGCGCAGCAGGACCGGTCGCTGGCGCGATTGCCGATTGCCGATTGCCGATTGCCGATTGAAAAATCCATCGCCTACGGGAATGCCTTGGAAACCGGAGCGCTTCAAGGCGGCGCGTTCACCGCCTTCATCTGCTGGACCTTCCAACCCGAAAACGCCGTGCTGAAAGCCCCGACCGTCGGCGCGCACGAGTATCTGCGCACCCAGGCCCTCAGCCGCATCTATCTCGACAACATTCCGAGCATCCAAAGCTCATGGGTCACGCAGGGTCAGGAGATCGGCCAACTCGCGCTGCGCTACGGGGCGAACGACCTCGGGAGCATCATGATCGAGGAAAACGTCGTGAGCGCCGCCGGCACCACCCACCGCATGAGCGTAGCCGACATGCAACGCCTCATCACCGATCTGGGTTTCTCACCGCACCAACGCGACAACTGGTATCGACTGAAGGCTTGATCCTGAAATCAAGGATGGGCCGCTTTATGCCCCACCCAATTCCTTCTTCTCCGCGCTTCCGCGGCTTTGAGGCTTTGCGATCAGCACGGCTCCAAGTTTACCGCCGCGCCGGCTCGATGTGGACGAGCGCGTCGCGGACTTTCGGCATCTGGGCGCGGAGATGGTCCTTCACCTGATGGGCGATGGCGTGAGCGCGCTCGACAGTAAGCTGGCCGTCCACTTCCACATGGATGTCCACATGGAGCTGCCAGCCCATCTTGCGGATGAAACACTTCTCCACGCCGCGCACGTCTGGGACGCTGGCGGCAAGTCGGCGAATTTCCGCCACCACGGCCAAGTCAGGTGCGGTATCCATCAACTCGCCGAACGCCTCGCGCAGCAGCCGCCAGCCGTTCCACGCGATGACGCCCGAGGCCAGCAGCGCCGCCACATCATCCGCCGCCTCGTAGCCCGGCCCGCCCATAAGCGCCACGGCGATGCCGATGCCCGCGAAGAGCGAGGTGATGGCGTCGCTGCGATGATGCCAGGCGTCGCCTTTCACGACGCTGCTATCCACGGATGTCGCCTCGCGGAACACATGGCGGAAGAGCGTTTCCTTCACCACCACGACCACGATGAGCACCCCGAGCGTCCACGAAGCGGGTGCGCCATGGGGACGGAGAATTTCACGCACGGAGTTGACGGCGATCCACAGCGCCGCAAGCAGGAGCATGGTGGCGACCATCGCGGAGGCAAGCGGCTCGGCCTTGCCGTGGCCGTAGGGATGATCTTCGTCCGCTGGCGCGTCGGCGATAACCAGCCCGCGCCAGACGATCAGGGAACTAAACAAATCGGCGAGCGACTCGACCCCGTCGGCCACGAGCGCATGCGATTGGCCGAGGAAGCCAGCCGTCATCTTGCCCACCGCAAGCACGGTGTTCACCACCATGCCGAGGAAGGTCGCGCGTAAGCTGCGTTGCAGGCGCTGGTCGGGCATGGGGCACGGGCGTTTAGCCCGCAATCATGCGCTCGCCGGGCTGGAGCTTCATGCGCTCGGGATCGAGGCCGTTGGCACGACAGAACTCGCAGTAGGCGTTCGGGGAGATTTCGCTCGGCTTGATTTCGCTTCGCCCGCCCCAGAAGACATTCGTGTAGCTGACGGTGATGCCGAGGCTGGCGAGGTGCGCGTCAATCGCCGCCTTGTGCGCGAGCACGAGCGCCTTGTCCGTGCCATGCGCGACGCCCATGACGTTCACGTTGCGGAACTCCGGGCCGCCCTCGCGCCAGTAGGCGTGCGTCATGATGTGATGCCGGCCCACCTCGCGGCCCGCCTCGATCTCGCGGCCCGGCGGCACGGCCCAGTGGAACAGCGCGTTGAACTTCGTGACCTTCTCGCCGGTGGCCAGGGTCTTGACGTGCTCGAGGAAGGTCGAGAAGCGGCCGATGATCTTGCGCTCGTTGAAGTCGGCGGCAACCTCGAGAAAGGTCTTGAGCGGCACACCGGCCTGGGCGGCGCGCGCGGTCCACAAGTCGGAGACGAGTTCCTCCGCCTTGAACTCGCGCTTCACGGCTTCGAGGATGCGCCACTCCAGTTCGTTGAGCGTGACCATCGCCACATCGGTGGCCTCGGCCGGGACTTCCGCCTTGCTGCCCGGCTCCATGCCCCGCCGACGCGTGTGGCCCACCCCGAGTGCGAAGAGCTTCTTCGCCGGCATGAGCCGGAAGTGGCCCGCGCCGATGCGCTTGGCGAGATACTCGCAATGGCGCGGCATCGAGTAGCCGGCGGGAATCTTCAGCGTGGTCCAGAGTTTGTAGGTCGATCCGGGCGTGGCGGCGTCGGTCGAGCGAGTGACGACGTGGCCGGAGAAGGGGTCGTTGGCGAATAGATCATCGAACGCGGCGTCGAGCTTTTCCTGCGGCACCTCCCACGCGACGAGCGCGCCTTGGGCAAGGTTCGTGGCGAGCAAGGTCTGCCGCACCCGGCGGATGACGCCCGCGCGCAGCATAGCCTGAATGCGTTCGATGACTGTCTCCAGTGGCAAGTCAGCCTGTCGCGCGATGGCGCCGAGCGGGTCCGCTTGGAAACCCTGCAATTGGTCTTCGGAAATCGCGAGGATGCGATGATTGATCGGGTCGGCAATTTCAACCGGGATGGTGGCAAGGCTCATACTTCAGATGTCTGCTAAATGACGCGGGCGAATCATTCCCGAGGGGTATGGCCGGGGCCAGACACAATTTTGGCGAAGACCAACCAGTTGCTGCCGCTCAGTTCTGCGCCGCCGCCCAGCGCTCAGCAAATCGGCGCAGATCGCCGGGGTCGCTCAAGCCCAGTTTGAGGGTGATGCTCTCGCAGACCACGGGGAAGGAAAGCGGCTGATGCGCAAGGCGCTGCTGGATGACCTCCAGCGCACAACCAGAGCCGAGCAGCGAGAATACCAACCGCTCATCTTCGTTGAGCAGGGTGGCATGATTCATCGGCAGCCGGCGCACACGGTCTTGAATCTCATCCAGCGCCCGGCCGTTGATGGGCGGGGTGCAAAAGAAGCGGCCGGCGAGCGCATCGCGGATGGCCGTGACGAGGAAGGTAGGAGCCGACTGCTTGAGCACGTAGGCCGCCGCGCCACACTCGGTGGCCGTCTGGATGTAACGCTCCTCGTCGAAGAGGGAGAGGACAATCAGCAACGGGCGCGGGGTTGACTTGGACAGCTCCCGCAGCAGGTTCAGCCCATCCACCATGGGCATCACAATGTCGGTGATTACTACATCGGGATGGGTTTGCTCGATGACGTGCAACGCCTCCAAGCCGTTGCTCGCCTCGCCGACCACGCGGAAATCTTTCTGGGACTGAAGCAGACCACGGATTCCCCGGCGCACCAAGGGGTGGTCCTCCACAATCACTATGCTGGTCGTCTTCACGGAGTCGCGGACATGAACGCTTCCATCAAAGACCCGGGTCCCAACCCGAACGTCTCAAGCGGAGCAGTCAAGTGATGAAAGGTCACCTCATAAACCGCGGGGAGCAAGGGGAAATCAGTAAACACACGCGTGCCTTTGACTGGGTCCGATGAAATCTCAACAGAACCGCCCGGCAGGCGCACGCAGCTTGTCTCATGGCACACACGCACGGCAAATTTACGGCGCGGCCAGCCGGCGGGCGATGAACTGCCGCACCTGCGGCATCTTACAGGTCGCCAGCAGTTCCGCCGCCCGCGCCCGGTCCGCCGCCACGACGGGTTCAATACCGAGCCAGAGCATCACCGGCAAGTTGGGGTCCGCCGCATCCTCCGCGCGTGCCAGAAGCGGGCTGGCGATGGGCCACCGTTCCGCCAACGGCATGCGTTGCAACACGCTGGCTAGCGCCAGCCGCGTGTGTGGCGTCGAGCCGTCCCGAGCCAGCGCGGTGAACTTCGCCAAAGCGGCGGAGGAAGGCAGCTTCGGCTCGCAGATCAGTTGCACCGCCCACCAGCGCAGGTGCTCATCCGCCTCGTCCAGCAGCTTTACCAGCAGCGCGTCGTCCCCGTGCCCGATGGCGTGCAGCGCCCATAGCACACGCAACCGACTGGGCGTTGGGCCGCGCTGCTGGAGCTGCGCGCGGAGCTCAGCCGCCGTGCCCGGGGCGAGGCGTTGAGCGGCAGCCCGTTCCTGCAACTGCACCCGGGCGCGCCGGGCGAACCACTCATTGTCGCCGCGCAGGTGGACGAGCAGTTCGGCATCACTGGCCTGGCGCAGATCGAAAGCCGGGAGCGGGGAAGGCTGGCCAAAAGTGACCTTGTAGAGCCGGCCGCTGGCGCGAAAGGAACCATCGAAGTCGTGACACTCGCCGAAGTCGTTCCAGTCCGCCACGAACACGCCGCCGTCCGGCCCCGTGTGCAACGCGGAGCCGCGGAACCACGCATCATTCGCACGGAGAAAGTCTGGCCGATGCCGGGCCACGTAGCCGGAGCCCCGGCGTTCGAGGAAGTCGTGGTTCACGCGCCGACCATGCGTGTTGGCGAGGAAGAAGCCGCCGCGAAACGCCGCCGGCCAGTTCGTGCCGAGATAGAGCATCCCACCACAATGCGAATGCCCGCCGCCCAGCGTGTCATGATCGCCCGTGGCGCTGCGCGAGGCCACCCAGCCGGCCCGCCAATTGGCGCCCGCGAAATGCAGATGGTCCGCGCACATCGGCAGCGTGGCGTAGGCGTGCGGACGAAAACCCGCGCCGGCCGTGCGTTCGTAAACGCCGCCCGGCACGAGGTGCCAGAGGTGGCCGTTGACGTTGTTGCCGATGAACGCCTGGCCGTGGGCATCCCAATCAAGACCCCACGGATTCACCAACCCATGCGCCACCACTTCGAAGACGCGCCGCGTGGGATGATAGCGCCAGACGGAACAATCGAGCGGCACACGCGCCTCAGCCGGCGTGCCGGGACGTCCCACGCGAGACACGTTCTGCATGCCGTGCCGACCGTAGAGCCAGCCGTCCGGCCCCCACGCCAGGCCGTTGGCCATGTTGTGCTTGCAGTCCAGGGACCAGCCATCGAGATGCACTTCCGCCGGCCCGTCAGGCACCCCGTCACCATCCCGGTCCGGAATGAAGAGCAGCTCCGGCAGCGAGAGAACCCACACGCCGCCAAGTCCCACGGCAAGACTTGTAAGCCGCCGGCCGTTCGCAAGGAAGACCTGCCGCTCCGCGAACCGTCCGTCAGGCCCGCCTTCACTGAACACGAGGATGCGGTCACGCAGCGGCTCCTTGTAGTCCGGATACGAAAAGCACTCCGCCACCCACATGCGCCCGCGCTCATCGAAGTCGAACGCCACCGGCTGGCAAACCTCCGGCTCGCTGGCAAAGAGGGTGACTCGAAAACCCTCAGGCACCGTGATGCGCCGCAGCGCCTCGGTGGCCGCGAGCGGCGCGCGGGCATCGGGCTTGGAGTTCAACACTCCCGGCGGTAGGCCAAGCTCGGCGGGTGCGGCATGAAGGGCAGAGGCCGTCGCCAGCGTGAACAGAAGATGAAACACGGCCTTCATGCACGAAAGTTCGCAAGGTGAACGCCCTGCCATGCCTTGGAATCGGGGCCTACTTCCAATCATCCGTGCGGAACGACTGCGCTGGCAGTCCGTCCTGGTTGAACAAGTTCGCCCACGGATGGACCGAGGCCCACGCGTAGCGCACCGCCACGGGCCTGGCAACCTGCTCGCTGGTGAGCAGGACCGTGTCGCCCGCAATCACCGCCGTGGCCCAGTGAAAATTCTTGTCCTCACCCGCGATGGCGAAGCCCTGAAGCTTCTCCCCGTGCTTGAAGGCCAGCCCTTGCCCGACGTGGGTGAAGCGGACGCGCACCTTGCCGCCTTCGACCGTGTGCGACTCATAGACCGGACCGTAAAACTCCACCTTCTTCCCGTAAGCCACCGCGAGCGCCACGCGCGCCGCCCGCTCGCCGTAGCCGGACTTGTTCGTCGGATGCACGCCGGAACCGAGGTCGGTGCTCGTGACCATCGCGGTCTGCGGGTAGCTTTGAATGTGGATGTGCGTCTCGCGATAGTGACCGTCGGCGGGCACTTGCGCCGGGAGCGGGGCGAACTTGTTCGCCTGCTTCGTCACCGCGTGCTCGGGGTCCCAAGCCGGGCCGCCCCCGCTGGGCTTCTGCACATACAGGAAAGGGAATTCGCCCTGGCCCCACGCCTGCCGCCAGCCGCGAATCAACGCGCCCATCAAGGTGAACTGGTCCACGCCCACGATGGCCGTGCCGCTCTCGCCCTGGTCCCACAGCACGCCCCGGATGCCGTAACCCACGAAGCCCCGGATGTGCGCCTCGAAGAGGTTGCCGATCTTGCCGCCGGTGGCCTCGCCGGGTTTGCCCGGCGGGTTGGGACGGCGCGGGGGATTCTTCTTTTCCGCCTTCGCGGCGGTGCTGGCCTTTTCCCATGCGGCGAGGTCGGCCTCATACCGCTTCTGCAACGGCTCGATTTGATACGTCGCGGCGAACTTCTGCACCACCGCCTTGCCGGCCGCGTCGGTCTGGAACATCTCCTCGGTCAGCCAGTAGCCGGAAGGCGTGCCGCCCACCGCGCCGAGCATCAAACCGACGGGCACATCCAGCTCCTGCTGCAGACGCAGGCCGAAAGGCAGCAAAATCGCGCCAAAGTTCGCCATCGTCTGCGGCGTGGCCTCCTGCCAGCCAGCGCCCCGGCTGTGCAGATGCCGAATCTTCGGTAGCGGACCACTGGCGAGAATCTTGGCTAGGTTCTCGTCCGACTTGGCATAGCCACCCGCCGTCCCCGCCATGTTTGATTGGCCAGACCCAACCCACACTTCGCCGACGAGCACGTCTTTCAAAGTAAGCGTGTTCTTGCCCTTCACGGTGAGCGTGAGCGCGGGGCCGACCTTCAACGGGTCCAGCTTCACACGCCACAGCCCCTTGGCATCGGCTTTCGTGCTCCTTGTCTGGCCCGCGATGCTGACGGTGACCTCCTCTTCGGGCGCGGCAACGCCCCAGACCGGCACGGCCATGTCACGCTGCAAGACCATGTGGTCGGAGAAGACGGGCGGCAGCTTCACATCGGCACGCAGCACCGGGCACACAGCGAAGGCCGCCAATAGGATGGCAGGAGAGAAACGGGAAAGTGGATTCATGGAATGGATTGGGGTTGTCGCGCAGATTGAGTCACCGGCCGGAGGAAAAGGCGATGCCAATCCCACCGAGCCCAACACTCGATTCAGAAGGTCACCAAACATCCTATTTCTGTCCCTCGCCGAGCAATTTCACCAGCAACGGTTCGATGGCCTCGGCCCAAATCTGGTAGCCCTTGGCGCTCGGGTGCAGAAAATCCCCCATGATCTCCCGCGCGATGGTGCCGTCGGCCTGGAGGAACTTCGCACCGATGTCGAGGAACGTGACCCGGTCGGGGCTGGCGAACTGGGCCAGCAGCTTGTTCGTCGTGTCCAGCTTGGCGCGCATGGCGTCGGGCTTGGGACCGCGCGGGAAGATGGCCATGAGGAGGACGTGGACCTGCGGCTGGCGCTGGCGGATTTCGTCGAGCAACGCCCGAACGCCGAGGGCAATTTCCTCGGGCGTGTTCTTGCCCGCGTTGTTCGTGCCGATGTGCATGACCACGACCTTCGCCTTCGCGCCATCGAGCTCGCCGTGGCGCAGCCGCCAGAGGGTGTTCTCCAAGTAGTCGTAGCCGAAGCCGAGGTTCGCCACGCTGCGCTTGGCGTAGAACTTCTCCCACACCTCCTTGCCGGGCTGCCCCCGGTCGTGTGGCTCGCCGCCAAACATCTGCGTGATGGAGTCGCCGATGAACACGAGCGAGGCCTTGCGATCGGCGGCGATTTTCGTGACCGCCGCATGGCGCCTGGCCCAGTCGTAAACCGGCCAGTCCCGATCCTGCGTGCAGGGAGCCAGCGTGGCGGGAAGCGGTTTCACACCGGCCACCGCCTCGAACTTAGCCTCGAACAAATCGCTCTTCTGTTTCCGATCCTCGCTGTAGGCCCGGGCTTTCACCACACCGCCGGCGGGCAATTCGATCGGCGCGAGGTAAGGCCCGCCCTTCGGTCCCGGGTCGGAGCCGTCGATGCTGTAGCGAATCACCGCGCCCGGCGTGGGGCAGGTCAGGGTGATGGTGCCGGCGGCATCGCGCTTCGCCGCAGGCACCGCGAGTGGGGCGACGTTCTGGGCACACAGGCTGGAGGACGCAGCGAGGCTGACGGCGAGGCCAAGCAGCAAGGACAACGGGGCAATGTTCATGGGCGAGAGTGTGCTGTTGCGACCAGCGGATCGCAATGTCTCGGTAAACAGGGCGCAACCAGCCGGAGCGCGTAGCCACTGGCCGCAGTGTCCGAGTCGGCCAGTTGTTTACGGGCGGGCGTAGCCCCTGCGGCTGGTCTGCGACACAGCCGCGCTCCTTCAGAGACAGCGCCCAGTTCAGTCCACGTGGACGATCGCCTTGATCACGCCCGTCTCCGGCTTGGTCCAGCTCGCGAAGACGCCCATCATCTCATCGAAGCTGGCGTGATGGGTGATCCACGGACGCGTGTCGATCTGGCCGTCCTCGATCAGCGTGATGATGCGCGTGAAGTCCCCCGGGAGGGCGTTGCGGCTCGCCAGGATGTCTAGTTCGCGCCGGTGCAGCGCGGGGGCGTGCGGAATGCTCACCTCGGCCTGCGTGATGCCGACGTAAACCAGCCGGCCTTTGAACGCACAGTAATTCAGCGCCTGCGCCATGGACTTGTTGCTGCCGGTGGCGTCAATCACCACATCGGCAAGCTGGCCGTTGGTGAGCTCCGCCAGCCGTTTCAACTCCTCGCCATCGCCTTTGGTGAAAATGGTGTCCGGCACGCCCATCCGCTCGCGCACAAAGGCCAGGCGCTGCTCGTTCATGTCCATCACGATGGTCTTCTTCGCCGCGAGCTTGGCGAACTCGATGGCGCTGAGCCCGATTGGACCGGCTCCGATGACCAGCACGTGCTCCTCCGGCTTGGGGTTGCCCCGGCTCACCGCGTGGCAGCCGATGGCGAGCGTCTCGACGAGCGCAAGCTGCTCGAAGCTCAGCTTGGCGGAGGGATGCAGTTTGCGCGCGGGCAGGATGATGCGCGCGGTCATGCCGCCATCGCACATGACGCCGAGGGTCTTGTTGGTCTCGCAGCAGTTCGTGTGGCCGCGGCGACAGGTGTAGCAGTGACCGCAGTTGATGTAAGGCTCCACCGAGCAGCGGTCGCCGGGTTTGATGTTGGTCACCCCGGCACCGACGGCCAGCACCTCCACGCCCAGCTCGTGACCGGGAATGCGCGGGTAGCTGAAGAAGGGCATCTTGCCGAGATACCCGGAGAGGTCCGTGCCACAGATGCCAATGCGGTGGACGCGCAACAGCGCCTCGCCCGGACCGGGCTGCGGAGGTTCCGGGATTTCAACGGTGCGCCAGGACAGGGGTTTTTCGAGCTGGAGTGCTTTCATGATGAGGGGTTCTAAACTGGTTAATTGTTATCGGGCAAACCTTCTCGGTGTCCCAGGTTCTTCACCGGGGCGAAGATGGCCTGGACTTCGGCGAGCAGCTGCGTGTCCAGCGGCTCGGCGGCCCACCTCGCCCAGTTGCGGATGTTGTTCGGGTTCGCGCTGCCGCTGACGGTGGTGGCGATGTCGGGGTTCGCGAGGCTGAACTGGAGCGCGAGCTTCGCGATGTCCACGCCCTTGCTGGCGCAGTGCGCGGCGGCGGCGCGGGCGGCGGCTTTCACAGACTCCGGCTCCTTGAGCCACGCGGGCAGCGGCGCGTTCGTAAGCAGCCGCGCGCTGAAAGGTCCGGCATTCATCACGCCCACGCCCTTCGCCTTGAGATACGGCACGGCCTCGTCGGCGAAGCGCGTGTTCTGGAGCGTGTATTGATTGTAGGAAAGCACGCAGTCCACGCTCGTCTGATCGAGGATGAACTTGAAAATCTTCATCGGATAACCGCTGAAGCCGATGAAGCGCACCTTGCCCGCCTGCTGAATCTTCCGCAGCGCCGGCAGGGTCTCGTCCACGATCTGCTGCATGGGCACGAACTCGATGTCGTGACAGAGAACAATGTCGAGATGATCGGTGCCGAGGCGGTGAAGGCTCACATCCACGCTCTCGGCAACGCGCCTGGTGCTGAAATCGAAGTGCTGGAGATCGTAGCGGCCCAGCTTGGTGCAGAGCGTGTAACTGTCGCGTGGCACGCCTTTGAGGGCGATGCCGAGCAGCACCTCGCTCATGCCACGCCCGTAGAACGGCGAGGTGTCGATGAAGCTCAGGCCGCAATCCAGCGCCACGCGGACACTGTCGAGGGCCTCCTCCAGCTTAACGCTGCGAAACTCCGCGCCGAGCGATGACGCGCCAAAGCTCAGGATCGGGAGTTGCAGGCCGGTTTTTCCAAGCGGTCGGGTTTGCATGACGGGAATGATTCAGATTGTGGAATGAAGTTTACAGTCGGGCGGGATTGAAAGGTGACTTGGGCACGGCCCCGCTGGCCTTGGCTTTCAGCAGGCTTTGGAGGCCGGGAACAACGTCCTTGGCCGCCGATGAGTGAGCGAGGTTGTTGAACTCTTGCGGGTCAGTCGCGTGATCGTAGAGCTCCGTGCCCAGCCGACCCTCACCCCATTCGGTGTAACGCCAGCGCTCCGTGCGGATGCTGCGGCCCATCAGGGGCGCACCATTCCCAGGCCGCAGAATCTGCGTCACGGCACTGCCCTCCCATGGGCGGGAAGGATCTTCCAGCAACGGCACCAGGCTGCAGCCGGCAAGCGACTTCGGTGAGGCGATCCCGCACAGTTCCGCCACGGTGGGATAAATGTCCACAAACTCGACAACCCGAGTGCAGGCGCGGCCATTGCCCTTGGCCGCCGGCGCACGCATCAGCAACGGCGCACGCGCGGACTCCTCGAAGAGCATGCGCTTCTGCCACACGCCCCCGTGTTCGCCAAGGTGGTAGCCGTGATCGCTCCACAGCACCACGATGGTCGAGCGCGCCAGATCCAGCCGGTCCAGCGCAGCCAGCACGCGCCCCACCTGAGCATCCACATAGGCGACGCACGCGTAGTAAGCCTGCAACGCCTTGCGGCAGGTCAGCTCGTCGAGACCGTAGTTCGGTGTGGGATTGTTGTGTGCGAAGGCGGCGGAGGGAATGTCATCACGGTCATTCGCCGGGGCCACCGGCAGACGGACTGTCTCCAATGGATACAGGTCGAAGTAGCGCTTCGGCGCAACGAACGGCGTGTGCGGTCGGAAGAAGCCGACTCCGAGGAAGAACGGCCCGCCACGGTGCCGCTCCAGCAATCGAATCGCCTCGGTGGCAATCAAGCCATCCGTCTGCTCCGTGTCAGCGCCGTCCGCCACCTGCCAGCTCAACGCCGCGCTCACGGGCCGCGCCGGCGTGGGATTGGTAATCAGCGCCTCCTCGGCCACGTCGCGCCCCTTCGGGTTCACCACCTGCGACCACGACGCCGGATCATCCAAGCCATCCGTGCCGATGCCCTTCGGCACGTCGTAGTGGAAAATCTTTCCCACGCGCGCCGTGAACCAGCCTTGGCTCCGGAACAACTGCGGCAGCGTCACCGCTGCTGGCACCGTGGCCCGGAAATGCCGGTCCAAATCAAACACCCCGGTCGCGTCTGGTCGCAGCCCCGTGAGCACCGAGGCACGGCTGGGGTTGCAAAGCGGGATCTGGCAATACGCGCGGTCAAAGCGGACGCCGGTCGCCGCAAGCCGGTCCAAGTGCGGCGTCTTGAGCACCGGGTGCCCCGCCGAGCCGAGCACGTTGCCAAGGTCATCCACCCCAATGAACAGCACGTTCAGCCGCTGCGCTGCCACCGTGGGCAGGGCCAGCGCCAGCAAGACGAAGATCAGGCCGCCCCTGGCCGCGCGCTGTGAGGACACCGTCTTCATTCGGGTCGCTGGCGGGCCGGCGTTGCCGACTGCTTCCGGATTCTCATTTGTTCTTGGGCGCTGGTTTCGGCCCAAGCGGGCGGCTGATGAGCATTTTCAACTTCGACTTCGGACCGGTAATTTGCTTCGCGAGAATGTCGGCTTCAGTGAAGCGCGCCAGCAGAATTTCGCCGTCCGTGGCCCGGTTGCGGTCGTAGGAGATGTAGATCGTGCCGTCGGGCGACTGGAAACCGTCCGGGTAGGAGATGCCCTTGCGCTCGTCAAGGATGAGCCCGCCACGCCACGACTTGCCATCGTCCTCGGAGAGCCACGCGCTGAGTTGCACGCGGCCGGTGTGCGCGTCCAGTTGGTCGCCGTGCTTCACGAGGAGCAGCTTGCCCGAAGCGAGCCGGCGGACGTGGAAGCGGGCGACAGGCTGGCGGATGCCGGGCGGCTCAGTGGGCTCGGCCCAGGTGCGCCCGCCGTCGGTGGAGGTGGTTTGCATGATGCCCTTGGCAGTGCGCGCGAGCATCCAGAGCGAGCCATCGCGACGTTCGACAACCATGTGCTCGTGCCAGTCGGGATTGGGGAAGCGCGCGGCCCCGCGACGCTGCCACGTCGCGCCAGCATCGGTGGAGACGAAGACATTCGCACCCCGCAGCGGGTCAAGCTCCTTGAACTGGCCTTTGAACGCGCCGAAGCCTTCGCGCTGATCGAGCGAGATGGGCAGCAGCCATTCCCCGGTCGAGAGGACAATGGGCTTGTTCAACGTGACGCCGTGCCAGATGCGGCGCGGAGCGGACCAGGCCGGCTTCTCCGCGTCGGGATTCTCGCAGACGGCGGCCCACACACCGGCGCGGCCGTCGAACATCTCCATGGACTGATCGAAGATGAGCCAGAGCCGCCCGCGCGGATCGGTCCAGAGATTGCCGACGAGGATGCTGCGATCCATTGGGAGATTCTTGGAATGCGCGTCAACCACGAGGCGGGGCTTGGACCACGTCTCGCCATCGTCATCACTCGTCGCGAGGACGAAGAAGGCCTTCGGGCTGTCGCCGCCCGCGACCCAGCAAGCCCAGAGGCGGCCCTTCGGCGTTCGTTCGATCCCGATGGTCATGCCGTAGTCGAGCTTGTCGTAGTCGTATTGCGGCACGGGCGAGGTGTTGAGCGTGGGCGGAATCAGCGCGAGGTCGGCAATGCGCCGCATCACGTCCACTTCGTAGGCGCGCACCTCAGCAGCCGGCATGGTGGCGAAGCGGGCTTCGGAACTTGGCTCGGCGGCGGGGGTGGCCAACTGCGTTGCGAGCAACGCTAGCGGCAGGAAGGAGAAGATTTTCATGAGGTGCGAACGGGTCTGGTTTGAAGAAGTTTTTGGTAGGCGTCACGCAGGACGGAGAGGTCTGACTGGACCGCCACATGGGTGAAGCCCTGATTCAGCCGGGGCTGCAACTCGGCCGAATCACGCACGAGAATGCCAGCAGCCTTGCCTGCGGTCCGAGCGGCTTCGACCACCCGGCACAGGCAGGCTTCATAGTCTTCACCTGGCAAAGGGGCACGTTGCTTGAGGTCATGCTGCAAGTCCGCCGGACCAACAAAGAGGACATCCACGCCGTCCACACGGGCAATCTCAGCCGCCTGCATCACGGCCTCACGCGTTTCAATTTGCACCAAGAGCAAGGGCGCGGGCGTGGTCTCCGGCGGGCGCATCCCGTAGTCATGCGCACGCACGGTGCGCGAGAAACCGCGCTTGCCGCGAGGCGGGTAATGCGCCGCGCGCACGATGGTCTCGGCTTCGGCAGCACTGTTGACGTGAGGCACCATGAGGCCGCGGGCACCCCAGTCGAGCACCCGGGCAATCAGGTCAGGATGCGGCGCGCCGACACGCACGACCCCTCGGGTGGCGCTGCCGCGCAGCGCGCGCAGTTGCTCCGGCAACGCGGCTTCGCTGCCGCAGCCATGCTCCAGATCGAGCAGCAGCCAGTCGAAGCCGCACAATCCGGCCAGTTCGGCGATGACCGGCGAGCCGATGGACAGCCAAGTGCCGAGTTGGAGGAGATTCTGGTTCATAGGCAGGAAAGCTCAGCGTCTTGTTCGAGGCCGCGCAAGGCCAGCGAGAGGCGTTGTTCCGTATATCGTTTGAGGTCCGCCCCGCTGCATCCCGAGCCGATGAGGAAGAAGCCATCATCCCGATCGAAGTAACCAGCCCCCACGCGAATGACGGCCTTGACGATCAGGTTGCGCAACAGGTGGAGCCAGAACCGGCGACGATGATTGGGTGGCAGGCGACAAAGACTGGTGTAGCCATCAAAGACGCGCTGGAGAAATGCCGCGTCATGGAAGCAGGCGAGGAGCGAGAGGTCGTCCATGGGATCGCCGCTGATGGCGTCATCGAGGTCGATGAAAGCGTGGATTTGATCGGCGGTGCCAAGGATGTTCCACAGCGCGAGATCCTTGTGGACAAGGCAGCCTTGGGCAAGCGCGAGCAGCGCGGTGTGCTTCGCGATTGCCTGCCGGAGGTCGTCCCGCTGGGCGGAGCTGAGGAAGCCCTTTGCGACGAGGAAGGCAAGGTGTTCCTCCAGCCGCAGGTGGAAATAGTCCGGATACGTCCCGTGATAGCCCGTCAGCCGGCCGCCGCTGCGCCAGTGTTCGAGGTCGAAGGGACCGAAGCCGGCGGGCTGGATGGCCTGCCAGCGGGCAACGTTCACGCCGATGTCGTAGGCGATGCGCGCCGCGTTGAGCTGACCGAGACGGTGCCAGTGGTTGAGGTCAGGGAACGAAACGCGCTCCAGCGCCTGCCAGGCGAAGGGGACGCGGCTACGGGAGGCATCGCAATCGAAGACTCGCGGCGTCGGGACGCCGGCAGCGCGCACGCGATCGATCAGGGCCGATTCCATGGCAAGGTGCTGGTCCAACTCCGGGCCGTTCTCGACGCGGACGAAGAGGTCCAAATCGCCCACCCGCGCCGTCCAGGTGAGATGGTTGCCCTGGGAGCCAGCAGGCTGAAGCACGACACGCCCCGCGCGGAAGCGGTCCTGCAACTGCTCCGCGAGCTGCTGCTCGACCCGGGCATCCGGCTCACCGCGCGTCTGAGTGCCATGGAAGGCCGCAGGACGATCACACTTCCAGTAATGGATATTGCGGCGGCTCATTGCGGTTCATCCGGCACACGCCGCTTCCACCAGGCGGCGGCCAGTCCGCCAATGATGTTCTGCATGACGCCGCTGAAGACTGCGGCGGCGGCGGCAAGCGGCATGGCGGCGAAATGTGCGCGGGCCAGCGAGGCGGCCATGCCACCGTTCTGCATGCCGACTTCGATGCTGATGGTGCGGGCGACCGATTCAGGATAGCGAAACACCTTCGGCACGAAATAGCCGACGACGAACCCGAAGAGGTGCAACAGGAAGGCGGCAAGGGTGAGAATGCCGAAATTTCCGGCAATGTCCCCCGCACTGGCCGCAACGATGCCACCCGTCACAAAAACGAAGGCCAGCACGGCGACCGTGGGACCACAGGCTCCGATCTGGTCTGCGATGCGCGGCATTTTCCACCGGATGAACACGCCGAGCACCACCGGGGCCACGGTGAGCTGGAAGGCGGAGAGGCACAGGCCCCATGCGTCCACCGGCACATATTTGCCGGCCAGCGCACTGGTCCACGTCGGCGTGAAGACGAAGGCCAGCAATGTGGAGCACAGCGTGAGCACGACGGAGAGCGCCACATTCGCACGCGCGAGGTAGCTGATCATGTTCGAGGCCATGCCACCGGGGCAGCTCGCCACGAGGATGATTCCGACCGCGAGACCAGGTTCAAGTTTAAGCAATGTAGCCACCAGCCAGCCGGACAGCGGCATGATCGTGTATTGCGCGACGAATCCAATCACCACGCTGCCCGGCATTCGGCCGATGGCCTTGAAGTCGTCGAGGCTCAGAGTCAGCCCCATGCCGAGCATCGAGGCGGCGAGCGACCAGAAGATCCATGGCTTGTCGAACCACAGCATGGTCTGCGGCTGGTAGAACGCGAGCACCGCGAGACCGACGAGCCACACGGGGTAGAGGTTGTTGAACCAGTCGAGAAATCGTTTCATGAGCGTTCAGCGGGACGCAGGCAGGTCGCGCACACCGGAGAAGCCAGGTCCACCAGCGGCGAGGAAGCCGTGGCTGGAACCATCGTCGTCAGGCGTGACCCAAAAGGCATACAAGGCACCACGGGTCAGGTGAAAGCGGAAGCGCACCGGCTGGCCGGCGAGCGCGGACAAGTCGAGGCGCTGGTTCCATTCGACACGCTGCTTCGTGGTCTCGGCCGTCAGCGGCTTGGAGGTGGCCAGCACCTGGCCGGTGGCATCAAGCGCCTCGACGCGTAGCGCGCCTTCCTTGGCGGAGACGTTCACAAAGAGGTGCCGGCCCTTGAACAGGACGGGACGCGTCGTGAGCGTGCCGGGAGTTTCGTGCGCGTCCATGCTCGCGAAACCATCGCGTCGCAGCGTGGCGAGGCCGACGCTGGCACCGGAATACATGCCGCGTGTGCCGTTGGGCGCGATGCCGGAATAGGCGCAATACGGAAACCAAAGCTGATCTTCCATGACGACACACACGCCGGTGGTCGTGTGCAGGTAGGCGCGGTCCCAGTCGCCTTCTTTCCGGGTGGCGGCAATGAAGGCCCGGCGATCCGGACGGTGCCAGTGAAAGCCATCGCGGCTGAAACCGAGCTTCAGTTCCGTAATCTTCGGAAACTTGCCCTGATCGCAGATTTCGTTGTCCGGCCCGAGCAGGATCTGGAACGCCCCGAGCATGAGGCTCTCATACGCCACGGCGCTGAGGCTGTAGAGCTGCGGCTTGTCGCCCACCGCGGCGTCGGGTTCGTCGAGCCGGTCGGCATTGCACCAGTAAACGGAGCTGGCCCGCCAGTCCGCGCTTTTCAGAAAGTCCGCATCCTCATGATACCAGCGGCTGCGCCCGCGCGGGCCACCCTGCTTGATGCTCTGGCACCAGACGTTGCGGAACGGATTGTGAAAGATGGAGCAGTAATCCGCCGCGCTTCCGGTCGGCACAGGCGGTGACCAGCTCCGGCCATCGGCTGAAGTCTGTAGTGTGTGCCCGGCCCGCCCGTGGTCAGTCAGATACTTGATCCGCTGCTCCTGCGAATTCAGATCGATCCAGACGCTGTTATCGCCTCCCGCAGCGGGGCCTTTCGCGAGGAGGAGATTGTCTTCGAGGATGCCGAGGTTGGGACGCGTCCAGCGCCTCAAATCCATGCTCGTCGCAAGGGCCAACGGACCGCGCCAGCCGGCGGTGTAGAACATCTTGAAGTGCTGCGCCTCGGGATCAAAGAACACGCCGCCGTGACCAAGGTAACACACGGCCTCCTGGCCTTTCTCACCGAGCGTGGAGGCGGCCAGCTCGTGCTTCGTCTCCGGCTTGAACACCGGATTGCCAGCAAACTTCTTCGCGATGTGAAAAGTGCGCTGAAGCGTGGTGCTCTCGATGAGGAAATCATCCACGAAGAGCTGCCGGCCCACATCGATCGGGACCACGTTGGGCGGCTGCTCCAGATAAGGCACTGGCATCGGCTCAACCGTGGCAGCCGAGAGGTGCGGCGGCGGCCACACCTGCGGCAGCACGATGCCGTTGTAGAGTTTTTCACCGCTGTTCTCACTCCACGGCCCCGGCGGTGCGGGCTGGTGCAGTCTCAGCTCCACGCCCGGGCCCATCACCAGCAGCACCATCTTGTTGAAGCGCAGGTGCTCACCCGCCTGGACGTCCTTGCGAAACAGACTCGTGCGGTTGACCTCCCCCGGGAACAACTGCACCTCGGGCACCTCGACTATCACAAAGCCTGCGCGCTTCAGCACTTCTGCCTGGCTCGACGCCCCGGGCCGCACGGTCGGCGTCAGCGCGTAAAGCAGTCCCGGCTTCACGCATCGGACATCCACCTGCTCGATGCTTGTGCGAAGAAACGGCAGCCCGCTTAACGCTACGGGCAATTCCTTGATCACATAGTCGCGATCCGTGAACAGCTTCACTCCCGGCTTCATCACCGCCGCCTCCCCGGACTGCGGCAGAGCAGGCCCTTGTGCTGCTCCCAAAGCCGACAGCGCCAGCGCGACGAGCGATGCCAGGAATACCAAAACGGTTTTCATGATTGGTAGCTAACCGCGCCAGCCGCCGACTGCTCCAATGACACGATCACCCAATGAACAAGGGCCGCATGTGGCGCTCGTAAATGTTCTCGGTGACCTGCTTGGCCACGATGGCCTCGTTAGCTTTCAGCAGGTCGAGGTAGCGCGCACCGGCCTTGGCCGCGAGCTTGAAGGAGACGTGCAGAAGCTGGCGGACATGGGCGTTGAATTCAGGGTGCGTCGGGATGTGGCGGATGGCGCTGGCGAGCTGTGGGCCGGTCCAGCCATTCACGGTCGCAGCGCTGGGCAGCTTCGCGCGGTCGATGTCGATGACGCTGGCGTAGGGCGCGCAGAGTTCATCCACATGCGCCAGAGCATAGGCGTAAATCTCCTTGGCCAGCGCGAGTCCGTCACCACCCGCTTCCGCCAGACCGATGAGTTCCTCCAGCCAGGTCGTGCCGGCAGTCTTGAGGTGCAACCCCGCACCGGTGCGCGCAAGCGAGCGGCGGATGATCGGGTAGAGGCTGAACTTGTCGCTGCCGCTGTGGACGCTGAGCTTCAGGTTCTTCGGCAAGCCGTAGGCTTTCACAGCGTGCGCGATGACGGCGAGGTCGTCGTTGAACTCGCGCTCGAACTGCGCCAGGTCGCCCACGTAGTCCACGCCCTTGTTGAAGCGCCCGGTGAATTTCGGTGCGATGGTCTGCGCATAAACCCCAGCGTCAGAGAGCAGAGCGAGAATGACGAGCAGCTCGGGCGGCGTCTGCGGCGCATCCGTCTCGTCCATCGAGACCTCGGCGATGAAGTTTTTCGCGCCCTTGGCACGCTTGATGTGGTTGAAAATCTGCCCGGCTTCCCAAGTCGCGCTGAGATATTTTCGTGCGCTCGCGGCGACAGTCTCAGCCGTCGTGAGCAAAGGCTCGCTGATGCCAGCAATGGCGAGGCTGCCAATCAATTCGGGGTGCTTGGCCAAAAACCGCTCGACGTAGCGCTCTTCGGGCGGCTTCCCGATGCTGTCGGCGACATCAATGGTGAAGAAGTCCGAGCACGCCATGAAGCGGTCCACGGTTTCGAGGCGGATGTGGTCGGCGTCCACATGCCAGCCCTTGGTCCATCCGAGCTCTTTAACCGCAGACTGCGCGGCGTCAAACACACTCTGCGGCTCCGAGCCGATGAAGGTGTGCTCGCGGTTGGACTTGTTCCAGACCGGCGCGACCTCGATGCCCTCCTGCGCCAGCTTCTGAAAAGCGCGCAACTGGGCTTTCGCCTGATGTGCAAACCGGTCGCCAATGCCAAAAGAAAAACGTTCGAGTGTTTTCATGTTGCTCAGGAGCATGGGGTAAATCAGGCGCGGAGGGAATGGCAAGAGTTGGCCAGCGCATGGCGCTTTTCAGCCGGCATTTATCCCGCACCAAAGTCACTGACCGCGCGGCGCGCCTCGGAGTCAACTGCCGGAGGCGGCCTTGCGGGCCACCCGCCGGGCAAAACCCTCCACGGTGATCACGCCGCGCTTGTGCAGGCCGCGCGCGACGACCTCGTGCTCATCCCGAACCTCGAACTGGAAGTCCACCGCGCGCGCCTCCGCGCCGATGACCCGGGTCGTGATGGTCACGGTCAGTCCGAGCGGAGTTGGCGCAAGGTGGCGGATTTCAATCTCCGATCCGACCGTGCGTTCATTCTCGTTGAGGAAGGGATAGAGGGACTCCCTCGCCGTGCGTTCAACGAGCGCGATCAGCCGGGGCGTGCTCAACACAGCAGGCATGCCCCCGGTGGCGAAATCGATGACGTGCTCCTGGGCCACGGTAAACTTCAACTCACCCGTGGTGCCAATCTTGGGACGAGCTTTCATCGGTGTGACAACTCTTCAACCACGGCAGGAACTCGGAAGAATACCGGGCAAGCGAGGGAAGTCATTTGGGCTCCAATCAATTCGTCCGGCAACCCAGCGTGAGCAGCACGTTCGCCCACAGCGCCTGATCTCCGGTCTGGATGGTGAGCACGTGATCAGGAGACTCGACGTGCTTGTAGAAATCCCACTTGGAGATGGGTTCGATACTCGCGGCAATGCCCGCGTCCTGGACGATGGTGCGGAACTCAGCCCACGCCGGCGGCTCGCCGAACTTGGCGTAAGAGTCATCCGCCGGGATGCCCATGGTGTTCACAAAGTCCACCGGCACCGCACTCAGCAGCGCCCGCAGCGCCTGCGCGACGGTGACACAGCCCGGGGCGAGGTTGAGGCAGATGAGCTCGGCGTTGGGGCCCTTCTTGGTCGAGGCCGGGTAGTTACCATCCGCGATGAGAATTTTCGCGTGATGACCGGCCTGTGCGCAGATGCGCAGGATGTCCGGGTGCAGGAGCTGGGTCTTCAGCATGGCGCAGAAGAAATGGAGGCGGGAGAGCCGGCTGTCAAATCCGCAGACGACTCCCCTGCCCCGCTGGCGTCAGAACAGTTCCTTGAGCTGGATGCGGCGATATTCCATCGTGTCGCGGTCGGCTTCGAGGCCGATGGGGCCGGTGGCCGGGAGCTTGAGCGCGGCTTCGAGCACCTCACCATTGCAGGTGCAGTGGGCGACACCGTCTTTGACCACGACCTCAATCTTGTTCCAGTCCTGCGCCTTGTATTTCTGGAGGGTCTTGTAAGGACCGGCGACGAGGTAATCGCGGCACTGGAGCTGGGGCTTGCGCAGGAAGATGCCGCTGTCCGCGTTCACCGCCGCTCGGAACTCCAGCTTGAGGATGAAATCCTTGGGAAACTCCTTGGTGGTGTAGAGCTGGCGCAGGCGCGGGCCTTTGGCCGCATCGAGTGGATTAACGGTGAGCGATTCCCCCTTTGCGGTGTAACGGCTGTCGCTGGCGTTGGTCTTGCCGTCGAAGATCTCGACCGGCTTGCCGTCCTTGTCGCGGTAGCCCCAGCCGGTGAGATCCTTGCCGTTGTAGAGGCTGATGAAGCCGGGCTCAGGTTTCCAAGCATCCGCCGCTTGAATGACGGATGCGGTGAGGCAGAGGGCAGCGGCGAGCTTGAAGAACGCAATGCGTTTCATGATGAGAGATGATTTGGTCACGCGGCAGATTAAAGAGCGAAGGCCCGCGCGCGGCAAGCGGATTGGACGGCCACCAGCCCAATCCGGTTTTGGCTGCGCAAAGCGGCCGACGCCGCGCCCTGCCTCCAAATCCAAGCCGGCCGGAGCGCATTTCAAGCCCCCTTAAACCCGAATTCCGAAGTTGAACGGGGTGGCACGGGCTACCAGCCTGTGCCGTCGGGCCACCGGCCCGACGGAATGACGAGCCGGCTACCCTCGCCCAGCACGGCCCAAAACAGTTCAAACCTCCCCGTCGTTCCGAGCGGCTGGTGGCCGCTCAGCACAGGCCGGTGGCTAGTGCTACCCGATGGCTTGGTCCCTGCCACTTCGGAGTTCGGGTTCAAACCCCTTTTATCCGCCTTCACCACCAACGTCACGAACTTGGAAAACCGTGGATTGCTTGGACTACACCTTGATCCCGATGATGGGTTAAATCTGCCGCGACCCGGTGATCAATAAGAATGCCGGCCGGATTACCGGCTACGCGTGATGTTCCTTGGGGATGATGGGCGACGGGGTGAAGCACGGACGGTGATTGGCAGCGCGGACAGTCGGGACTCCGACATCGCCGCCCGACCAAAGAGTCCCCCCGATCTGGCCGCCTCCGCAGTTTACCATCTCGGCATTGATCCCAGCATCCACTGAATTGATCGCGAAGGTCGCCCCGGGCCGATTGTCACCCAAAGTGGCAGCCTCATCTCGAAATCGAGCTCCAACTCCATAGCTCGCGAATCAGATCAGCCGCGCCCAAGCAGGCTCGGAACAGTGCTCCGTCAGGGGCCTTGGAACATCACTGGTAAAGGCGTTCCTCGCGCGGCAAATCGTCAATCCTCCACGGGCTGGGCCAGAGGCGAATGATGCGCTTCGGGCGAAAGCCCTCGATCAGCAACTCAGCCTTGAACTTCACCTGCAAGCCACTGCTGCCAGACGCGGCCGGGACCTCCTTGGCCTCAAGCAACGTGCCCCGCTTGCGGTCGTTGATTTGGTCCCAGGTGCGAAGGTTTTCCTCGGCGGTGGCAGCGATGAGGGTGTCGTTCGTCGTCTGCGTGACGCGGAACATTTCCTTCAGCTTGGGATCGAAAGCACTGAACAGCGTGACCGTCACGATGCCCTGCTGATTGTCCACCGCATCAATCCACCCGGCGAACCCACGCTCGCGCAAGTTCTGCCGATGCACCTCCACCTGCTGCGCGGTGGCCTGCGCGCGGCTCTCGGCGTCCAGCCAGATGTCCGTGCAGCGACCCGGCCCCTTGAGCGTCGCGTAGGTGAGGTTGATGAAGACCGACTGCCCCGCCGCCAGGTCCTTTAGTTCGCCAAACCCTCGCCCCTTCCACACCCGCGTGCCCGGGACGAGCTGGAAAGCAGTCGCCTTTGCGTCCGCCTTGCCCGCCGTGAGGCCGGTGACGGTGAGGGTATTCTTCTCCAAGTCCACCGCGTCCACCCGCCACGCGCGTTGCTCGCGAGCGAGGTAGCTGAAGTCATCCTCCAGCCGCGCGGCCAAGCTGAAGGCAGCCTCCAAGCCCAGGCGCTCATATCTCGGGACCTGTGTCTTCGCAGCGGCGCGCTTGCCCTTCGCGTCCTTCGGCTCCTTCGGTTCGGCGGGCGGTTGGTAGAACCACCCGTGCAAATGCGTGCCGATGGGAATGTCCCGCAGCTCCGCCGACGCGCCGCGATAATGCAGCGACCCAAACGGCAGCAGCGTGAACGGATGCGGCAGATCCCAATCCCCGCGCCGCTGCGCATCCGTGCGGTCGGGCCGCAGGACGCCGGTGCGGTTCACGTGGTCCAGCGCGATTAGCTCCCCGGCGATATAGTGCGCCGAGCCTTCCGGCGGGAACTCACCCGGCTTGAGCTGGAAAGGAGCCTCGGCGGCGAAGGCTAAATAAGGAACAACGAACGCCGACAGAAGAACAGAAGCCACGGGGCGGCACCAAGCGCGGTATTTCATTCGCTTCAGATTTTTCTCAATCCGGTTTTGGCAACGTTCCGAACTCCTGTGGGTGCTTGGACACGAAATCAAATAGCAACTCAGTAAGGTTGTGGGGATACTCGATGAACTCGTCATCCAACGCTTCCAACTCATCGAGTATCTCCTCGGAGAAATCGTCAGCGTCGGAAGAAACGGCATCTGGTGTCGCAGGCAATCCAGAGGGGAAAGCGGTGGCTATCGCACGCTTGCAGATGTCCGCAGTGCGCGGAGCGCCGATGAGATTAAGCGCCTCAACCACAAAACCAGCCGTTTCAGCGCTGCTGTTCTGAAAGTATTGTGCAAAGCCGCCGTTATTAACTTCTGACTCTACAGCCCAGATGGCTGAAAAAACTTTCTGAGGTGTGGATTGCGTGGCGAAGTCTTCCTTTCCGAATTTTGTTTTGTCGGATTCGGAGAGGTCGATAAGGATGTTGGTCTTATCCATAAACTTGGGCCAGTTGGTATGTGTTCTGCACCTATCACACCACTTCCAACACCGGACCGAGGCTGTCGGCGAACTTCTCCGTGTTGACCTCCATCTTGTGGAGCATTGTGAGGAGCAGGTTAGTGAGGTGCGCGTTGCTGTTCACCGGACGGCTGCACACGCCGTAGTGGCCGGCGGCGTTGGCGAGGTCGTAGCTTTTGAGCGTGGGCAGGTTGTAGTCAATGTGCTGGCCGTGCTTCAGGCCGAGCGACTTGCCGCCCGCGAGAATGGTCGGGAGGTTGGCGTTGCCGTGGCTGTGGCCGTAGGCCATGCCGCTGCCGAAGAGGACCATCGTGCGGTCGAGCAGGCTTTCCTCGCCGTCCTTTACCGCCTGCAACTGGTCGAGGAAATAGGTGAACTGCTCGGTGATGAAGGCGTCGCTGCGGCTGAGGCGGGCCATCTGCTCCGGGTCGCCGTTGTGGTGCGACAACTCATGGCGCGTCTGCGGAATGCCGATTTCAGGAATCGCCAGGCCGTGGCTCTCGCTGCCGCTCATGTAGGTGATGACGCGCGTCATGTCCGTGCGCAAAGCGAGCACCATGAGGTCATACATCGTGCGATAATAATCGCCGGCCTCGGTCTTGGAGACGTTGCGCGTGAGGTTGGCGGCGGTCTTTCCGTCCACGACCGGCTTCGGAATATTGAGCCAGGAATCCAGCCGCTCGGTGCGCACCTCGACCTCGCGGACGGCGGTCAGGTATTCGTCGAGCTTCATGCGGTCCTCACCGCCGATGCCGCGACGGAGCTGCTTGGCGTCTTCGAGCACCAAATCCAACACGCTGTGGCGGCGGCTCAGGCGGCGACGCTGCACGTCCACGCCACCCGGCTCCGCGCCGAAGAGGCGGGTGAAGACGGTCTTGGGATTGTCCTCTGCCGGGAGCGGCACGCCGTCGCGCGACCACGCGAGCGTGGTGGTGCCGCGCGAGATGGACAGCTCCAGCGAGCTGAAACGCGTAAGCGGGGCGGTGACCTCGGCCATGAGCTGGTCGGCGGAGACGGTGTTGCGGAACGCGCCGCCTTCCTGACTGACCTTGGCGGCGGTGAGCCAGACCTTCTGGCACTCATGCGCCTGTCCGATGCCGTTCGGATGATGCAGACCGCTGATGGGCGTGATGTTCGCGCGGTGTCTCTCCAACGACTTGAGCGGCGTGCTCAACTCGTAGTCACGCCCGGCCTTCATGATTTGCCAGGTGAGCACGTTCACGCCGTTGGGGATGTAGATGAACACGCTGCGGCGCGGTTTGGCGGCGGTGGCCGGCGCGGCGCGGAGCGGGTTCATGCAGTCCAGCAGCGGCAGCGCGATGGTCGCGCCGAGGCCGCGCAGCATGTGACGGCGGCTGAGGAGCCATTTTTGCGAGAGGATGTTGCTCATGAGATTTGCGGGATTTCGTTCAGCGTTTCTGAAAAAGGTCTGAAAGCACCAAGGCTTCGACGGCAGCGACGAGCCGATAGTCAGCCGCCTTGCTCTGTTTCGCAAGACCCGCCAGCGGGTCGCGGTCGTCCACCGTCATCACCCGGCGGAGGGCGAAGGTCGCGAGCTTCTCGATGAAGGCGGCGTTGAACTTGTCCACGTCCTCCACAAGCAGCTTCTTGAACTCGATGGCGTTGGAATACTTCCGCCCATCCACCATCTCCCCGGTCGCGTCCACCTTGGGGTTCTCGCCGCTGCCGTCGCCCACGATCTCCACGGTGCGCCAGCGGCCAATCGCATCGAAGTTGTCGAACGCAAAGCCCAATGGGTCAATTTTGGCATGGCAGGCGGCGCAGTTCGGATCGCTCTTGTGGGCGTCGAGCTTGTTGCGGAGGGTCGCCTTGGGCTGCGTGGCCGGCGTCGGCTCGATGGGCTTCACGTTCGCAGGCGGTGGCGGGGGGGATTTGCCCAGGATGGATTCCATCACCCACTTGCCGCGATGCACCGGACGGTGCCGCGTGCCATCCGAAGTGAGGCTGAGCACCGAGGCGTGCGTCAGCAAGCCACCGCGCTGTTCCTCGGGGCGCAGCGAAACGCGCTGGAACTGGTCCCCCGTGACCCCGGTGACTTGGTAGTGGTGGGCGAGGCGGGCATTCACCATGGTCCAGTTTGAGTCGAGGAATTCACGCAGGGTGAGGTTCTTCTCCATCACCTCGCGGAAGTAGGCCGTGGTCTCCCCAATCATGCTCTTCTCGAGATACGCGTCGTAATCAGGGTAAAGCTTCTTGTCGGGCGGAAACATGCCAACCATGCGCAGTTGCAGCCAGTCGCGCGGAAAAGCCTCGGCAAAGCGCACCGCCTTCGGATCGCGCAACATGCGCTGCACCTGCGCGCGCAACTCGCTTGGCTCGCGCAGTTTGCCGCTGCGGGCCGCCGCGAACAGCGCCTCATCGGGCATCGTGCTCCACAGGAAGAACGAGAGCCGCGCGGCCAGTTCCCAATCGTTGAGCCGCACGCTTTGTTCCTTCGCGCGGCCTTCGATGAGGTAGAGAAATTCCTTCGAGCAGAGCACGGCTTGAAACGCCGCCTTCATGGCGGAATCCAGCTTCTCCCCGCTTTTGAGCTCGCCCTCAACCAGCTTCACCAAGCGCTCCACCTCCTCCGTCTGCACCGGACGACGGAACGCCCGCTCCGCCAGCTTCGCCAGTTTCTCGCGCGCCCCGGCCAGATCCGCCGGCATGTATTCGCGCTGCGCGTAGGTCGGGCCTTCCTCGGCGATGGGACCGGACCACTCCAGCCAGTCCACGATCAGGAACGGGTAGAGCGGCTGGCCGTCTTCGTCCGTGAGCTTCATCTGCCACGCATGGCGACCGTCCTTGATGCTGAAGAACGGCTTGTTCCCCGCGCGACCCGAACGCGGCAAGTTGGACGGCCCCGGCGTCTCATTGCTGAACCGCACATTGAGGAAACCCGCCGGCAAATGCGTGGTGAACTCGACGACGATTGGGTTGTCCTCCGGCGCGAGCACGTCCTGCTCGTGCAGCATCCGGTCCAGGTTCACCGCATACACCGCGAGATGCGGAGCGCGACCGCTCTTCGGCTTCAGCCCGCTTAACTGCACGCGCATCTTGTAGTAACCCGCCACCGGAATGTTGCCCGGACTCGCGCGCGTCAGGTCGTGCCCCGGCCACATCTCCACGCGCACTTTGTCCGCCAGCCCTTGCGCCTCTAGCTCGGCCTTGTTGGGGCCGCCGCGCAGGTCCACGCCTTCGACGCGCTTGCCGAACGTCTTGGGCGGGGCTGCCTTTCTCCCCTTCTCTACCGCCGCCGCCTCCGGGAACGCCTCCGCCAGCACCATGTCCGCCGCCGCCAAATACTTCTCCACATGGGAAGGCGACACCGACAACACGGAACCGATGCGCCCAAAGCCGTTGTAAGTGTCATCGTCCGACAGCCCTGTCGGGTCCGCCGCATCGAAGGTCACGCCGAGCAAATCCCGCACGGAGTTCGCATACTCTTCGCGCGTGAGCTTGTGGAAGGAGACGCGCTCACGCCTTGCGAGCCGGGCGGCTTCGCCCTCCTTGAGCCGGGCGGCGAGCCACTCCACGACCTTCGCGGCCTCGGTGGCATTAGGTTGTGGCTCCTTCTTCGGCGGCATTTCGCCGGAGCTGATCCGGTCCATGACCTCAGCCCACTTCGCCGCTGAACCGCCCTTGAGGAAGTCGCGGGACAGGTTGTCCACGCGGAACTCGCCCTTGTGCTTCTGCTCGTCGTGGCAACGGTTACAGTGCCGCTCCAGAAAGGGCTGGACCGCCTGCGTGAAATCAACCGCTGCGGCACTGAAAGCACGGCCGGCCG
>CAMCFN010000020.1 GCA_945874145.1 Akkermansia muciniphila
CACGGCCAGCGGGAATGAGGGCGCGGCTTGGAGGTCGAGCACCTCACCCCGCGGGTGAGCTGCGACCGGGGCGATTTGCATTGGCATACCCCATTCCAACAGCCATTTGCCACCGCTGGCAACTCACCCAACTGCTTTTTCCAGGTTCAGCCAGATGAGCTTGGAGCTTTGCAAGTCGCGCATAGCACGTGGGGCGGACACTCCTGTCCGCCGTCCCAATCAGCCACCAACTCCTTCCGCATAACGGACAAGCGTGTCCGCTTCACTGGGCCAGCGTCCAACTCACATCCGTGGACTTCAGCCGCACGCTCTCGGGCAGCTTCGCACCGTCGAGGCGGAGGACCACCGTGTGCGTGCCGGCGGGGAACTGGTTCGCCAGCTTCGTGAGCTTCTGACCGTTGACCCACAGCTCGGGCTTGGCGATGCCGTCCACCGCGAGCGTGACTTGGCCGGGCTTGGCCAGCGTAAAGGTCGTTGCGGCGAAGACACTCGTGAGCGTGACGTGCCCAGGCATGTTGCTGGGGGCGAAGTCCGCCTTTGCCAACGCGCCGTTCACTAGGGAGGTCAGCGGCTTCCACGTTTGCTCGCCGATGCCGCTTTCCATCGCGGTCCACTTGGCGGTGAAGTCGCCCTTCGTGATCTTGTCCCAACCGCCCTGATCCATGCGATGGGTCACGGGCAGCACCTGCCAGACGCGGGCCACGCCGCCTTTGCTGGCGTCGTAGTCACCGGCCTTGCCGAGCCGGCTGAGGAAGGCGACGAGGTCGTTGCGGTCGGCCTCGGCGACGGTGTCGAGCAGGCCGGCAGGCATGATCGACTGCGAGGCGTTGGACCGCTTGCGGATGTTGGACTTCGCGACGCTGACTTCCTGGTTCTGCGCGTTGCGGAGGACGACTTCTTGCCCGGTCTCGCGGACGAGGATGCCGCTGTATTCGAGGTCGTCTTTGGTCTCGACGTTAATGCCGTGGAAGCCTTCCTTGATCTTCGCGTTGGGCAACAGCACGGACTCGACGAGGTAATCCGCCGGGGCCGCCGCGCCGAGGCTGGTCATGTCCGGGCCGACCTTGCCGCCGACGCCGCCGATGCTGTGGCAGAGGACGCAGCCGAGTTCGGCGCGCCGAAACACGCGCTCGCCACGCGCGGGGTCGCCGGATTTCAGAGCGAGGTCGGCGAGTTCCTTGAGCTTCGCGGGCGTGAGCTTGTCGGGTGAAAGCGCGGTGATGTTCGCGAGCTTGGTGAGCGAGGCGACGAGCGTGGGGTCCGGCTGCGCGCCTTCGCGCGCGGCGCGGAGGCCGGAGCTGGCGACGTGCGGGGGCAGCGTGGTGCGGCTGCCGACCTTCTCGCCAAACGACTTCGCCGCGCCCTTGGTGGCGAGCACGCCGCGCCAGAGGTCGAGCGCCTCGGATTCGGTCTTGGTCTCGGCCAACTCGTCGAGCGCGAGGTCGGCGAACTTCGCGGGCTGGAGCGAGGCCAGCGTGACGGCGGCGGCGCGGCGCACGGGCGCGGGCGAAGTCTTCGCGGCCAGCGGCTGGAGCGCGCCCAGCACGGGCGGGATCGCGCCCAGCTCGCGGAACGCGGCGAAGAGCGCGGTGCGGACCTCGGCGGGCGTGTTTTCCGTGCTGGCGGCCTTGATCATCTCGGCAAAGGCCGCGCCGGGATTCTTCCACGCGCCGAGCAGGTTCACGTAGGCGACGCGGGTGGGGAAGTTGGCGTAGGAGAGCAACGCGAGACCGCGCGCGCTGTCCCCGGCGGGTTTCACGTTGCGTAGGCGCGCGGCGGAAGTGAGCGCGGCGAGGGCGCGGTTGAGCGCGGCGTCGGTGAAGTCCCGCTTCACGACCTGCTCCCAGAGGCGGTTGATTTCCGCCGGACCGCCGGCGGCGCCGATGAGTTCAATCCACGGGCCGGAGCCGTCCTTGGTGAGCGGCTTGGCGGCGAGAATCTTCGCGACGCTGGACGCGGCGAGCGCGGGGTCGAGCGCCTTCATCGCATACTCAAGCTGCGCTTGTTTGGCCGGTGAGTTGGGCACCCACGCCCCGGACTCCAGCGCGGCGAGGAAGGGCTGCGCCAGCTCGTTGATGGAGAGCCAGACGGCGTAGTCGAGGAAGGTGTCGGCACCGATGGTGTTCACGGCGGAGAGCACGAGCTCGGCGGACTTGGCGGACGGGAACTTCGCCAGTGCGCGCACGGCCTCCATGCGGACGCGCGGGTGCGGGTCGGCGACGAGCTTGGCCAGGCGCGCGACGGTGTCGCTCTCGGCAAAGGCTGCGCCGGCGTCCGCGAGATACGTGCTGGCGGTCCCATTTGCATCGGCGACCAGGACTGGTTTGGTGGGCGCGGTGGTGGCGAAGCTCAACGCGCGCACGGCGGCGGCGCGGATGCGGCCATCCTGCGCGGCAAGCAGCTTGGTGAGCAGCTCGGGCGCGGGGATGTTCAAGGACTGGTGAATCCAAAGCGCGGCGAGCTGTTCCTTCTCGGTCTTGAGCTTCGCAGTCCACGTCTTGAGCTCGGGCGCGACGGCGGCGGTGCCTTTCTCCACAAGCAGGCGGGTGGCTTGGGAGGAGTTGAAGTGATTGGGCGAAAGCAGTTCGTTCAGCAGCGCGCTCGTGCTGGTTTTCGCCAACTCCGGTTTCTTCACGGCGGGCTTGCCCTTCATCGCCACGCGCCAGATGCGGCCATGCTCGCGGTCGCGGCGCGGGTCGCGGAAGTCCACTTCGCCGTGGTTGATGATGGGGTTGCTCCAGTCGGCGATGTAGAGCGCGCCGTCGGGCCCGAGCTTCACGTCAATCGGGCGGAAGGTGTTGTTCGAGGTGCGGCAGATGTCGGTCTCCTGCTTGGTGATGTAGGCCGCGCCCTGCTCGGTGATGCTGAAACTCGTCACCCGGTTCGCGCGGAAGTCGCACGTCACCATGCGGCCCTGCCAGTCGGCGGGGAAGTGCTGGCTGCGGATGATTTCGAGGCTGGCGAACTTCGGGTAGCCGCCGGGGCTGACGCTTGGGAGGATTCGACGCGCGCGCGCGTAAGTCTGATACATGCCGCCGGGGAGACCCCAGTTGATGCCGGCGCCGCCCGCGCCGTCGGTCATGAAGCTCTGGCCGAACTCGTCGAATTGGTGGCCCCAACTGTTCACCCAGCCCTTGAAGACGACCTCGAGCTTTTGCGCCGCCGGCTCGAAGCGGAAGATACCGCCGCTGCGCAGACGCACGACGCCGTGGGGCGTCTCGACCTCGCTGCGGGTGTAGATGGACTGGCTCATCCAAAGGCGGCCGTCGTGGCCCCAGCGGAGCGTGTGCAGGTTGTGGTGCGTGTCCTCGGTGCCGAAGCTGGAGAGGACGACGCGGCGCACGTCGGCCTTGCCGTCGCCGTTGGTGTCCTTCAAGTGCAACAGCTCCGTGCTCTGCGCGACATACACGCCGCCGTCGCCGGGCGCGAGGCCGGTCGGGATGAGCATGTTGTCGGCGAAGACGGTGGCCTTGTCGGCCTTGCCCGCGCCCTTGGTGTCTTCGAGGACGACGATTTTGTCGTGCGCGGCCTGGCCGGGTTCGATTTGCGGATAGACCTCGCTGCTGGCGACCCAGAGGCGGCCCTGCGCGTCGAAGTTGATTTGGATGGGCTTGGCTAGGTGCGGGTTCTCAGCCCAGAGCGTGACTTCGAGACCTTCCGCCACGGTGAACTCGGGCGTGGGCTGCGGCGTGTGCTTGGCGGCGGCGGCCTTGCCGAGGAGCGCGGCGGGCTGGAGTTCGGGGCCGGGCTTGAAGTTGGCGTCGTTCAGGTGCTTGCACAGCTCGCGAATCTTCTTCTCCTCGGCGGCGATGAGCGGGTCGAACTGTGGCATCTCGACGGCGTTCTTGCCCTGCTCACGTTTCCGGAAGCCAAAGATGTAAGCCATGTTCGCCGGGCGGGAGCGGTGGAAGAAGAATTCGTTTTTGCGAAGGATGACTGGGAGAATGTTTTCATTCCCAAATGAAGCGGTATTGGTGCGGCTCGTAGTCGCTGGGTCCAGATATGTCATTAGCAAGCTGCCGAGGCTCAGGTAGCCTTCTGGCTTAAGGTGGATTCCGTCGTGCGTTAGGAACTCAGTCCCCGTCCGCTCGAGAAGTTGTGGGGCGGAGAATTTGCCCTCCATAGCCGATTTCATTGAGGGAAACAGGTTGGCGAAAACTGCGGAGCGGGCTTTCGCAATTTCACCGATGGCGATGGAGTATTGCTGAAGTTGTTCGTTGTGCTTGGTGGGGTCCGGTAAGGGAGCGGGAAGTTTCTCGTGTGCGATAGGTCCCATGAGCACCAACCGGCATCCCGGCGAAATCTTCTCAATCGCATCCAGCAGCCGGTTGTAGTCTTCCTTGAACTTGGGCAGCCCCGCTTCGCCTGCGAACGACGCCGCCATGCCGTAGCCGATGAAGGCCACCGTTGGCCTGGCTTCCTCGATTTGTTTCTGGAGCAGCTTCCACGCTTCGCCCGTCGGCTCGACGCCCGCTTGCGCGAGCGAGAGGCCCAGGCGCGACTCGCCATCCGGCAGGTCCGCGCTCCAGCCGAGGTTGCGGAAGGTGACGTTGCGGTCCGGGAAGCGCGTGGTGAGCATCAGCTCGATCCACCCGTAGCTCTGCTCGCGCTCGATGAGCGTGTCGCCCAGGAAGATGACGCGGTCGCCGTCCTTCAACTCGAAGGGCGCGGCGGCGCGGACAGAGGAAGTAGCCAGGAGCATTGCGGCGAGAAGGAAGGAAAGGCGGCGCATAAATTGAAGAGGCGATTTAGCCACGGATTGAAGGCGGATCAAACACAGATTCCAGTCCGGGTTCAATCTGTGTTTCATCCAAGGCTGAAAATTAAGCCTGCTGCCCCACACCTGCTGCCCCGGGAACGCGGCCTTCAGGCCACTTCAGCGTCCGAAACAGAAAGCAGCGAATCGATTGGCCGGTGGATTTGCTGCGGACAGTGAAGCCGAGTAACCGTCGCACTCCGGACCATTTGCGTTCCGAGGGGGGGCAGCGCCTTTGGAAATCTTTCCTAGTCAAGAGGCGGAATTGTGGTATGACTAAACAACAGGTTGTTCCTGTCTGGAACGATCAAGTGGTAGCAAAAACATATAAAATAACGCCGCAGATTTGCGGCATAGTCCAAAAAGTCCAAACCATGAAAACACAAAACAACCGCAAAGCTGGTTTCACCCTCGTTGAAATCATGATCGTCGTCGCCATCATCGGCCTGCTGGCCGCGATCGCGATTCCTAACTTCGTGAAAGCACGTGCCACCGCTCAGAAGAATGCCTGCATCGCCAATCTCAAGCAGATTGACGGCGCGGTGCAGCAATGGGCGTTGGAGCAGAAGAAGGTAGCCACGGACACCTACGCGGTCAGCGACGCCACTCTGCTGGCCTACATGAAGGGCTCGCTCCTGCCCGCCTGCCCCGGAGGCGGCGCCTACGCGGCCGGCGCGACCGTTTCAGGCGCACCGACCTGCAGCCTCTCCGGCACCGGACACACGCTCTAATCAGAGTCTGACTGCCCGATTTCGGGCTTTTCCAAACTGCCCCGGCCTCGCGCCGGGGCAGTTTTTTCTTTGATGCGGGCGGTGTTTCGGGCTGCGGGCCTTTGGCTGGGTCAGGGTTGACGCATCAAAATCGCCAAGCAGGACTTGCTTGGTTCCGCAGGCGCTGGCGGCATGGCAGTTTACACCCCACGAAGGACAGTGGGGTTCCATTTGCCGACCGCATCCCACCCACGGCTAACGTGGGTCCGACTTTAACCGTGCGCAAAGTTTCTTCCGGAGGGGAGAATGAAATCACACGAGTGCCCTCCCATTTTGCACGGGTGCCACCCTGCACGAGTGAGCCGTGAAGGTTGGCCGAGGAAAACCTCGGTCGATTAGCTGCCCAAGAGTGTCGGCAGGCCCAAAAACACGGGCAGATAGCGACGTTCTGCCCGAGGCGGTCGTCCAGCCTGAGGAGCACCCTCGGGCTTGGATGGGGTGGGGGGGCGGACTTGAGGCCGTTTCGCGGTCTCAATTATCCCAGTGGCGAACTCGATCACATGACCCTGATGAATCAGCCAGTGAAGGTCGGCGTTCAAAGCTGACTGCTCCGCCGTGGGCACCGGAAGGGCTGGCGCGGCAGCCGGCGCAGCCTCACCGGCGACAGGCGCGGGGGTGGGCTCCGCCACCGCAGTGGCGGGAGCCGGGGCCAAGGCTTCGATGGCCTTGCGCCGCGTGCACTTTGGCGTCGCGTTGATGTATTCCAACAGGCGGCGGATGCTGCCGGACACGGGCGTGGTTTCGAGGTCCAGAAAAGTGGGCCGCGCCACGGAAACGTGCGTGATGGTCTTGTTGACCTTGAAGAACTGGAGGCCATGCCGGCTGAACTGGGTGCAGAGCGTGTTCACCAGCTTCAACGGGAAGCGGACCTGATCCTCGACCACGAGGCGGAAGATCTGGCGGAGCACCGGTGCGGAGTTGCCGATGTTGGCCCCGAGCAGGGTGTGGGCTTCGACCGATTTTACGAGGTTGGGCAGATGGGTGGCCTTGAAATGAGCCTCGACCTCCTCGCGGGTGCTGAATTTAAGCGGTTCGGGGATGTTCAGCGCGGTGAACTCCGTCTTAAAGCTGGCGTTCTCCAGCCATTGCTTCACGACCGCCTCGTCGCGGACGATCTTGACGCGGGCTTTGAAGCCCTCGAAGGGCATACGGGCAAAGCGCTCGGTATGCAACTTGTGCAGCTTGGCCTGATAGTCATGATAGTTCGGCGGGCCGAGCACGATGCCGCTCAAGCCACATTGGGCAACGAACGTGTAAGTGCCTTTTGGTGCCTCGCCGGCAATCTTCTCGGTCTGGTAGAACGTGGCGAAATGACGGCCCAAGAGGTGGCCCATCGCCTCCGACTCGGAGAGCCAGAGGGTGTCGTCCAAATTGCAGAGGAAGAGCGGCTGCGCCACGGTCGCACCATTCTTCACGATGCGGAAGTTGACGGTGAACCGGTCGGGCTTCTTGAGGATGAGGTGGGCAATGTCAAAGATGGGATAGGCGCGGCCAGTAAGCTTGATCTGCCGGGCCAGCCCTTCGACACCCTTATCCTCAGGCATAAGGTTGACGTCGAAATCCGGCAACGGAGCGGGGGCTTCGCTGCGCGGAGCATCGCGCCGGTCGCGGTCTGAGTGACCAGGGCGACCCCCGGAACCACCAGAGCGAGCCCCCCCTGGACGGGGCCCGCCGGGGCCGTCACGACGCGGACCACGGTCCCCACCGGGGCGGGCACCGCGTGACGGACCGCCACGGCGGTCGCCGCGATCCGGGCGCTCGCCCTCGTCGCCGCGAAAGTTCGCATAGCGGTTTGTGTCGATGGACTGCTTGGCCCACGCGGGCAACAACAGCGATTCCAGATCCAGTTCGTTTTCGGACGGTTGACTCATTCGGAAGACGGAGTTCGATGACACCAAGTCAAAGGTTCGGACAGCATGGGATGCTGCCGGGAGGAAAGCAAGCGCCGCGGGAACCCCTGTGACGCCACCGGGCTTGCCAGAGGCCGCTGCTTTGGCATGATCAGTGCATGAAGATCAGCTCGCTCAGACTCCTCCTGCCCGCTTTACTCGCCGCCACTTTCACCATCCCCGCGCTGGGTCAGGATGAGAAGGCCGAGCGCACCAAGTTGGAAGGCACTTGGGTGGGGGGCGTGCGTGCTCCCGCCGGCAAAGGCAAGGGCGGCTCGGCCACCATGGTGCAAATCTCGGAGCTGGTCATCAAAGACGGCAAACTCACCGCGAAAGATGGCAAGGGACTCGGTCTGGGCACCGGCACCGGCTACACGCTAAATCTCAACGCCAATCCCAAGACCTTCGACGCCGTGGGCAACACCAAGGAAAAACAGGGCACCTTCCAAGGCATCTACCGGCTCAACGGTGACACGCTGGAATGGTGCGCCGCCAACCCCGGCATTGCCCGGCCCAAGGACTTTTTCACCACGCCGCAAGTTCAGTTTCACCTAGTCCTCCAACGGAAAAAATAGCCGCCCGCCAACGTTTTTCGGCCAGCCGGTTTCAACCGCGTCGCTGCACTTGTCGAATTACACGCGGCAGCAGTTCCGCCACCGCTTCCACCTCGACAGCGGTGCTGTCGCGGCCGAGCGAGAAGCGCACCAGCGCATTGGCCTGCGCTGCGGGCGTGCCCATGGCCAGCATGACATGCGAAGGCTCAAGGGACCCCGCCGAGCACGCCGAACCGCTCGATGCGCAAACCCCTTCCATGTCCAACGCCGCCATCAGCGCGATACTGTCCGTGCCCTCCACGGTGAACGAAACGGTGTTCGCCAACCGCCCTTCCCGTGCCCCGCGAAAGTGAGCCCCCTCCACTGCATCCACGGCTGTCAGCAGCCGTGCGGCCAGCGGGGCAAGCGTGGCTCGGTCAAACACCGGCACGCGCACGAAACGCTCCAGCGCCTCAGTCAAACCAATTATGGCCGGCAGGTTTTCCGTGCCCGCCCGGCGCTCGTTTTCGTGTGCGCCGCCAAACTGCACCGGATCTGGGAGCAACGGCGAGCGGATGAACAGCGCCCCCGCGCCCTTGGGCCCGTGGAACTTGTGCGCGCAAATGGAGACGAGGTCGGCGTTGAACTGGTGAATGTTCGCGAACGGCTCCTTGCCCAACCACTGCACCGCATCGGTGTGAAAAAGAACTCCCCGCTCGCGACAGATGGCCCCCACCTCAGCCACCGGTTGCAAGGTTCCCGTCTCATTGTTGGCCGCCATCACACTCACCAATGTGGTGTCCGGCCGCAGTGCGCGCCGCACGTCTTCCACGCTGACCCGGCCGGTGCTGTCCACCGGCAGCCGAGTGACGGTGAAGCCTTCCTTTCTTTCGAGGTAATCGAAGCAGTGCAGCACGGCGTGGTGCTCCACGCTGGAAGTGATAAGGTGCCGCCCTTGCGCTCGCCGCAGGCGCGCGGTGCCAAAGATCGCCAGATTACTGCTCTCCGTGCCGCCGCTGGTGAACACCACCTCGCTGGATTTGCAGGCCAGCAGAGCGGCGACCCGGTCACGCGCGTCATCCAGCAAGGCCCGCGCATGCCGCCCCACATGATGGACGCTGGACGCATTGCCCCAGATCTCGTCGAGGAACGGCAGCATCGCCGCGCGCACCTGCGGGTCCAGCGGCGTGGTGGCGTTGTAATCGAAGTAAATCGTGCGCTTCACGCGGGCAGCATGGCGGAACTCTGGGGACGAGGGAATGCCTGGTTCGCGCGATGAACGGCCGCGGCGCCCTCACTTCTTGTTATTTGCCATGAAGTAAAGCACCGGCACGGCCATGCGGCTGATGAGGAGCGAGGCGATTTCCCCGGCCATCAGCGAGATGGCGAGGCCTTGAAAAATCGGGTCCGCGAGGATCACCGCCGCGCCCACCACCACGGCCATCGCCGTCAGCAGCATCGGGCGGAAGCGCACCGCGCCCGCGTCCACGACCGCCTCCGCCAGCGGCATTCCCTCGCGCAGCCGCTGCTCGATGAAGTCCACGAGAATGATGGAGTTGCGCACCACGATACCGGCGCCCGCCATGAAGCCGATCATCGAGGTGGCCGTGAAGAACGCGCCGATTCCCCCGTGCGCCGGCAGGATGCCCACCAGTGAGAACGGAATCGCCGCCATCACGATCAGTGGCGTGAGGAACGACCGGAACCAGCCGACCATCAGCACATAGATCAGGATGCACACCGCGCCGAACGCGAGGCCAAGGTCGCGGAAGACTTCGAGCGTGATGTGCCACTCGCCGTCCCACTTCATCGCGGGCCGCACGTCGGAGAAGGGCATCGTGGCGTTGTAGAGGCCCAGCCCAAGCGCGTTCAGCTTCTTGTTCATTTCGAAGATCGCATAGACCGGACTCTCGATCACACCCGCCACATCGCCGATGACGTAGGTCACCGGCATGAGGTTCTTGTGGTAAATGCTCTTGTCCTCAAGGGTCTGCTCCACCTTCACGAGCTCGCGCAGCGGCACTAGCGGAGCCGCGCCGCCGGTGCCCGGCTCGGGAAGTGCGTTGGCGTCGCCGGAGCGCACGCGCAACGCGAGTAGTTCCTCCGGAGAAGTCCGGGCGGAACGCGGCAGTTGGAGCACGAGATTCACGTCCTCCTTCTCACGCGGCAGGTGCATGAGATCCACGGACTCGCCGCCGACCGCGATGCGCAGGGTCTGCGAAATCGTCTCGGCGCTGATGCCGTGGAGCGCTGCCTTTTCCTTATCAATCACGAAGCGCGTCTTCGGCTGGTCGGCTTCCAAATACCAGTCCACGTCCACGACGCCCGGCGTGCTCGTGAAAATGTCGCGCACCTGTCGGGCGGTGGTGTGTCGTGTCGCTTCGTCCGGACCGTAGATTTCTGCCACGAGTGTTTGCAACACCGGCGGGCCGGGCGGCACCTCGGCAATCGCCACCCGAGCACCAAACTTCGCCGCGATGGCCGCGACCTGCGGTCGCACGCGCTTGGCGATGTCGTGGCTCTGCGCCTTGCGCTCCTGTTTGCCGACGAGGTTGACCTGGATGTCCGCGACATTCGCGCCACGCCGCATGAAGTAGTGGCGCACAAGGCCGTTGAAGTTGAACGGCGACGCGGTGCCCACGTAAATCTGGTAGTCTGTCACCTCGGGTTCCGTGCGCACGGCAGCGGCGATTTCGCGCGCGGCCTGCGCGGTTCGTTCCAACGCGCTGCCCTCGGGCATGTTGAGGATGATTTGGAACTCCGATTTGTTGTCGAACGGCAGCATCTTCACCTTCACCCAGCCGACGCCAACCGTCGCCATCGCCGCGAGGAGCAGGCCGCTGATGACCGCGAGGAAGGCCCAACGCCACGCACGATGCGAGAGCAGCGGACCCATGACGCTGCGGTAAAGGCGGGTAAAGAAGTCTTCGGGGTGCTCGGAGTGCAGGTGTGGCTGCTGGCCTTCCGCGTTAGCCGGCACGCCTTCGGTGAGCTGCGAATACTTCTTCCCCCACCGCAGCATCCGCACGGCCGCCCACGGCGTAACGATGAACGCAATCGCCAGCGACCACCCCATCGCCGCGCTCGCGCCGACCGGGATGGGCCGCATGTAAGGCCCCATCAGCCCGCCGACGAATGCCATCGGTAGCACCGCGCCGATGACCGCGAAGGTCGCGAGGATGGTCGGATTGCCCACTTCGTTCACGGCCTCGATCGCGATGTCGCTCCAGTTGCGGCCCTTGTTCTGCGGCAGGTGGAAGTGGCGGACAATGTTCTCGACCACGACGATGGCGTCGTCCACGAGGATGCCGATGCTGAAGATGAGCGCGAAGAGCGTGATGCGGTTCAGCGTGAAACCGTAGAGGTAGAAGACCAGCAACGTGAGCGCGAGCGTCGCCGGGATGGCCACCGCCACGATGCCAGATTCGCGCCAGCCCAGCGTGAGCCAGATGAGCACGGACACTCCGGCCACCGCGATGAACATGTGCAGCAGCAGCTCGTTGGATTTCTCAGCGGCGGTCTTGCCGTAGTGTCGGGTGATGGAGACTTCCACGTCGCGTGGGATAACGGTGCCCTTGAGCAACTCGACTTTGCGCAGCACATCCTCGGCGACGGAGATGGCGTTCGCGCCGGGGCGCTTGGCGATGGAGAGGGTGACGGCGGGTTGCTCGACGGGACCGCTGCCAAAGAAGACGTAGTTCGCCGGCTCCTCCGCGCCATCCAGCACGTCGGCGACTTCGCGGAGATAGACGGGCTTTCCGCTGAACACACCCACCACGACGTTGCCCACGTCCTCCGCGCTTTGCAGGAACGCTCCGGTCTCAATGACCACGGCTTGGTTGCCCGCTGTGAGTTCGCCGGAGCGATACTGGCGGTTCGCCTGCCGCAGCATCGGCACGAGGCCGGCGGGGGAGAGGTTGCGCGCGGCGAGCTTCGCGGGGTCGAGCAGCACGCGGACTTCGCGGCGCGCGCCACCGATGAGCGTGGTTTCCGCCACGAGCGGCACCTGCTTCACCGCGTCGTCCACCTGCGCGACGAGCCGACGCAGCGTGAGATGGTCATAGCGCGCGCTGTGAAACGTGAGCGCGAGGATGGGCACGTCGTCAATGCTCCGGGGCTTGATGAGCGGCCACGTGACGCCGTGCGGGATGCGGTCGAAGTTCGAGCGCAGCTTCTCGGTGAGGCGTGCGAGGCTCGCGTCCGGGTCGGAGCCGACCTTGAAGCGCGCGATGACGAGCGACTCGCCGGGGCGCGAGGTCGAGTAGAGGTATTCCACGCCGGAGATTTCCCAGAGCAGCTTTTCCATCGGCCGCGTGGCGCGCTCCTCGACTTCCTTCGCGCTGAAGCCGGGCATCGCGACGAGCACGTCAATCATCGGCACCTTGATTTGCGGCTCCTCCTCGCGCGGCAGCAGCACGATGGCGGCGATGCCGAGCAGCACCGAGGTGACAATGATGAGCGGCGTGAGCTTGGAATCAATGAACGCCCGCGCGATGCGGCCAGCGATGCCAAGCGAATGGGGAGTTGGTGCGCCGGCGCTCATGGCTTCACCTGCAACGGTTGGCCGTCGGTCAATGCACTCACGCCTTCCACCACCAGCGATTCACCGGAGCTGATGCCGGAGACGATTTCAATCTCGGGTCCGAGCCGCTTTCCGGTTTTCACCAGCCGCATCTGCGCCTGTTGGCCGGCGACGACGAAGACCAGCTCCATCTGCCCGCGCACGACGACCGCACTGGCGGGCACGCGAAGCGCGTTCACCTCGGCGACGGGAATGGCGACGCGTCCGAACTGTCCGCTGCGTAGGCCGGAGGTCGCGGTCAAGTCGAGCTTCACAAGGAACGTGCGACTGCCCGCGTCGGCGGCGGGGGCAATCTCACTGATGCTGCCGGACAGCTCCGCCTTCAACGCGGCGATGTGGACGGGCAGTCGGTCGCCGAGCTTGATACTGGCGAGCAGCGCCTCCGGCACGTCGGCTTCGAGACGGAGGGCGGCGGGATTTTCCAGCTCCAGCAACGCGCGGCCCGGCGTGGCGAGGTCGCCCACATCAGCGCGCTTGTGCGTGATGACGCCGTCGAAGGGTGCGAGAATCTTCGTGTAGCCAAGCTGCGTCTCCGCCTCGCTAACCGCAGCGGCAGCCACGCGCTGGCGGGCTTGCACGGCATCGAACTCCTGCTGCGTCACCGCCTTATCTGCGATGAGCTTTTGGAAGCGCTGCAAGTCCTTCGCCGTCTGCTCGCGCAAGGCCGTGGCTTGGTCGAGCCGCGCCTGAATCTCGCGCGCGTCGAGCTGCACGAGCAACTGGCCGGCCTTCACCGCCTGCCCCGGCGCGACGAGCATCCGCTCAATGCCGCCACTGACCTTCGCGGACACGGCGGCGGACAGCTTGGGCCGCACGGTGCCGACGATTTCCTCCACGGCCATGCGCCGCTGCGACTCGACCTTTTGCACCCGCACGACGGCGGCGGACAGAGGCGGCGCGGAAGACGACGCGGGCGCTTCGTGCCGCTTGCACGCCGTAAACAGCGCGACTGCGAGTAGTGGAAAAACAAGTTTCATGACTTCAACTCCTGTCTGGGCAGCGGCTCACCCGGATGACGGCGTTTCAATTCCTCGAAGAGCACGCGCCCTTGCTCATCGCCAGTGGCCGGTTCGAAGCCCTCGTCACGCAGCAGTTCCTGCAAGGACATGGCATCCTCGACCTTGACGCGGGCGGGCATGGCTTCCGCACGGGCGAAGACATCCGCCACCGTGTCGAACATCGCGACGCGACGCACCGCCTCCGGCAGCGCGAGGTAAAGATAGTAGTGCAGCCACGTCCCGCGATGGGTCAGGACGAAACTGCAATGCCGCGAGCTGGAGTCGTCCGGCGCGCAGCCTTCCTGCACGACCATGAACGGTCCCCGGCCCTCCGTCCGGTGCAGGAGTTTGCTCAACTCCAGCAACTGGAAGTCCTGATAGCTGTTCGTGATGGTGCGGGTGGCGATCATGGCGTGGGGTGTCAGTCGTCTGTCGGCCCGCACATTGTCAAGCCGGCGGACGGTCCCGGCCAGACTCAGGCTTGGCGGTCATTCACCGCACTTTGGCCCGCAGCAGTCGCCGCCCGGCTGGGCGCGCCCCACCCCGAACCGGCGGAGGATGTTGCACGCCGGGCAGAAGCCGGTGAGCGCGGACTGAATCAGGTTCACGCCGACAAAGGCGGCGAGCCAGAGCCAGTGGTGGTTAACGAAGTGCGCGAGCGCCAGGCTGAGGAGGACCATGGTACCGGCGAGGATGCGGATGGCGTTTTCCATTTTCATATTGCGTTTCCGGTTGGGCCGGCCCAGTTTCCCGCCGGCTCAACTAAATGAGTATATGTTCATATATATACTGTCAAGCCCCGTGAGGCCATGAAAGCACACAAGCTGCCCCCCGAGGCCCTGGAACTCGTCGCCGCCCGCTTCCGCGTGCTGGGCGAGCCGAACCGGCTGCGGCTGATTGCCGCGCTGGAGCAGGGCGAAAAAAACGTCTCCAAGCTGGTGTCCGAGACGGAGCTAACCCAGGCCAACGTATCGCGGCATTTGCAGACGCTCACCGAGGCGGGCCTGCTGGGTCGGCGTAAGGAGGGGCTCAATGTCTATTACTTCATCGCCGACGAGTCCCTGTTCAAGCTGTGCGATCTCGTCTGCTCGCGGTTGCAGAAAGACCTGTCGGCCAAGGCGGCGGCCTTCAAGCGATAGGCCGGCACCCCGCGAATGATTCCCCGCTGGCGTTCGTCACAAACGCGCTGCAAATTCACACTGTGCCAAGCATAGAGCGGACAATTCAGGTCAGTTGGCGTCACCAGGTGCATTTCACCCACGGCGTCTTCAACCCCGCCAACCCCGTGCTCCGCGACGTGCTCGTGGGCGGCGGCGGCGCGACGCGGCGCAAGGGGTTGGTCGTCGTGGACGAAGCGCTTGCCAAGTCCCAGCCCGGCCTAGAGCGCGCCATCACGGACTACTTCGCCACTCACGGCGACGCGCTGGAACTGGTGCGCTCGCCCATCGTCATCGAGGGCGGCGAGCGGGTGAAGAACTCCTACTTCCACGTTTCGGAGATCCACTCGCAGATTGACCGCTACCACATTGACCGCCACGCCTACTTGCTGTGCGTGGGCGGCGGCGCGCTGCTGGACATGGTCGGCCTCGCGGCGTCCACCGCGCACCGCGGCATCCGCCACGTCCGCATCCCGACGACGACTCTGAGCCAGGACGACTCCGGCGTGGGCGTGAAGAACGGCGTCAACGCGTTTGGGAAGAAGAACTTCATCGGCACGTTCTGCCCGCCGTTCGCCGTCATCAACGACTTCCAACTGCTCGCCACGCTGACGCCGCGTGACCAGCGCGCCGGCTACGTCGAGGCCGTGAAGGTCGCGTGCATCCGCGACGCGGAGTTCTTCAACAGCATTGAGCGAGACGCGGAGGCGCTCGCCGGGTTCGAGCCGGCGGCGATGCAGCGGCTCATCTACCGCTGCGCCGAGCTGCACTTGAACCACATCGCCACGAGCGGCGACCCCTTCGAGTTCGGCAGCGCGCGCCCGCTGGACTTCGGACATTGGGCGGCGCACAAACTGGAGCAGCTCTCCGAATACAAACTCCGCCACGGCGAGGCCGTCGCCATTGGTATCGCACTGGACGTGCTCTACGCGAAGAAGATTGGCCTGCTCGACGCCGCAAGCGCGGAGCGAGTGCTGGCGCTGCTGGAAAAACTGGGCTTCGACCTATTTGCCTCCGAGCTGCTGCACACCGATTCGGATGGGAACCTGATGGTGCTCACCGGGCTCACGGAGTTCCGCGAGCACCTCGGCGGCGAGCTGACCATCACGTTGCTACAAGCCATCGGTGAAGGCATCGAAATGCATGAGATGAACCTGCCGAAGGTCGTTGAATCCATCCAGCGTCTGCAGGAGCGGCACGCAGCCCGGTCGCGGAAAATCGTCGCGGCGGTGAGTTGAGGTTGGCAGGATGCGGCCAATGAACCGCACCGTCGTCCTCAACGTCGTCGGCCTGACTGAATCGCTGCTGGGTGATCGAATTCCCCGGATCACCGCTTTCCGAAAGCGCGGCGCGATCGTCAACCTCCGCCCGGCTTTCCCGGCGGTCACCACCACTGCGCAGTCCAACTACCTCACCGGCACGCCGCCAGCGCAGCACGGCATCGTGGGCAATGGCTGGTATAATCGCGAGCTGGCGGAAGTGCAGTTTTGGAAGCAGTCCAACCACCTGGTCCACGGCCGAAAGCTCTGGGATGAGCTCCGCGCGCTGGATCATCGCTTCACCTGCGCGAAGCTGTTTTGGTGGTATAACATGTATTCCACGGCGGATTACTCGATCACGCCGCGCCCGATGTATCCGGCGGACGGCCGCAAGGTTTTCGACATTTACACCTGGCCCTATACGATCCGCGACGACATCAAACGCGAGCTGGGGGAGTTTCCCTTCGCTGGTTTCTGGGGTCCCGGCGCAGGCGTGCAGTCGCCGGCTGGAGCGCCCGACTGCGCCACACGCTGGATCGCCGAGTCAGCCAAGTGGGTGGAGAAGAAGTTCAAACCCACGCTGAACTTGGTGTATCTGCCGCACCTCGACTACAACCTCCAGCGCCTGGGGCCAAAACATCCGGACATCCTCCAGGACCTCCGCTTGGTGGACGACTTGGTCCACGAATTGATCCTCTTCTTCGAGAAGCGCGGGGTGCAGGTCATCCTTCTCTCCGAATACGGCATCTCGCAGGTGGATCAGGCGATCCACCTCAACCGGATGTTTCGCGAGCAGGGCTGGCTGACCGTGAAGGAGGAGCTGGGCCGCGAACTGCTCGACGCCGGAGCCAGCCGTGCCTTTGCCGTGGCGGATCACCAGATCGCGCACATCTACGTCAACGATCCCGCCATCACCAATCAGGTGCGGTCGGCGGTGGAATTCACGCCGGGCGTCGCCGCCGTGCTGGCCGAGAAGGAGAAGGCCGCCGTCGGCATCAACCACCCGCGCGCCGGCGACCTCATCGCCGTGGCGAAGGAGAACGCGTGGTTCACCTATTACTACTGGCTCGATGACAAGCGCGCGCCGGATTTCGCCCGGTGTGTGGACATCCACCGCAAGCCCGGATACGACCCGGTGGAGCTGTTAATTGACCCCAAGCTCCGCACGCCCAAACTCAAAGTCGCCGGCAAACTGCTGCGCAAGAAACTTGGCTTCCGCATGTTGATGGACGTAATCCCGCTGGATGCCAGCCTAGTCAAAGGCTCGCACGGCTGCCGGCCGGCAAACCCCGCCGAGTGGCCGGTGCTGATCACCGAGCTGCACAATCATCTCCCAGCCGCGCAGCTCGATTCGACTGCCGCTTACGACATCATCAAGAACCACGTCCTGGGCCAGCCCCGGTCTCCGGTGCGCGCCTGATCCGCCCATGACCGAGCCTGTCGCCAGGGTGGCCCTCTCGCCGACTACACTGCGGCGGCGGCGCTGGTTGTGGGCGCTGGGTTTGCTGGGGCTCTCGGGCGGGGCGGTGGCGGCTTACACCCGGCTGTGCGAGCCCCGCTGGCTGGAAGTCACGCATCAGGTGGTTCCGACCCGGCCCTCCGAAGCAAAACCCATTCGAATCTTGCACCTTTCGGACCTGCACGCCTCGGCCTGTGTGCCGCTGAAATTCGTCAGCGAGGCAGTGCGGCTTGGACTTGCGGAGCGGCCTGATTTGATTTGCCTCACGGGCGACTTCATCACCAAGCATTTCACCAGTTTTGAAGCCTATGCGGCGGTGTTGAAGCCGTTGGCCGCAGCCGCGCCCGTCTTCGCCTGCCTGGGCAACCATGATGGCGGCAAATGGGCGGCCCGCCCCTCCTATCGCGGCCATGCGGATCACACCGCTGTCCGCAACTGCCTCGCCGCCAGTGGAATCAAGGTGCTGCTGAACCAGTCGCAGGAACTCACCGTGCGTGATCGCCAAATCCGTCTGGTAGGCGTCGGTGACCTATGGGCTGAAGAGATGCGCGGGGAGGAGGCGTTCAACGGCAAGTCATCAGATGCCTGCACCGTTTTGCTCATGCACAATCCCGACGGCAAGGATGCCGTGGCCGGCTTCCGCTGGGATTTAGCCTTGTGCGGGCACACCCACGGCGGCCAGCTCCGCCTGCCCTGGCTGGGCACGCCGTTCGCCCCGGTGCGCGATCATCGCTATGTCGCCGGCCTGAACCGCTGGCGGGACCGCTGGATCTTCACCACGCGCGGAGTGGGCAACCTCCACGGCGTCCGTTTCAACTGCCGGCCCGAAGTCAGCCTGCTCCATCTGGCCTGAGCGGGCATATACATGGCGCTCAACGGCTTGTCGGAGGGCGCAAAACCACGAATTGACTGAGTTCCGCCGTTCGTTATGCTCCGCGTCTCTTTATGGCGAAACTAACCGTCCGAGACCTGAATGTGCGTGGCAAGCGCGTCTTTGTGCGCGTGGACTACAACGTCCCCATGGAGGAGAAGGACGGGCAGATGGTCATTAACGATGCCACGCGCATCAAAGAAACCCTTCCCACGCTCGACCTGCTCGTGGCTGGCGGCGCCCGCGTCATCCTCGCCGCGCACCTCGGTCGGCCCAAGGGCAAGCGCGAGCCGTCCATGTCGCTGCGGCCGGTCGCGGCCAAGCTGGCGGACCTCATCAACCGGCCCGTTGCTTTCGTGGACGACTGCATCGGCGAGAAGGTGGAGAAGACTGCCGGTGCGCTAAAGGAAGGGGACATTCTCCTGCTGGAAAACACCCGTTACTACGATCAGGAAGAGGCGAATGACCCCGCGTTTTCCGAGCAGCTCGCCAAAGTCGCGGACCTCTATGTGAACGACGCGTTTGGCGCGGCGCACCGGGCGCACGCGAGCACCGAAGGAGTGGCGCGCATCGTCGCCCAGCGCGGCGGCCAGTGTGCGGCCGGCCTGCTCATGGAGCGCGAGCTGAAGTTCCTGGGTGATGAACTGGAAACCCCGGCCCGGCCGTTCGTGGTCATCCTCGGCGGTGCGAAAGTCTCGGACAAGATTCTCGTCATTGACCGACTGCTGGAGAAGGCGGACACGATTCTCATCGGCGGCGCGATGGCTTACACCTTCAAGCTCGCGATGGGCTACGGCGTCGGCAAGTCGCTTGTCGAGCCTGATGCCACCCGCACCGCCGTTCGCGCCCTCTCCAAGGCCGCCGACCGGGGCGTGAAGTTCCTCCTGCCCACCGACAACGTCGTCGCCACGCCCGTGGACACCGGCAAGCTCAACAAGAAGGGGCGGCCCGTTTTTGAGTTCACCAACCCCCGCGTGAACGCGGATGCAGACATTGCCGACGCTGACGAAGGCTTTGACATCGGCCCCGCCACGGCGGCGCGTTACGCGGCGGTCGTGCGCAGCGCGAAGACGGTGCTGTGGAACGGCCCGATGGGCATGTTCGAGGACAAGCGCTTCGCCGAGGGCACGAACGTCGTGGCCCGCGCGGTGGTCGAGGCCACGCAGATGCACGGCGCGAAAACCATCATCGGCGGCGGCGACAGTGTGAAAGCGCTGAACCAAGCCGGCCTCGGCGACCAAGTGACGTTCATGAGCACCGGCGGCGGCGCGAGCCTGGAATTTCTCGAAGGCAAGGCGCTGCCCGGCTTGGCGGCACTGACGAACAAGTAATTTCGCAAACTGACTTTAACTCCCTCAACGATGGACAAAGAACGCAAACTCATCATCGCCGGCAACTGGAAGATGAACAAAACCGTCGCCGAGGGGCTGGCCCTCGTGGACGGCCTCAAGCGCGAACTCGCGAACGTGAAGGAAGTGGACATCGTCGTCTGCCCGCCGTTCACCGCGCTGGAATCGGTGTCCAAGGCCATTGACGGCTCCAATCTCCGCCTTGGCGCGCAGAACATGAGCGAGCACAACTTCGGCGCGCACACCGGTGAGATTTGCGCCGGGATGCTCAAAGAATTTCTCGTCCGCTACGTCATCCTCGGCCACTCGGAGCGCCGCCAATTTCAACTGGAGGGCGATCCCCTTATCGCGAAGAAGGCCGCCGCCGCGCTCGCCGCATCACTCAAGCCCATCGTCTGCGTTGGCGAAAAGCTGGAGGACCGCGAGTCCGGCAAGACCGAGCAGGTCGTCGAGACGCAGGTGCGCGGCAGCCTCGCCGGGCTGACAAAGGCGCAGATGGAGGAAGTGGTCGTCGCCTACGAGCCGGTCTGGGCCATCGGCACCGGCAAGACCGCGACCACGCAGCAGGCGCAGGATGTGCATGCGTTCATCCGTCGCGTGCTGGCTGACATGTTCGATGACGCCACGGCCAAGCGCGTCCGCATCCAATACGGCGGCAGCGTGAAGCCCGGCAACGCGCGCGAGTTGATGAGCCAGCCCGATGTGGACGGCGCGCTCGTGGGCGGCGCGGCGCTGACGGTGCGCGACTTTGCGGACATCATTAAGAATTCGATTTGAAGAACCGGTTGTGGTTCGCTGAAACCAGTTAGCTGAAAGAAAAGACTATGAGTTTTGTTGCCGGACTTTTGACCGCTGTCCTCGTGCTGGACAGCCTGCTCCTCATCCTTCTCATCCTCGTGCAGTTGCCGAAAAAGGAAGCCGGCGTTGGCCAGGCCTTTGGCGGCGGTGCTACTGACGCACTCTTCGGTGCCGGGTCCGGCAACGCGCTCACGAAACTCACGAAATATGCCGCAGGCATCTTCCTCAGCCTGTGCCTTGTGCTCTACGTCATGGGCGGCGCAGCCCGCAAAGCCGGCAGCAGCGTGCGCGAAGAGCTGAAGAAAGCCGGCGCGGCCTCGGTCCTCCCGCCCGCCAAGCAATCAACTCCGACGACCCTCACCCCACCGCCGCCCGGTATCGTGCCACCGCCTCAAACAATTCTGACCAACCTTGCGCCGGCCACCAAGACCCCGGCCGTCACCGTCACCAACGCAGCTCCAAAAGCACCCGCCCCGACGACTGCGCCCTCGACAACCCCGCCGGTGAAAAAATAATCTCGGCCCCATGCCGAACGAGCTGAACGCCCCGAGACGACCTCTCCGGGCGTTTTTCCTTTGGCCGTTTGCCGTTTGCCTGCTTTTTTTGAGCGGCTGCACGCGCAACGAACCGCCCGCCGACCTCGTCCTCGTCAACGGCGCGGAACCGGACTCGCTCGACCCCGCCATCATCTCCACGCAGACCGAGATGCGCATCGTGAAGGCGCTCTTCGAGGGGCTCACGCGTCTCGAAGGCAAGAACGCAACCGCCGAACCCGCGCTGGCGCATCGCTGGGACATGTCGCCCGACGGTGCGATTTACACCTTCCACCTCCGCACGAACGCCGTCTGGTCCACCGGCCAGCCCATCACGGCGGACGATGTCGTCTGGTCCTGGCGACGCGCGCTCGACCCCATGACCGGCGCGGAATATGCCAGCCAGCTTTTCTTCATCAAGGGTGCCGAGGACTACTCCACCGGCAAGACCAACGCCGCCACCGGCAAGCCTTTCACGCCCGAAGACATCGCTGTCCGCGCGCTCGACCCGCACACGCTGCGCGTGGAACTCATCGGCCCGACCGCCTTCTTCCTCGACCTCTGCGCGTTCCCGACGCTCGCGGTCGTGCCGCGCTTCTGGCTTGAGAAGCACGGTGACCGTTGGCTCCTCACCCAGCCGGTGCCGTGCAACGGGGCTTACACACTGGAGTTCTGGCGGCTCAACGACCGCGTTCGCCTCCGTCGCAACGCGCGCCACTGGGATGCCCCGAACATCCGCAGCGAACTCGTGGACTTCCTCCCCATCAAGTCCTCCACCACCGCGCTGAACCTCTACGAGACCGGCGCGGCGGACGTGATTTGGGACAAGAACCTCGTGCCGAACGAACTCATGGACGTGCTCGGCAAACGCCCCGACTGCCACAAGTTTGACTACCTCGGCACCTACTTCTTCCGCTTCAACGTGAAGCGCAAGCCCTTCACCGATGTGCGCGTGCGCAAGGCCTTCGCCCTCGCCGTGGACCGGCAGAAGCTCGCCTCCAAAATAGTCCGCAGCGGCGAGACGCCGACCTCGCACTTCACGCCGAAGGGCATGGGCGTCTATGAGCCGCCCGAGGGCTGGGGCTACGACCCCGAGCAGGCGCGCAAGCTTCTCGCCGAAGCCGGCTTCCCCGGCGGCAAGGACTTCCCGCCGTTTCATTACCTCTTCAAGACCGACAAGCTCGATGAGCAGGTGGGCGTGGAGTTGCAGGAGATTTGGCGCAAGGAACTCGGCGTAAAGATGGAGCTGCGCGCGATGGAGCCGAAGGTTTATTACAACGCCCAGAGCGCGCTGGACTACGACCTCTCGCGCAGCAGTTGGATTGGCGATTACAACGACCCGAACACGTTCCTCGACATGTTCATGACCGGCAACGGCAACAACCGCACCGGCTGGTCAAATCCGGCCTACGACAACCTCATCCGCACCGCCAACCTCCAGACCGACCCGAAGAAACGCGCCGCGCTCCTCCGCCAGGCCGAGACGCTCCTCATCCGCGACGACCTGCCCATCGTCCCGCTCTGGTTCTACGCCGGCGTCAACTTCTACGACCCGAAGAAGATTGAGGGCATCCACGCGAACCTGCTCGATGAACACCCCATCCACACGATTCGGAAGCGGAGCCAAAAGTAAGAAGTGATTAGTAATTAGTCTATTGTCGCACGCATGAGCATGAGTCCCATCCAAGAGCTGCAAAAGTGGTATCGCTCGCAGTGTGATGGCGACTGGGAACATCAGCTTGGCATCAAGATTGAAACGCTCGACAACCCGGGTTGGAGCGTTCGTATTGACCTCAAGGGAACATCGCTTGCGCGTAGGCCATTTCCGTCAATCAAGCGTTTGGAGGACAAGCGCAACTGGATTCACTGCGAGGTCGTGAATGACAAGTTCGAGGGCCACGGTGGCCCTTTGATGTTGGAAGAAATCATCCGGGCATTCCTCTCTTGGGCAAACGCGCCTTCAAACACGACAAGTAACGCCTCCGACTAATCACTAATTACTAACCACTTTCCCCGTCGTGCTCTACTTCGCCAAACGCGCCGCCTTCCTGCTCCCGCTTCTGCTGCTCATCAGCGTGCTGGCGTTTGCGCTGTTGAAGCTCGCGCCGGGCGGGCCGTTCGACAAGGAACGCGCGCCGGCCACGGCGGAAATCAAGCGCGCCATCGAGGCCAAGTATCACCTCGACGAACCGTGGTGGCAGCAATACCTCCGCTACATCGGCGGCGTGCTGCAAGGCGACTTCGGGCCGTCCTTCAAGTATCGCAACCACACGGTCACGGACATCATCGCGCAGGGGTTGCCGGTGTCGGTGGCGCTGGGTGGGATGGCGTTCGCACTGTCGCTGGGCGTGGGGATTCCGCTAGGCTTCTGGTCGGCGGCGAGGCGCGGGGAGTGGGGGGATTACACCGGGAGCTTCCTCGCCATCCTCGCGGTGTGCGTGCCGGCGCTGGTGGTGGGGCCGTTACTCGTCATGGGCTTGGCGATTCAGTGGCGGCTGCTGCCGGTGGCGCTGTGGACTTCGCCCGCACACGTCATTCTGCCGACGCTCACGCTCGGACTCTACTTCTCGGGCCGCGTTGCGCGCCTGATGCGCGAGGGGATGCTCACGACGTTGCACGAGCACTACATAGTCACCGCGCGCGCGAAGGGCCTCGATGACACGACCGTCCTGCTCAAGCACGCGCTGCGCATCGCCATCCTGCCGGTGGTGTCCTACTCGGGGCCGCTGCTGGCGGACTTGCTGACGGGGTCGTTCATTGTGGAGAACTTGTTTCAAATTCCCGGCGTCGGCGTGTTCATGGTGAACAGCTCCTTGAACCGCGACTACCCAATGGTCATCGGCCTCGTGCTGCTCTACGCGACGCTGCTGCTCGTTCTGAACCTGCTCGTGGACGTGGGCTACAGCTATCTGGACCGGAGGGTGAAGTATGAGTGAGGAAGCAGCGGTCAGCACCCAGCAGACGGCGGTCAGCGAGTCGCTTAGTCCGAACCAACGAGCGTGGCGGCGGTTTCGGAAGAACAAGTTCGCCTCCGCGTGCGGCGTGCTGCTCGTGGCGCTGCTCGGCGTGATCCTGCTCTGGCCGGTGCTGTCGTCGCCCACAGTGGCCAAGGCGATGCCGGGCTTTCTCTCCGCTGGCCTTCACACGCCGAACGAGCACTCTCCCGAACTCTTCGCGCCCCCGAGCGGCAAGCATTGGTTCGGCACGGACATCCACGGACGCGACATCTTCAGCCGGGTGATTTATGGAGCACGAGTGTCGCTGCTGGTCGGGGCGGTGGGCGCGTGCGTGAGCCTCGTCATCGGCGTGCTGTGGGGCGCGGTGGCGGGATACCTTGGCGGGCGGTGGGACGCCTGGCTGATGCGCGTGGTGGACGTGCTCTATTCGCTGCCCAGTATCATCTTCGTCATCGTGCTCATCACCACCTTGCACGGTGCGCTGGACAAACTGCAATCCGCCGGGAAACTCACAGTGACAATGCGCGACACGGCGAAGTTCGTCGGCCTCTTCGTCGGGCTGGGCGCGGTGTCGTGGCTCACGATGGCGCGCATCGTGCGCGGGCAGGTGCTGTCGCTGCGCACGCGGCAGTTCGTGGACGCCAGCCGCGCGCTGGGCGCGACGCACACGCAAATCCTTTTCCGCCACATCCTGCCGAACATCACCGGCATCATCATCGTGTATTTGATGCTGCTCGTGCCGGCCATCATCCTCTACGAGTCATTCCTAAGCTACCTCGGCCTCGGCATCCAGCCGCCGCAGGCCAGCCTTGGCTCGCTCATCGCGGACGGCGCGGCGCAAATCAACCCCATCCGCATCTACTGGTGGCTACTGGTCTTCCCCTGCACGGTGCTCGTGAGCACGCTGCTGGCGTTGAACTTCTTCGGGGATGGCCTGCGGGACGCGTTTGACCCGCGCGGTGACCGGTGAGGAGCACTGGCTTTGTGACAGGAAAGTGCCTTTTGCGCGTCGGCTCTGAGAGGTGCTACCAGTCCAGCAAGGACAACGCCTCGCCCAAAAACTCCGCCACGGCTTTGGATGCTTCCAAACTTCCATCGGCGAACTCGCCGAGCCCATTGCCAATCGCGAGGAGAAAGTCAGCATCGGCAGGGATGTCCAACGCGTCATACCAGCGAGAATTGCGCTGATTCGGCGCGGCCTTCAAGCCCGCTGCCGGTCCCGTTTCGTTGCGCTGCCGGTGGCTGGCGATGATGGCCCGCAACTCACCCGCATCCAGCCAGACACCGTGACATTGCTGGCAGACATCAATTTCAATGCCATGAAGCCAGCGGGGAGCGAGCTGACATGAACAGGAGGGACAGTTTCTGGTTTTGGCGGGCCGGATACGCGGGGGCTGAAGCTCGGACGCATCCAGCTTCTCCGCCGGCCGATGCGAGGCAAAGGCCTGCTTGAGCGACTCGCGGGTGAGCCAGAGTCCGTGGCAGTCGGTGCAGGCGGCCAATTTGAATCCACCACGTTCCGCCTCGTGCAACGGGTTTTGATCGACGGGGCATTTCATGTGGCGACATTGGTTCACGCCACAGCAGCTTCAACCTGCTTGAAGTTTAGGGGATTCTCTTAATCTCTCCCCGTCCGTTGTCGCTGAGGAGCAGGAGCATGATCGGGAATACGAGCGAAGAGCGGCGGGCTACTTCGGCAGGTAAAACTTCTGCGTGTATTCCTGCACCATACGCCAGGTGCTGAACTGCGGCACCAGCGTGGTCATCGCGCGCCGGACCTTGCCCAGCCATTGGCGCGGGATGCCGGTGGCGTCGCGGTTGTAGAAGCACGGAATGACTTCCTCGGTCAGCACTTTGAAGGTGTTCTCGCTGTCGCGCCGGTCCTGCTCGTCGATGCTCGCGGGATGGGTGTCGTCACCGATGGAGAAGCCGTTGGTGCCGTCGTAGCCCTCGCGCCACCAGCCATCCATGATGCTCATGTTCAGGCAGCCGTGGGAGCCGCACTTCATGCCGCTCGTGCCGGACGCCTCAAGCGGGCGGCGCGGATTGTTGAGCCAAATATCGCAGCCGGAAACCATCTGGCGGGCAACGTGGACATCGTAGTTCTCGATGAAGAACAGGTGGCCCTTGAGGTCGCTGAACTTGCTGAGGTGGATGATGTGCTGGATGAACTTCTTCCCTTCGTCGTCGCGCGGATGCGCCTTGCCCGCGAAGATGAACTGCACCGGGCGCTGCTTGTCATGCGCGAGCTTCACGATGTTCGCGAACTGCTGGAAGATGAGCGGGGCGCGCTTGTAGGTGGCGAAGCGACGCGCGAAGCCGATGGTCAGCGCGTCGGGATTCAGCATGTGGTCGAAGGTGATGAAGTCGCCCTGCGTGAGACGCTGGCCCTGAAGCAACAGGCGGCGGCGGGAGAACTCAATCAACTCGCGGCGCAACCGGTAGCGCAGCGACCAAAGTTCCTCGTCGGAGATGAACGTGGGATCGGCCATGCGCGACCAGAATTCGGGCGAGTTGATTTCGCGCTCCCAATCAATCGAGGGCTTGCTCTTCCAGAAGCGTGTGGTCTCGGTCGTCGAGGTGTCGGGATGCTCGTGGGCGACGCTGAGTTTGTTGCGCCAGAAGCGGCGCACGGTGCCCTTCATCCAACCGGCGACGTGGACACCGTTGGTGACATGGCCGATGGGGACCTGATCAACGGTCTTGTCGGGATAAAGGCATTGCCACATTTCGCGGCTCACCGCGCCGTGCAACTCGCTGACGCCGTTGGCGGCGCGGGAGCCCTTAAGCGCCAGCACGGTCATGCAGAACGGCTCGTGCTCGGAGTTGGGGTTCACCCGGCCCAGCGCCATCAACTCGTGATGGGAGAGCTTGAGGTTCGCACTGAACTTGTTCGCGGCGAAGCTCATGAGCTCACTGCTGAAGCGGTCATGCCCAGCCTCGACCGGCGTGTGCGTGGTGAAGAGGCATTGCTGCTTCGTCTCGGCCCACGCCTGCGCGAAAGGCTTGCCCTCGGCCATCTTTTCGCGGGCGAGTTCCAGCGTGAGGAACGCCGCGTGGCCCTCGTTCATGTGGAAGGTGGATGGTTGCAGGCCCAATTCACGGAGTAGCCGCACGCCGCCGACGCCAAGCAGAATCTCCTGCATCACGCGCGTGGTGGTGTCGCCACCGTAAACACGGAGCGTGAGATCACGCTGATGCGGCTCGTTTTCCGGGAGGTTCGCATCGAGCAGATAGACCGGGCAGCGGCCCACATTCGCGCGCCAGGCGCGGAAGCTCACCGTGCTCGTCGCCACCTTCACCGTGCAGACCAGCGGTTCGCCATTCGCATTGAGGACGGGTTCAATGGGCAGGCTCTGCGGTTTGAGCTGCGAGTAAAACTCCGTCTGCCAGTTGTCCGCGTTGACGGTCTGCTGGAAATAGCCTTCGCGGTAGAACAGCGTGATGCCGACGAAGCCAAGGCCGAGGTCACTCGCGGCCTTCGCGTGGTCGCCGGCGAGCATCCCGAGGCCGCCGGCCGCGATGGGCAAGGTCTCGTGAAAGCCAAACTCCGCGCTGAAGTAGGCCACCGGATTCTTGAGCAGCTCCGGCGCATTTTGCGCACCCCACGTGTCCTTGCTTTGCAGATAGGCGTCGAAGTTTCTGAGCACCGTGCGCACGCGGTCGGCAAACTCCGGTTCCTGTAGCCGCATGCGCAATTCGTAGTCGGACACCTCATGGAGGATGGCCACGGCATTGTGGTAAAGATTCGTCCAGCCACGCGGCGAGAGGTCGTGGAAAATTTCCTGCGGCTCCTGATTCCAAGTCCACCAAAGGTTTCGCGAGAGCCGGTGGAGGCCTGCTGTGAGTTCAGCCAATTCGGGAGCGGTCAGGGGTTTATGGTTCATATGCGATGGTGTATCGGGGAAGCCGGGCCCGGTTTAGCCAACGGCGAGTCCGACGCTAGTCACGCTTGGAATCGACGGCAAACGAAAAAGCCATCCAGATCATCATCAACTTGTGGCTCTAGTCTCTGATTGCCCTGACACCAGCATCTCCGCCGGGCAGAATTTCCTTTCGTCATGGATCTCTGCAACGATCTTCATGGCAGCGCCAACGCGCTCGTCCTTGCCATCCGCCGCGCGCCCATAAATCCTCTCGTCACTCCGATGCCGGATTCACCCGATCTCCACGCGCTGCTGAAGCAATACTTCGGCTACGCCAGCTTCCGCCCGCTCCAGGAGGAAATCATCCGCGACGCGCTCGCAGGCCGCGACGTGATTGCCCTGCTCCCCACCGGCGGCGGCAAGTCCCTCTGTTTCCAACTCCCCGCACTCGCCCGCGACGGCCTCACCGTCGTCGTCTCGCCGCTCATCGCGTTGATGAAAGACCAGGTGGACGCGCTCACGGCCAGCGGCGTCCCGGCGACGTTCCTCAATTCCTCCCTCAACGCCAACGACGCCCGCGCTCGCATGCGTGGCCTGCACAACGGCGAGTTTCGCCTGCTCTACGCCGCGCCCGAGCGACTCATGCTCTCCGGGATGCTCGCCGACCTCGAGCGCTGGGGCGTGAACCTCTTCGCCATTGATGAGGCGCACTGCATTAGCGAGTGGGGTCACGATTTCCGCCCGGAGTATCGGCAGATTGCCCAGCTCCGCGACCGCTTCCCGCAAGTCCCCTTCATGGCGCTCACCGCCACCGCCACCGAGCGCGTGCGCGAGGACATCGCCGAGCAACTCAAGCTCCGCGACCCCGCCCGCTACGTCGCCAGTTTCAATCGCCCCAACCTCAACTACCGCATCAGCGCCAAGACCGGCGCTTACGGCCAAGTCCTCGACTTCCTCCGCGCCCACCCGCGCGACAGCGGCATCATCTACTGCCAGGCGCGCAAGACCACCGAGTCCCTTGCTGAGAAGCTCCGCGCCGATGGCATCAAGGCCGCGCCCTACCACGCCGAAGTGCCGAAAGAGGAGCGCTCCGGCAATCAGGAAGGCTTCCTCCGCGACGAAATCCGCGTCATATGCGCGACCATCGCGTTCGGCATGGGCATCAACAAACCCAACGTCCGCTTCGTCATCCACTACGACCTGCCCAAGAACATTGAGGGCTACTACCAAGAGACCGGCCGCGCCGGCCGCGACGGTTTGCCGAGCGAATGCCTCCTGCTCTTCAGCCCCGGCGACGTGCAGAAGTATCTTGGCTTCATCACCGAGAAGCCGCCCGCCGAGCAGGTCATCGCACGCGAGCAACTTTCGCAGATGGTCCACTACGCCGAGTGCTCCGGCTGCCGTCGGGTGGAGCTGCTGGCCTACTTCGGTGAAGGCTCGGAGGAAGAGAACTGCGGTGCCTGCGACAACTGCCTCACCCCGCGCGCCACCTTCGACGGCACCGTTGCCGCGCAGAAGTTCATGTCCTGCGTCTTCCGCATCCGGCAGGCCAGCGACTTCGGCACCGGGCTGAACCACGTCATCGAAGTCCTCACCGGCGCGCAGAGCGAGCGCGTCCTCAAGTGGGGCCACGACAAACTAACCACCTACAACATCGGCCACGAACACACGCGCTCCGAGTGGGCCGCCATTGGCCGCGAACTCCTCCGCCTCGGCTTCCTGCGCCAGACCACGGACAAGTTCCCCGTCATCGAACTGACCGACTCGGGCCGCGCCGTCCTGACCTCCCGCACCAAGGTCACCTTGACCAAGCCCGTCACCGCCCCGGACAAGGTCGTCAGCCACGTTGGCGAAATCGCCTGCGACGAACTGCTCTTCGAGAAACTCCGCCGCCTCCGCAAGGAACTCGCCGACGCCCGCGCCGTGCCCAGCTACATCGTCTTCTCCGACGTGGCGCTCCGGCAAATGGCCCGGCTCTACCCACAGACCGAGGGCGACTTCAGCCGCATCAGCGGCGTGGGCACGAGCAAGCTCCGCGACTTCGGCGCGCAGTTCCTAGAGGAAATTGCCGCCCACCTCCGCGCCAACCCGAAGCAAATCTTCGCCGATGAATCCTTCACGCAGAAACCCTCCGCACCACAGCGCACCAAGCTCACCGAAACCGTCGTGGCCACGCTGCACTACTGGCGCGGTGGCCGGACAGCGGAAGAAATCGCACACCTCCGCGACGTGAAGCCCAGCACCATCTACGGCCACCTCGCCGACGCCGTGGACGCCGGCGAAACCGTGGACCTGAACCGCGTCCTCACCGCCGACCAGCAGACGCGCGCCGCGAAGGCCTTCTACCAATTCGGCTGGGGCAACATTCCCGGCACGCTGGAATCGCTCGGCTCCGGCTTCGACTACGGTCAGTTGAAAGTCTTCCGCGCCGTGAAGAACCGCGAGTCGCGGCGAAATTAAGCAGCGCGGCTGTGTCGCAGGTCCGGAACGGCACCGGCAAGCACCAAATAACACAGCCACCAACGCCGGGCTTGATTCGACCGAATGCGACCCTACACTCCCGCCGTCCCACACAGGCCGCCAGATTGGGGCCGGCGACGAAAATACACATTATGGACGAGCAACCGAAAATTCCCACGCCTTCGCCGGTGGTGATGCGCGAGCTGAACTACAATTACACGCCCATCGTGGTGTTCGTCATCGTGGCGATTGCTGCCTTGGTGCTCTGGACCAAGCGGCTCGGGCCCACCACGCTGCTCGCGGAGGCGGAGACGATTGACGCCGTGGTGTCCAGCCCCCAGCCCGGCGTGCTGGCCGAGGCCAGCAAGGACATCCGCATCTTCTCCAAGGTTGCCAGCGGCCAGATCGTCACGCGCGTTGTCGGGGCCGACCCGAAAAACCCCATCCCGCTCACCGCCCCCATCGAAGGCGTGATCACCAAAATCCATCGCTACCCCGGTGACACCAATGCCGTGGTCGCCGCCGGCGAACCCGTCATGACCATCACCGCGCCCCGGCCGGATCGCCTCATCGCCTTCCTGCGCCAGCCGCTGACCTTCGACCCCAAGCCCGGCATGAAGGTCCGCATCCGCCCCCGCGCCCGCAGCAGCAAGTCGTTCGATGCCACGATTGACAAGGTCAGCCCGCAGCTCGCCCCGATCCGCGGCTCCCTGCTTCCTCCCGGCCAGACCCGCGTGGAACTCGGCCTGCCCATCATCATCGAAAAACTTCCAGCGGAACTTCAGCTCTACGCTGGCGAAATCGTGGACCTCACGATTTACCCCAGCGAAGTGGTGGCCAAGTAATCGGCGTCCGCAGGGAAGTTCCCTCGTGTTGGCTTGGAGAGTCGCCGGCCGGCGAAACTGCCCGCCACTTCCTGTCAGTTTGGCACGATCACACTCTTGGCCGACTGCCACTTGGCCGTCGTGCGCAACGCCTCATCCGCCTGCTCAATGGTAAAACGATGGGAAACCATCTCGTGGAAGGGAAATTCCTGCTGGTGCCGCTGGAGGAATCCAATCGCTGCCTGCAAGTGCCTAGGCTCGCTGGACCACGACCCAAACACCGAAAGCTGCTTGCGCGTGATCACATGCGGATTGAACGCCACGGGACCGGCGTCGCAATAGTGGCCGAGCACGAGATACTTCCCGCCATCGCGGCACAGCTCCATTCCCTCCACCACCGCACTCGGGTGGCCCACGCATTCCAGCACCACGTCCGCACCGTAACCACCGGTCAGCTCGCGCACCCGGGTCAGGCGGGCGGCGGGTTCGCGGAGCTCCTCCAGATTAATCACCTCATCCGCGCCAAACCGCTTCGCCATCTCCAACCGGTGCTTCGGCGCCCCAATGACAATCACCTTGCCCGCGCCCGCGCTCTTCGCCACCGCCAGCGCCGCGATGCCCACCGGTCCCGCGCCTTGCACCACCACGTTGTCCTGCCACGCGATGCCGGTGCGCTCCACGCCGTGAATCGCCGTGATCAGCGCGCAACCCGCACCGATGACCGACTCCGTGGGCAGGTCGTCGGGCAATTTTAAAATCGTCGTGCGCGGGCGCAGGTAGTGGAACTCCGCGTAGCCGCCGAGGAAGTGCGGCGCACAATCGCACGGATAGCCGATGCCGTAAGCACGCCGCTGCGCGCAACGCGTCGGCTGTTTCTTCACCGCACAATAATAGCACTGCCCGCACGAGACGGCGGAGTTCCAAGTCACGCGATCGCCGACCTTGAGCGGTTGGCCGGACCAGTCTTGCTCCACGCCTTCACCCAACCCTTCGATGCGCCCGACCGTTTCGTGGCCGAGAATCACCGGCAGCTTGATGGGCAACTGCCCCTGCCACAAATGCACGTCCGTCCCGCAGATGCCGGCCATCTCCGTGCGCACCAGCACTGCCCCGGGTTCGAGGTGGGCAGGCACTTCGTAGGTGTGCAGGCGGAGGGGCGCGTTGAAAGTTTCGAGGACGGAGGCTTTGGCAGTGCGCATGGTTTGGGCAGCTTGGCGAACGCCGGGCGGCGGCTCAACGTGGAAGTTCTGCGGCGGGCGGGCAAGCCGCAGCACGATGCCGCCTCTGAAAGCCCAGCGGCTGGAGCTACGCCCGCCCGCTTCAAAGCGCGGGTGGAAGTTTTTTGCAGGATTGTTCCGGCATGCACCGTCCAAAGCCAGCCCAATGGCCTCAAGTTTAATATGCTGGTTATGATGTTCATGCGCCGCGGCTTCGGTTGGCTGGGATGCTTCATGGCATCGGCGCTGTGCGCGGCGGACCTGCCCCCCAAGGCATTCTTTGCCGAGCACTGCGTCCGCTGCCACGGTGAGAAGCAGCAGAAAGGCGAATTCCGCGTGGACACGCTCCCCACGGATTTCACCGATCTCGCCAACGCGCAGCGCTGGGCCGAGGTGTTGTTTCGGGTGAACTCCGGCGAAATGCCGCCGAAGAAGGAGCCGCAACCGAAGGCCGCCGAGCTGGGCAAAGTCGTGGATTGGATTTCCACCCGCATCAAGGAAGGCGAAGCGGCGCGCATGGCCAAGCGCGGGCCGGTGGCTCACTACCGCCTCAGCCGGGAGGAATACGGTGCCACCGTCCATGACCTGCTCGGCGTGTATTTTGATGTCCACGCGCCGGGGGCCTTCAACGAAGACCCGCGCTGGCATGGCTTCGAGCGCATCGGCTCGATGCTCTCGCTGTCGCCGTCGCACGTGGACCGCTACTTCAAGGCGGCGGAGACGGTGCTGGAGCGGGCGTTCCCCGAGCGCCCGACGGCGTCAGCGAAAGGCCGGAGCGCCCCCAGTGGGGGAAACCGTTGGCTCCTCATTCCCGGCCTGCGGCGCGGCAGCATCCGAGCCACCGCACCGGGCTTGTATCGCCTTCGCATCCAGCTCAGTGCGCTGCCGTCGTTCAAGGGGCGGCTGCCGCATCTCGCGCTGTGGCATCACGGCCTGAAACGTTCCATCGTGGGGCAGGACGTGATCGCTCCCGAGGACAAGCCCACGGTGGTTGAGCTAGAAACATTCCTGCCAGAGGGTGGCCTCGATCTGCTGAACGAAGCACCGGGAATGCTCTCGGACGGGCACACGCTGAGCATCACAGACACCCCGTTCACCAGCCTCACGAACCTGCACAACGTCCGACCGCAGAGCTACAAGCTGCTCGACGAGCAGGGCCGGCCGATTTTCCCGCTGCTGCTAGTGGATTGGGTCGAGTGGGAAGGCCCGATCCTCACCGAGCCCGACCGGAAGAAGCGGGAGGGGCTGTTCCCCGCCAATGCCGGCGACCTGGCCGAGGCGCGCGCGTGCCTGAAGCAATTTGCCACGCGCGCATGGCGGCGGCCCGCGACGGAGGCCGACATCGAACGCTTCATGAAGGTGGTGGCCAGCGAACTGGCCGCCGGCGAGAAGTTCCGCTCAGCCTACCTGGCGGGAATGGTCGGCGTGCTCACCGCCAAGAATTTTTATTACCTCGAAGAAGGCTCGGCCACGGAGCGGCGCAGCCAGGTGAACGACTGGGAGCTGGCCGCCCGGCTGTCATATTTCCTGTGGGGTTCGATGCCCGATGACGAGCTATTCGCTGCCGCACAGGCGGGCAAGCTGCACGAGCCGGCGAACTTGCGGGCACAGGTCACGCGGATGTTTGGCGAAGCAAAAATCAAGCGCTTCACCGATGCCTTCCCCAAGCAGTGGCTGCAACTGCACAAGGTCGGCATGTTCCCGCCGGATGCGGAGCTTTACCCCGACTACGACAAGTGGCTGGAGCGGAGCATGATCTTGGAATCGGTCGGCTACTTTACCGAGGTCTTTGAGCAGAACTTGTCGCTGCGCGAATTCCTCGGATCCGACTGGACGATGCTGAACTCACGCCTCGCCATGCACTATCAGATGCCGCAGCCGAAGGCGTCGGGGCTGCAACGCGTGGCGCTGCGGCCGGAGGATCATCGCGGCGGGCTGCTGACGCACGCCGGCGTCTTGATGCTCACCTCCGACGGCACGCGGCACCGGCCCGTGCATCGCGGGGTATGGGTTTCAGAGGCCATCTTTGGCAAGACGCCGCCCCCACCCCCGCCCAACGTCGAACCACTCGAACCGACGCCCATCAACAAACCCAAGGCCACGGTCCGCATGCAATTGGAAGCGCACACAACCCACGCCACCTGCGCCGCCTGCCACGCGCGCATTGACCCGCTCGGGTTCGCCTTCGACAACTTCGACGCTCTCGGACGCTGGCGGACGGAAGAGGCGATGAAAGCCGGCCAAGGCGCGAACCCGCCTGTGAACGCGAGCGGCAACCTGGCCGATGGCCGCGCCTTTCAAGGGCCGGAGGAATTCAAGCGCCTGCTGGTGCAGGATCTCGACCGGTTCGGCGAGGCCTTCGTGGAGCAACTCGCCACCTTCGCGCTGCGCCGGGCGATGACGGTGGACGACGCGGCGGCGATCCAGGCCATCGCGCGCGCCTGCAAGCAGGATGATTACCGGCTCAAGACAGTCATCGAACAATTCGTCGTGTCGGAACTGTTCCAGAAGCGATAGCTTGGAACGACCACGCCCATTTCACCATGAACACCAAACGCCAAACCTGGCTCCTCAACCGCCGTCACTTCCTCCGGGGTGCGGGCACCGCCATCGCCCTGCCGCTGCTGGATTGCATGAGGCCGCTGCACGCCGCCGACAACAAGGTGCTCAAGCCCAAGCGCAGCGTGTTCATCTACCTGCCCAACGGGGTGAACACGAGTGATTGGCAAATCAAGGAGGCCGGCCCGGACTACAAACTGTCCAAACCGCTCGCGTCGCTCGAAAAGCACCGCGCCGTCATCACCCCCTTCAGCGGCCTGCACCATCCCAATGGCCTGGGGCACCATCATAATTGCCAGACCATCTGGCTCACCGGCGGGAAGATTGGCCCGTCCGAGCGCAACACCATCTCAGTGGACCAGCTCATGGCGCAGGTGACCGCGCCGGTGACGCGCTATTCGTCCCTCGAATTGACCAACCAGGGCGGCGCGCTGGCTTGGAACGCGGATGGCATCCAATTACCCGCACAACACAGTCCGGGCGTCGCGTTCCGCGAGCTGTTCGAGGACCCCAAGGGCGGCGCGGCCAAACAGCGGCGCGGTTTTCAACGGCGTGGCAGCATTCTCGATGCGGTGCTGGAAGACGCCCGCAGCCTGAGCGGCAAGCTGGGCAGCGAGGACCGCGGCCGGCTGGAGCAATATCTCACCGCCGTGCGCGAAGTGGAAATCCGCACCGCGCGTTCCGACAAGTGGCTCGACACGGCGCGGCCCAAAATCGAGCCCGCCACCCAGTCCCGGCTGAACCGCGACATCTCGCTTCAGATGCTCGGCGATTATTTGCGCACGATGTATGACCTGATTGTGCTCTCGTTCCAGACCGACGTGACGCGCGTCGCCACGCTCACCACAGGGCAGGAGGGACAAGGCCCGGCGGTGCCTGAAATCGGCGTGAAGCAGGACCGGCACTCGCTCTCGCATCACAACGGCAATCCCGAGCTGATGGGCCAACTCACCGCGAGCGACGCGTTCAACCTCGCGCAGTTCAGCTATTTTCTCGACCGCCTCAGCGAGGTGAAGGACGCCGACGGCCCGCTGCTCGACACCACGATGGCCCTTTACGGCAGCGGCATGGCTTACGGCCACAGCCACGGCAACGCCAGCCTGCCCCTCATCCTTGCCGGGGGCACCAAGCTCGGCCTCAAGCACGGGCGGCACGTGGACTTCAACCGCACCAAGGAATTCCAAGGCTACGACAAGCAGACTGGCGTCCACTTCCGTCCCGTGAACGAAAAGGCGCGGTTGAGCAACCTGCTGCTGACCATGGCGCAGAAGATGGACGTGAAGACCGAGAAGTTCGCGGACAGCCTGGGGCCGGTCTCGGAGGTGCTGGCTTGAAGCCGAGGGTCGCCCGCCCGCACGGCGTGCTCACGCTGGTCGCCTGCCTGTTCGCCTTCCTCGCAGTCGCTCAGGACAAGTCCGACCACGTCCCGAAGCCCGGGGAATTTCCGCCGCCCGACTCGGGTCACTACCTCTCCGGCGAACTGGTGATGCTCGATCCCGTCAACCGCCGAGGTGCGCTGCGCATCGACGGCAATGAGCCGCACGACCGCTACCACGCCGGCCCGCTGCACTCCTTCGCGCTGCTCCCCTACGCCATGTGCTGGTTCAACGGCGCGCCGGCTGAGTTGCGCGACATCCCCATCGGCACGCACGTCCACGGCTATTTCTTCGTGCCACCACCGGGCGAGGAGCAGACCCTCCCGCCCCTGCCGAAGGGGCAGGAGAAGTTTGCCATCAAATACAACCACGCCCTCTCGCTGGAGGACGACTTCAGCTTTTATCAGCGGCGGGGCCAAGCGTGGAAGGTGGTGTCGCTCGACGTGGCCAAGGGCAAGCTGAACGTCGTTCCCACAGGAAAATCCGCCAAGGACGGCATCAACCGCCCTTACATCTTCGACATCGACTCCGTCACGCGCGTCTGGCAGGGCCGCATGCTCGTCGAGTTGAAGGACATCTCGCCGGACACCATCGTCCAGCTCAATCTCGCGTGGTCCCAAGGCTGGCGGGACAAGGAATTCACCGTCTCGGACCTCTGGCTTGATGAAGCAAGCCGGCAGTTCGCCACGGAACTCCAGCGGCGGCGCCACGTGCGCTACCAGCGCCAGCGCTGGGTGCCCGGCTGGATTGACGCGGTCGAGAACTTCGATTTTGGCGGCGGCCTCGTCACGCTCACGCTCTTCGGCGGCATGGATGCCGCGCTTTACCACGAGCTCAAGACCACGCAGGACAAGGGCTTCGGAGTGGCTGCCGCCGAGAAGACGCTGCGCACCTGGTATCACCGGGGCGACAAGAAGATAGGCCAGGTGCTCGAATGGAAGGAAACCGCGAACCCGCCCCTAGGCAGCAGCGGCATCCAAGTCCGGCTGAAGTTCACCGAACTGCTTGATGGCTACCGCCCGGGACGCATCGTCCGCGTCAAGTGCCACGACTGGATCTTCGTCACCATGCCGCCCGAAGAGCGGATGAAGTCGCTGGAAGAACGCTAGCAACGGTTCACCAAGCACCTCCAGTTGTGCCGATGAACAAAGCCCCATCACGATGCCCCGGAATTGGATTTCACGCTTCAACTAGCGCAGCCGCCGTGCACGCTGGTGCCGGATTCGCGGATGCACAAAAACCTCCGGCAGCGGGATGAAAGACTCATTATGAACTTACGCCCATGCTGCTTCACCAAGCCGCTCGGCAGCCGGATGTCGTGGGTGGGCCTGCTCGCAGCGGAAGACGGCGTGCGGCAGGCGGAGACCGATTTGAAGCGCGAGGCCAGACAATCGCTAAAACCCAATCCCTCCCGACCACAATGAAACCGTATCACATGACTTTGCTGGTGCTGCTGGGTGCCGCCTCGGTCCACGCCGCCCAGCCAACCAAGGCATTTCTCACCCGGTTTTGTGCTGAATGCCACGACGCAGACGTGCAAAAGGGTGGCCTGCGCGTGGACACGCTCGCGTTCCCACCGACGGGCGCGGATGGCTTGAACTTGCTCATCCGCCTGCACGACCGCGTGCAGGCCGGCGAGATGCCGCCGAAGAAGGCGGCGCAACCCACCGCGGCGGAGCGGCAGGCCTTCCTCCGCGCCTTGGGCCGTGAGGTGAGCGCGGCCGAGGGCGCGGCGGCGGCTGGCGGGCGCACGCTGGTGCGGCGCATGAACCGCGTGGAATACGAGCACGCGTTGCGGGATTTGCTGGCCTTGCCGTTGCTGCGTGTGAAGGAACTGCTGCCCGAGGACGGCCAGCAGTTCGGCTTCGACAAAGTCGCGGGAGCGCTGGACATCTCGCACATCCAGATGACCAAGTATTTGCAGGCGGCGGACGTCGCGCTGCGGCAGGCGGTGGTGAAGGCAGCGGCCCGGCCCGAGACGAAGGTGTGGCGTGAGCCGGCAGCGCGGCAGTATTCCGCGCACGGTGCCGTGCTGCAAAAGTGCGGCGTGCCGATGAACAACCGCACCGTGGCCGAAGGTTTGACCAGCCACATCGCGGGCAATCCGGTCGCGGATATCGGGAACTCGTATCGCGCACCTTCGTTCAAGGGCGAGGCGGAGTCGTTCGCCGTGCTCACAGGCGTCATCGGCGCGCACCAGCCGGAGGGCATCCAGATTGACCGCTTCAATCCGCCGGTGCCGGGCTGGTATCGCGTGCGGTTTTCGCTGTGGGGCTTGCGGTGGGAACGCACGCACGCCGTGGCGGCGAAGCGCGGCATGGTGCGCAGCTACGTCTCGCTCGGGCTGCCTTATTTCAAGGACGCGCAAGGCCGCTGGCAGGCCACGCCGCTCACGCCGGAGCAGTTGGCGGAGAAGCGCGGCATGCGCGAGTGGCGGGAGAACGTGGAATTTTACGGCGACGCGGAGGCGACGCACGTCGTGCGGGCTTCACTGAAAGGCGAGCCGCTCGGCTACTTCGATGCGCCGTCGCTCAAGCCCACGACGCATGAGTTCAAGGTGTGGCTCAATCCCGGCGAGCGCGTGTCGTTCCACGCGATGACGCTGCCGGCTTCGGCCGCACCGGGCGGCGGCACGAGCCAGGGTATTTTAGATTACGAGGGGCCGGGCGTGGCTTACGACTGGTTCGAGGTCGAGGGGCCGCTCATCGAGCAGTGGCCGCCGGAAAGCCAGCGGCGGTTGTTTGGTGAAATCCCCGTGAACGCTTATCCGCGTCCGCCACTCGCGGGCGTGCCGACAGTCGCGGCCAGCGTGACGGAGAAGCTGCCGCTCGCCAGTTTCACGGGCGCGGGCCAGGCGCTCGGTGCGGAGCGGCTGCTCAATCTTTCCGGAACGACCACGACGCGCTTCAACTGCGCGGCGGCGGGCGATTACGAAGTGGCCGTGACGGCCTTCGAGACGCACGCAGGCAACGAGCCGGCGAAGATGCGCGTGCTCGTGGACGGCACCGAACTGCCGCACGCGCAGTTCGCCGTGAACACGCTCCGGGCCGCGCCGAAGACGTATCGCGCGAAATTCCGCGTCTCAAGCGCCGGGCCAGTCGCGCTGGACATCGAGTTCATGAACGACTTCCTCGACGAGGCGAATCCCGACCCGCAGCTCCGTGACCGGAACCTCTTCCTCACCGGGGTCGAAATCACCGCGCCAAAGGCTGGGCCACCGACCATCGCCGGAGCCACGCCGGATCACCGCAGCCTGCTGCTGGGATTTGCGAGCCGGGCGTTTCGCCGGCCCGCGACGGCGGAGGAAGTCGTCCCGTTCGCCGCGATTGTCGAAGGGCAGCTCGCGCGCGGCGTGGGCTTCGAGCCGGCGATGCTCGCGGGTTACAAGGCCATCCTGTGCTCGCCGGACTTTCTCCTGATTGGCCTGGAATCCGGCGTGCCGCAGCCGGCGCAAGGGGCTCCCGTCAAGCTCGGCGACCACGCGCTCGCCTCGCGTCTGTCGTTCTTTCTCTGGAACTCCGGGCCGGATGCGACGCTGCTGGACCTCGCGGCGAGGCACGCCTTGACCCAGCCCGCCACGCTGCGCGCGCAGGTCGAGCGGATGCTGGCGGACCCGCGCTCGGACCGGTTCGTCGAACACTTCCTCGACGAATGGCTGGAACTGAAGAAAATCGATTTCACCACGCCCGACCCGAATTTGTATCCCGAGTTCGACCCGTGGCTGCACGACTCGATGCTGGCCGAGTCGCGCGCTTGGTTCCAGAAGCTGCTGGCGCAGAATCTGGGGGTGAGCGAAGTGCTTGCCGCTGACACGGTGCTCGTGAACCAGCGCCTTGCCGAGCTGTATGGCCTGCGCGGCGTGACGGGCGCGGGGCTGCGCGAGGTGAAGTTGCCGGCGGGCTCGCCGCGCGGCGGATTTCTCACGCAGGCGGCCGTGCTGAAAGTGACGGCCAATGGGACCGCGACCTCGCCCGTGCTGCGCGGCGTTTGGGTGATGGAACGCATCCTCGGCATTCCGCGTCAGCCGCCGCCGCCGAACATCCCCGCCGTCGAGCCCGACGCGACCGGGGCCGTGACCATCCGCCAGATGATTGAGAAACACCGCGCCGACGCTGCGTGCGCGTCCTGCCACGCGAACATAGACCCGCCGGGACTGGCCTTGGAGAACTTCGATGCCATCGGCGGCTGGCGCGACCGCTACCGGCTCGCCGGGCAGCCGAAGAAAATCCGCAAAGGTAAGGAAGTCGTGGAGGAGCCGTTTGTTGAAATCGTCAGCGGCGCGGCGCATCGCAACCGCATCAAGCTGCGGCTCGGCTCCGAAGTGGATGCCACCGGAGAGCTCGCCGATGGCCGCAAGTTTGCCGACGTGAACGGTTTGCGCGCCCTGCTGCTCGCGGACCCCGACGCCCTCGCGCGCAACCTCGCGCGGCAGCTCATGATCTACGCAACTGGCGCGGGCATCCGGTTCGCCGATCGCGAGGCCATCAACAGCATCGTGGCCAAGACCAAAGCGACGAATCATGGCCTGCGCTCCATCGTGCAGGAAGTGGTCGCCAGCGACCTGCTTCAAACCAAGTAACCCAACAAGCCCATGACTCACATCGCCACGCCCGCCATGAACCGCCGCACCTTTCTCCGCGCCTCCGGTGCCGCGCTCGCCCTGCCGTTTCTCGATGCCATGCGTCCAATCTTCGGCAAGTCCGCCGAGGCACCGCGCCGCATGATTTCCATCTGCACCAACCTCGGCGTGCTGGAGAGACATTTCTTCCCGGCGGAGACCGGGCGCGGCTACGCGCTCACGCCGTATCTCGAAGCCATGAAAGACTTCCGCGAACACTTCACGGTGGTCTCCGGCAGTTCGCATGGGGAGGTGACCGGCGGGCACTCCGCCGAGGCCACGTTCCTCACCGCTGCGCCGCATCCGGGCACCGCGTCGTTCCGCAACAGCATCTCGCTTGATCAATTCGCCGCCGAGCGCATCGGGCACCTCACGCGCGTCTCCGCGTTGCCGCTTGTGGTTTCAAAGAGTGGCAACCAATCGTTATCCTTCACCTCCAGCGGCGTCATGCTGCCTGCGGAGCGCAGTCCTGCGCAGGTATTCAAGGCCCTCTTCGTCGCGGGCGATGCAGCGTCAGTTCAGAAGCAGGTCGAGCAACTGCGCACCGGTCGCAGCATCCTCGACACTGTCGCAAATCGCGCCGCCGCTTTGCAGAAACAACTCGGCAGCGCGGATCGCGAACGGCTTGACCAATACTTTACCTCCGTCCGCGAGGTGGAACGTCGCCTGCTCATCGCTGAAGAATGGGAGGGCAAGCCCAAACCCAGGCTCGATGTCCCGGCTCCGAAGGACGGCGAATACCTGCTCGAAAAACTTGGCGCGATGTATGACCTCGCGCATCTCGCATTCGCCACCGACAGCACACGCCTGATCACCCTGCTCATCAAGCTCGACGGCTTCAGCGAGCACATCCCCGGCGTGAGCAGCGAGAGCCACAACCTCTCCCACCACGTCGGCCGCGAGGACAAACTCGCCCAGCTCAAGAACCTCGAACTCGCCGAGTTCCGCCACCTCGCCGCCCTGCTGGCGAAGCTCAAGTCCATCAACGAAGGCGACGCCACGCTGCTCGACCGCACGCAGGTCCTCTACGGCAGCAACCTCGGCAACGGCAACAATCACGATACCAAGAACCTCCCCATCCTCCTCGCCGGCGGCGGCTACAAACACGGCCAGCACCTAGCCTTCGACCGGAAGAACAACTACCCGCTGCCGAACCTGTTCGTGACTATGCTCAATCGCCTGGGCGTCGAAGCGTCGAAATTCGCCAGCAGCACGGGCACTATGCGCGGGCTGGACACAGCGGGTTGAGGCCATGTCATGCAATATGTCTCCCAGCACTTCACTACGATGGCGGGCTTGCGGAGTCGAAGCGTAAAGGTAACTGCCACGCTGGTGTTGAGCCTGTCCCACGCGATGGCAACCGAATTGAGCGTGCCAGCGGGTTTTCCAACCATTCAAGAGGCCGTTAATGCCGGTCGTCCGGGCGATGTCGTGCTCGTCGAACCAGGAACCTATCGCGAACGAGTCCAGCTCAAGGAGCGCATCACCCTGCGCAGTGCGGGCGATGACTCGCCGGGCAAGCTGGGTCTGGCCCGGGCCGAGGTGACCATAATTGATGGCGTCGGCCAGCCCGAGACGAGTCCGGGCGTCGCGATGGCGGAAGGAGCCGTGCTCGACGGCTTCACGGTCACGGGCATCGGCCGCTACGACGACGCGGAATGGCAGCGGCATTTCAACACGCGCGGCAACGAGCAGCCACATGAGCAGATTGGCGCGCCCGGAGTCGCTGGCATCAGCATCCCAGGCGTGAACTGCGAGGTGCGGCAAAACATTGTTCATCACGTCGGCTACACGGGCATCGCGATCACCGGCGTGGACGGGCGTGTCTGCGTGCCGCTGGTCGTGAGCAATGTTTGCCATCGCAACATGGGCGGCGGCATCGGCTCGATGAACGGCTCGCGGGCCGTCATTCGTGGCAACCTCTGCTTTGAGAATTTTTACGCGGGCATCGGGCACGAGAACGCCAGCCCGCTCGTGGAGTTGAACCGCTGCCACGGCAACATCCGCGCCGGCATCGGTATCAGCGAGGGGGCGTCACCGATCGTGCGCTCGAATGTGTGCTACCTGAATCGCCGCGCCGGCATCGGCGTGCGCACGGGCAGCAACACGCGCCCGGATATCGAGCGGAATGAATGCCGCGACAACGGCATGGCGGGCATTGGCGTCGAGGAAGAGGCCGAGCCGACGCTGCGGTTCAATCGGTGCTTCCGCAACGTCCTTGCCGGCATCGGGGCACGTGACCACGCGCGCCCGCTTATTCTGAGCAACGAGTGTTTTGAGAACGGCGAGGCCGGGATTGGCCTGATGACCGGCCGGAACACCCAAGTGGTCAGCAACCATTGCCATCTGAACAAGGCCGCCGGCATCGGGCTAGCCGGCGCCGGCACGAACTCCGCCGATTTGATCGCGAACCGGTTGATCGAAAACGCCACGGTCGCGGTCGGCATCAACGCGGGCTGGGCCGTGACCTTGAACGGCAATGAACTCGTGCGCACCAACGGAATGCCGCCGCTCATAATGATTTTCGCCGGGGCTTCAGCAGGGTTGACCAACAACACGCTCCGGGGTGGCGGCGTGGCAGCCATCCGCGTTTCCGGACAAGTGACCGCCCGAAACAACCGGATCGCCGGCACCACATTGCGCCGAGGCGGCCCGCCGAATTACGGTGTGTGGGCCCTGCCCGGTGGGACGGTGGAGTTTTCCGGCAACACGGTGAGCGGCTGGCGGCATGCCCTGTTCGCGGAAGGCGCGACCATCACCGCGCAGCAAAACTCGGTGACCGACGCGGTCACCGCCGCCTTTCGCATTCGCGGGAGCGGAGCCCGAGTGGTGGTCAAAGGCAACCAGATTTCAGGCGTGGAGGTGAAAGAAGTGCTCTTCGACCCAGCCGCGCAATGACAGCCTGCCTGCGGATTTCTCAGCTCGCACAGCCCGTCCGAGATCGAACTTACTTCACGCTCGACGCTCGCGACCCGGCTGGCATTTTTCCCGGAATGACACGCCTGCTGCTGACTTTCATTGTGCTGTCCTCGTTTGTCGCCAGAGGGGCGGAACCCCCGGGCGGCGCAACTCGAATCGAGTTCAACCGCGACATCCGCCCCATCCTGTCCGAGAACTGCTTCTACTGCCACGGCCAGGACGCCAATCATCGCAAGGCCGATCTCCGGCTGGATGTGCGGGCGGATGCGTTGAAGGCCAAGGCGTTCGTGCCGGGTAAGCCGCTGGAGAGCGAGCTGGTGAAGCGTATGTTCACCGCCGACCACGACGACGTGATGCCCCCGCCGAAGTCGAACCGCACGCTCACGACGGCGCAAAAGGAACTGCTCAAGCGCTGGGTGGCCGAGGGCGCGGAGTATCAGGCGCACTGGGCTTACCTCGCGCCGGAGCGGCCGGCGTTGCCGGCGGTGAAGCGGGCGGATTGGCCGCGCAACGATCTGGACCGCTTCGTCCTCGCGAAGCTGGAGGCGGCGGGGTTGTCGCCGTCGCCCGAGGCGGACCGCGCGACGTTGGTGCGCCGGCTCTCGCTGGATTTGCTCGGGCTGCCGCCGAAGCCGGAGGAGGTGGATGCCTTTGTCGCGGACACCGCGCCGAACGCTTACGAGCGGCTGGTGGACCGACTGATGAAGTCGCAGCATTACGGCGAGCGGATGGCCTTGCCGTGGCTCGATGCCGCGCGCTACGCGGACAGTAATGGCTTCCAGCAGGACGGCGACACGTTTCAGTGGATGTGGCGGGATTGGGTTTTGCGCGCGCTGAACGCGGACATGCCGTTCGACCGCTTCTCTATCGAGCAACTGGCCGGCGACCTGTTGCCCAAGCCGACGGATGACCAGCTCATTGCCACCGCTTTCAACCGCAATCATCTGCTCAACGGCGAGGGCGGGGCCATCGCGGAGGAGCAGCGCTTCAACATCCTCTTCGACCGCGTGGACACGACGGCGACGACTTGGCTCGGACTGACGCTCGCGTGCGCGCAGTGCCACGACCACAAATACGACCCGCTCACGCAGCGCGATTACTACGGGCTGATGTCCGCGTTCAACCAGGTTTCGGAGAACGGCCTCGCCGGCGGTGGGCCAGGCCCCAAGCGTATCGCCGCGCCATTCGCCGAGCTGCCCACGGAGGAGAACAAGGCGTGGCTCGCAGCCCACGAGGCGAAGGTGAAGGCGGCGGAGACGAACGGACAGGCGAAGGAGAAGCTTGAACTCGCGTTGGCCGCGTGGACGACGGGCTTGACGGCGGATTCCAGCACGCCGGATGGCAAGCCGCTGCCGGCGAACCTCACGGCGATTTTGAAGGTGGCGAGTGACAAGCGCAGCGCGGCGCAGAGCAAGGAGTTGGCAGGCGGACTCCGCACGCAGTTCGAGACGAAGGTCTGGCCGGGCATCGCCGCGAAGGACGCGGCGGCAAAGGTGGTGGAGGACTTGAAGAAGCAGGCGGAGAAGTATCGGAAGGAAGAGGTGCCGCGCGTGATGGTCATGCGCGATGACAAGCCGCGCGAGACGTTCCTGCTGGAGCGGGGCGAATACCTGAAGCCGAAGGACAAGGTGACGTTCGCCACGCCGGCCTTCCTGCCCGCGCCCCCGAAGGACGCGCCCGCCAACCGGCTGGGCTTCGCACAGTCGCTATTCGTGCCAGAGCATCCGCTCACCGCGCGCGTGCAGGTGAACCGCATGTGGCAGACCTTCTTCGGCGCAGGGCTGGTGAAGACGGCGGAGGATTTTGGCGTGCAGAGCGAGCTGCCGTTGCATCGTGAATTGCTGGACTGGCTGGCGGTCGAGTTCCGCGCGTGTGGCTGGAGCATGAAGCAGATGCACCGGCTCATCGTGACGAGCGCGACGTATCGGCAGAGCAGCCGCGTAAACCGCGAACTGCTGCAACGCGACCCGGAGAACACCTTGCTGGCGCGGGGCGCACGCTTCCGGGCTCCGGCGATGGTTTTGCGCGACACGGCCCTCGCGGCGAGCGGCCTGCTGGACGCGCGCATCGGGGGCAAGCCGGTTTATCCCTACCAGCCGGATGACGTGTGGGAGACCCTCGCCATCACCAAAGAACGCGACTTCACGTATCCCGCCTCCACTGGCGCGGATCTCTATCGCCGCAGCCTCTACACGTTCTGGCGGCGCACCATCGGCCCGGCGAACATGTTCGATGCCTCCAACCGCCAGACCTGCAAGGTGCGCGTGGCCACCACCAGCACGCCGCTGCACGCGCTGACCACCTTGAACGACCCGACTTGGGCCGAGGCTGCGCGGGTGCTGGCGGCGCGCAGCATGGTAACCGGCGCGGAGACGGACGCGCGGCTGACGTTTGCCTTCCGTCGGGTGCTCGGGCGGAAGCCCACCGCGCAGGAGGTCACCACGCTGCGCCGCATGCTCGACAAGCAGCTCAATTTTTTCCAAGCCGACACCAAGGCCGCCGCGCAGGTCGTGGCGGTGGGAGCCGCGCCCCGTGATGCGAAACTGCCGGTCGCCGACCACGCCGCGCTCACGGCGGTATGCTTGGCTTTGTTCAACCTCGACGAAGCACTGACCCGCGAATAACTCCTTCACACTATGCTTTCCGAACTGCTCACCAACCATCAGCGCGTCACCCGCCGCCAGCTCTTTGGCTCGGCGGCCCAGGGCATTGGCGGGGCCGCGCTCGCCTCGCTTCTGGGCTCCCGTTTGGCCAGCGCCGCGCCCGCCGGCCAGCCGAACTTGCCGAACTTGCCGCACTTGCCGCACTTCGCACCCAAGGCAAAACGCGTCGTGTGCCTGTGGCAGGGCGGCGGACCGTCGCACCTCGATCTGTTCGACCCCAAGCCCATGCTCGCGAAGATGAAGGGGCAGGACATCCCGGACAGCGTGCGCGGCACCACGCGGCTCTCGACCATGTCCGCCAGCTACAAGAAGTGGCCCATCACGCCCGCCATCAAGCCCTTCAAGCGTTACGGCAAGAGCGGCACGGAGTTCAGCGAGATGCTGCCCAACATCGGCGCGCTGGCGGACGAGATTTGCGTCGTGCGCTCGATGACCACCGAGGCGGTGAACCACGCGCCCGGCGTCACGTTCTTCATGACCGGCGCACAGGTGCCGGGCCGGCCCAGCATGGGCGCGTGGCTCGCGTATGGGCTGGGCTGCGAGGCGGATGACCTGCCGGCGTTCGTGGCGATGACCTCCTCGGACAAGGGCAAGACCTGCGGACAGCTCTTCTACGATTACTACTGGGGCAGCGGCTTTCTCCCGAGCCGCTATCAAGGCGTGCGTTTCCGCAACACCGGCGACCCCGTGCCATATCTCCAAAATCCGCCGGGCATGAGCCGCGAGCAGCGCCGCGTGCTGCTCGACGACTTGCAGGCGATGAACGCCGCGCACCTCAATGACTACGGCGATCCGGAGATCGACACGCGCATCGCGCAATACGAGATGGCCTTCAAAATGCAGGCCAGCGTGCCTGATCTGCTGGACTTCTCGAAGGAACCCAAGGCCGTGCTCGAACGCTACGGGCCGGATGTCCTGACCAAGGGCACCTTTGCCAACAACTGCCTCATCGCCCGCCGCCTGCTGGAGCGCGGCGTGCGTTTCGTGCAGCTCATGCACAGCGGCTGGGACCAGCATGGCAACCTTTTCACGCAGCTCGAAGCCCAGTGCCGCGACACGGATGCTCCCGCCGCCGCGCTCGTGCAGGACTTGAAGGAGCGCGGCCTGCTGGACGACACGCTGGTGTTCTGGGGCTGCGAGTTTGGGCGCACGCCATTCGGTCAGGGCGATCCGGCGAATCCGAAGGGCCGCGACCATTTCGGCCGCGCCTACAGCATGTGGCTGGCGGGCGGCGGGGTGAAGGGCGGCACCACCTTCGGGGAAACCGACGACTTCGCGTGGAACATCGTCCGTGACCCGGTGCATGTGCATGACATGCAGGCGACGATTCTGCATCTCTGCGGCCTGAACCACGAGGCGCTCACCTTCCGCTATCAAGGCCGGCAGTTCCGCCTGACGGACGTTCACGGCCAGGTGGTGAAGGGGATTCTCGCCTGACCGGTTCGGCTGCGCCCGGCGCTAGAGTTTGGCCTTCTTGTCAGCCTTCTTTTTGCCGTCGCCCGCCGGGCGGTATTCGTTGGCCCAGTTCTTTGCGACCAAGGATTTCAGCTCCTTCACGGTTCCCGCGTGTTGTGGATCGGCGGACAGCTCCTTGAGTTCCTGCGGATCGCTTTGCATGTCGAAGAGTTGCACGCCCTGCTTCCCGCCGTCCCATTCCGTGTAGCGCCAGCGTTCGGTGCGGATGCTGTGGCCCGCGAAGCCACCGCGCCAGACCTGGGTGAACGCGGGTTTTGTCCATGGAGCATTGGGGTTTTCCAACAGCGGTTTGAGGCTCGCACCGGCCAGATTCTTGGGCGGGGTGAGCCCAGCCAGATCCGCCAGCGTGGGGTAGAGGTCCACGAACTCCACCGTGCGGGGACTCACGCCGCCATTGCCCTTCGCACCCGGCGCGCGGATCAGCAGCGGCGCGCGGGCGGAACCTTCCCAAAGACTTTGCTTCATCCAAAGGCCGTGCTCGCCCTCGTGGTAACCATGATCACTCCAGAAGACGACCACTGTGCGGTCCGCCAGTTTGAGGCGGTCGAGGGCATCCAGCAGGCGCCCAATCTGCGCGTCCACAAAGGAGATGGTGGCGTAGTAGGCCTGCTTGGCCTCGCGCGACTGCTGCTCCGTGGTGCCGAACCACGGCCACGGGTTGACCGACGCGAGCGCGCTGGCCGGCGCGGCCTTCGCCTCAGGAAACGGCCCGGCGGGCATCGTGATTTTGTCCAGCGGGTAGAGGTCGAAGTATTTCTTCGGCGCGATGTAGGGGCAGTGCGGCCGGTAGAACCCGGCGGCGATGAAGAAGGGTTTGGCTTGGTTGGCCTCCAACAGCTTGATCACCTCCGTGGCCACCTTGCCGTCGGTCTGTTCCTCGTCGGTGCCGTCGGCCTTCATGAACGACAGCGAGCTGCCGAGGCCGCGCTTCGGAGTGTGGTTGGTGAGCTTGTCCTCCTCGTCCTTGTCCCGACCGCGTGGGTTGAGGGCGAGGGTCCAGGACGGCGCGTCGTCGAGCCCGGGCGTGCCGATCTGCCCGGGATTGCCGTAGTGGTAAATCTTCCCGACGCGCGCGGCGAAGTAGCCTTGGTTCATGAACATCTGCGGCAACGTCACCACATCGGGCATGACGGAGCGGAAATGTTTCTGCAAGTCATAGACCTGCGTGGTGTCGGGCCGTAGCCCGGTCATCAGCGAGGTGCGACTGGGCGAGCACAGCGGGAACTGGCAATACGCGCGGTCGAAGCGCACGCCCGTGCGCGCCAGGCGATCAATGTGCGGCGACTTCACCAACGGATGGCCGTAGCAGCCAAGGCTGGTGCTCATGTCATCCACTGCGATGAAGAGCACGTTGAGCTTGGGCGCGGCGTTGAGGGTGGCGGCCAGAAGGCAGCCGATCAAAATGAACCTGAGGTGCATGGCTGGATAATGGCCACAGGGGCTGCGGCTGAACAAGCCGGACTTGCCACTCATGCCCGCCTGCTCAGAAAGGATTGGGCAGCGGTTTGCGAGCCAGCTTACCATTTGCGCCAATGAGTCAACCGACCGACATCCGTTGCACATCCGCCACGCTGTATTTCCTCCCTGTCCACACGCGCATGCCGCTCAAGTTCGGCGGCGAGACGGTCAGCTACGTCACCTGCGCCCGCGTGCGCGTGACGGTGCGGGACGCACAGGGCCGCGAGGCCGAGGGCTGGGGCGAAACGCCGCTTTCGGTGACGTGGGTGTGGCCCAGCGCGTTGAGCTACGAGGCGCGGCACGAGGCGATGAAGGAGTTCTGCCGGCAACTCGCGGTCGCGTGGGCGAAGTTCCCGGCCAGCGGGCATCCGATGGAGGTGGGCTACGACTTTCAGGAACACGAGCTGCCCAAACTGCTGAACGAGTTCAACGCCAGCCGCGCGAACGTGGAACCGATGCCCTGGCTCGGCGCGCTGGTGTGCTGCTCGCTCTTCGACATCGCGGTCCACGACGCCTACGGCAACCTGCACGGAGTGCCCATCTACTCGACTTACACCGCGCCGTGGATGACCCGCACGCTCGCGGACTTCCTCACACCGGCGGCGGGCGCGGACGTGTCGTTCGCCGGCAAGTATCCGGCGGACTTCCTCGTGGCGAAGCGGCCCGACCGTCTGCGCGCGTGGCACCTCGTCGGCGGCGTGGACCCGATTGACCCAAGCGAGCTGAAGGGCACCGAGCCAAACGACGGTTATCCCGTGCTGCTGCGCGACTGGATTCAACGCGATGGCCTGAAGTGTTTGAAAATCAAATTGCGCGGCAATGACGGGGCTTGGGACTACGCGCGCACTGTGAAGATTGGGCAAATCGCCATCGAGGAAGGCGTCGAGTGGCTCACGGCGGACTTCAACTGCACCGTCCACGAACCGGCTTACGTGAACGAGATTCTCGACCGCCTGCGCGACGAGCAGCCGCGCATTTACGGGATGTTGCTCTACGTCGAGCAACCGTTTCCCTACGACTTGGAGCAGCACCGCATTGACACGCACAGCGTCAGCGCACGGAAGCCGCTCTTCCTCGACGAGTCCGCGCACGATTGGAAGCACGTCGCGCTGGGCCGCGAGCTGGGCTGGACGGGCGTGGCGATCAAGACCTGCAAGACGCAGACCGGCGCGTTGCTCTCGCTCTGCTGGGCCAAGGCCCACGGCATGACGCTCATGGTCCAAGACCTGACCAACCCGATGCTCGCCCAAGTGCCGCACGTCCTGCTCGCCGCGCACGCTGGCACCATCATGGGCGTGGAGACCAACGCGATGCAGTTCTACCCCGAAGCCTCGCGCCTCGAAGCCACCGTGCATCCCGGCCTCTACCAGCGGCGCAATGGCGAGGTGGACCTGAGCACACTGGGCCAAAGCGGGTTTGGCTACCGGCTGAAAGAAATTCCGGCGCGAGCGGACATGACGGTGGCGTGAGCGCCGATGTTTGGAGTCCCGGCTTCAGCCGGATCGCTGCCTGAGCTGCCTGAAGGCGGGACTCCAAGCGACTTTTTCCGAACGCGCAGGCTTCCGCCGCTGTCAGTTGCCGCGTAACCTCCATCCCACATGAACACCGGCATCTCCGCCATTAACGAAGAAGTCCAGAAGGCCGCCGCCTTCGTCCCCACGCTCTTCGCCGAGCTGAACAAGGTCGTCGTCGGCCAGAAATACCTCGTCGAGCGCCTCACCATCGGCCTGCTCGCCAACGGCCACGTGCTGCTCGAAGGCGTGCCCGGCCTCGCCAAGACGCTCTCGGTCAAATCCCTCGCGTCGTGCCTGAATGTGAAGTTCTCCCGCCTCCAGTTCACGCCGGACATGCTGCCCGCCGACGTCATCGGCACGCAGATTTACAACCCACAGTCCGGCGGCTTCACCACGCGCCAGGGCCCCATCTTCGCCAACCTCGTCCTTGCGGACGAAATCAACCGAGCACCCGCCAAGGTGCAGTCCGCGCTGCTGGAGGCGATGCAGGAAAAACAAGTCACCATCGGCGACCGTTCCTACAAGCTGGAGGAGCCGTTCCTCGTCCTCGCCACGCAAAATCCCATCGAGCAGGAAGGCACGTATCCGCTGCCCGAGGCGCAGGTGGACCGCTTCATGTTGAAGCTGAAAATTGGCTACCCGACCCGCGAGGAGGAGCGGCAAATCCTCGACCTCATGGCCCGCACCAGCGGCCTGCCGACCGTCCAGCCCGTCGTGGAGGCCAAGACCATCCTCGCCGCGCGTCAGGTCATCAACGACATCTACGTGGACGACAAGGTGAAGGACTACATCGTGGATCTCGTGTGCGCCACGCGCGACCCGGCCAAATACAAAATCAACGTGAAGGACTTCATCCAGCTCGGCGCCTCGCCGCGCGCGACTATCTCCCTCGCGCTCGCCTCGAAAGCCTACGCTTTCCTCAAAGGCCGCGGCTACGTGACCCCGCAGGACGTGAAGAGCATCGGCATGGACGTGCTGCGCCACCGCGTCGCCATCACCTACGAAGCCGAGGCGGAGGACAAGACCAGCGAGACGGTGATCCAGAAGATATTTGATGAATTGCCGGTGCCGTGAAAATCGCTAGCCTGACGCATATGAAGAACAAGTTCACAGCGGTGATTAAGCAGGATTCTGACTGGTGGATCGGCTGGGTTGAGGAAATCCCCGGCGTGAACTGCCAGGGCAAGACCAAGGCAGAACTGCTTAAGAATCTCCGTTCGGCACTGAGCGAAGCCTTGGAGTTCAACCGTGAGGACGCACGGAAGGCGGCGCAGGAGAATTACGAGGAAGCCACCATTCTTGCGTGAAGCGGCGGGAGTTCATCCGGCATCTGGCTGCGCGTGGCTGTCAACTCGTGCGCGAAGGCGCGAATCACTCTTGGTGGGAGAACCCGATACTCAACCGCCGCTCGGCCGTCCCACGCCATACCGAGATCAATCGCTTTCTTGCGCGGAAGATTTGCCGGGACTTGGGAGTGGGGGAGCCGTGAAACGCTCGCGGCCGAGGACAAGACCAGCGAAACGGTGATCCAGAAGATATTTGATGAATTGCCGGTGCCGTGAACCGCGCACAGCGACTCGAAACCGCATGAGACAAAAGAGGCCAACTGTCCACGGCTTGCGGGAGTTCGGCTTGAGCGTCAGCAAGTTGAAGTCGCTGGGAACTACCAAAATCAAGCTGCATGCCGACTTAAGACATCTTAAAGAAAGTTCGTTGTTCAAGTTCGCTCCGGTTGAGCGCCAGCGAATGATTGAGCAACATTATGAACGTCAACTGTTGCGAGTGAGACGGGCGTGGCCCTTCGGCGGGCTTGATACAGTCCGCGTCGAACGACCGATCCGCCGCTTTCATTGCACGGTTGAGGCCAGACACGTATCGAGTCTCTTTGCTATGGAAGCTCTGGAATACGTTTGGATCGATGAAGTCAAGGGGCGGAAACGGATACGAACATCCCTAAGGACGAGCACTCGATGGTATGCCGTGCAAGCGAGGTTTGCGATTCAGGTCGAAGGTCAAAAGCGCGGACTCCAGAACTACGAAGACAGAACCCTTGTATTTAGAGCCCAAGGCCCTGAAGCGGCTAAACGAAAACTCAAAGCCGAATCCGCACTCTACGGACAACCCTACCTCAATCCGGACGGTTACATGGTCCGGTGGGCATTCGAGCGGATTCTCGACGTTTACGACCTCTACGACGAAGAGTTTAACCCCGAAGGAACCGAAGTGGCTTCCGTGTTGAAGGAGAGGCGCATGAAGCCGGAATTTGAGTGGAAGACTGGGCGGAGGAAAAAGGATGGAGGCTCGCGGTAGTCCGCTCCAAAAATTCCGCCAGCTCGAGATTCGCACCAATTGATCTGTGTCCTAATCGCCCGAAGGTGGTTCACTCCAAGCAGCCGAGTCGGCAAGCCTTTCAACTCGTGGTGACTGGCCACTTTCCCCGCTTGAACGCACCCGCGAGGAGTGTCATCAAGACGGCGTGAAAACCCCGTCTGACCCGGTCGTGCCGTCATCTCCCGTTCCGCCCACCTCCTTCAACCCCATCGAGCCGCCCGCGCGCGATGGACTGACGCGCCGGGATGCCTTGCGCTCGGCCTTCGCCGCCGCAGGAGCCGCCACAGTGGTCGGCGGAAGCACCGCCACCGCACAACCTGCCGCCAAGCCAGACCCGCGCCGCGCCTCCACCAAGCGCTACGCGATGAAGAAGTCCATAAACCTCTGGGCCTTCCCCTACCCCGACCGCATGAACCTGCGCGAATGCCTCCAGCTCGCGAAGGACGCGGGCTTCGATGGCATCGAGCTGAACTACGACCTCGACAACGACCTCTCGCCCAAGGCCGGCTCGAAGGAGTTTCAGGCCATCCGCCGCATGGCCGACCAGATTGGCATCCAGATCAGCGGCCTGTGCTCGTTCCTCTTCTGGCCTTACCCGCTCACCAGCAACGACCCGACGAAGCGCGCGCGCGGCCTCGAACTCGCCGGCAAGATTGCGCAGGCCGCGAGCGACCTCGGCGTGGAGAACGTCCTCGTCGTGCCGGGCGCGGTGCACATCCCCTGGCGCACCGACCACGAACCGGTGCGCAATGACATTTGCGAGCAGCGCGCGAAAGAGGCCATTGCCGTGCTCGCCAAGACCGCCGCGAAGCAGAAGGTGTATCTCAACATGGAGAACATCTTCTTCAACGGCTTCCTCATGACGCCGATGGAGATGAACGCGTTTGTGGACCACTTCGGCAACGAGCGCGTGCGCATCCACTACGACACGGGGAACATCGCGATGTTCCAGCACGCGGAGCACTGGGTGCCGGTGATGGGCAAGCGCATCCAGAACATCCACCTCAAGGAGTTCACGAAAAAGGGCACGGACTTCTCGCTTGAAACCTTCCGCCCACTGCTCGACGGCACGACCAACTGGCCCGCGCTGTTGGAGGAGCTGGACAAGATCAACTATCGCGGCTTCCTGACCTTCGAGTATTTCCATCCCTACCCGCACTACCCCGAGGCGCTCGTCTGGCAGACCAGCGATTCGCTGGACCGGATTTTGGGGAGAAAGGGGTAAACCGAAACCTCCAACGTGAGTCAACCATCCCTTGAGTTTTGGGTTCCCCACTTAGCAGTCGTGTTGTGCCTCTACGTCCTGAAGGCGGCGATCTTTGCGAAAGTTGCGAACCCTAGTCGTGGGCTAGGATTTTTCTTCCTTGGGGTTCTTGCGCTAATTCCGGTCACTTGGCTGAACTCACCAGACCTTACCAACAAGCACGTCTCCCATATGGCCATTCTTGTTGGAGAGCCAGTCGCACTGATGACGATTCCCGTCGCCTCCTATCTGGTCGACCATTTCCGAAACCAGCGTCATATGAAGCGGTGATATGTGAGGGTTCCGATGGAAGTGCTTCTCGCTGTTCCTGCTTGGGTAGCGTTCTGGGTTTGGATCGAATTCCGCTTGCTCGGCTGGGTTTGGATTTAGCTAAAGTGCGTCATGGCCCACTCCACTTTCAAAGTCGGTGACCTGACCGCTGTCGTCGGTGACAACGCGGCGCATGAGAAGCATCGCGCCGGCTATAACGGCGTCTGGAGCCTACAGCACAACACCGCCAGCACGCGCAGCATCTTCGTGCCCGAGGTGGCGGGGCTGAACTACGAGCACATCGTCAACGGTGAGGAGCCACCGGACTCGAAGACGTTCTTCGAGCCGCGCAACGCGCCGATGACCTTCAATCAGCTCTCCAAGTCGGAGGGCGAGTTGCACCAGCCGCCCACGCCCACGTTCCACGTCGAGAGCTGGACGCGCTTCCAGCTCGTCGCGCCGCACTACCTCGACATGAGCTTCCGCTGCGTGGCGCACCAGCACGTCTTCCCGCGCGGCTACATGGCGATGTTCTGGGCGAGCTACATGAATGCGCCGGTGGACAAGTCCATGTATTTTCTCGGTGGCCTCGAAGGCCAGCCTGGCTCGAACTGGATGCAGCTCTGCACGCAGTTCCACAATCGCGACAGCACGGTGCGCCATCGCAACGACAAGCTGGAGCTCACCTTTGCGCCCGGCCGCGACGCGCTCTACAAGAGTCTCTCGACTTTCCGCTTCGACACGCCGCTCTTCTACGGTCACTTCAATGACCTGGTGTGGCTGGTCATGTTCGACCGCACGGAAGGCATCCGGCTCACGCATTCGCCCAGCGGAGGCGGTGGGAACGCGGCGCTCAAGACGACCAATCCGGCGTGGGATTTCCAGTTCATCGTGCCCAAGCCGGAGGTGATGAAGGAATACGGTTTCAAGGTCCGCACCGTTCTGCGCCCGCGCTGCTCGCGGGAGGAAGTGCTGGAGGAATACCGCAAGTGGCGGGAAGTGGAGTGACGTTTGCGAACCGGGCCGGCTGACCGACCTGTAGCGGTGGACTGTGACCGCCGAGTTTGGGCCGGGGCTGGCATTTGTTCGGCGCTCACAGAGCGCCGCTAAAAGTGCCGTTGCAGTTTTTGAACGGGTTGATAAAGGCCACCACGCAGAATTCAGGGAGCCCGGTTGACCGCGTCGGCAATGGGACTTGGCCCTAGTAATCAGTAACCGAACCGTCCTTTTGCGTCGGGTGCGGCCACTTGTATTGGCGCTTGGGGTCGGCGTTCACCTTCGCGAACATGGTCTCGTCCACCTCCACGCCCAAGCCTACACCTTGCGGCGGCAGCGCGTTGCCATCCTTGTTGATTTCAAAGCTCGGCCGGGCGACGCCGGGGGGCATGAGATGGCCGTCGAGGTAGGCCTCATGAATCAGGAAGAGCGGCGTGGCGAAGGTGGCGTGGAGGCTGGCGCTGAGGCCGAGTTCCGAGCAGGTGCAGTGCGGGGCCAGCGGCACGAAGTAGGTCTCCGCCAGCGCGGCAATTTTCCGCATCTGCGAAATGCCCCCAGTGTGCGCGCAGTCGGGCTGGAGGATGTCGATGCAGCGCTCCTGCAAATACGGAATCATGCCCCAGATGGTGCGATCGCGTTCGCCGGTGGCCAGCGGGACATGGATGGCTTGCTTGAGACGCTTGAAGACCTCGATGTTGCCGGGCACGGCGGGCTCCTCGATAAAGAGCACGTCGTAGGGCTGAATCGCGGCAGCGAGCTGGATCAGCATCGGCGGCGGCACGGCGCAGTGGGCATCGAACATCACGGCTCCGTCCGGACCAACGCGCTTGCGGGTCTCGGTGATGCGGCGCACGAGTTCTTCCACGTCCTTGGGGCTGCCGCTGAATGGATGCGGCCCGCCGGTGCCGGTCTTGAAGGCCTTGGGCGTCGGATAAAGGCGGACATAGTCGCGCACGGGTCCGCCGAGCAGCCGATAAACAGGCACGCCCCACAGCTTGCCGGTGATGTCCCACAAAGCCATATCCACCGCCGAGAGGACATGGGTGAGAAAGGAGCCGCCGCGGATGTTGCGATGGGCGCGATACACCTTCTGCCACAGGTGCTCGATGCGCGTGGGGTTCTGGCCGTCGAGCAACTCGAAGACGGATCGCGCAACATCGCAGGCCACGTTGGGATCAAGACCGGTGACTTCACCCCAGCCAAAGATTTTGTGGTTCGTCTCCAGCTTGAGATAGGCCTTGGTGCCCACGCGGAAAGCACGCAGGGCGGAAAGCTTAATGGTGCTGGTGCGATCCGCGACCGAGGCGGCGGGGTTGTCCGCGCCCACAGCGTCGTTGAGCAAGGCAAGTCCGGCGGCGAGGGCACCAGCGGAGAGCAGGTCACGGCGGGAAGGAGAGGAATTCATTGGCTGGCTTGGACGCGGGCGGAATGCATGGCTTCAACTGGATGCCGCACGGCTCATTTCGCGCGCGCGCCCTCACCGGAGACGAACTTGCGTTCGCGCCACTTGAAGCGGTCATGCGCAAGTCCGGGAATGCGTTCGACGGCGTCCGCGATGAGTTCGCCGAGCACGGGGGCGAACTTGAAGGCGTGGCCGCTGTCGCCTGCTGCAACGAAAAGTCCCGGCCGCTGCCTGTGGTGATCCAGCCAGAAGTTGCCGTCGAACGTGTCGCAGTAGAGGCAGAGCCGCGTGCCGATTAGCGGCGCGTCGGCCAGCGCGGGAAACGTGTCGCTCAGGAAGGCGCGGAAGCGCGGCTCGTCGTCGGGTGAGACTTCGCGCGGAGCGTCGGGCTGAACCCGGCGGCCGGGACCGTGATTGGCGACCTTGAGCGTGCCGTCCGCAAGTGCGGGGAAGCCATACCAGCCCGTGCGCCCGATGTCCGCCGCCCACACCGGGAAGCGCGGTGCCTGCCATTCCGCTGGATTCGCGACGCGGAAGTGCAGCACGGGCTGGCCGGTCGCCCACATCACATCGCTCAACTCCGGCAGCAACGTTGGCGTCCATGCGCCCGTCGCGAGCAGCGTCAGGTCGGCACGGAATTCGCGGCCGTCTTTCGCCTGCACACCGACCACGCGCGAGCCGTCCTCCAGAAACTGGGCGAATGCGCAGTGTTCGAAGACTTCCACGCCGTCGCGCCGGGCCTTCCGCACCAGCCATGCAACGACCTTCCCGCTCTCAGCCCAGCCACCAGTCGGATTGAGGTAGCCGTCGGGATAGTGCTCCGACGCCCACGCGGGGAAGCGGGCGGCAAGTGAGCGGGAGTTCAACTGCTCCAGTTTTTCACCCTGTGCGGTGAGCAGATTGAAGCTCTCAAACTCGAAACCACCCGGCTGCATCGGCGCGCGGGACAAGACGAGAAAACCGTCGTTGTGAAACAGCGGCTGGCCTGACTCACGGGTCCACCCAGGCCAACGTTCAAGCGATTTACGGCCCAGCTCGGTCCACAGCTCATCCGCGCCGTAGTCCATCCGCACCACTTTGCTGATGTCCGTGGATGCCGCCGCGGGCGTGGGCACGGGTCCGGGGTCGAGCACCGTGACGCGCCACCGCCGCTCACGCAGTTCCAGCGCGGCGGTCAGGCCGAAGACGCCCGCGCCGACGATGACGATGGACTGAGTTGCGGTCATGAGATGCTCCGGTTAGGTTCACCAAGAACGCTCCGGCGGTTCAAGCTCACTCTCACCCACCATGAAGACCCTGCTCACCCTCCTCCTCCTCACCATTTGCCACCAAGCTGCCCAAGCGCAATTCAACCTGCTCGACGAGCTTAAGAAGAAGGCGACCGCGACGAATGCACTGCCTTCACTGGGCAGCCTGACCGAGGACCAGACGGCGAAGGCACTCAAGGAAGCGCTGGCGAAAGGCACGGAGCGGGCGGTGAAGCAGCTCGGCACCAACGGCGGCTTCCTCACGAACCTCAACGTGAAGATTCCCCTGCCCGCGAGCTTGCAGAAGGTCGAGCAGACGCTGCGCAAGCTCCAGCAGCATGCGCTGGCCGATGAGTTTGTCACCACCATGAACCGCGCGGCGGAGAAAGCGGTGCCCGCCGCTGCAACCGTCTTTGGCGACTCCATCCGCCAGATGACGGTCGCGGACGCGAAGACGATCCTCACCGGTCCAAACGACGCGGCGACGCAATACTTCCGGCGCACGAGCACGAACGCGCTCCACACGCAGTTCCTCCCCATCGTCAAGCAGGCCACGGACGCCGCCGGAGTGACCAGCGCCTACAAGGCGATGCTGGCCAAGGCCGGTCCAGTGGCCGGCCTTGCGCAGACGTTCGGGGGCGCGTTCGGCAAAAACCTCGGGCTTGATGCCGCGAACTTGGACGTGGACGCCTACGTGACCGGCAAGGCGATGGACGGCCTGTTCAAGGTCGTGGCCGAGGAGGAGAAACGCATCCGCGAAAACCCGGCGGCGCGCACCACAGACCTGCTCAAGCAGGTGTTCGGCGCGGTGAAGAAGCCTTAATTCTTCGCCCCCAGTCACCGCCGCCCGCCCGCAGGGCCAATTCACTGACGTCGGCAACAAGCTGGATTGACGTGGGTTAACACTCTTGACTGGACCTCCCTGCCGCGACTTTTTACCCTCCGAGGATGCGCTCTGCCTCCGGCCTGCTCACCCCGGCTCAACAACTCGTCCTCGACGGC
>CAMCFN010000021.1 GCA_945874145.1 Akkermansia muciniphila
CGTCGTGGTTGAGGATCTTCTCCAGCTCCTTCTGGCGGGCGACGAGCCCCGGCAGGTCGGCGAACCAGGCGTCACAGCCCGCCTTGATCTTGGCGAAGTCCTTGGCGGGGACAATTTTCTCCTTCACGAGCGCCTCGCTGGCGAGGAGCTCGATTTGGAGCCAGAGCTTGAGTTTGTTTTCGTCGGTCCAGATGGCCCGCATCTCGGGGCGGGAATAGCGCGTAATCATGCGCCCCAAGGAGAAAGGAAAAGGGCGAAAGGCAAAAGGGGAATCCGCGCCCGGACAAATGAAAATCCCGCCGCGGTTGCCCGCGACGGGATTTCACAAAGACGGGGAAACGCTCAGCTCACGGCTGGTCGTATTGGCGCAGGCTGCGCAGCCAGATGTTGCGGAAACGCATCGGGTTACTGTGGTCTTGGAGCTGGATGAAGACCTCGGGCGCGTGCGGCTTGCTGTAGTCGCCGTTGCGCTGGTGCGGGGTGTTGCCCTGATATTCCTTGCGATGATGCACCACCACGCCGTTGTGGATGACCGTCACCGCCGCCTTCTTAGCGATCTTGCCGTCGGCATCCCAGCGCGGCGACTCGAAGACGATGTCATAGCTCTGCCACTCACCGGGTTTCTTGCTGGCGTTGGCCAGCGGCGGGGACTGGCCGTAGAGCGCGGCGCACTGGCCGTCGGGGTAGGTCGGGTTCTCGAAGGAGTCGAGCACCTGCACCTCGTAGATGCCGTTGAAGAGCACGCCGCTGTTGCCGCGGCCCTGGCTGTTGCCCTCGACCCTCGCGGGTGTGGCAAACTCCAGATGCAGTTGAAAATCCGCAAACGAGTCCTTGGTCTGGATGCTGCCGGACTTGGGGGCAACTTCCATGTAGCCGCCTTCGAGCTTCCATCCCGCGTCGCCCTTGCCGCTTTTCCACTTGGACAAATCTTTGCCATCAAAAAGCACGGTGGCGTCCGAAGGCGGTGGCGCGAGGTGGCTGAACGTCGCGCCGGGCGTGACGGCGGGCGGCGCGGGGCGGGTGCCGTCGTGGACGTGCCACTTGGTGCCGGGGATGAGCGGTGAGGTGGCCTCGTAGCCGAGGCTCTTCTTGGCCGCATCGGCGGCGGTCAGCGCGACGGCGGCCCCGACGATGACCGCCGGGACAATGAATTTAGGGGAGAGGAATTGCTTGAGCATGGGGCTCATGATTTCGGCAGGGTGGAAAAAGGCAAGCCAGTTTCCAGCCCAAGCAGACCCCGGGAGCAACGGAGCCCCCGCCCCGCGGCTACGGCGAGACGGCCAAGCGCTCTTCCGTCGCGGCACGGCCCATGATCACGCCCTGTTCTTTGTAAGTCTTGAGCATGAAGTGCGTGGACGTGGAGATGACGCCCTGGATGGTGGAGAGCTTCTCCGCGACGAAGGAGGCCAGCGCGCGCAGATTGTTGCCCTCGAGCACGACGAGCAAATCATAGCCGCCGCTCATCAGGTAGCAGGACTTCACCTCGTCATATTTGGCGATGCGCTCGGCAAGCCGATCGAAGCCTCCGCCCCGCTCGGGCATAAGCTTCACTTCGATGACCGCGCGCACGGTGTCGCCGCCGACCTTCTCCTCGTTGAGCACGGTGCGGTAACCTAGAATGGTGCCGTCAGCTTCCAGCGCCCGCACCTTCGCCACGACTTCCGCCTCGGTGAGGTTGAGCATGGCGGCGATCTGGGCCGGCTTGAGCGAGGCGTCGTTGCGGAGCAGCTTCAGCAAAATATCCATGTGCAAGGTGTAGCGGGAAGGCCCTCTGCTGCGAAGACTTTTCCTGACCGTGCGAAGGCAACCACGAATGGACACGAAGGAACACGAATGGGGCAGCTTGTCTCGTTAACCCAATCCCGTGGGTCGAGCGAGTGCGGGATGCTCTGTTCATTCGTGTCAATTGGTGTCCATTCGTGGTTAAGTTCCCGCCACTGCATGGCACGAAGCGCTCGCGAACCCGCACTCGTCTTTCACAACGGCACCGCCGTGCTGCCGGAGAAGCTGCTGCCTGACGCAGTCGTCATCTGCGAAGGCGGCCGCATTAAGCGTGTCGGACACCTCCGCACGCTGCCGCGCGACGCAACGCTGGTGGATGCCAAAGGCGGCTACATCACGCCCGGTTTCGTGGACATCCACGTCCACGGCGGCGACGGCGCGGACTTCATGGATGGCACGGCTGACGCGGTGCGCACGGCCTGCCGGGCACACGCCCGACACGGAACGACAACCATCTTTCCCACGACCACGACGGGCTCGCCCGAACAGCTTTGCGCAATGCTTCAGGCGTGTCTTGAAGTGCAGCGAAGCCGGAATCCTGCGGATGGGGCGCGGATCGCGGGCGTTCACTTCTACGGCCCTTACTTCGCACCGGACAAGGTCGGCTGCCACTCACAGGCTGGGCGGCGCGATCCGGACGCGCGCGAGTATCGGCGGCACTTCGCGACGGGCATCATCCGCATCGCGACCTGCGCGGCGGAACTGCCGGGAGCGGAGAAGTTTTACCGCGAGGCACGGAAGCGCGGCTGTCTGATCACCTGCGGCCACTCGAATGCGACCTGGTTGGAGATGGCGCGCGCCTTCCGCGCCGGGATGCGGCACGTGGACCACTTCTGGTGCGCGATGAGTTCTGTCGCGTCGCTGCGGCAGCGCTACGGAACGCCGATGCAGGCAAGCATGGAGCAGTTTGTTCTCGCCCACGAAGCGATGAGCACCGAGGTCATCGCGGATGGCTGCCATCTCTCGCCGGAACTGCTGGATTTCGCGTATCGCCAGCTCGGGCCGCATCGCCTGTGCCTCGTGACGGATGCGAACCGCGCGCTGGACATGCCGCCGGGCCGCTATCGCTTCGGCTGCGTGGCGGACGGCGAATGGATTGAGAGCGACGGTCGCGTGGGCTTCGTGCCCGGTGGCGGCGCACTGGCCAGCTCCGTCGTCGGTCTCGACGCGATGGTGCGTAACATGAAGGCGATGACATCGGCGTCACTCCCGGAAGTCATCCGCATGGCGAGCCTCACGCCGGCGGAACGCGCTCGAATCGCAGGCGAAGTCGGCAGTCTTGTTCCGGGCAAGCGCGCCGACGTCCTCGTGCTGAACCAGCGTCTGCGGTTGAAGCAGGTGTTCCTTGGTGGCGTAGAAAGTTCTTCCGCCACGGATTGAACGCGGACTCCGTGTTCAACCGATGCTTTATCCGTGGCAAAGAATCACGCCGAGTAGTCGAGATACACCGTCTTGAGCTTGGAGTAGAACTCGACCGCGCCGGCTCCCTGTTCCTTGAAGGAGTCGGTGCTGCTATTCTTCACGCCGCCGAACGGGGCCTGGAGCGCGAGGCCGGTGGAAATCTGGTTCACCTTCACCACGCCAGCCTGGATGCGCTCGGTGTAAAGCATGGCCTTCTTGAAATCGCGCGTGACGAGGCTGGCGCTGAGGCCCACGTCCACGCTGTTCGCAACGGCAAGGGCTTCGTCGAAGCTGTCCACGGGGATGATGCCGACGACGGGGCCGAAGACCTCTTCGCACGCAATGCGCGCGGCGGGCTTCACGTTGCCGAGCACGGTGGGGTGCATGAAGTAGCCGTGCGCAAGATCGCCGTCGGTTAGGCGCGCGCCACCGCAGAGGAGCGACGCGCCTTCCTGCTGGGCGATAGCGACGTAGTTCAAGTTGCCTTCCAACTGCGCCAGGCTCACGGCAGGGCCCATCGTGACGCCAGATTTCAAACCGTTGCCGACCACGATGGCCTTCGCTTTTTCGATGAGCTTCGCGGCGAACGCGTCCGCCACGCTGCGCTCCACGATGACGCGGCTGGTCGCGGTGCAGGCCTGGCCGGTGAGGCCAAAGCCGGCGATGGCCACGAGGCGCGCGGCGAGGTCGAGGTCAGCGTCAGCGAGAACGATGGTGGGATTTTTGCCGCCCATCTCCATCTGCGCGCGGGCCATGCGCGGCGCGAGCTGCTGGTAAATCTGCGAGCCAACTCCGAGTGAACCGGTGAAGGACAACGCCACGACGACGGGGTTGGTGGCGAGTTCGCCGCCAACTTCCTTGCCGTTGCCGATGACGACGTTCAGCACACCCTTAGGCAAACCGGCTTCGGCGAGAATCTTAGCCAGCTCACAAGTCATCGCGGGCGCTTGCGAGGCGGGCTTGATGATGACGGCGTTGCCGCTGACGAGGGCGGGGGCCATCTTCCACGCCGGGATGGCGATGGGGAAATTCCACGGGGTAATGAGCGCGACCACGCCGAGTGGCTCACGGCGGGTGTAGAGCAACTGGCTCGGCAAATCATGCGGGATGGTCTGGCCGCCGAGCACGTAGCTCAGGCCGCCGAAGAAGCGGAAGATGTCGGCGGTGCGCTGCACTTCGCCGGTGGCCTCGGCGAGCGTCTTGCCTTCTTCACGCGTGAGCAGTTCAGCAAGCTCCGGCTTGCGTGCCTCGATGAGCTGCGAGGCCTTGCTCAAGACGCGCCCGCGCGCCACGGAGGTCTGGGCAGCCCAGCCGGGGAACGCAGCCTGCGCGGCGGTGATGGCCGCCAGCGCATCGGCGCGGCCACCCTGCGGATACTGCGCGACGGCTTCGCGTGTGTCGGCGGGGTTGAGGTTGGTGAAGGTCTGACCGGACTGGGCGGGCACCCAGTCACCGCCGATGAAGTTTTGGTAGCTGCGCATGGGCGTGACTTAACACGCCTTTGCGAGGGAAGGAAAGTTCCAGTTCGCGCGGAAGCCCGCTCGGAAGCGGTGGGAAAGGCGACTGCCAGCGCCGTCACGACGCATCAGCGGCGGTCGTAGAGCATGCCCGGCACGCCACCTTCCCAGCCCTTGGGAGAATTCCACGGGCGGGTGGAGGCGTTGTCGGGCTCGGTCGTTCCGCAACCCGTGGCAAGCAGCACCATCGCCAGAGCGGCCATGGCGAGCAGACTTCGTCCCAAGAGGCGGAGGTTCATCTTACTTTGTGGGAGGTAACACGGTGGAGGAGGGCGTCAGGATGTCGTCACCTTCTTGGATGTCGCTCTTCTTGAAGCCAGCCATCACGTTGGCGATGGCGTAATCCGTCTCCACCTTGTGGAGTTTCACACGGGCCACGAGCTTGCCGCCGCGGCTGATGGTCATCTCGCCGTTCTTGAGCAGGCCGTGGTTGGCCCCGATGTCGAGCACCACGAAGTCCCACTTGGGATCGACGGCGGACACCTTGCCCATGAGGCCGGCGGGCAACGCCACCGCACCCTTGGGGTTCAGGAAGCCCTGCAATTCGCCGCCAATTTTCGTGAGTTGGACCATGGCCAGCCGCTGCTCGCTCTTGAGGAGGGACAGTTCGTAAGTGGCCTTGGGCAGCTCTGCGTTAATCTGCCGAATCTTCGGCGGCGTGAGGCCGAGTTTGGCGAGGTCGAAGTATTCGGCGCTCTGCACCTTGATGACCTCGGTCTCCTGCTTGGCCTTGTTGGTCTCCTGCGCGGCGGCGACGGCCTTCTGGCGCTCGGCATCAGCGGCTTTCTTGGCGGTATCTTCAGACTCCTTCGCTTGCTTGAGGTCACTCTCAAAACCGTCGCTCTTGCTCTTGGCATCCGCCAAGTCAGCGGTCAGTTTCTTGCTCTTTTCCTGCTCCTTGCCAAGGTCGCCCGCGACTTTCTTCTCCTTGCCCTTCAGATCTTCGAGGAGCGGTTTTACTTTCATCTCGCTGACCGCGATCACACCGGCACCGGCCAGAATCACAGCGAAAAGGATGAGCCTGAGGAACAGCATTTTGTTCGGTGTTTAGGTTAAATTGGCCATTATAATTAGGCGCTGGCCGCAGGGGTGTCAACGCTGAGGTTTGGGGAAGCCAGCCTCAATAGAGAATCGTGAAGCTCCCATCCGGCTCCGCCACGGCGGCCGCCAGCCCCCAAACGGGGATTCCCTCCCGCCGTTGCGGCTCGCCCACGGGCCGCCCATCGGGGCGAAACAACTGCCAGACCAGCGACCCGCCGCGTTGCCAGCCCGTGCCCTCGGTCCAGACGAGCAGGGTTTCGCCAGCGGGGTTCACGGCGAGCACGGGGTGCTTGCCCTTCGCGGTGGTGGTGGGCCGGATGGGCGCAAGGGTGTCAAGCTCGGGCAGCCTCAGCGCGGCATACTGAACTGCCCCATCCGTCTCCCACGCCGCCAGCAGAGAGCCCCGCCCTTCCATCATAAACTCCGAACTCATCGGACATTGGCTCAACCGCCAGCGGTGGAGGGTGGTGCTGGTGAACCGGCTGCCGTGATCGCGCGACACCAGCAAGGTCATGTCCCGGTTCAACGCACTGGCCGCCGTGCGATACAGCGCAAAGAGGTTGCCCTGCGCATCCGCGAAGGCCCGCATGCCGCAGCAGGCGCACGCGCCGGTCGGCTCCGGGTTCACGCTGCGCTCGCCCGCGAAGGTGCGCCCTTCGTCCTGCGACCGGGCCAGGAAGACCGCGCGACCCGCCTCGCCGGCTTGGTTGCCCGGCGGCGCGCTGTGCCAGAGCACGTAAACATTTTCCTTCGTGTCTGCGGCCACCGTGCCACCGCCATCGAGGTGTTGGGTGCCAGAAATTAAATTGCGCTGCGGCTCGAAGGCGGTGCCACCGTCATCGAGCCGCGCGTAGAGCAACGGCGCGCTTTGGGTGGGCGGCTTGGGCAGGGCCTGCATCGAGCCGTTCCAGACCACATGCACGCGCCCACCCTTTCCCAAGGCAAACTGCGCGCCGCGAATGGTCCCCACGGCCACCGCGCTGCCCGGCTGGCTGTTCACTCGAATGGGCGGGGAGAACGTCGTCTTCCCCGGTGCCCGACGGGTGTAGAAGACGTCGCACCCCTTGGGATCGCCCTTCAGATAGACGAGATGCAGCGTCCCCTGTGCATCCATTACCGCCTGCGGTTGCAACGCCCCGGCGGGTGCCCGCTGCGCACGAACCTCAGCCGCGAGGGCGCAATTGGAATACGCACTCACTAGCCACACCATGGCAAACATCAGCAGGGACTTCATGGCGCAGGAGCAGAGCGTAAACCCTGACCGGAGGCAACTGCGGAGGCTCCGAGCTACTTCGCGAACTCCACCGCGCGGGTCTCGCGGATGACGGTCACGCGGATCTGGCCAGGATATTGCATCTCGTCCTCGATCTTGCGGCAGAGGTTCCGCGCGAGGGCGGTCGCCTGATCGTCCGTGATGACGTCGGGCTGGACGAAGACGCGCAACTCGCGGCCGGCTTGGACGGCGTAACACTTGTCCACCCCGGGGAAGCTCAAGCCGATTTTCTCCAGGTTCTCCAACCGTTTCACGTAAGTGTCCATCGACTCCGAGCGTGCCCCGGGCCGGCTGGCACTCATGGCATCGGCGGCGCTTACCAGAATGCCCCAGAGGCAGGTGTGCGGCACTTCGTCGTGGTGCGCGGCGACGCCGTTGACGATGTCGGGCGTTTCACCAAGCCGTTGCAGGAACTCTGCACCGATCTTCGCATGCGAGCCTTCCATGTCCTGCTGGAGCGCCTTGCCAATGTCGTGCAGCAGCCCGGCGCGCTTCGCGGCCGCGACGTTCAAGCCAAGTTCCGCCGCCAGCAAACCGGTGAGATGAGCGACTTCCACGGAGTGATCGAGGACGTTCTGCGAGAAGCTCATGCGGAACCGGAGCTTGCCCAGCACCTGTGCGATGTCCTCGTGCAGCGGCGGCACGCCCGCGCGGAAGATCGCGTCCTCGCCGGCTTTGCGCACGTTTTCGTCCATCTCTTCCTTCACCTTCGCCACGACTTCCTCGATGCGCGTCGGGTGGATGCGTCCGTCGAGGATGAGCCGCTGCATTGCCTCGCGCGCAACCTCGCGACGCACCGGGTCAAAGCCTGAAAGCACGACCGCCCCGGGCGTGTCGTCGATGAGCACGGTCACGCCGGTCAGCGCCTCGAACGCCCGGATGTTGCGCCCTTCGCGGCCGATGATGCGGCCTTTGATCTCATCGCCCGTCAGCGTGATCGTGGCGGTGGTGGTCTCGTAAGTGTGCTGGGCGGCGTAGCGCTGGATGGCGAGAGAGATAACGCGGCGAGCCTGCTCCTCCGACTTGTTCTTGGCGTCGGTCAGGATGCGCCGGGAAAGCTCATTGGCATCCCGCAACGCCGCCAGTTCGCACTCCTTCAGGAACTGCACCCGCGCTTCGGCTTCCGTGAGTTGCGCGACGTTGGCGAGCTGCTCGCGGCGGGCAAGGGCGAGGGCTTCGGCCTCGGTGCGGGCTTTCTCCAGCGCGCACTCGCGGGCATCGAGGGCGGCCTGCTGGGTTTGGATGCCCTTCTCGCGCTGGATGAAACCTTCGAGCTGCGTGTTGATGAGCGTCTCCCGTTGCGCGAGCCGCTGCTCGGCCCCGGTGACTTCCTGCTGCCGCGTGACATAGGCCAGCTCGGCCTGGTTGCGGAGCTTGATGGCCTCCTCGTTTGCCGCCACCCGCGCCTCGCGCAAGAGCGCCTCGACCTCGCGTTCCGTGGCCGCCACCCGCTCCTTCCGTTGGGCTTCAATCTCCTGCTGCCGTGCGCGCTCCTGAAACCGGGTGAAGAGATAGCCCAGCATTGCGCCGAGGACAATCCAGCCGGCTTCGGGAAGACCAAATGCGGCGAACAAAGTCATGCGGGGAGACTCTTCCAACGGCCAGCGCCCCAATGCCCGGCACCACCGGACGCCCGGCGACCCTGTGGATGTCGAGCGTTGGCCGTTGGATGTTGGACGTGCTGCCGTTTCACTCTTGGTATGCTCTGCGTTCTCTCGCGGTTAACCCCGCTGCGCCGCCAGCCATCGGGTCGGCGTGACCACGGCATCTAATGGAACATCGTGTGCTTCACACGGGACTTCAGCCACGATTTGAAAGTCGAATGCCACGCCAATTTTCCTGCCGTCGAAACCGGCCAGCAGCCGGTCGTAATGTCCCTTGCCGCGCCCGAGGCGACGCCCACGAAGGTCGAAGCCTAGCCCCGGCACGAGCGCCAAGTCCAGCCGGTTCAACGGCACCATGGGACACGCGGCCACCGGCTCACGCACTTGAAAGGGGCCGATGACCAGCTCGCGGGCGAGTTCGTGGATTTGCACGGCCTCATAGTGCTGCGTCGCTGGGTTGAAGCGCGGGAGGGCAAGCAGTTTGCCATCGGCGAGTGCAGCGGCCAGCAAGGGGGAAATGTCCGGCTCGCTGGGGAGTGGCAAGAAAAGGAGCACGGCGCGGGCGGCCTGCCAGACGGAGGCGTTGCGCACCTGCTCGCACAAGTTTGCCGCGGCGGGTGCGGAGCTGGCCAGCGAGTAAGCCTTCGACTCGGCACGCAACCGGGAGCGGAGGACGAGTTTGGCTTCGCCGGGGGAACTCATGCCTTGCCCTTCGCCGCCTCCGCCGCCAGCGCCCGCCACTTCTCCACGCGCTCCTTGATCTTCTTCTCCACGCCCTGCTCGGTCGGCTCGTAGTAGCGACGGGTTTCCGTCAGGTAATTCTGCGCAACGAAGTGGCCCTCGCCGTCGTGGGCATACTGATAGCCTTGGCCGTGGCCCAAGCGCTTCGCGCCTGCGTAGCTGCCGTCGCGCAAGTGCTCCGGCACCGGCAGCGTGCGGCCCGAACGCACATCCTCCAGCGCCGCGTCAATCGCCTTGTAGGCGCTGTTGCTCTTGTTGGCGGTGGCGATGTAGATGGCCGCCTCCGCAATCGGAATTCGCGCCTCGGGCCACCCGACAAACTCCGCCGCCTGATGTGCGGCCTGCGCCAGCACCAGCGCCATCGGGTCCGCCAGGCCCACGTCCTCGGCGGCACAGATCAAAATGCGGCGTGTGATGAAGCGCGGGTCCTCGCCGGCGTGAATCATCTTCGCCAGCCAGTAGAGCGCCGCATCCGGATCGCTTCCGCGCATGGACTTGATGAACGCGCTGATGGTGTCGTAGTGCGCATCACCGTCGCCGTCGTAAACAATGGCCTTCTTCTGAATGCACTGCTCGGCCACGTCCATCGTGATGCGGATGGTGCCATCAGACTCCGGCGCGGTGGTGAGCGCAGCGATTTCCAGCGAGTTGAGCGCCTTGCGCGCGTCGCCATCAGCCACCCGGGCCAGATGCTGCGCGGCTTCCTTCGCAATCTTGATTTTCAGGTAGCCGATGCCGCGCTCCGCATCCATCAGCGCGCGGGCCAGCAGGTCGAACAAGTCGCCCTCCGAGATCGGTTGCAGCTCAAAGATCTGCGAGCGCGAGACCAGCGGCGAGTTGACGAAGAAGAACGGGTTGTGCGTGGTCGCGCCGATGAGCCGGATGACCCCGCTCTCGACATCGGGCAGCAGCACGTCCTGCTGCGACTTGTTGAAGCGGTGGATCTCATCCACGAACAACATCGTGGTCTGGCCGGTGTTTTCGAGCCGGTTCGCCGCGCCCTGCAACACCCGCCGCATGTCGGCCACGTTGGACTCGACCCCGCTGAGCCGCTCGAACTTGCACTTCGTCTGCCGGGCAATCACTTGCGCCAGCGAGGTTTTGCCGGTCCCGGGCGGCCCATAAAAGATCAGCGACTGGATCCGGTCGGCCTCAATGGCGCGGCGCAACAGCATGCCGGGCGCGAGGATGTGCTGCTGGCCCACGTATTCGTCCAGGTTGCGCGGCCGCATGCGCTGCGCGAGCGGCGCGATCGAGGCGGGGTCTACACTCGGCGACTCCGAGGGTGTCGCCGACCCTGGCGGCGTCTCGGCTGAGGCGAACAAATCATCGCGCGGCATGGAGCGAACCTATCAGCGCGGCGACGGCGCGGGAAGGGCCGAGCGCGCGCGGTCGGGCTGATGGGCGAAGACTGCGTCGTGTTGGAAGAGCGAGGCCCATTCCAACGCGTCCGCGCGGTCAGCGGCCGAACCGCCATGCAATTCGTAGCGCCCATTGCGCGCCTGGTGGAGGGTGGCGGTGCCGAAACTGGCGACGGTTTCGCTGCTGGCGCTCCAGAGGGAGAGAAGATTTTTCACACGCGCAGTCTGCCGGCCCCGGTGGGACATCCGCTGTCCGCGCAGGGATTCACGACAATGTAACCGCCCCGGCACGAGCGGCCCATGTGGGCGTGGTCCAATATGCAGCGATGGCCAATTCGCTCCGGGCAACTCTCGTCGGCAATGCGCCGGCCGCCGCCGCTCGACCGCCGCTGCTCACGGTGCGAGAGATCGTGCGCACCCCGATGCCCTACAAGGCCGGGCGCCCCCTCGCCCGAAGTGTTATTCGCGGACTGCTGCTGGCGTTCGGTGGCTGCATCGTCCGCGTGCGCGGGCTAGAGCGAATCGCGGCGGAACACGACCCGTTCATCCTCGCGCTGAACCACAGCACTAAGCTGGAATCGCTGTTTCTGCCGGCGTTTCTGCTGCACACACGCGCGGGCAAGCCGCTGCATTTCATCGCGGACTGGAATCTTAAGCTCGTCCCCGGCATCGCGTGCCTCTACCGCGCTGGCGATGTCATCACGCTGGACCGCAAGCCCGCGCGTCCACGCTTCCTGAACGTCCTGCGCCCGCTGCTCACGGATCGCGTGCCGGCATTCACACGCGCGGCGGAACGGCTGAGAGCGGGTGCGTCGGTGGGCATCTTCCCGGAGGGGACAACGAACCGTGACCCCCGCCGGCTGCTGCGCGGGTTCAACGGAGCGGCCAGGTTGTCGCTGCAAAGCGGCGTGCCAATCATCCCCGCTGGCGTGCGCTTTCCGCAGCATCAGGACGGGACGCGCATCCCGGAACTCGCGCCGATGGAAATCGAGTTTGGTGAACCGATCGTCCCGCCCGCCAAGCCCAACCTGACGGCCTCCGCCGTCCGCGCGTGGCACGGGTGCGTGATGCAGGAAATTGCCCGTATTTCTGGAAAAACCTGGTCAAACGAAAGGAAACCTCATGCTTAGTCTCAGTCGAATCACCGTCGTCCCAGTCATCTCCGAATGTGAGCGTCAGGAGGCCATTCAAGTCCTCCGTGCCACCTATGAGCGGGAGAAGGGCTGGCTGGCGGACGGCAACCTGGCCTTTTCGCCCGACGACCTCGACCGCTTCGATGTGGCGTGGTTCCTCGCCCGCCGCAACCGCGAACCGGTGGGCGTGCTGCGCGTGCTGTTCAACCCACCCTTGGGCACCTATGCCCAGTATGGTTTCAAGCCCATTGCCGGCGCGGCCTTCGACGTCACCGAGTTTGTGAAGCGAAGCCGCGTGGCGGAGATCGGGCGATTCGCCGTGCTGCCCGAGCACCGAAAGAATCACTACATCGCCGCCTCGCTCATGCGCGCCGCCGTGCAGGACACCGTGGAGCGCGGCTTCACCCACTACGTCACGGACATCTTCGAGGGTGAGAAGCACAGCCCGTATCTGTTTCACACGCGGGTCATGGGCTTTGAGCCGGTGGCCACCCATGAGGTCGGCGAGTTGAACTGCCCGAACCGCCGCGTGACCATGGTGCTCGATTTGCCGGCGGCCTATCGCCGGCTGCGCCGCACCGGGGGCTGGCTGTTCCGCTACCTCACCGCTGATTGGAGTGAGACCTTACACCGTCGGCTAGCCAGTCCCGTCGCGCCGGTCAGCGCCCCCCAATGCGCCGAGCCCGTGCTGGCGTAATCCAACCCCGCAAAAATATGGCTGAAGCGCTACTCGACTGGCCTATGACCCCCGTTCCACTCCGGGTCAGCTCCCCCTGCTTTCGCGACCAGGCGATGGCACAGTGGGACTGTGATGAACCCACGTATCGCCGCCGCGTCTTATGGCGCGCCTTGCCCCGCGTGTCTCTGCCCTTGGCCGCACTGGTCTGGCTGGTCCGCCGCTCATACTTCGCGCGCGACTTTGAGCTCATTCACGAGCTGGGCCAGACCCGCGACGCCACCGAGTTTCACTACCTCGTTGAGCAGTTCCGCGACGAAGCGATTCGCACCGGCGGCTGGGGACGCAACGTGTTGCGCCTGCGCGTCTCGGGCCGGCGCTTACGGCGGCTGCGCTGGGAACTGCGCTGAAACTTGGGCCCAGCGCCCGCCGCACGTGGCACCAAATGTCACATAAACGTCGGTTGACCGGGAACGCATCCAGTTTATGAAATCAGCCATGACCGAACTCCAAAAACTCGCCCGCGCCGTCGCATCTGCCCGCGAAGTGGCGCATCATGCGAAACTCGAACTCGCGGCGGCCACCACGCAGGCCACCGCATTGACTGCGGCCGCGAAGCAAGCCAAGGCCGCAGTGAAGACCGCACGCAAGCAGGCCAAGGCCGCCAAGCACGCCGCCAAATCAGCCAAGGCGCTGGCGGCAACGGCGGCGCAGGTCTTCAACAAGGCCGCCAAGAAGGCGTTGAAACTGGAACACACTTTCGGGGAGTTGCGGCGGCAACGGCAGCCGACGAAGGAGAAGACCCGCGCCGCAAGCTCCAAGAACCCGGCACGTCCAGCGGTGCAAAAGCCGAAATCGGTGAAGCCATTGGCCGCCGCGTCCGTGGATGATCCCACAGCCGTTCCTGCCGTGACTCCGGCAAGCTGAGGCTTGGGCGGGGCTATGACCGTCGCGCTGTTTCAGCCAGACACGGTCTTGGCTGCAACCCTTGCTGATGGCTTGGCCTGCCAAGTTGAATCACCGCCTGATGCAGTTCACGGGCCAGGGCCTTCCGGTTGGGATTTCGCAACGGCGCTCCGAAGTGGACGATGGCACGAACGCGGCGTTTCCTCAGGAGATTGAGAAAGTGCGGGAGGAACGTCATGTCACGCCAATAGGCGACTTCATCCTCCACTGAGCCGTCCGCCACCTCGTAGCCAATCCACGCCGGTGTGACCGGCCAGCCGTGCTGCGCGGCCGGCGCAAACAGGGAGCTATGAAACGGAAGGACGTGGTCGCCACCGGTGCTCGTGCCTTCCGGGAACATCGTGAGCACGACGCCTTCCTCGACCATCGCCACAAACTCCGGCCCGAGGTCCGCCACGTCTGCGCGCCGCTCGCGGTTCACAAACAGCGCGCCGCTGGCCCGGGCAATCTGGCCCACGAGCGGCCAGTGACGCACCTCGGCCTTCGAGAGAAACACCATCTCCGTCGCCGCCGTGAGCGCGAGCATGTCGAGATAGCTGACGTGGTTGCAGACCAGCATCCCGCCGTCCGGCGCACGGCCGTGCAACTCGACTTCAACGCCAATGAGGGATCGGACGCACGCGCTCCAGCGGCGCAGCCAGCGGGCGCGCCGCGTGGCGGGCGGGAGTTTCCGCTCCGTGAGTGCGAGCCAGGCCGCGTGCAACAGCGCGAGACTGGCCACGCCGAGGAAGAGGCCAAAGCGCCACGCCGAGCGAAGGATGGAAAGCGGATGTTTCATGCTCAGGCCAGTGCGTTGGACGGCAACTCTTCCAAGTCCATGACGGTGAGGAAATCAATCGTTCGGAACTCCCGGTCCAGCGCGGGCGGACCGCAGATTTTCGCACCCAGTGAGAAATAGCCGGAGAGCAGCCGGGGCAGGCGGACCGGTTCCACGGCGATTTGATCAAGCGGGCAGTGAAAGGCGGGCAGCGGTCGCGTGCGCCATGGCTCCGGGGCGAGGTGGATGCGCATGAGCTGCGAATAGGCTCCCGCGCCGACGGCCGGATCAACCGTGGGCAGCGAGCTGCACCCGACCAAATAGCGGCCACCCCGTTCACGGGCGTAGTGGACGACGCCTTGCCAGAGCAACGACAGCACGCCGACGTTCCGGTGCTGGCTGTGAACACAGGCGCGGCCCAGCTCCACGAGTTGCGCGCCAAAGCTGGCCAGCGGGCTGAAGTCGAATTCTCCCGCGCTGTAAAAGCCACGGTGCGCCGCCGCCATCGTGCCGGTCTGCACGCGATAAGTTCCTACGATGTCGCCGGTGGCCCGGTCCTCGACGACGAGATGGTCGCAGACCTCATCGAACGGATCAGCGTCACGGCAGGTGGCGTAACTGGCTTCGAGGCCCTCGTTCAACTCCAAGTTGAAGACGAGGAAGCGCAGCGTCTGGGCGGCCAGCAGATCGGCCCGGTCGCGCGCCAGGCGGAGCTGGTAGCGGGCGGCAAGGCCACCACGCGCAAGCACGCGGGCACCAAGGTTGACGGATTTGGGTGGGAGCAGGGTTGCATTCATGAGCCGGAGGTTGGGTCGGAACAGCGACCGGGCGTGAATCGGAAGATTTTCGCCCGGACATACGCCCTTGTGATGGTGGCGCTGGGGATGACAATGAGTCTCACCACGCAGCATGTAGCGGAACGGCGGCGTGGTTGAACAGGTGTCAATTGCAACTTCGCGGCGACGGAACCGTGACGGCGTCCGCAGGCGGTGACGTCACCCGAACGTCACGCTCCTTTCACCGCCCCGCCGTTGTCCGCCGGCGTCGCGTGCGGCATACACATGGCCTATGCCGAGACGCGTGCTGATCGTGGATGATGAATCCGACCTGCGGGAGGTGATGGACTACAATCTCCGCCATGCCGGTTATGACGTAGGGCACGCCGACAGCGGCAACACCGCCCTGGCCAACGCCCAGCGGTGGCTGCCCGATGCCATCGTCCTGGACATCAACCTGCCGGGCCTCGACGGTCTGGCCGTGTGCGAGATGCTCCGCCTGCTGCCCTCCACCCGGGAGATTCCGATCCTGCTGCTCACGGCGTGGAGCAGCGAGCAAACGCGCAAGCTGGGCTTGGAACTGGGCGCGAATGACTACATGACCAAGCCCTTCAGCCCGCGCGACCTCGTGGCACGGGTCGGTAAAATGGTCCGCGAGGCTCAGGAGCTTCGCACTGGGGGCGGGTGAGTCTTCGGCTCACTTGGCACCATGGTATCACGCCGGCAGGCGCGCGCCGGCGGTTCTTCACCCAATCGTTGCCGCACCGTCCCGCGCACGTCACTTGCCCTCCGCACGCTCAAAAGAAACGTGCCATGAAGAAGGTGCTCATCCTCACAGCGGGCTTTGGTGAAGGCCACAATGCGGCGGCCCGCAATTTACGCGACGCATTGGAACTGGTCTCCGATGACGTGCAAGTGGAAGTGCTCGATCTGTTCGAGAGCACTTACGGACGCTTCAACACCCTGGTGAAGCGGGCGCATCTTGGCGTCGTGCGCCACACGCCGACGCTTTGGCGCGGCATCTATGCGATGCTGGACAACGTCTCTTTCGCGGACAACGGCATCGGCGGCCTCACCCGGCTGCGCCACGCGCTGGGCGATGTGCTGCGCGTCACGCAGCCGGACTGCGTGGTGTCCACCTATCCGGCCTATGCACCCGTCATCAGGGAGCTTTTCCGCGACCACTCGGAGAAGCCCTTCCGCTTCGTCACCATCGTAACCGACTCCATCTCGGTGAACGCCGCGTGGCACCGCGCGCCCAGCGATGTGTTCGTCGTGGCCAATGAGCCGACGGCCACGGTGCTGCGCGCCGCCGGGGTGGAGGCCGCGCGCATCTGCCCGTTTGGCTTTCCCGTCAGCCCGTATTTCGCCCAGCCGGATCTCAATCCGACGACGCTTGATGACGACAGCCCGATCCGCCTGCTCTACGTCATCAATCACGGCAAGAAAAAGGCCGGTGCGGTTCTTGAGCGGCTGCTCGAACTCCCCCGCACGCACCTCACCATCACCGTCGGCCGTGACGCGGAGCTGAAGGCAGAGCTGATGGAGCGCTTTGTGAAGCAGGCCCATCGCGTGCAGGTGCTCGGGTGGACGAACCAGATGCCCGCGCTGATGCTCTCGCACCATGTGCTCATCGGCAAAGCCGGCGGCGCCATGGTGCAGGAAGCCATCGCCGCGCGCTGCCCGATGATTGTGAACCAAATCATCCCCGGCCAGGAGGAGGGCAACGCCCGGCTCATCCAGCAGCTCGGATTGGGCGCGGTCGCCGACCGCAACCGGGACGTGCCCGGCATCCTGTTGGACGCCTTCGCCAAGAACGGCCGGCTCTGGCGCGAGTGGCGCGCAAACCTCGCGAAAGTCTCCCGGCCCGACGCCGCCCTGCGCATCGCCGAGCTGGTGCTGGACGAATGCAACGACCACGGCGACTGGACGAAGTTCGCCCCGCGCCCACCCGAAGTGCTGCCCACGCCGCCGTCTGCGCCCGCAGGTGTGTTGGTCGGCCCGCTCATCGTGGATGGCACCCATTCCCGACGCGCGCTGCTCTGCGATCTGCACATCCACAGCAACTACTCCGACGGCAAGCTCACCGTGCCCGAGCTGGTGGATTTCTACGGCCCGCGCGGCTTTGACTGCATCTGCATCACCGACCATCTGGCCGACCCGCGCCGGTTGATGGGCAAGCTAAGCAAGCTGAGCAACCTCGTGCTCGCGGAGCGCCAGCTCGACGAATACTTCGAGGTCCTGGCCCGCGAACGCCGCCGCGCGTGGCGCAAGTATGGCATGCACCTGCTCACCGGCATCGAGTTCAACAAGGACGGCCTCACCAAGAAAAGTTCCGCGCACCTGCTCGGCATTGACCTGCAATCGCCCATCGCCTCCTCGCTGGACTTGTCGGAGACCATCGCGCAAATCCAGGCGCAAGGCGGGATGGCGGTGGCCTCGCACCCGCACGTCTTCAAAAGCGAGTGGGGCAAGAACACGCTCTACCTCTGGGAAAACCAAGACCACTACGCGCCGCTGCTGGACGCGTGGGAGATCGCCAACCGCAACGACATCTTTGCGCCCGTCGGACTCAAGCGGCTCCCTTTCATCGCCAACAGCGACTTCCACAAACCCAAGCACATCTACTCCTGGAAAACGCTGCTCCAATGCGAGAAGGACCCGGACGCCATCAAGACCTGCATCCGCCGCAACGAGCATGTCTCCATCACGCTCTATCGTGAGGGCGGTCTGCTGCCGATGGCCTCGCGCGAGGAACGGCCCGCGCCGGAGTTCAAGGTCGCCCGGGAGATGGACCTGACCGCCGGACGGCTGCTGGCAGCGGGCGCATGACCCCGTGAGCGCGGCATTTCTGCCGCAGCAACGTGCGCAAGACGGGGATTGGCGAAGTGCTAAATCGTCCTGCTCACAGCTTCCGGTGATTCGCCGCGCTGACGGGAATGTCCTTGGGCGCTTCGACCAGCAGCCGCTTCACGTCGGCCACAAACGCGCGCACGTCCTCCTCGCTGGTGTCCCAGGCGCACATGAGCCGGCAGCCGCCCTGACCGATGAAGGTGTAGAATTTCCAGCCCGCCGCCCGCAGCGCGATGATGAGCCACGGGGGCATCTCGATGAAGACCGCGTTCGCCTGGCGCGGGAACATGAGGCGTAGTTCCGGCAGCGTCACCAGCTCGTCGTGCAGCAGTGCGGCCATCGCGTTGGCGTGTCCGGCGTGCCGCAGCCACGCGCCGTCCTTGAGCATCCCGACCCACGGCGCGGAGAGGAAACGCATCTTCGAGGCGAGCTGGCCGGACTGCTTGCAGCGGTAGTCGAACTCATGCGCCAGCTCGCGGTTGAAGAACACCACGGCGTCGCCCACGAGCGTGCCGTTCTTCGTGCCGCCGAAGCAGAGGACGTCCACGCCGGCTTCCCACGTCACCTCGCGCGGCTTGCAGCCGAGGGAGGCGACGGCGTTGGCGAAACGCGCGCCATCCATGTGCAGCTTGAGACCGAGCTGTTTGCTCTTCGCCCAGATGGCCTTGAGCTCGCCGGTGGAATACACGGTGCCCAGCTCGGTGGATTGCGTGACGCTCACGGCCCGGGGCTTGGGGTAATGCACATCGGTGCGCTTCTTCACCAGGCGCTCGATGCCGGCGGGATCAATCTTCCCGTTCACACCGGGCAGCGTGAGCACCTTCATGCCGTTGCTGAAGAACTCCGGCGCGCCGCACTCGTCCGTCTCCACATGCGCCGTCTCGTGGCACAATACGCTGTGGTAGGACTGGCCAAGCGAGGCGAGCGAAAGCGAATTGGCCGCCGTGCCGTTGAAGACGAAGAAGACCTCGCACTCCATCTCGAACGTCTCGCGCAGCAGGTCGGCGGCATGGGCGGTCCACGGGTCGTCGCCATAGCTGGGAGCATGGCCGCGATTGGCCTCTTCGAGCGCCTGCCAGGCTTCCGGGCAGACCCCGGCGTAGTTGTCGCTGGCGAAGTGGCGGCGGGCGGTTGGCATGGTTCTGGAATGATGACCAAGGGGCCGGGTAATTGACAAGCGCGCGGGTCAGGCAGATAAAAGGCGTAGACCATTCGACCGCATTAGCACCATGCCGACCCATCAGCTCAGCCTTCGTGCCACCACCAGATCCGGCTTCACGCTCATCGAACTGTTGGTCGTCATCGCCATCATCGCCATTCTGGCCGGCATGCTGTTGCCGGCCTTGGGCAAGGCCAAGAACAAGGCCAAAGCGACCCATTGCCAGAACAACGTGAAACAGCTTGGGCTGGCGGTGAACCTTTACGTCGGGGACTATGGGGACGCCTATCCTTACGGGGCGGATCTGTCTACCACAGCTTCAGGTCAGGCTAACTTCTCGGCCGTGAATGCCTGGCCGGTCATGCTCATGCGCTATCTGGGGGCGAGTCCCAGCAGTCCGCCGCGCAGCTTCTACTGTGTGGCCGAGGATGCTGACTTCTCGCAGACCTCCGGCCGGCCTTACATGCTGAGCTACCGGGCCAACCGCCACCTGTTCCGCGACAATGCGGTAGCCGCGGCCATTCGCTACCCCGTCCGGGCCAATCAGGTGCCCACCCCCAGTTCCTCGATGATCATTACGGAGTGCGACAACAATTCTTGGGACGTGACTGTTTTTTCCAGCGCTTACAACAGCAAGCGCACGCAATGGAACAGCCCCAGTCCCACGAACGGAAAATTCCGCTGGAGTGGAATCAACCGTCATGAATGGGCCTCGATCGCAGCCGCGGCCGACGGGCACGTGGAGCGGTTGAAACTGCCCTCCTACAACCCGGGCGCGGCGGCTCCGGCCAACTTGGAGGAGATGGGCGACAGCCGCGAAACGACCGGCGGGACGCCGCTCTGGACTTCCCCAAACGCCAAGCTGTTCTGGCGGGAGTCCCCCACCACCGGAGGTTTCTAATGACACCAGCCAGAACTCTATCATTGGCCCGACGGCCAGCCAAGAAACAGGCTTTCACGCTCATCGAACTGCTGGTCGTCATCGCGATCATCGCCATTCTGGCCGGCATGCTGCTGCCCGCCTTGAGCAAGGCCAAGGCCAAGGCCCAGGGAACGCAATGCCTCAATGGGCTCAAGCAGCTTCAGTTGGGCTTCATAATCTATAGCGACGACTACGAGGACAAGATCATCTCCAACAACAACGCCCCAGGGGTAGCCACTTCCGCCGAACCAAACGCGTGGATTCAGGGCAACGTCCAGCTCGGCAACGCGAACTACACGAACGAAATTCGGAATGGGAAACTCTTCCCGTATCACAACACGGAGCAGATTTACGTCTGCCCGGGCACCCGCGCCAAGACCATCAGCGGCACGCTCGGCATTCCTCACCACCGTTCCTATGCGATGTCGGTCGGGGTCAATTGCTCCGTGGAAGCCCGCAGCGTCAAACGCATCGCGGATATTCAGAAGCCCTCGGACCTGATCGCTTTCCTGGAGGAGAACCCGGTCAGCATCGATAACGGGGCCGCCGGCATCCACCCCTTAAGTGTCCTCCAAGGTGGCACATGGACCACTTGGAATCCGCCTTCTGGCCGCCACAACAGCGGGGCGGCCCTCTCCTTCGCCGATGGCCACGTAGAGAACTGGGTTTGGAAGGGTGCGTTCCGAACCATTGCCAATCAATACAACGACATCACACACCCCATGCGGCGGACTAGCGCAACCGTCAACCCACTAAACGGCCTGGCTGTCCCGGTCAACGACCCCGACTCCCTTCGCATGGCCAGCGGGTTGAATTACTAAGGCCCGAACGGCCGGCCCGTTGGTCGTCGCACGCCGCCCGAATTCAAATGCCAACGTGCCGCTAGGTGACCGGATAGCCAAAACCATGTTCCATTCCTCTCCCGCTGCGCTCCCCACCCGAGTAGGCTTTTCCGCCCTGTTCCTCGCCTGCGTCCTTTCCGCCGCCGCGCGCACTCCGTGGACCACCTCGCGCGTCATCGGCTCGCCGAACCCGCCAGCCCCGCTCCGCACCGAGCGCGTTTTCCCGCAGCTCACGTTTGACCGGCCGGTGGATCTCACGCGGCTGCCCAGCAGCGACCGCTGGGTGGTCGCAGAGTTGGGCGGCCAGCTCTGGTCGTTCCGGCCCTCCGCCACCGTGGCGAAACCGGAGCTGCTTGCCGATCTGCGACCGCATCACATGCCGCAAGAGTTCGTGCGCGGCTTCAGCATCCTCGGCTTCACCTTTCACCCTGGCTTTGCCACGAACCGGTTTCTTTTCGTCAATTACAACGAGCCGGGCGGGCGCACGAATGGCTCGGTGGTGGCGCGGTTAAAGGTCAGTCCCACCGACCCGCCGGTGCTCGACCGCGCCAGCGAGCTGGTGCTGTTGCGCTGGACCAGTGGCGGCCACAACGGCTGCACGCTCACCTTCGGCCCCGATGGCTTCCTCTACATTTCCACCGGCGATGGCGCCGCGCCCGACCCGCCGGACCGTGCCTTCAACACCGGGCAGGACATCAGCGACCTCATGTCATCCGTGCTGCGCATCGACGTGAACCGCACCGCTGGCACGAACCATTACGCCATTCCCAAAGACAACCCGTTCCTCAGCACGCCCGGCGCGCGGCCCGAGGTCTGGGCGTTCGGCCTGCGCAATCCTTTCCGCATGAGCTTCGACCGCGCGACCGGCGACCTGTGGGTGGGGGACGTGGGCTGGGAACAATGGGAGATGATCTATCGCGTCCAGCGCGGCGGCAACTACGGCTGGCCCATCACCGAGGGACCGAACACCCGCGTCCGCACCGACGTGAAGCCCGGCCCCGGCCCCATCCTGCCGCCCGTCGTCGCCATCCCACACAGCGAAGGCGCGAGCATCACCGGCGGCCTGGTTTACCACGGCAAGCAGTTCCCCAAGCTCAAAGGAGCCTACCTCTACGGCGACTGGGAGACCGGCACGTTCTGGGCCTTGCGCCACAAGGCCGGCCAACTCGTCTCAAACGCGGAGCTGTGCAAAACCACGCTCAAGCCCATCGCCTTCACCACGGACCCCGACGGCGAAGTGCTGGTTCTCGATTACAACGGCGGCTTGCATCGCTTCGTAGCCAACACCGCCCCGCCCGCGAACCTGGCCTTCCCGCGCAAGCTCAGCGAGACGGGCATCTTCACTTCGCTCACCACGCTGACGCCCGCGAGTGGCATCGAGCCATGGTCGCCCATCGCGCCGATGTGGAATGACGGCGCGGTGGCCCAGCACCACCTCGCCATCCCCGGAGACGGCTTGATCGCGACGACGAACGCGCGGCAAATCATCTCCGGCAAGATGTGGTATTTTCCGAAGGACACGGTCTTCGCCCGCACACTCACGCTGGATCTGAAGCGCGGGGACGCGGCCAGTGCGCGGCGCATCGAGACGCAGCTCCTGCACTTCGACGGGCTGGCGTGGAATCCCTACACTTACCGCTGGAACGCCGCGCAGACCGAGGCCGACTTGGTCGCGGCCGAGGGCGCGAGCGACAGTTTCACCGTGACCGATGCGAGCGCGCCCGGTGGCCGCCGCGAAATCCCGTGGCGCTTCCACAGCCGCGCGGAATGCCTGCGCTGCCACAATGCGTGGTCCGGCGAGACGGTGGGCTTCAACTGGCTGCAACTCAACGCCACCGCACCGGACGGCGAGCTGCGGCGCTTGGAAACGCTCGGACTGCTCGTCGCCACCAATGCCCCGAAGGCCCAGGCCGCGCTCGTCAACCCGCACGACCCCACCAAGCCGCTCGAAGACCGCGCGCGCTCGTGGCTGCATGTGAATTGCGCCGCCTGCCATCGCTACGGCGCGGGCGGCGCGGTGCCCGCCCACCTGAACGTGGACAAGAAGCTCGCCGACCTGCGCGTGCTCGATGCAAAGCCCACGCGCGGAGACTTCGGACTGACGGACGCCCGCGTCATCGCGCCGGGCCGGCCCTTCAGCTCCGCGCTGCTCTGGCGAATCGCCACGGAAGGCGCGGGCCACATGCCAGCCATCGGCTCGCGAACGGTGGATGAAGCAGGCGCAAGCTTGGTGCGAGATTGGATTACGCAACTCGGGTTCCCGCCTCCGCGATTGCCGGGATCGCCACCTGGAGCAAACGAGGTGGCAAAGATCAGATTGGCACCTGACGATCACCCGAGCACAGCTCTCCGCCTCGCAGTTGGCACAACTCAAACTGAGTTCCGGCTCCACCTCGCCCGCACTTCTACGACTCCTTTTGTTCGCGATATGCTCCAACGCTTCCTCCCACCCGAACAACGCCGCCGCACGCTCGGCTCGGACTTCGCGCCCAACGAGGTGCTCTCGCTGAAGGGGGATGCCGTGCGCGGTCGCGCCGTCTTCGCCAACGAGTCCGGCGGACAATGCGTCCGCTGCCACCGCTCCCACGGCGCGGGCCGCGACTACGGTCCCGACCTCACCGACATCGCCCGCAAATACGACCGCGCCACGTTGCTCACGCACATCCGCCAGCCGAACCTGCTCGTCGCGCCGGAGCATCGCACGCACTCGGTCCTTCTCCGCGATGACACCGAGCTGACTGGCTTCCTCAAGAAGCGCACGGCTACGGAACTTCTCCTCCGCCTCGAAGACGGCACGGAGCGACGCGTGCCGATGGCGCAGGTCGCGTCCACGCGCCCATCCGCGCTCTCCGCGATGCCCGAGGGCCTGCTCGCCGCACTCACCGCGCAGGAAGTCGCGGACTTGCTGGAATTCCTGCTCGCGCGGTAACTTCAGCCACCACACCGGAGGCTTGCCCCGCTGCCGGCGAATAACCGATTGATCAGCCCGTCCGTCTCAACCTGTGTTTATGAAACAATTCTGCCTGTCCGCCCTGCTGTTCGCCTGCGCCTTCTCCGCCGTCGCGCAAACCAAGCCCGAAGAGTTCCCCAAGCAGCCGGATGTGCCTGCGCTTTCACCCGCCGAGCAGCTCAAGAAGTTCCAGCTCCCGCCCGGCTACAAGCTCGAACTCGTCCTCGCCGAGCCGGACATCAAGGAACCCGTCGTCGCGGTGTTTGATGGCAACGGGCGCATGTTCGTCGCTGAGATGCGCACCTACATGCAGGACATCAACGGCACCGGCGAAATCACGAACCAGAGCCGCGTCTCGCTCCACTGGTCCAGCAAGGGCGATGGCAAGTTCGACAAGCACACCGTCTTCGCCGACAAGCTGCTGCTCCCCCGCATGATTCTCCCGCTCGGCCCCGGCGAGCTGCTCATCAACGAGACCGACACGCAGGACATTTACCTCTGGCGCGACAAGGACGGCGACGGTGTGGCCGACGAGAAGAAGCTCTGGTATGCCGGCGGCCCGCGCGGCGGCAACATGGAGCACCAGCAGTCCGGCCTTATCTGGGCCACGGACAACTGGCTTTACATGACCTACAACGCGTGGCGCCTGCGCTGGCAGGGTTACGACAAAGAGCCGTTGAAAGAATCCACGCCCGGCAACGGCGGCCAGTGGGGCCTAACCCAGGACGACTGGGGCAAGCCTTGGTATGTGAACGCCGGCGGCGAGCGCGGCCCCATCAATTTCCAGACGCACATCTACTACGCCGCGCTGAACACGAAGGACCAGTTCGTAAACGACTACGCCATCGTTTGGCCCATCGTCCCGATTCCCGATGTGCAAGGCGGCCCGAACCGCTTCCGCCCGGACGAGAAGACGCTCAACCACTTCACGGCCACCTGCGGCGCGGAAGTCTTCCGTGGCGACCGTTTGCCGGCGGACATTCGCGGCGACCTGCTCTTCTCCGAGCCGGTGGGCCGGCTCATCCGCCGCACGAAGATTGAGGTGAAGGACGGCGTCACGCGCCTCAGCAACCCCTACGAGTCCGTGAAGGGCGAGTTCATCCGCAGCACCGACCCGAACTTCCGCGTGGTGAACATGAACACCGCGCCCGACGGCACGCTGTATCTCGTGGACATGTATCGCGGCATCATCCAGGAGGGCAACTGGACGCGCGAGGGCAGCTACCTGCGCAAGGTCATCCAGCAATACGGCCTCGATAAGAACATCGCCCGCGGCCGCATCTGGCGCTTGGTCCACGACGACTTCAAGCCCGGCCCGCAGCCGAAGATGGACGCCGAGAAGGCCGCTGACCTCGTCGCGCACCTCGCGCACCCGAACGGCTGGTGGCGCGACACCGCGCAACGCACGCTCATCGTCCGTGCCGACAAGTCCGTTACGCCCGCGCTGCAAAGCATGGCGCGCTCACACGCGAATCCGCTGGCCCGGATGCACGCCCTCTGGACGCTTGATGGCCTTGGCGCGCTGGACGCCACGTTCGCCCGCGAGAAGTTGAAGGACGCCCACCCGCAGGTCCGCATCGCCGCATTGCGCGCCAGCGAGACGCTTTACAAGGCCGGTGACAAATCCTTTGAGGCCGACTTCGCCACGCTGGCAAAGAGCACTGATGCCGACCTCGGTTGGCAGGCGTTGCTCACCACCCGTGCGCTCAACGTGACCAACGCTCGGCAGACCATGACGAGCGCCGTGCTCGCCACGAACGCGCCTGCCGTCGTGAAGAACCTCGGAAAAAACCTGCTCGCGCCGCCCACGAGCTGGCCGCGTGAGTTCAGCGGCGCGGACAAGGCGCTACTCACGAAAGGCGAGGGCATTTACCAGGAGCTGTGCTTCGCCTGCCACGGCTTCGACGGACGCGGCATGACCGTGGACGGAGCGAAGCCCGGCACCACACTCGCGCCCTCGCTCGCCGGTTCGCCGCGAGTTGCCGGCCAGCGCGAGGCGCTCATCCACATCCTCCTCAAAGGCCTCGCCGGCCCCATCAACGGCAAGACCTATGAGGCGCTCATGGTGCCGATGGAGAGCAACGACGACGCGTGGATTGCCGCCGTCGCGAGCTACGTGCGCAACAGCTTCGGCAACAAAGCCGGCATGGTGAGCGTGAAGGAAATCACCGCCCTCCGCGCCGCTGCGAAAATCCGCACCCAACCCTGGACCATTGAAGAGCTGGCGGCCGCGTTACCGAACGCCCCGCTCGCGAACCGCAAGAATTGGAAACTCACCGCCAGCCACAACGCGGCCTCGCTCGCCAACGCCGTGGACGGCAATGGCACCACTCGTTTCGACACGAAGAAGTCCCAAGAGCCCGGCATGTGGGTGCAGATTGAGCTGCCCACTGAGACCGCCATCACCGGGCTGCGCCTAGACTCCGCCGGCTCTGGCAACGACTACCCGCGCGGCTATCGGGTCGAGTTGTCTGGCGATGGCCAGACGTGGGGCAAGCCCGTTGCCACGGGGGAGGGTAAGACTGCGATTACCACGATCACCTTCCCGACGGCGGCGAAGACGAAATTCATCCGCATCACGCAGACGGGCAAGCCGACCGGCAACACCTTCTGGTCCATCCACGAGCTGGACGTGCTCTCGGACTCGAAGGGCAACATCACCGCCGGCAAGGCGACGGCGAAGCTGCCGGTGCTCGAATAGGCCAGCGGCCTTCTCCCAACCATGAGCCTGGGCGGGTAGGGCGGGCTGTCCTCAGCCCGTCGCCCGAGCACTCGGATGCGACAAGACCTTCGGCGGCTCGGTGAGGACGCTGCGCCCTACCAGGGCCGGTTCAAAGTAGGACCGGGGGAGGGTGCGGCGTGTCATTCCGCTGGGCGGGAGGATAGGTATTCGTCCGGCGACAACACGGGAAGCTGACTGGCCGCGTAATCGGCCCCGTTGCGCGTGATGATGGCTGCGACTCCGCCCGCCGAAACTGCGGAGAAATGCTGGATGGCATCCTCAAAATCCGCGAAGTCGGAGTCGAGCGCGCACTGAATTCCCGCCTCTGCGACGGCCACTATTTTCACCAGCCGCTTCAACTTCGCCAGCAGCTCGCGGGTCTCCATCTGCGTCCGTCCCTTCCGTAGCAGGTAGTGGAGATGGCTGAACGTGAGGGCGGAGGCGCAGGCCTCCACCTGCCCGAGTTCCGCCAAGGCGAGCAGCCGGTGGGCGTGTTCCGCGAACGGCTGGCGGTCGGCCAGATGGTCGAGCACCACGTCCGTGTCGAGGAACAGCTTATCCTTCGCCATACTTCTTGCGGAGGCCCTCGCTGATTACCTCACGCGCATCGGTGTCCGCCGGCAGAGGGAGGCTGCCACGCAACGCATCCGTGAGCGGCGTCCGACCGGCGTGGCTGTCGCGCCAGTTCTCAGCCATGACGGTCAACTGGCGGCGCACCACCTCGGGCAGGGTCACGCGATGCGCCCGCGCCTCCTGCTCGGCGAATTGCAACACCTCGGCATCCAGTTGCACGGTCAGAGTCGCGTTCATGAAGTGAAGCTAGCCAGCCGGACTTCGAGCGTCAACGCCTGCGCCGTCACGCCTGCGCCATCGCGAACTGGACGACGTGCTCTCGGACGCGAAGGGCCAAATCACCGAGGGCAAGCCGACGGCGAAGCTGCCGGTGGTCGAATAGCGTGTTGAGCTAAAGCAAGCTGGCCTGCCGCCCGGTGTTGGGTTTCAGCCCGAGCTTCTTGTAGCTCAACTCCGTCGCGACGCGGCCTTGCGGGGTGCGTTGGAGGTAGCCTTCCATGATGAGGTAAGGCTCATAGACTTCCTCGATGGTGTCTGGCTCTTCGCCCACGGCGACGGCCAGTGAACTCACGCCCACCGGCCCGCCACCGAACTTCACGATGACGGTTTCGAGGATGCGCTTGTCCATCTCATCGAGGCCGTTCTGGTCAATCTCCAGCATGGCCAGCGCCTTGTCGGCGACCAGTTCAGTGATGCGGCCGTCGTGGCGGACCTGCGCGTAGTCGCGCACGCGGCGCAGCAGGTTGCCCGCGATCCGCGGGGTGCCCCGGCTGCGGCGAGCGATCTCCATCGCCCCCGGCTCTTCCATCTCCACGTTCAGCAACCGCGCGGCGCGGAGGATGATCTTCTGGAGCTGCGCAGCATCGTAGTAGTCGAGCCGCTCGCGCATGCCGAAGCGCGTGAGCAGCGGCGCGGAGAGCAGGCCGCTGCGGGTGGTCGCGCCGATGAGGGTGAAGCGCGGGAGGTTCAGCCGCACGCTGCGGGCGTTCGGCCCCTGGTCAATGATGATGTCCAGCTTGAAGTCCTCCATCGCCGGATAGAGATACTCCTCGATGGTCTTTTGCAGGCGGTGGATTTCATCAATGAAGAGGACGTCGCCCTCTTCGAGATTCGTAAGCAGGCCCGCGAGGTCGGCGGCTTTTTCGATGGTCGGGCCGCTGGTGGCCTTGACGTTCGCGCCCATGGCCTTCGCGAGGATGTTCGCGATCGTCGTCTTGCCCAGACCGGGCGGGCCGCTGAGGAGGATGTGGTCGAGCGCCTCACCGCGTTGCCGGGCGGCTTGCACGGAGATTTCGAGCCGCTCTTTCACCTTCGCTTGGCCCGTGAAGTCCGAGAAGACCGAAGGACGCAGGGTGGTTTCCAGCGCCGTGTCGGGGTTGTTCAGAGTGGCAAGGGGTCGGTCGGCCATCGCGCAGGAGGATGCGAGAGTGGCAGCGGCAGCGGCAAGTTACTTCTCCACTGGCGGCTTGGTGTCCGCTGCCGTATGGCCGGGGATGGGCGCGCCCTGCTGAATCCACCGGATGACGTGCATGACCTCCTCGGGGGTGAGCGAGCCTTTGCCGGTGGGCGGCATCACGTCGTCGTCAGTGGCCGGCAGTAGGATGAGGCGGACGAGGTTGCTGGCGAAGGGGTCGCCGGGCTTCACCGCGAGCTTCTCACTGTCACCGCCTTTGAGTGCGATGGCGGGCTGGTCCATGCGATATTTGCCCTTCTGTTTTTCCGGGCCATGGCAGCTCAGGCATTTGGTGTCGAACAGCGGCTTCACCTTTTCGAGATAGAACTTTTCGTGCTCGTTAGCGCCGCCAGCCGCAGCGGCAGCGGGTGTGGCCGGCTCCTCCTCCACCATTGCCTTCACAAACTGTGGCGCGTTCTTGGTCAGGTAGTTCGAGCCGTGCGTAAGGTTGCCGCCCTCATGACCGGCGATGATGAGCAGGACGATGTTCCCGAGCAGCAGGCTGCGGTAGCCGCCGCGCAAGAGCTTCCTCGGCGCGTCGCCGCCGCCTGTGCGGTAGCCGAGCCATTGCAGGACAAAGGTCACGACGGTCAGCACCCCCACGGCGATGCCGAGGTTTTGGTGGGCGGCGAGCGTCACCGGGTCGTATTCCGCGCCTGTCCCGCGCAACACGCCCAGCAGCACGGTGAGCAGTGTGCTGGCCACACTCAGGCCCAGCATGAGCGTGATGACATGCTGCACCTCCAGTTGCTTGCGCCAGAGGTAGTAAAGATCCACGAGGAAAGCCATCGTCACAAAGCCGATGGGGAAGTGCAGCAGCACGGAGTGAAACGGGCCCAGAAACGGGCGCCAGCGGAAGACGCCGCCAGCCTCCGCAGCCAAGAGGTCGGGGGCAGACACCAGCCCGACCATGACCATGGCCAAAAGAGATCCACCCAGTCGAATCGCGCGAAGATTTTTGCTCATAACATTCACCGCGCCACGCTCTGCGGGTCGGCGCTACGGGACTTGTTGCCGGGTTCGACGCGGTGGACACGCGCTGAGACTGGGCGGATTTTGCCCAAGCCAACGCCAAGATTGGCGTGTGCCCTACTGCACGACGAGGTCGAGCGACAGGCTGCGGTCCAGCAAGGGGCCAAGCTGCGCGGTGAGTTCGGCCCAAGTGAGATTGGCCGCCGCGAGGACCAGCGGACGGGGGGAGACGAGCTGGCCGTCGGCCAGCCAGGCTTCGAGCGCAGCGGCGGACAAAGCGCTGAAAGTCAGCTTCGTAAGCTCCGCTTCGCTGAACATCGCTTCGACGCCGGGTCGCTGGGGGTCGGGAAGTCGCCGCGCCCCAGCGAGTTGAGCGGCGGTGCCGGGCTTGGTCACCCGCAGGACGAGGTTGGCGGGAATCACGGCCTCGGGAAAACTCACGTTCGCAAAGGCCGTTGAGTCGGCGTTGAAGACCGGCGTGGCCGGCGGGGCGGCAAGTTCATTGCGAACCGGGGCGAGGGCGGCCAGCGCCGCAGCCACGAGGCGCAGGGGCGTGGCCGGTTCTGGTTTCAAGCCCACGCCGACATCCCAGCCAAGATGATGCCGCAACGCGAGCACGCTGTGGAGTTGCTCCGCCGGCGAAAGGTTTTGGCCGGCAAACGCAGCGGCCACGGCGGTCTCATTGAAGTGAAACCGGCCATTCGGTGCAACGCTCAGGCTCAGATCCACGCGGCCGGGCTTGGGCGAGAGCTGCTTCAACGCGGCGGCGATGCGGAGGTCGGCCGTGAGCTTGGCAGCGGCGGGCGAGAGACCGGCGGGGTCCACAGCGCGCAGGGCGGCGGCAATTTCACCGAGGTAGATGCGCAGGAGCTTGAGCGGGGCGTTGCGCGCACCGGTGAGCGGTTTGTCCGCCGCGTCGCGGAGCAGTTGCGTGACGGCAGCGACGTCGAGCCGCCAGTTGATCGGAATCGAATCGGAGGGCACCCGCAGGCCGGTGGGACTTTCGCGGAGGTCCACGAAGATTTGGTAGCGCTCGAACGGCTCACCGACAAGGAGCTCGTGACTGAAGGGTAAATCGCGCTCCACCGAGCCGCCGGATGGAATCACCACTGTTTCCGCCGCGCCGAGCGACGGCTCGGAGGGCGGGACGATGCGCACGCCATTGGTGGTGACGATCCACAAATCGAGGCACGCAGGCCAGTCGAGGCGTTGTTCGGTGCGGTTGGTGTTGATCAGCTTGAGCTTCAACGGCACCGGCTGGAAGGGAATGAGTTTCGCCGGGCCGGCGAGCTGGAGCTGGAGCTGGCGCGCGGCGGTGCGGGCCGGCCGCTCCGCGAGGTAGTCGGCAACGGACAACAGACTGAGGTCGAGTTCCGTGCTGGCGGTGCGGCCGTTCCAGAGCGCGATGCCACGCGGCATCTGCGGGCGCTGCTTGGGATGCACGCCGAGGTATTGCGCGCGGACCTTGTAGTCGCCTGTGAACTCGGCCTTCACCCAGTCGGTGAGCAGGGTGCTGAACTCTTGTTTCGCCCCCGGCATCAGTCGCACCGCACGCGCGAATTGGTGGGCGAGCGACGGCCCGGCGACGGTGGACTCGACGGTGATCTCGGCGAGCTTGCGGGTTTGTTTGCAGTGGTCGCACTTGGGGCTGTAGATGCCGGGCCCGGGGCCAAGGTGCGCCAGCGCCACCCTCGCAGGTGGTGGCGGTCCCTGCCGCTTCATTTCGACCTTGCCGTTGTTGCGACAGCACCCTTCCCACATGAAGGCGAGCGCCTGCGTGGAGGTGTTGGTGAAGCGCCAGACGAGCGGCGTCGGGTCGCCGATGACATGGGTTTGGGCGGGCGGAATGGTGATCTCGACGCGGATGGGCTCGTTGCTGGAAGCCGGTGCCGGGCCGATTCGAACCAGCGGTGGCGAGGCCGGCTGGGCCACCACGAGCGAACCTCCCGTCAGCCAGATGGCGAGGAGGCGCGCGATGTTCATGCCGCCGAATGCTGGACCGGAACTGGGCCGCTGGAAGTTGATTGGCCCGCGCGCGTGGCTGCGGGCTGAAGGCCGCGCTCCGTCGCCTGGGTTCGGAATTCGGTTTGAAAGCAGCCCACGCATCGCAGAATTAGTAACACGGAATGCCTTGCCGGGCGAATGGCAGGGAAGGATCGGCCATGCCGGCCGGTTAGCCGCCCAGAAGCATCGTGGGGTTCTCGCGGTCTTGGTCGAGCTTGTAGCGCGGGGCGGCCTTCAGATTGAAGGTAAAGCCGATGGTGTAATCCATCGAGCCGTTGCGCTGGTCGCGGACCCGCAGGGTGAACGCGCCCACCCAGCTTCGGAAATCGCGATAGACCGAGTATTGCTGCTCTTCCAGGCGGCCGTCGCGCGACTCGAAAAAGTGCCGGGTGCGCAGCGCGTAGTTCTCGTTGATGCGGTAGTAGAAACTGGAGGTGAAAAGGTTGTTGCCGGGGCCGCCGAGGAAGAGCGGATCGTTGCGCAGGTAGCGGTGGCCGAGGGCGAGGCTCCAGTGATCCTCCGGCGTGAAGGTGACGCGATGATCGGCAATGCGCCAGCGGCCGTTGTCCAAGTCCACCCGGTTTTCCGAGGTGAACATGAGCCAGTCGCGCGGCTTGAAATCAAGGTCGGAGAAGGCATCGGCGAACGTGCCCTGACCAGCGCGGGGCTTGAGCCGCCAGTCGGTGTAGAGCGCCCAGTTGACCAGCGTGTCGATGCGGTCGTTCCGCTTGGTCTGAAGCAGGTTCCGCAGGCTGAAGCGGAAGACGTTCTGGCTGTCCACGGCGTCGATGGCGTTGTAGTCGGGGAACTCGATGGGCAGCAGGCGCAGCGAGGGAACTTCGTAATCAAACTGCGGCAGCGTGGTTGGCAGGCGATTCGGCGAGGGCACGTAGGCGTAGTTGATGCTGGGCTCGAGAATGTGGCGCAGACCCTTGCCCTGGAACAGCGGGAGATCCTTGTTCGGCAACGTATGGTGGAGCTTGGTGGTGATTTCCACGCCGGTGTTGAAGACGCCGCGACTGGCCTCGGTGGTGGCCGCGCCCCGGCCTTCCGACTCGCCATAGTGGGTGAGGCGACCACCCACACGCGGAGTGACGTTCAGCCACCCGAAGAAGTTCTGCGGCAGCACCACCTGATGATAGGTGTCCGCGCGCCAGGCGGCGAAGCCGAGGCGCACATTGTCGGCAAACTCGTGCTTGTAATAGCCGGCCGTGCTCTCGCTCTCGTAGAAGAGCGGCGTCACGCCGATCTGCTGGCGAAAGCCGGTGAGCTTCACGTCCGGGAGGCGCTCGACGGTCTCGAAGAAGTCGTTGATGCGCGGCTGGACGAGCAGGTTGAGGCTCCAGTTGGACCAGAGCTGGTTTGCTTCGAGGAAGGAGTTCGGCTGAATGTTCTGGCGATACTCGTGCTCAAGGAAATCGCGGATGAGGAAGGCATCGCTTTGCTCGCGCACCACGGCCTTGACGGTCAGGTTGGTCCGGATTTCCACCCGATGGGAAAAGTTGAGGCGATGGCGGTCGTTGTTGATCGGGCCGCCCACGCCATTGGTGCCAGCGCGGTCATCGTGCGCGTAGTAGAGCTTTAGCGAGCCCTGACCCCAGCGACCCGCGTCGTAGTTAAAGTCGGGCCCCACGCCCACGCCCCGGAGCTGCCGGTAATCCAGATGCAGATCCACGCTGAGGTTCGTCGTGAAGGCGCGGTGATAGGTGCCAAGCGCAAAAGGCCCGTAGAGGCTGCGATAGCCGGGGGTGAGCACCCAGTAGTCATCGTGCGTCTTGAGCGAACGAGTGTATTTAGGCCAATACATCACCGGCACGCTGCCCAGATACAAGGTGGCTTCGTAGGCCTCGAACCGCTCGCCGGGAACGATGACCAGCGAACGGCAGCGCACCCGGTAGCCCGGTTCCGCGACGTCATCCGTGGTGAAGAACGTGTTGGTGGCGGTGTAGTGGTTGTTGGTGTTCACCGCCTGGAGGGAGAAGCCGCCCAAGTAGAAGGGCGCGGCCCCGCTCCGGAATTCCGCCGCCTTGATGACCTTGGACTTGAAATTGTAGCTCAACTGCTCGCCGCGCCAGAGATGGCCTTCCCCCCGCAGGAAGACGGAGCCGTCCGCCTGCACCTCGCCGGTCTTTTGATTGAGCGAGACTTGGTTGGCCGTCAGCTCGGCCTCCTTGCCCTGCTCATTTTCATAGCGCACCAGCACGCCGCCTCGGGCCGTCACCACGCCCGTATTGAAATCAAACGACTGCGAACCCTCCTTGGTCAACAGCTTGACTTCATAACGCCCGCCGGGCTCCGCCGCCCAGGCCGCGATCCCGGCGCACCAGATCGCCAACGCTAGCCAAGACGGTAAAAAGCGAGGTTTCATGCGGGGTGAGTGAAACAAACGCTCCCGGCACTGCCAAGTGGATTCCCCGGCCGGCGGGCATGGAGCGCGGTTGTGTCGCAGACCAGCCGCAGCGGCCAAGCCGGTCCAGCACCGCTGGCCGAGAGCCAGACGCCGCCGAGGCAATCCACATGCTGCGGCTGGTGCTGCGCCCCAACCAGCGCCGCCTGAAATAACCACTGGTCAAAGGAATGCGCTGAATTAAGCTGCCGGCAAATTCGTTCCACTTGCCTCCAATGACAACGCGACCAGTTCCATCGCGGTCGGGGTTTACCTTGATCGAGCTCCTCGTCGTCATCGCCATCATCGCCATTCTCGCCGGCATGCTGCTGCCGGCCTTGTCCAAGGCCAAGGCCAAGGCCAAGGCCATCCAGTGTCTCAACAACAACCGGCAGGTCAGCCTCGCTTCCCGGCTCTACATGGAGGATAACGACAACACGTTTGTCTTCCTGTGGCGGCAGCCGCGGCAGGCCGACGAGATCACTTCCGCGCAGAGCCTGGTTCAGAGCGGGGTAGGGACCATCTGGTGGCCCGACAAGCTGAACAACTACATTCCCAACAATCCCAAAACCTTCGACTGCGCCGCCTTGGTTTATCCCGCCGCCATCAACGCCGGCGGAACCGCGAACAACCCGAACAAGCTCGGCATCGCCATGAACCATGTTGAGATTGGCATCACTTCACCGGCCGGGGCGACAGCTCGGATTCGTGAAGGCCAAGTGCTCAAGCCCTCGGCGACGCTGGTTTTTACCGATGCTGGCCTCGTCAGCAATCCGACCCAAACCGACCCGGACCTATGGGTCGAAATCGAAAAGACGGCAACGCTCTACATGCGACCGCCTAGCGATTCCTACTTCGCCGTAACAGATCCGGTGCGGCTAGTGGCCCGGCATAACAAGCGCGCCCCAGTTGGTTTCGTGGACGGACACGGAGAGTTGATGAAGCCCAGCGAAACAGGGATGGGATATCCCGTGGGTGATCCGCGCGCGCTCTGGGACAAACAGTAGTCAAGGAAGCCCCTCAGACCAATCGATATCCCCTCCACTCGCCGCCCGATCGTCATGAACCCACGATTCGTTCTCCACCTGCTCGTCGTTGGCCTCCTTGGCTTTGGTTTGCTTACCGGTTGCAAACGCAAGCAGAAGAGCGAGTCGACAGTGCTGCCTGCGCCGCTTCCTTCCACCGCCGCTACGCCCGAAGAGGCTGTCGCAGAGGTTAATCGCGCCTTGGAACTTTGGACCTTCAAGCGCGGTCAACCGCCCAAGGATTTGAACGAACTGGTCACCGCCGGCTTCATGCAACGCCTGCCGACTCCGCCCGCTGGCAAGAAGTTCGCCTTCGACCCAGCCAAGATGCGGGTGCAACTGGTCGCGGAATAGGACTGGCTTCGGCCAGAAGGCTGCAAGCCGGGCTCACACGGGCATCTGCAAGCCCACCTTCTCTGCCACCTGCGCCACGTCTTTGTCGCCTCGTCCGGAGAGGTTCACGATGATGAGCTGCTCCTTGCCCAGTTTGGGCGCGCGCTCCATGCAAGCGGCGACAGCGTGGGCGCTTTCCAGCGCGGGGATGATGCCTTCAAGCTGCGCGAGCTTCATGAACGCGGCCAGCGCCTGATCGTCCGTGGCGTAGCCGTATTCCACACGGCCTTCATCGCGGAGCCAGGCGTGTTCGGGGCCGACCGCAGCGTAGTCGAGGCCGGCGCTGACACTGTGGGTGGATTGAATCTGGCCAAACTCGTCCTGCAGGATGTAGCTGCGCGTGCCCTGCAGCACGCCGAGCGAGCCGCCTTGAAAGCGCGCGGCGTGCTGCTCGGGCTGGATGCCCAGGCCGCCCGCCTCAACGCCGAGCATCTTCACCGAGGTGTCGTTGAGGAACGGGTAGAACAACCCGATGGCGTTCGAGCCGCCGCCGACGCAGGCGATGAGCAGGTCGGGCAGGCGCTCCTCCTGCTCCAGGATCTGTCGCCGCGCCTCGTCGCCGATGATGCGCTGAAAGTTCCGGACCATCACGGGATAGGGATGCGCACCGTAAGCCGTGCCGAGGATGTAGTGCGTGTTCCGGACGTTCGTCACCCAGTCGCGCATGGCCTCGTTGACGGCTTCCTTGAGCGTCTGTTGCCCGGCTTTTACCGACACGACCTCCGCGCCGAGCATCTTCATGCGAAAGACGTTGAGCTTCTGCCGCTCACAGTCCACCGCGCCCATGTAGATGATGCACTTCATGCCAAACATCGCGGCCACCGTGGCGGTGGCGACGCCGTGCTGGCCCGCGCCGGTCTCCGCGATGATGCGGGTCTTGCCCATGCGCTTCGCGAGGAGGATCTGGCCCATCGCGTTGTTGATCTTGTGCGCACCGGTGTGGTTCAGGTCCTCGCGCTTGAGGTAAATCTTCGCGCCGCCCAGCTCACGGGTGAGCCGCTCCGCAAGGTAGAGGGGCGAGGGCCGCCCGATGAATTCGCGCAGGTAGTAACTCAGCTCGCGCTGGAACTCCGGATCGTGCTGCGCGCGGAAATACTCGTTCTTCAGCTCCTGGAGCGGATGCACGAGGGTCTCGGGAACGTAACGCCCACCGAACGGACCAAAGTGGCCTTGGGCGTCAGGAACGGCCGGCGTGGCGATGCTGCTCATGGCGGAAAGCTAAGGCGCGGACGCTCAAGGTCCAAGTCACAAAACCAACCTGCCACGGAGCTGGCCACCGCACGCTCAGTAGGGCAGCGGGAATTTCGCGGTCAGCTCCCGCACGCGGGTGCGGACCCGGTGCGCCGTTTCAACATTTTTGATGTCGAGCAGCACTTCGGAAATCATGTCCGCGATGGCGGCCATCTCGGTTTCCTTCATGCCACGCGTGGTGCTGGCCGGCGTGCCGAGGCGGATGCCGCTGGCCTGGAAGGGCGAGCGGGTCTCGAAGGGAATGGTGTTCTTGTTGGTCGTGATGCCGGCCTCGTCGAGCGCGATCTGGCTTTCCTTGCCGGTGATACCACGCGCGCCGACGTCCACGAGCATGAGGTGGTTGTCCGTGCCGCCGGAGACGAGGCGGAAGCCGTTGCGGAGCATGCCGGCGGCGAGGGCTTTGGCGTTCTTGGTGATCTGCTCCTGATAGGCCTTGAAGGTGGGCTGAAGCGCCTCGTGGAAGCAGACGGCCTTGCCGGCGATGACGTGCATCAGCGGGCCGCCTTGGATGCCGGGGAACACCTGCGAATCAATTTCCTTCGCATACTTCGCCGGGCACAGGATGAGACCGCCGCGCGGACCGCGCAGGGTCTTGTGCGTGGTGGTGGTGACGAAGTCCGCATGCGGCACGGGGCTGGGATGGACGCCGGTGGCGACCAGTCCGGCGATGTGCGCGATGTCCGCCAGCAGCATCGCGCCGACTTCGCGGGCGATCTCGCCCATGCGCTTGAAATCAATGATGCGCGGATAGGCGCTCGCGCCGACGGTGATCATCTTCGGCTTGTGCTCGCGGGCCATGGCGGCGAGCTGATCGTAGTCGATCAACTCGTCAGCCTTGCGCACGCCGTAGTGGACGATCTCGAAAAACTTGCCAGAAAAGTTGGCCTTGTTGCCGTGCGTGAGGTGGCCGCCATGCGAAAGGTCCATCGTCAACAGCTTGTCGCCCGGCTTCAGGAAGGCAAAATAGACGGCCATGTTCGCACCGGAACCGGAGTGCGGCTGGACGTTGGCGTGCTCGGCCCCGAAGAGCTGCTTGGCGCGCTCGATGGCGAGGGATTCGACGACATCCACGTTTTCGCAGCCGCCATACCAGCGCTTGGCGGGATAGCCCTCGGCGTATTTGTTCGTGAGGACGGAGCCTTGCGCCTCCATCACGGCGGGGCTGGTGAAGTTCTCGCTGGCGATCAGCTCGATGTTCTCCTGCTGCCGCTGGCGTTCCTTGGCAATGGTTTCGGCGATGGCGGGGTCCACCGCCGACAGACGCAATCCGATGTTTTGTTCCATTTTCTTGACTCTCCGTTCGTGACGCCCGCCCTCGAACTCTGCGGCGAGGAAGGCATCCACAATTTTTTTGCCCTCGTCGGGCGAAGTCTGGCGCTGGCCGAGACACAGGACGTTGGCGTCGTTGTGCTGGCGGGTGAGGGCGGCCATCTCCTCGTTGAACACGAGCGCGGCGCGCACCCCGGGCACCTTGTTGGCCGTGATGCTCATGCCCACGCCGCTGGTGCAGCAGAGCAGGCCGAAGTCCGCGTTGCCGGCCGCAACCTGCTCAGCGACGAGCTTGGCGTAGTCAGGATAGTCAGTGGATTCTGGCGAATGAGTCCCAAAGTCCAGAATGCGCACCTGTCTGCCTTCAAGATGCTTTTTCAGGGTCTCCTTGAGCTTGAGCCCGCCGTGGTCAGCGCCGAGGGCGATGGTGACGACCTGCGCGCTGCCAGGCCCATCGCCACTTTGCTCGACGACGCGCAGCACGGACTCGATGCCCTGCTCGATCTGATCGCGGCAGTTGAGATACACGTCCAGATTGCCGCCGATGGGATCTGCGATGTCCTTCTCCCAGAAGTCCAGCGTGTCATCAAACTCCCGGAGCATGAAGATCTTCTCCTCCGCCTGCGGGTAGAGGAGCGTGACGGCCTCGACGTGGCCGCGCGTCATGCCAAAGATGTAATCTGCCTCCTGCACCATCGCGCCCGTGAGCATCCGGCTGCGCTGGCCGGTGATGTCGATGCCCAACTGTCTGAGCGCGCTGACCGCGTGGGTGCTGGGGGACTGGCCGTTGATGGCCCCGACGCCGGCCGAGATGACGCGGTAGCCGCCGCGTGCCTTTACCGCATGCCGGAACAAACCCTCGGCCATGGGGCTACGGCAGATGTTTCCGGTGCAGACAAACAGGATGGTTTTGGTGCGCGCCAAGCGGATTTAAGATGAAGGCGCGAGGGAGTGAGCGTCAACGGCGAAATCCCCGGCATCCCGGCCGCCTACGCCAAAAGGGCAACCAACTCGCCGTCAGTTGATCGGGTTGGGTGGGAAGAGGACCGTGTTATTAACTTTGACCGTCTCCACATGGGTATCGAAGAACAGGTAATTTCGGACGCTGCCATGGGGTGGCTTGGTGGGCAACTGCCCAGACCAGCCCGCTCCGGGGGTGTTGATCTTATCCGGTTCGGTGATGAACCAGAGCCGCGACGGCGAGGCGAGAGATTCAACCAATGTCATCCGCATCGGGCCAACTTGGAGCACGGCCGGATCTGGGTAGCCAAAGGGACGATACGTGGTGCCGGCCACAGTGAAATTCTGAATCATGTAGTCTTGTCGGCCACCTAGGGCGGTGACGGCCGGAGCCACCCGGTAAAATCCCGGGCAGAAAAACACCTTGGCGGTGACCGTAGTCGCTGAGGGTCGGGGCAATGCCAGATAAGGCGCGGTGTAGTAAATCAGGTGGGCGCGTGAGGCCGCACTGTTATTATAGTCCGCCACTTGGCCGCTCCACAAACCCGAACCGCTGGGAACTGGCGCCGTGGGCGGCTGCCCACAAAGCCACTCGTAGTCGCCCGTGTAAAGCTGCACCGCCATGCCGGTTTGGCGGAGGTTGGACATGCATTCGGTCTGCGTGGCCTTGGCTTTCGCCTTGGACAACGCGGGCAACAGCATCCCGGCCAGAATGGCGATGATGGCGATGACCACCAGCAATTCGATGAGCGTGAAGCCACGGTTTTGGGGACGGCTGGCGAGGCTGATCATGGTTTGCTTATAGAACCGGATGACCTGCGCTGCAAGGCTCTGTTCCACGCGGGCACCGGACCCGTCCCGCGCCACCGGCCTTCATTGGGGCACGGCGTTAATGTCGAACTCGTTCTTGCCGCCGACCACGGCCCGACCAGAGATGCGGCCGGACGGCAGCCTTTGAGTGGGCGCTGGCCCGGCCGGAGCGGTGTAAGTGATGGCGGAGGCCTTCGCCTGCTTCACCGCTGTCTGCATGGCCAAGCGGCTGGAAACTGAATCTGCAGCGAAGGCGCCTGGCGCAGCACCCGCCGGCGGCGCAACCGAAGGCTGCCACTGGCCGCGGAACTCGACGGACTGGTTCAGCTTGCGATTGAGGCCGCTGGCAACGAAGCGATACGATTCGACCGGATCCCCCGGTTGCGCTTTGCGGAGCAACTGATCCTTGCGGTCACGCTGATCGTCTCCGGCGGCCAGCCGCTTCACCCGCGTCGCGGCCTCGGCGAGCTCGGGCAGCACGCTGCCTTCGTAGGCGGAGCCATCGCCGTCCACGATGCGCACGCGGTCGCCGATGCGCTCGAAGGCAAACTGCTGCAACACCTGCGGCACGGGGGGCGAATTGAAGTTCTGCCGGTATTGCGCGCGGTCGTCCAACTGCTGGAAGCGCTGCTGGGTCGGCGCTCCCTGCCCACTGGCCGCGGCGGAGAGCGGAACCGTGGTGGCGGTCATCGGTGTGGCTGGCGCAGCGGAGGCAGCCTCCGCACGCTTTAGCACCACCGGGGCCAGTGCCACGCTCGGTGCAGCCTCGGCTTTGAGGGCCTTGGCCAAGGGTGCTGCAAGCGCTGGGGCACGCGTTTCCGCCGCAAGCTTAGCCGCATCCAAAGCCACGCCGCGTTCCATCGTTGTCTCAGCCAGCGAGCGATTTTTGGCCGGGGCGCTCACCGGCGCGCTCCCGCCACTCGCATTGGCTGGGGTGGCAGACAAGGCTGGCAAGGGCCGGGCCGCTGTATCGCTGCGTCGCTCAGTCTCACGCTGCACGGGCAACCGCATCCCGGGTGCGCTTGCGGCCGGCACCGGACTCAAGCCCGCCCGCCCCTCCGGGACCGGGGGCAATTTCACGGCCCGGGCCAAGTGCTCGCGCTGAACCTCCAGCCGCGCTGCCTCGGGCGCGGGGGCTGCGGGTGGGGCCGGCAACGAATCCGAAAACGTCCGGGCCTGCTCCTGTTGGCGCGGATCATTCCGCAGCACGGCGAGCACCACGGCGAGGCACGCGCACATCGCTCCCCACCAGATCAACCGGTGCTTGTGCCGCGCGAAAAACCCGGCCTGCTGGTGCGACATCACGAACGACCGCACAAAGTTCTTGGCCGCTTCCTCCGAACTCAGCAGCGGGCGCCTGGCGGTGCGGGCGACTTCGCCCTGCAACATCCGCCGGGTGGCCGGGTGCAGTTCCAGCGGAGCACCCGCCTGCTCGCCCCGGCGCTGCTTGTAGCCCAGCAGTTCCTTCTCCATTTCGCGTTGGGGTTCGTTCGCCATGCAGCGTCAGGTGAGGGAAAGTGGTTTGGGCGCCAGCGCCAGCGTCAGGCCACACGCCACGCTGGCGCGTCGCGCAGGGCGTTGCTGGCGGCGGCGATGGCTCGTGTTTTTGGACATCGGCTTCATGTTGCTGGCGGGTTAGACGGGGAAACTGGCGGTTTCACCCCAGCCAAGATGGGCCGGGCAATGGCCTCCAGCTTGTCGAGGCACTTGCTGAGCCGCGAACTGACGGTCTTTTCGTTCAAGTGAAGCGCCCGGCTGATCTCCTCATAGCTGAGCTCCGCGAAGTAGCGCAGCCCGATGATTTCCTGACACGGCCCGCCGAGTTGTGCCAGCGCGTGACCGATCAGCAGCGCCCGCTCGGCATGCAGCAATGCGCCATCCGGCCCCGGCAGGTGACTGGGCGCGTCCAGCGTGAGCCCGGTCTCCGGATCCTCGGCGTGCAGCGAGAGCGGCTGCTGGCCACCGCCGCGTTTGGCTGCGCGCAGTTTCTCCAGGAAATCACGCGCCTTGTTGCCCGCGATGCGGAACAGCCACGTCTGCAACTGGCAGTCGCCGTGGAAGCTGCCGATGTGCTGGATGACGGAGAGGAAGGTTTCCTGTGCAATCTCGTCCGCGTCCTCGCGCGAAAAATCCGGTGAGAGCTGAAAGACATAACGCCCCACGGCCGCGTAGTGCCGGTCGAACAACTCGTCCCACGCGCGCGCATCGCCGCGCCGACAGCGCGCGACCAGCTCGGATTCGCTAGTGGAACTCATCAGCCGCAGCCTACCAAATCCGCCCGCGCGCTGGCGAGTCCGCCGGTGCGGTTCGTTTGGAACAAGGCGCGAGGAACGCGGCGTTCACGCCGCTTCCGCGTCCAAAGTCCACAGACCGATCGGTTCACCACGGTGAAGCCTGACTTGAGCTTTAGCCGCGCCCCGCTGATATTTGACCGCTGTCCCCACCTGGGCGAAAAGCCCGAGCGATGGCAGCCATGACCTGGTTGAGCACGCACGCATGAAGATACTGATCGTAGATGACTCGGAGACGTTCCGGAAATCGGTGGTCCATTTGCTGACCCTGCGCGGCAACGACGTGCTCGAAGCGGCGGATGGTTTGTCAGGCGTGAAGATGGCCCGCACCCACCTGCCCGATGTCATCGTCAGCGACATCGTCATGAGCCAAGTGGACGGTTACGCCATGACGGCGGTGCTCCGCCAACACCCCGCCACCGCGGACATCCCGCTGGTTTTGATGACCGGCGCGGCTGACCTCCAAGGCATGCGCAAGGGCATGACGCTGGGCGCGGACGACTACATCGCCAAGCCCTTCAAGATGGATGAGCTCGTCGCCATCCTCAACCAGCGCGTCCACCGCCGTCAGGCCCTGCTCAAGGAGATGGACCGGAAGCTGGCGGCCCTCGGCAAGGACATCCAGGTCGCCCTGCCGGCCGGGCTGCAGATGCAGTTGAATCAAATCCTGCAAGCCTCCCGTCTGCTGGCCAACCCCAACCCCGACTGCAGCCCCGCAGAAACGATCACCCTCGCCGAGTCCATTCACTCCGCCGCGCGGCAGGTGGAACGCCTCACGGTGAACTTGTTTCTCCACGCGCAGCTCGAGCTCTTCGGCACCGACCCCGAGCAGCTCAAGACCCTCCGTCAAGCGAGCCTTGCCGGGGCGGAAAACACCATCGCCCTGCAAGCCCGCCTGCAAGCCGAAGCCGTCGGCCGGAACTCTGACCTGAAGCTCATGCTCACGCCGTGCACCGTGGCCATGGCCGAGCCGCATCTGGCCAAGCTCGTGGCCGAGCTCGTCGCCAACGCCCTTCACTTCTCCCCCCTCCACACACCGGTCAGCGTCCAGTGCTACGATGATGGTCATGCCTTCCTCCTCACCGTCGCCGACCAAGGCCGGGGCATTCCCGCCGAACAGATCACCCAAATCCTGCAAGCCGACCCGCCCCAACTGGCCCAGTCCGGCACCGGCCTGGGCCTGCCCATCGTCCGCCGACTGACCGAGCTCCACGCCGGCAAACTGGTCATCGTCAGCGAACCCGGCAAAGGCACCACCATCCGCGTCAGCCTGCCCGCCGCCCAGCCGACCACCGCGTAGCCACACCTCGGCCTGGGCTGCTTTCTAGTTTGCAAGTCTGGCCGAACTGTTAGATTCCGCCCGCCATTTTCACCATCCCAGCACCCTTTCACCAATGACACCGACCCGCCGACCCAATCGCTGCCACGCCCTTGCCGTCTGGAGCCTGTGCGCCACGCTCCTCCCCTTGGCCGCCTGCAAGAAACCGGACGAAGCCACCCCGGCCGCCGCACCCGCCGCAGAGACCGCCGCCACCACTGCCGAAGTCCACGCCACTCCCAAGGAGGAACCCGCCGTGCAAATCACCCCCAAGTGGCCCGCTGGCAAGCGCCTCCTCGTCCGCACCGAAACCCAGACCGAACTTGAAATGGCTGCCCCCGGCACCGCCGTAAGTGCCAAGACCGAGAGCCAGCTCGTGCAGGATCTTGCCTTCACGCCGCTCAAGGACCGCCCCAGTGGCGGCAGCGAGGTCGAGGTCCACGTCATCTCGGTAACCGTGGAAAGCCGGGCCGGCGGCAGAGTTCTCTCCAGCTTCGATCCCAAGTCCGATCCCAAGCAGGATGCCCGCAACTCGCTCGCCACCACCCTCCGCAAACTCATCGGCACCAAGCTCAAGTATCACACCTTGGCGGACGGCAAGGTCGAGAAAGTGGACGGCGTCCCCCAGTTGTTGAGCCGACTTACCGTCGGGGCCTCGCCACAAGCCAACTTCCTCATGCGGAGCCTCGTCAACGAAGACGCGCTCAAAGCCTGGAACTCCCTGCATCTCGGTCTGCCCGAGCAACCCGTCCAACCCGGGGCCACGTGGGAAGTCAAACGGGACATCCCCTATGGACCGACCAAATTCACCCTCACCGGCACCAACACCTTCAAGGCCTGGACGCAACGCAATAACAAGAAAATGGCCCAGCTGGTCTTTGCTGGCGTGGCCACCGCGAAGGAAGGCACGACCAGCGTGGTCACGGTGGGCGATGGTTCCACCGTCACCGGCACCGCTTGGTATGACCCCGATCTGGGCGTGATTGAGGAGTCCGAAACCCTCTCCCATTTCACCGTCAACGTGGCCCAGTCCACCGGCACGACGACCGCCTCGAAATACAAAGCCAAGGTCACCAGCAAGCTCGTCGAGATCGGTGACTCAGGCTCCGGCACCCCCGCCGTGACCGAGGCCAACGCCCCAGCAGCCACCCCAGCCCCCAAGCCCGCTGCCCCCAAGTAACCTTCGCCCAGCCCCCCGCGAGATCATGAATGCCAAAACCTTCCTCGTCATCTCGCTGTGCCTGAATCTCGGCCTCGCCGCCGTGTTGCTCAGGCCCACCGCGCCCACGCCGCCCGCCAGTCCGGCCAGCCCCGCCCAGCCGGCGACCACCGCACCGACTGCGCCCACTGTTGCCGCACCGGCCGGCCGCCCGCGCACCGTCACCCAGATCGTCACGAACACGCTCAACCAGAAGTTTGACTGGAACGCCGTCGAGTCCGACGACTACAAGAAATACATCGCCAACCTCCGCTCCATCGGCTGTCCCGAGGAAACCATCCGCGACATCATCACCGCCGACGTCAACAAGCTCTACGAAAGCCGGCGCAAAGCCCTGGCCGGCCCGCCGAAGAAATTCGAGTTCTGGAAACCCGGCGTGATGATGGGCGGTGCCGTAGACCCCGACCGCACGGAGAAGGAACGCGCCCTCAACAAGGAAAAGCGCGCCCTCCTCACCGACCTCCTCGGCTCCGCCCCGGACGACAAACCCGACCTCCTCGCCAGCACCGCCAACCAGCTCGAAGCCATGTTCGATTTCCTCCCCTCGGACAAGCGGAACAAAGTCTTCGAGACGATGCAGGACATGCAGACCAAAATGCAGAAAGCCATGAAAGGCGGCTCCCCTGACCCTGACGACCTGCGCAAACTAATGAAGGAATCCGAGGCCACGCTCGCCAGCCTACTCACCCCGCAGGAGCTGCTCGACTACAACCTGCGCTTTTCCATCACCGCCAACACGATGCGCATGCAGCTCGCCGGCTTCGAGCCCACCGAGCAGGAGTTCCTCGAGATCTACAAGCGCCGGAAGGCCTACGACGACGAGTTCAGCGGCGGCTTCGGCGGCCCCTTGAATTTGAAGGGCGAGGAAAAGGAACGCCAGACCGCCGCCGAAAAGGCGCTCGAAGCGCAGGTGAAAACCTTGGTGGGCGGCGACCGCTATGCCGACTACACCCGTTCCAAGGACTACGCCTACCAGGCCATGTATCGCGTCGCCGACCGCGAAGGCCTCGGCAAGGAAGCCGCGCTGAAAGTCTATGACATGAAGAAAGCCGCTGAGGAGCAGGCCAAGCAACTCCGCGCTGACAAAAGCCTCGCAGCCGACCAGCGCACCGCCGCCCTCCGCGCCATCCGCGACGAGACGGAACGCTCCGTCAAAACCATCTTCGGCGATAAAGGCTTCACCACCTACGAGCGCAACAACGGCACCTTCTGGCTCAAAGGCATCGCCCCCGATGCCCCCCCCGCCAAACCGTAGCGCTTAAGGCGCGCGGCCTTCAGGCCGCTTTCACCATCTGAGGGGAAAACAACAAAATGGTAGGCCCGTGGACGCGCCGTGCGGCCGCCAAAGCGACGTGCACGTCCCGCGCCCGCCAAGTTCCTTTCTACGGCATTTTCAGCACGCTACCCGCCCGCGCCCACACACCGCCCAGAACCGGCATTGCCAAATCCCGCGCTGTCCTGCTAGAACACGCGCCCTTTGACATGGCTCTCATAGTCCAGAAATACGGCGGCACCTCGGTCGGCAATCCCGAGCGCATCAAGAACGTCGCCCGGCGCGTCGCCGAGCATCGCAACCGTGGCGATCAGGTAGTGGTCGTCGTGTCCGCCATGAGCGGCGTGACTGACAACCTCATCAAGCTCGCCAAGGAAATCACCCCGCTGCCCAGCGAGCGCGAGATGGACATGCTTCTGGCCACCGGCGAACAGCAGACCATCGCCCTCACCGCCATCGCCCTCCAGCAGCTTGGCATCCCGGCCACCTCCCTCACCGGCGCGCAAGCGGGCATCGTCACCGACGGCGTCCACACGAAGGCGAAGATCAGGAACATCACCCCGAAGAAAGTTCACGCGCAGCTCGACGCCGGGAACGTCGTCATCGTCGCCGGCTTCCAAGGTGAGACCGCCGAGGGGCAGATCACCACGCTCGGCCGCGGCGGCTCGGACTTGACCGCCATCGCGTTGGCCGCCGCCGTGAAGGCCGACCTCTGCCAGATTTACACCGACGTGGACGGCGTTTATACCGCCGACCCGCGCATCGTCCCCGGCGCGAAAAAGCTGCCGGAAATTGCCTACGACGAGATGCTCGAACTGGCCGGCGCGGGCGCGAAGGTGATGCAGCTCCGCTCCGTCGAGTTCGCCAAAAAATTCGGCGTCGTGTTTGAAGTCCGCTCCAGCCTGAACGACAACCCCGGAACCATCGTGAAAGAAGAAACGCAAAGCATGGAAGGCATCGTCGTGCGCGGCGTCGCGCTCGACAAAAACCAGGCCAAGGTCACGCTCGTCGCCGTCCCCGACAAACCGGGCGTCGCCGCCCGCGTCTTCAAGGCGCTGGCCGACGCGACCATCGGCGTGGACATGATCGTGCAGAACATCAGCCACGGCTCGAAGTCGCCGACCACCGACATCTCCTTCACCGCCGACAAGCCCGACCTCGCCAAGGCGCGCAAGGTCATGGACGCCCTCAAGGCGGAGATCGGCTTCGCGGAACTCGCGGTCAGCGAGACCATCGGCAAGCTCTCCATCGTGGGTGTGGGCATGAAGAGCCACAGCGGCGTGGCGGCGAAGATGTTCGAGACGCTCGCCAAGGAAGGCGTGAACATCGACATGATCTCCACGAGCGAAATCAAAATCTCCGTGGTGATTGACCTCGCGAAAGGCGACGCCGCCATGCGCGCCGTGCACAAGGCCTTCCTCGGGACGTGAACGTAGGGCGGGCATCTTGCCCGACACACACCGCGCTACTTCTGCCCGATTCGGCCCAACCGCTCCTTCAGCGTCGGATCGAAGTCCTGATACTCCCGCTCGGCTCGCAGCAACGCCGGCCGGATGATGGCGGCGCGCACGTCAATGCTCTTGCCCCACAATTCCTGCCAGAGGATGCGCGTGTTCAACATCATGTCCCCGCGCGCGGTTTCCTCGTCGAACTTGGGCCGGTAGAGGTCCACGGCCTTCTGCAAGTGGCGGATGAACTCCTCCTCCGTCGGGTGGCCGGTCTTGCTGGTGACGAGCTTGAAGGCCGCCATGTCCTTTTCCTCCAGCCGCTGAAGCTTGCTCACCAGCACATCCCACGGATGCACGATACGGAACAGGTGTCCGTGCCGCTCGACCTCGATGGCCCGGGCGCGCCAGTCCACGGTGCTCTTGAAGGCCAGCGCGTCGCAGACTTGGATGTAGAGCGGCGTCATGTCCTTTGCGAGCCGGTGCTGCTCGACCAAGCTCTGCACATGGACAAACAGCTCCTCCGGCGGGAACAAATCCACATCCTCACTCACGAAGGAGTCGTCGAGGAAAAGCTGCAAGGGTGCGGAACCGAACACGGTGATGTCCGCGTGTGGCGTCGGAGGAAGCAACCCGGCTAGCTGTTCAAGCCGCCGCCCGGCGGGACAGTTCCAATTGATATGTTCGGCCTCGAATACCATGAATGGCTTGGTCAATGAGCCGCGAAGTCACGCCCTTGTCCGCCGCGAGCAACTGTGCCAGCCGCACGTCGCGTGGGGTCAGCCGGCCCGCCGACTCGCGCAACAGAATGCGCGCGGCAATGCGGGACTTGCGCCAGGAACGGTCGAGGCGATAGGGGCCGGTGGGCGGCATGGCGGGACCGTAGCGGTTGCGGCATCACTGGTCAAACCCGCAGCCAATCGCTGTAGCGGCGGTCTGTGACCGCCGGGCCGCCCACCTCGGCGCACACAGAGCGCCGCTACAGCCAGCACGCCGACTACTTCGCCTCGATCTTCTTCTTCAGCGTTTCCAAATCCTTCTTCAGTTCGCGGTTGGATTTCTGGAGGTCGAGGACTTCGGTGCGGAGACCCTTCAGGTCTTCGCCGGGCTTACGGGCGGTGCGGAGCTGGACGAGCGCCTTGTCGGCAGCGGCCTTTTCGGGGCGGTCGGCGGCCAGGGCGGTGAAGGTTTCCAGCGCGGCGATGGCGCGCGGGTCTTCGAGCGTGCCCAGCGCGGTGATGGCGGCGAGGCGGACACGCTCCTTCGGTGAGTTCACGCGGGCGGTGAGGAAGTCGCGGACGGAATCCTTCTTCGGCTCATTGCGAGCGAGTGAGGCGAGCGCGTCGAGGCCGGCAGAGAAGACGGTGCTCATCAGCGCGGTCTCGCGTGACTGGAGCGCGGTGAGCAAGGGCGCGACAAACGCCGGGTCATCCTGCGCCTTCATGCCGGCGATGGCAGCCTCGGCGAGGCGGTCGCGATAGCTGGGCGTGTTGAGGAACTTCACCAGCAGGTCGCGGACTTCGGGCTTCGCGTAGGGGCCGAGCGCGCGGAGGGCGGTGGACTGGATGCCGGGGTTTTTCTCGGTGGCTAGCACTCGTTTCAAGGCGGCGAAGGCGTCCTCGTGATAGAAGCCGCCGAGGGCGCTGATGACGGCATTGCGGACGCGGGCGTCCCGAACCCCCTCAACCCGGCCCTCTCCCCCGGTGGGGGCGAGGGAGGAGACAAGTGCCGCGAGCGCTTCATCCGTGCGGGCTTGCTTGATCAGGTCCGCCGCGCGCGTGCGGACGCCGTAGTGCGAATCGCTGTTCAGCGTGGCCTTGAGCTTGGCGATGGTTTCGCCGTCGCTGCGGCCGGCGAGGTTTTCCAGTGCGAGGAGTTGGCCGATGAGGTCGGTCTTGTCGGCGAGCTGCGCGAAGAGCATCGGCGCGGCGGGCTTGAAATTGATACGCGCGAGCAACGTGAGGCCGGGGTCCACGCGCACCACGTCGGGCGCGGCCTTCAGCGGCAGGTAGAAGTCTTCTTCTTTGTCGCGCACTTGGACCGTGTGGTCGGTGGTGCCGGACTTGGACTTGAAGCGCAGCGTCAGCGGAAACTGGAAGAGGTGCGCTTCGTCAGAAATCTTCTGCGACTGCTTCACGCTCACACGCGCGAGCTTGGTTTTCTCGTCCCACGCGTAAGTCACGTCCAGCGTCGGCGCGCCGATGCCGTGGACCCATTGCTCGAAGAAGCGCTCGAAGCTCCGGCCCGACAGCTCCTCGATGACCTTCCGCAGGTCAGCGGTCTCCACCGAGCCGAACGCGTGGCGGTCGAGGTAGGTGCGGACGCAGCGGCGATAAAGGTCCGCGCCGAGCTGGCAGCGCAGCATGTGCAACACCCAAGCGCCCTTCGGGTAGGCGAGGTAATTGAACATCTCTTCGGGGTCGCCGAACTTGCGCCACACGATGCCGCGCGTCTCGTTCGCGTTGGCGAGGATGCCCTTAGCGGCGCTGTGCAGGGCGTAAAGCGTCTCGTTCGTGCCGCCAAAGTCGCCCTGCCACATCCAGTCGTAGTAAGTGGCGAAGCCCTCGTTCAGCCAGATGTGGCTCCAGTCCTTACAGGTCACCAGGTCGCCGAACCACTGGTGCGCCAGCTCATGCGCTACGAGGCTATCGCTGCTGAAGAGGTTCTCCGTCTCAGCGGTGAAGAGCGTGCGGAAGTTCAGCGTGGTGAGGCTGGTGTTCTCCATGCCGCCCCAGTGGTAATCGTGGACGGCGGCTTGGCCGTATTTGGCCCACGGGTAGTTCACGCCAATCTCGCGCTCGAAGAACTGCAGCATGTGCTTCGTGTGGCGGAAGGAATTCGGCGCGGCGGCGAGGTCGCTGGGCGTGGTCCAGAATTCCAGCGGGATGTCGCGGTGCTTGTCCTCAATCTTCTTCAACTGCCCGGCGACGAGCGTGATGAGGTAGGTCACGTGGGGCTTCTCCTGCACCCAGTGAAACGCGGTGAGCCCACCCGCGCCGGACTGGGCGGAAACTTGCCGCCCGTTCGAGAGCGCGACCATGCCGGCGGGCATGTGACAGGTGACTTCGCTGGTGAACTTCTCGACCGGATGGTCGAACGACGGGAACCAATGCCGCGCCTCGCTCGGCTCGCCCTGAGTCCAGAGATGCGTCTCGGGGTAACCCATCTCCGGCGTGCGGAAGTAGAGGCCTTTGCGCGGCTCGGCGGAATACTTCACGGTTACGCGCGCCTCCTTCCCGACGGGAATCGGCGGGGCGAAGGTGAAGACAATCTCGCGGTCGGTGACTTGGTGGGCGGCGAGTTTCTCCGAGCTGGTCACACTTGCGACGCGCAAGTCCACCGCGTCCAGCCGCAGTTCTTCGAGCGGGGTGGCGATGGGCTTGAAGGAGACGGTCGCGGTGCCGGCGATGGTGCGCGCTTTGAAGTCCGGCGTCACATCGAGCGCGAGATGGAGGATGTCCACGCGGCGGTCCGGGGCGTATTTGCGGTAGGCGGGCGAATCCACCGGCGCGGGGGCGAACTGCGCGGAGCACCAGCGGCAGAGATGGGTTTGCTGCTCAGTCGACAGCGATGCGGCGATGGCGGGGAAAGCGAGCGCGATCAGCGCGAGCAGGGCGGCGGGGCGGACTTGCATGGCGGGAAGAGTAGGGGATGGGCCCGCGTATGCCAAAGCTGGAATGGCAAAAGAGTTCACCACCGAGGCACAAAGAGCACAGAGGAAGAGAACTTCGGACGACCCTTTCTGTGGCCTCTGTGCCTCGGTGCTGCAACCACCTCAGGGCGCAGGCTCACCGCCCGCTCAGAAACTTCGGCAGCCACTCGAAGAAGCCGTCGGGATACCGCACGCCGTTGACGATTTGATAAAACCGGACACCGGAGTCAAACGGCAGCAGCAACAACGCAAGGTAGTCGAACCACACCAATGGGCCGGCCACGCGCTGGCAGATGCCGTGGCCGAGGAAGAACAGGCTGATCAGCTCTCCAATGAAGAACAGGTAGGCGCAACTACAGGTGATGAGCGAGACGCGCAGCGGGTTGATGCCGTTGGGCTCCAGCACGTCCTCCTTGAACTGCGCCGGAAAAAAACCCAGCAAGGGATACACGAACCGCCACGCCGTCCGGTGGCCGGAGACGGGCTTGATCTTCTTGAACGCGCCGTCCCGCAGCGCGACGTAGTCCTCGTCATACACGATGACGGACCGGGGTCGGATGCCGCCGAAGTCCGGCCAGGGGGCCAGCTCGTAACGGATGGGGCGATCCTCGTCGCCGCGCAGCTTGCGGGACAGGTAGTAGCGGCGACCTTCAAACTCGATGGCCGGCCGGGCGGACTCGCGGCTTTCCCATTCGGGCATTTCCTTCCGGGCGCAAATCACCACCTTCTCACCAAAATACAACGCCACATCGGGGCCGATTTCGACTCCGGAGGGTGGGCGGTTGTTGTTTTCGGCCATGCGGCAAGCTCGGGACCGAACCTGCGCAATGGGCAGGGTAGGAACCCACGATTTGGCCAGTGTCCGGGGTTATGCCCGGTTCCGTCAAGCCGGGCGCACCCCTGAGCGGGCCGCGCGGAGCACGCGTTGGCACCAGCAAGACAAGTTTCCCACCGCGCGGAAAACTGTTATCATCCTCGCGCCATGCCACATGCTGACTTTACTTGGGACGATCTCGACTGGGACGCGCTGGAACGCCTGCGCGGGGCCTTCCTCTCCGGCACGGGCACGGGCGGTGCGTATTGGCAGGCGCGGTCGGATCTGGCCAGCTACGATCTCACCTTCGCCCAGCGCATCGCCTGGAAATGGGACGCGGTGCTGGCCGAGCTGCAAACGCGCGGCTGGACGCCCCCCGCTGGTCCCGTGCTCGACTGGGGTTGTGGCAGCGGCGTGGCCAGCAGGTGTGTGCTGCGCGCCTTCGGACCGGAAACCTTCTCCGCGCTCCGGCTCTTCGACCGTTCCTCGCTGGCCATGGAGTTCGCCGCCGACCGAGCGCGGGCGGTCTTTTCCAGGCTGGCGGTGCAAACGGGAGAACCGGCGGGTGAACGGGGCGGCCTGCTGGTGCTGAGCCATGTGCTCAACGAGCTGCCCGAGACCGAGCGCGACACCTTGGTGGAACTGGTGCGCCGAGCAGACACGGTGCTGTGGGTGGAACCAGGCACGCACGCGGATAGCCGGGCGCTCATCGGCCTGCGCGAGCGCCTGCGCGACGAGTTCTCCGTGATCGCCCCCTGCACGCATCAGGCGACGTGTGGCTTGCTGACGGCGGGCAACGAGCGGCATTGGTGCCACAACTTCGCCACGCCGCCAGCCGGCACCATGGCGGATTCGGACTGGGTGCGTTTCGCGCAGCGGATGGGCATCGATCTGCGCAGCCTGCCCTACACTTTTCTCGTGCTAGAGCGGAAGGGGCTTCGGACGGCCGAGGAGCGCTTTTCTGGTTGGGCACGGGTGGTCGGAGCGCCGCGCGTGTATAAGGGCTTCACGAAGTTGTTCAGTTGCGAAGCCAGCGGCGTGCGCGACCTGACGCTCCAGAAACGGGATGCGCCGGAGCTCTTCAAGCGGCTGAAGCATGAGGAGCCGGTGCGGTTGGTGAAAGGCGACGTGGAGGGCGAACGCATGGCGGCGATCGAGGCGACACTGCCGTGACCCAGTGGTAGGGCGGGGTGCCCTACCCGAGTTGGTTGCGGGCGCTGGCCAGGGCGGTTTCGTAAATCTGCTTGAGCGGCACGCCGGTCTGGGCGGCAAGCTCCTTGCAGGACTCAAACTCGGGCGCGGCCTGCACCACCTTGCCGTCCAGCTTGCCGAGCTTCACCGTCACTTCACCCGGCGGCAGTTTCACGGTTAGAAACTCGCGCTTCAGCTTCCGCCGCTCCGCCAGGGTGCGGCGCACGCCAAAGGCACTCGTTTCACACAGCAGCAGCGCGGCGAACTTGTCCGCGTCCGCCGTCGCGCATAGCACGGTGAGCAGCACGCCCGGGCGGTTCTTCTTCATCTGGATGGCCGTGTGGAACACATCCAGCGCGCCTTCGCCCAGCGCCCGTTCGACAAACGCGCCGAGCACTTCGCCGCTCACGTCATCTAGGTTCGTCTCCAGCACCGCGATGGTATCCGTGTCCCAATCGTGCGCCGCCGACGCAACGGCCGTGTCAGACTGAACACCGGACACTGAACACTGATTACTTCCCGCAGTGACTTCTCCCAGCGCCGCCCGCACCACATTTGGCCGCGTGTCATTGTCCCGCGTGCCGACACCGTAGCCAACCTTCTCCGCGACCAAGCCAGTCATCGGGCCAAAGCCCTCGACAAACTCCGCGATCAGCGCCGCGCCCGTGGGCGTGAGCAGCTCGCGCGGCTCCTCGCACTGCGAGATGGCGACCCCGCGCGCGCCGAGGATTTCCAGCGTGGCCGGAGCGGGCAGCGGCATGCGCCCGTGCGCGCACTTCACCCAGCCCGTGCCCTCGACCACCGCCGAGGCCAGCACGCGGGGGCAGCCGAGCAGCTCAAGCGCAAGGCAGCCGCCCACGATGTCCACGATGGAATCCACGGCACCGACCTCGTGGAAGTGGACCTGTTCCGGCGGCATCCCGTGAATCTTCCCCTCCGCCACGGCGATGCGGTGGAAGACGGCGAAGGATTTCTCCTTCACCCAGTCCGAAAGCGTGCTGGCGCGGATGAGTTCCTTGATTTGATGAAAGTTCCGGCTGCCATCGTGCGAGTGGCCGCCATCACCCGGCCCGTGCGAATGCGCGTGCGTGTGGTCGCCGGGTCCGTGGCTGTGGCTGTGGGAAAGCGCGTGATAATCCGGCCCGTCGTGCTCCGGCGGGGTGGCCGGCCCGGTGAGGTGCACGTCGAACTTCACGCCTTCGATGCCGCACTTGGCGGCGCGGCGGTGGGCGAGGCGGTAGCCGTCGAGGTTCAGCTTCGCGAGCCCGTATTCGAGCTGGCGGAAATCCACGCCGAGATCGAGCAGCGCACCGATGAACATGTCGCCGCTCAGTCCGCTGAACACATCAAGGTAAAGGGTTTTCATGGGCGGGGAGAACGTAATGCAAGCGGACGGTCCAAGCGCGAAAAAACGTCTGCTTTAGGCGCAGCCCCTCGCCGGGCATGACTACTGCCCCAGCACCTTGTTCAGCTTGTCGAGCTGGGTCTGGGCTTTGTCGCGGAGGGTTTGGGAATCCGCATTCTTCACCGCTTGCTCCAGCAACCGCTTGGCCTCGGGGTAGTCCTTGAGCACGCCGTCTTCGGTGATGTAACGGTTGGCGAGATCGTATTGGGCCTGCGCCTCGCCCGAGGCGGCGCGTTTGATTTGCGCATCGACAACTTTGCGCTGCGTCTCCTCGGAAAGCTGGGCGGGCGTGGTCTTCGCCTTCGTGGTGTTGGCGAGGGAGCTTTTGGTGACCGGGGCGGTGGACGCCGTGCCGGAGCGGGTTGTGCTGCTGCTGGCGCTCTGGCGGGCGGCCATGGCCTGCGCGCGGGCGGCCAACTGCGGCGTGATGGCCCCCTGCCCCACGACGCCGGTGAGCGAATAGAAGAACGCCAGATCGTCTTCGCTCTGCCAAAGCTTGTCCGGCCCGGCGGAGCGCACGCTGAAGCCGTTGCGCGCCGCGTCCACGCCAAGGCGAAACTCAGTGCCCCATTGGTCCTTGGATTTGTCGCGCGTGTCCTTGCCGCCCTTCTCACGCAGGTTCTCCTTGAGGAACGCGCCGAAGTTTTCGAGGGGCAAGTCCTTGGTCTCGATGAAGTCCTGCGCGACGGCCTCGGCGATGCCCGGCAGCTCCACCCCGGAAGCCGCCGCGACCTGGACCTTGCTGATGATGTCGAGGTTCTTCTTGAGGGCGTCAGAATTCACGGTCGCCACGAGGCCGACGGCCGCGATGGGGAGCAGCTTCAAGAGGGCGCTCACTTCGCCCCTCCCTGCTTTTTGAGCTGCACGACGCGCCGGTCCAAAGTGCGCTCGATCGCCATGCCGGTGAGAAAATCCTGGCTGACCAGCTTGAGAAAATGCTCTTTGCCCAGCTTGAGGCAGCGGCCTTGGCGCAGAGCCGCGACATCCGCCGAGGCCGGCGTGCCTTGCAGCAGGCTGATCTCGCCGCAGAAGTCGCCGGGCCCAAGCGTGGCGAGCTGCTTGCCGTTTTTGCGCACGCCGAACTCGCCTTCATAGACCATGTAAAAGGCCTCGTTCAGGCGGCCTTCCCGCAACACCTCCGCGCCCGCCGCACAGTCCTGGAAGGCAAATTGTCCCGCCACCTTCATGAGCGTGGCGGGCGGCCAGTCGGCGAAGAGCGGGTTGCGCCGCAGGAACGCACAGACCTGCACGATCTCCTGGATTTGCTTGGCTCCCAGCGTCGAGAGCAGCAGGCGGTTGAAGTCCTCTCGCTGGAGCGCGAAGAGTTCCGTCTCCTCCAGCGCGACCACCGAGCTGGTGCGCGGCACCTGCTGGAGCAGCGCGATTTCACCAAACACTTCGCCCGCCCCCAACTGCGCCACGGGCCGGGCGGTGCCGGCTTCGTCTTCCTTCTGCACTTCCACCTGTCCGCGATGGATGACGAACATCAGATCGCCGCGATCCCGCTCCCGGATGATGAGCGCGCCCGGCTTCACGGTGAAGAACTCCATCGCCTCCGCGACGCGGTGCAGCTCCTCGGCAGGCAGTTGCGAGAACAGCAGGGTTTGCGACAGGAAGCTCGCCGCCGCCTCAGGCGTGGGGCGCGTTTCGCCGTTCCGGTGCTTGTCCAGCTTCGACTCGGCGGAGGCCAGGCGCGGAGCGAGCAGGCGATGGGCCGCCTTGCTCAGCAGCCACAGGCCATAAACCAGCGGTGCCGCCACGATCACCGCGAGGACCACGATTACCGTCTGCGCGCCCGGCTCAAAGATCAGGTTCTCCCGCGCCTGCCGCGCCAGCAGCTCGGACGCGAACCGGAACACCGCCCCCAGCCACAGCACCGCCCACGTGGCGTGCATCACGAAGTAGCGCTCCTCGGTGAGCGTTTCCTTCCAGTTGAACAACTGCGCGAGAAACTTCTGGTTCAGGAAGGTGTCCGCGCACTGCGGCAGCTCGTGCTGCTTGCGGCACAGCGCATGGAGCAGCGTGTGCGCCGGCGTGCCGCCAAACGGCGACGCCAGCAACAGCGCCGTGAGCCAGCCCGCGAGGAACAGCGGCGTGGCATTCACCGCCCAGCCCAGCAGCGCCATGCCGAAGGGCACCGCGAACATCTGCAACGCCGTCAGCGCCTCCACCCGTCGCCCGCCCATGAGCGCATCCCGCGTGTCCACGGAGAAGAAGGGCACCACCAAGTCCAGCCGCACCTCCGCCCGATACACCTCCCGGCCCAGCCCGCTCAACACCGCGCCCGCCAGCAGGTGCGCGAGACTCAGCCCCACCGCGATGCACAGCAGCGTGAGAAACCACCCCGGCGAATCCGGCACCAGCTCCACCGA
>CAMCFN010000022.1 GCA_945874145.1 Akkermansia muciniphila
GAGCAATCGCTGGATGATCCGATGACGCTCGGCGACGTGCTTGCCAGTGACTGTGAAGACCCGTCCGAGACCGCCGCCCGCAACCTCGACTGGCAGGCCTTGATCGCCACGCTGGACGAAAAGGCGCTGGCAGTCCTGCACTGCATGGCTGACGACATCCGGTTGCAAGAAGTGGCGACGCGCCATGGCGTTTGTCGCACGACGGTCCAAGGCTGGCGCAACCAGCTCACGGAGCTCGTGCGCTCGTTCATGGGCGCCGACGTGCTTCGATTGATTCAGCGCACGCCGCGCTGGCGCGAAAACCTGTTCGCCCTGCGTGAGCAGATGGCGTGTCGGTTGGACCGCCGCGTGGCGTGAGCACCGCGAAACGAGCCGTCCCCACGAGGGGCGGCTCCTTTTTAGGTGCTAGGCCCCGGCACGCTAGTCTCGTCTCCTTTTCGGACGCACAATTCGCGGTCGCGCCGCTGCTAATGCACGATTCCCTCTCGGGGTAACCCCTAGCCGAATACCGGGTCGTTGGCCGGATACCGCCTCACGCGCGCGCGCGTAAGGTGGGGCCATGAAAACGAACCTATCGCTGGTGCTCACCGTGTTGGTGACCTTCCTGAGCCTCACGGGCCGCCCTGCCGCCCACGCTGCGCTGGCGAACTCCTCCACCGATTTGGCGGTGCTGGTGGTGAGTGCGACGACCAATGACGCGGCGCTGCCCGCCATCCGCCAGGCCCTCGACTTCCTGGGCACACCCTACATCGTCCACGTCGCCTCCGCCCAGCCCGGCGCGCTCACCGCTGGCCAGCTCGCCACCGGCACCCGCGGCTTCTACTCCTCCGTCATGCTCACCGACGCGGCGCTGGCCTACAGCCCCGATGGCGCCACCTGGACCTCGGCCTTGAGCCCCGCCGAGTGGACGGCGCTCAACCAATACGAGGTGGACTTCGCCGTCCGCCGCATCAACTGGAGCGGCTACCCCAACCCCGACACCGGGTTCAACTGGCCCACCGCCGCCTATGACTCCACCGGCAACGCGGCCGTGGGCACCTGGACCGCCGCCGCCAAGGCGAGCTTCCCCTACCTCGTCACCGCCAACGCCTTCGCCGTCTCCAACGTCTGGACCTACCTCGCCACCCCGCTGGACACCAACACCACCGTCTGGCTCTCCGACGCCCAGGGCCACGCGCTCATCGCGGTGAAGAAGCACACCGACGGTCGCGAGGTGCTCTCGATGACCTTCGACAACGCCCCCTGGCTCCTGCACTCCACCGTCCTCTCCCACGGCCTCGTCACCTGGGCGAACAAAGGCCTCTTCCTCGGCGAGCGCCACACCTACCTCTCCGCGCAGATTGACGACGTGTTCCTCGCTGACGAGATGTGGCCCAGCGGCGAGTTCCGCCAATCAGCCAAGGACTGGGCCGCCACCATCACCTGGCAGAAGGGCTTCAACACCCGCACCTTGGGCAAGAACTTCCGCTACGACATGGCCTTCAACGGCCTGGGCACCGTCGCCGGCGAATACGAGAACGACGACCTCACCCCCTACGTCCGCACCAACAAGGCGATGTTCAAGTGGATCAGCCACACCTACACCCACACCAACCTCAACACCGTTGACTACGCCACCGCCCTCTCCGAGATCACCAAGAACAACCAGACCGCCGGCAACCTGGGCCTGCCCAACTACAGCCGGATCAACATGGTCACTCCGCAAATCTCCGGCCTGCAAAACCCCCAGTTCATTAAGGCGGCCTATGACGCCGGCATCCGCTACCTGGTCAGCGACACCTCCATTCCCAGCCACCGCCCGGCCAGCCCCAACACCGGCCTGCCCAACTGGGTGGAGCCCCGCATCCTGATGATTCCCCGGCATGCGAACAACCTGTTCTACAACGTGAGCACGCCGGCCGAGTGGGTGAGCGAATACAACTACATCTACAGCGCCTACTGGGGCCGGGACCTGAACTACGCGGAGATTCTGGACAACCAGGCGGACCTGCTGCTGGGCTTCCTGCTCAAGGGCGACATCAGCCCCCTGATGTTCCACCAGCCCAACCTGCGGGACTACAACGGCCTGGGCAACACGCTCCTGGGCGACCTGCTCGACAAGGTCGCGGACAAGTATGAGCAGCTCTACAACTTCCCGGCCCTCTCCCCCACGATGAACAACCTGGCGGTCCGGTTGCAGCAGCGGATGGCCTACAACGAGAGCGGCGTGGTGGCCACGCGCAACGCAGACAACACCGTCACCCTCACGGTGACCAAGGCCGCCCGCATCCCGGTGACGGGCCTGGTCAATGGCGGCGTGGTCAGCTTCACCGGCACCACCGCCCCGGTCATCACCGCCGAAACCTACGCCGGCCAGCGCATCACCTACCTCACCCTCGCCGCCGGCCAGAGCGTGACGATCAAGAAACTGTAAGGGTGAACAGCCGAGCGCGCCGCGACCGCTACGAGATACTCTCACGCACGGGGGCCTCACAGGCCGATTCCGACCTCCGCCTCGGCCGGTCTGGACTCTCCGCAGTCTGGATGGGCTGGGGCGGAGGCGGTGGCGGTTTGGTGAGGCTCGTCGTTTAGCTATCAGCTGGATGACCTCCCTCAGCCCTCAACGGTTTTGTGCCGTTGTCGCGTTTGATGGCCGAGTAGATCGAGGGACTCCGAAAATGGTCCTCCGGTCGTGCCCGTCGGTGCCGGCTGAGTGCGGGGTGCGGGCCCAGAGGATGAGCGTGTCGTCGGGCGAGCGCTCGCGCATCTCAAGGGCTTTCTCTCCTAGGGCGTCCTTGATCTCATACAACAGCAATTTCGATCACCTCGGCCTGCGCTGACGTAAGGCAAGATGGCTATCAATCTCTTCGATGCTCTTGAAAATCCCAATTCCGGGAAGGGCTTTGATGATTTCAAACACCTCCTGAATTTGCGGTTGCAGACGGACGAACGAGGCCTGGCCGCCACGTTCCTTCAGCCGTTTGCGGGCGTTGGCGAACACGCGGAATCCGGCGCTGCTGATGAAGTTCAATTTCTCCAGATCAAAAACCAGATCCGTGAGCTGGGTTTCGAGGATCGGAGTCAGTTGACGTTCCAGTTCGGGGGCGGTTGCGCCGTCAAGGCTGCCGGAAAGTTCCACGGTCATAGCACCGTAGCGCGGGCCTTCGGGGCTGTTCTTGAATTGAATATCGAGTGGCATAACTGGCTTTCAAGCTTGATTTGCTCCCCGTGAAAAACAAGTCCGAACAGAGTGTTTCTCGATTCAAGCGGCCCTCGGCACGAGCCGCTTGTGCATCCGCAGAACATTTTCATCCCCTGCGCGCGTGTATTTGATTTCCTCCATGTAATGGCGGACCAACGGAATTCCCCAGCCGCCGGGCGGGCGGGCCTCATCGGGTGCTAAGTTGCGGATGACCGCACTCGTGGGATCAAAGGCCGGACCGTGGTCGCGCACTTCGAGGACGACCGCGTCAGCAGTCCGTTCAAAGGTGACGTGGAACCGCTCGTGAGCCTGGTCCTCGTAGGCGTAATGGATGACGTTCATGCCGCATTCCTCCAGTGCCAGCGCGAGGGCGAAGAGCGCTTTTTCCTCCACCTGATGCTCGTGGCAGAACAGGCGCAATTGCTCGACCCCGTGAGCGACAGCTTCCGGCACGGCCTGCAACTCCAGGTTCATGATCCGACCGGGCGGCTCGGCGTGAACTGGCCGGTCCTTCGCGCGGAGCACCAGCATGGCGATGTCATCCGACTGGCGCGCGCCGGCGGCAAATGTCCGGATGTGGCGCAACATGCCGGTTGTCACAGCCGTGGCTGGCTGCTGGCGGAATGCGGCCAGGTCGTGGAGGAGACGTTCGTTCCCGTAGCATTCGGCCTGCGGATTGAAGGCCTCGTTGACACCGTCGGTATAGATGACGAGCGTGTCACCCGGCTGCAGGATGAACTCGGTCAGCTCGAAGGTGAGGCCCGGTTCAAAGCCCAGTGCGGTCCCCAGCCGTTCCACCGCCCAGCGCGGGGCCTCCCCGTCCCGCAAGATCACCGGGCGGTTGTGCCCGGCGTTCGCCAGCGCGATCCGGCCCGACGCCGGATCGAACACCACGCACAGCATCGTCACGAACATCCCGGACGGGTTGTCGGAGGAAAGCTCGTCGTTGAGGCGCGCGAGGATGCGCTCCGGCCCGGCGATGTCGCGCCCGAGCAGCCGGGCCAGGCTGCTGGCCCGCACCATGAACAACGATGCCGGAATACCCTTGCCGGACACGTCGCCGACGAAGAGGACCAGTCCGCCCGCCGCGCCCTGAAAAGCTCCATACATGTCCCCACCCACTTCGCGTGCCGGCTCCAGCACGCCCGCCAGCTCCACTGCGAAATCCTTTTCCAAGGTCGAGAAATCGTGCGGGATCATGCCCATCTGGATGTCACGAGCGACCCGGAGATCCGCCGTCAGTTGTTCTTTGACGGAGTCGCTGTAGGCCTTGGCCTTGAGCAGGGCGCGCACCCGCGCCCGCACCTCCAGCAGGTCGAAGGGCTTGGTGACATAGTCATTCGCACCAGCTTCGAACCCGCGCGACTTGTTCTGCACGTCTTCGAGCGACGAGAGGAAAATGATCGGCACCTCGGCCGTCTCCGGCATCGCGCGCAGGCGGCGGCAGACCTCGTAGCCGTCCAGCCCCGGCATCACGATGTCGAGCAGCACGAGGTCCGGCGGCGTGCGCGCGGCGAGTTGCAGCGCCATTTCGCCGTTGAGCGCGAGGCTTAGCTTGTGCTCCGCCTTCAAGCCCGCCACGAGGATGTCGAGGTTGGCCTTGGCATCGTCCACCAGCAGCAGACGGCAGTCGGAAAGTTGCTTCACGAGATTAGGGCGTTCAGAAAATAGGTCTGTATCGGGCCGCGGCCCTTGAGTTCAATCATTCCCCGCGCCTCGAACGAGAACTGTTTTTGCAGCAGTGACAGTCTTGTTTGCCGGCGTGTCTTCTATGACCAGTTCCGTGAACTCATGGGCAAGGTATGCTAAATGCCACGGGCGAGCGCGGCTTGTGCCAGTTGCGCCTGCGCCTCGCCGAAGGCGTAACCCTGCACTTGCTGCTCAAATTTCACGAACTCTTCGGGCGAAAACAGCGAGGCAAAAACGTCGCGATTGGCTTCCAGGCAGTCGGAAGCAGCCGAGTCGAAATTTGCTAGATGCTTATCCATCTGCGCGACGAGTGGCTTCAGCCGCACGGGGTCAACCGCGACAGCGACGGGGGCGGCAGGTGCCCCCGGTGCGGCGCCCAGCGCGGCGCGGAGCCGGTCAACGAAGGGAGCCAGAACCGCTGCGAACTGCTGGCGCAACGTCTCCAGCCGGGCGGCGTCAGCGCCCTCGTGGAACGCCTGCTCCAGCTCACCCGCCGCCGCCTGCACCGCCTTGGCACCCAGGTTGGCGGCAACGCCTTTGACGGTGTGCGCGGTCCGCTCCGCCGTGGCCCGGTCGCCGGACTTAAGCTGGTCAGCAATCTGTGCCGGCGCGTCCGCCTGCTGCACGGAGAACTGGCGCAACAGCTTCAGATACAACTTCCGGTTGCCGGCGACGCGCAGCAGGCCTTCGGTGGAGTTGAGGTCGTCCACCGTCGGGATTTCCATGCTGTCGGGACGCGGTTGCTCCACGGTGAGGCCCGACCCGGCGGGCTCCGCCGGCTCAACTTTTGGCGTGTAGAAACGACCGGCGGTTTCGAACAGCGCGACTGGATCAATCGGTTTGGCGATGTGATCGTTCATGCCGACGTCCAGGCACTTCTGCCTTTCTTCGAGCGTGGCGTGCGCCGTCATGGCAATGATGGGGAGCGTTGCCAGGCGCGCATCTGACCTGATTTTCACCGTCGCCTCATAGCCACCCATTTCCGGCATTTGCAGATCCATGAGGACCAGGTCGTAAGCGAGCGGTTCCCGCTGCAATTGCTCCACCGCCTCCCGCCCGTTGTTGGCCACGGTCACGCGAGCACCGACGCCTTCGAGCAGTTCCACCGCGATCTGCTGGTTGATGTCGTTGTCTTCCGCCAGGAGAATGCGCACCCCCGACAGCCGTGCAGCGGATGGATCATTCGGGGTCACTTGAGCGGTTTGACCGGCGGCGGGAGCGAACAGCGTCACCAACGTGTCCACCAGCATGGATTTGGTGACCGGTTTGACCAGAAAGCTGTCTATGCCCAGTCGCTCCGCTTCCTCCCGCACCTCTTCGCGGCCGAACGCCGTCACCATGACAATGGCCGGCTGTTTGTGGAGTGCGTCGTCCTGCTTGATCTGGCGCGTCGCCTGCAAGCCGTCCATGCCGGGCATCCGCCAGTCCATGAAGACCAGATCGTAGGGCGAGGATGCGTCGTGCTGCTTCACGGCCGCCACGGCTTCCGCACCCGAACTCACCACGTCCACATGGAGCGTGACTCCCTTGAGCGCTTCCGCGAGAATCTCCCGCGCCGCCGAATTGTCGTCCACGACCAGGACATTCAAATTAGGCAGTTGCTCGGGCAGGATTTTGCCGCGTCCCGTGCCGGAGCCAAGGCCCAGCCAGACGGTGAAGATAAACGTGCTGCCCACGCCCGCTTCGCTCTCGATCCAGATCTGCCCTCCCATCACTTCCACGAGCTTGCGCGAGATCGTGAGGCCCAGCCCCGTGCCGCCGTGCTTGCGCGTGGTGGACATGTCGGCCTGGGTGAAAGCCTGAAACAATTTTGCCGTTTGCTCTGGCGTCATGCCGATCCCGGTGTCACGCACGGAGAACCTGAGCTGCACCTTCCCGCCCGTTTGCTCGACCGGTTCGATCTTCAGCCGGATTTCGCCCTGCTCGGTGAATTTGACCGCGTTGTTGACCAGGTTCGTGAGCACCTGGCCAAGCCGGAGCGGGTCGCCGCGCAAATGCGAGGGGATCGTGGAAGCAGCATCCACGAGGAATTCCAGGCCCTTTTCATGTGCCTTTTGGGCGGTCAGGACGGTGACGGCGGTGAGCACCTCATCAATCTGGAAGTTGGTGGCCTCGAGGTCGAGCTTGCCCGCCTCGATCTTTGAGAAGTCGAGAATATCGTTGATGATGCTGAGCAGTGAAGTCCCGGCGTTGTGAATCTTGCTGACGTAATCGCGCTGCTTGGGGTTGAGGGAAGTTTTCAGTGCGAGATGCGAAAGGCCGATGATGGCGTTCATCGGCGTGCGGATTTCATGGCTCATGTTTGCCAGAAACATGGACTTCATCTCGGTGGCCTCCTCGGCCTTGGCCTTGGCTTGCTTGAGGGCGCTTTCGTGTTCCTTGCGCTGGGTGATGTCGGTAAAGCTGATGACCGCGCCCACAATCGCTCCGTCCTTTTTAATTGGCGTCGCGCCATACTCCACCAGCAGGCCCGTGCCGTTCTTGCGCCACAGCAATTCGTTGTCAATGCGGCTCGGCTCGCCGTGCGCGTAGGCGGCTCGCATCGGACTTCGTTCGACCGGATATTCGCTGCCATCGGAACGATGATGATGAATGAGCGGGTGCGAGAGCTGGCCGACGAGTTCCCCGGGGGTGAAGCCGAGCATCCGGCAGGCAGCGGGGTTGACGAAGCTGATGCGCCCCTCCGTGTCCAGGCCGAAGATACCCTCGGAACTTGAATCTAGAATCAGCCGGTTGCGCTCCTCTGCTTGGGCTAGCTCCGAGGTGCGTTGTGCAACGGTGTGTTCGAGGTTCTGATTCCATTCCGCCAGACGCTGCTCGCGCACCTGGATTTCCGCGGCCATCTTTTGAAAACCGCGCGCGAGTTCACCGAGTTCGTCGCGCCGCTGGGGCAGGTCGCCGAGCAGTTCCGCGCGGAAGTTTCCCTGCTCGATGGCCGTGGAGGTGTGGGTGAGCGCCACCAGCGGCTGGGCAAGCCGCCGGGCCAGAAACGTCACGATGCCGATCATCGCCAGCAAGCCCAGCCCGCCGATCAAGGTCGAGCGCAGCGCGAGTTGCTGCACGGGAGCCAGCATGGCATCTTCCGAGATAGAGAGCACGAGCTTCCAGCCGCTCAGCGGCGACTCCGCCCAGTAAACCCTTCGGGGTTCGCCGTTAACTGTGATGGACGCCAGCCCTTCACGCTGCGCCGCGATCGCCGTCCCGCCGGACAGGCTGGCCAGATCGGCGCCGGGAAAGCCCTTGCGCAGCATGAGCTGCTCGTCCGGATGCGCGACAATCTTCCCGGAGCGGCTGACGAGGAAGGCGTATTCGTCCCCGGTGTCTCGCTGTTTGGTTGCCACGGAAGCGCGCAGCCGGATCGCCTGCACCATTTCGCGGATGCGCTCAATGGCCAGGTCCGCGCCCGCGACCCCGACGAAGTTGGAACCCATGTCAAAGACCGGCACAGTCAGGCTGACCATGTTGATGTCGGAGCCGCCCTCGTCGAAATAGGGCTCGGTGACGTGAAATTTTCGGGAGGCCTTCGGGCCGTTATACCACTCCTGCTTCAGCTCATGGTAGTCGTATTGCACGCGGGTCGTGCCAGGCCAGCTTTTGCGGTCCACCCAGGGCATCGAATCTACCTCCTGCCATTGCTTGTGTTCGTAGGCGATGTAGTTGCCATACAGTTCCGCCTTGGGCATCTGGGTGAGCATTTCGCGCAAATAAGGAACCAAGCCCGGGTCAGGCTCGCGTCCGATGGACCGCTGACGGCTGGCGATGCTGCGGGGCACCATGCCAATGCGCGCGATCAAATCATCGAGCTGTCGCGAGTCGTCTCGAACCTCGCCTAGGGCCTGCGCATTGGTCTGCTCCTCGAGCTGGGTACGGTTGGCCCGGTAGTTCGTCCAGACAGTCAGGGCCAGCACCAACCCCACTGCCAATCCGACGCCGAACTGGAGTTTGCGCGTGATGCTGTAGTTGGAAAAGAGCCGTTGCATATCAGGACAAACCAGCACCGCTCAACTGGCCAGTGACTGGCGGATGATGATCCCAGTTTCGATGAGCACCGGCATCGGCAAGGCCAGCAGGATGACCAAGCTCCATACGCTCGTCATGGCATTTTTATTCTCCGCCCGTGAATCGGGCGCATCCAGGCACTGCTCCGGAGCACGGACGGTCCCCGTCCGCAACAGCCCCGAAGGGAGTCAACTGCCTGGGTTTTCCATCAGTCTTTGACGAGGGTGGACGCTGCGAGCGCGGTGGAAACGGCAGCGATGCAAGCAAGGCAGGCGCAGAGCTGAGTGAGCGGGTGTTTCATGGTCCCCACGATACTCGGGCGCTGGGCGCTGGTCAATCTTACGGAGCGAGACAGATGCACTCTCGCAACATTCCGCCCTGCCCATCCCCGCTCTGAAACACCCGACGAATCAAGCTTTCGATGATTTTCTCCAGCCTTGAGTCCACCGCCTTGGGATTATGGGGCCAGCGAGCTAGCTCCATTCACTCGCAAGAAGAGCTGGCCTTGTGCTGTTGAACCCCAGGTCAGTAGCGATGACCAAGGCCAGAAGCCGGTGACAACGTTACAGCAGCGGACGCATCCGTTTCATGCTGTTTGCGCCGAGCATCAACACTGGCGAGACCGGTGGTCGCCGCATTGAGTCGCCGCTCTGCTTCTTCTGCCTGCCGAACAAGAATCTTTGCGTCAGTGTTCGATTTAGCTGGCGTCCCCGGTTATGGGGCTCAGGCGTGAAGAAGAGACTGCAGCACCGGCACTTGCGGCGGCTGGGCGGGAAATTCATCGTGCCCCAAGCCGGAAGAAAACGCGCCGCGCCGGGCAATCAAAAAATCTCCAGCCGACGCGAAGAACAGAGGAAGAAGGAAGAAAAATTCTTCGGCTGAATCCTGAAGAAAACCCGAGGAAAGAAGACGGAATTTCAAACCGCCAGAATTACCCCACTTTCATTTCGCCGCTGACATCACTCAATCCTTGACCGGTCCAATCAGCTCCACAAAGTTTCCGTCCGGATCACGGACCGCGACCAATTGCCGCTTGCCGCCCAAGGCAACCGGGGTTTCCCCCAGCAGTTTTACTCCCCCCTTCTTGAGCCGTGCCAGCGCATGGTCCATGTCTTTGACAAAAAAGGTCAGGTAGTTGATGCCAATCGTTGAATGAATGTGGCTCCGATCCGGCAGTTTTCCATTGGCGGCCGGGAACGACATCAATTTGATCCGCGTTGCCCCCTCGACCTCTTCCGCCACGAAGACGCGCACGTTGATGGGATGATTATCCACCAATCCGATCTTCTTGCCAAACTCGCCCGTGGCCGAAAACCCCTTAATCTCTTTCAGCCCGATGATTTCGCCGTAGAAGAGGGCCGACTTTTCGGCATCGCGGGCCACGATGCCGATGTCAACGGTGGGCTTGGTGAACCCGCTGGTCGGCTCGGCCGCGTGAGCTGCTGGGGCCACGGCCAGCAAGGTTAGCACCAGAGAAGTCCCCGCCAGTAACCCAAGAAACATGCTGCGTGTGTTCATCTTGGAAGGGTATTGCGTGGGCGCGATGGAACAAGGCGAATTTGCACCCGAGTCTCGCAGCCTTCGGCCTGCCGTGGAGAAGCTATTCCCTATCTCGATGCTCTTGCTTTTGCAGGTATTGGCCTGACGATTTGGGTTGATTCCCTTATCCATTCCACACTAGGCGGGGCCCCTTCTGGCGCTTAAGAAGCGCGGCGCAGAATTGCGATTTGACTGCCGCCCCCTGCCGTTCCCACGCAAGGGCAGGCACGCGTGGCCAGAGTTTAGTCCGAGGCGTTCCGCAGCCCGCGTTCACTCAACCACTCCAAGGAGCGCTTCGGCCAGCCATCCTTTTCTTCGCCCTTGTAACCGTGGTAACTGCGGTTGCACTTCGGAAAATTTCGGATACGGGCTCGCCAATTGACTCAACCTACCCCAGGTGGCCTTGGAACCATTGTCCGATCAGCAAGGTTCGGTGACCTTCGGGGCATGGCTATGCGGCCGAAAACTTCACCTCTCCCGGATCCAGCTGGAAACTCACAACGTCTTGAGGTATTCAATCAATGCCCACCGGTTTTCATCGGTCGCGATGCGGGTCCAGAAGTCGTGCCCTTGATTTCCGCTTCCCGTCCGCTGGGTGTTAAACCAATCGCGATCCTCACCGTGTGCACGGAGCAGTTGCGCCTCGTCGCGCGCCTGAGTTACCGGAATTTCAAGTCCCAGCGATTGCCCCACCTTCGCAGAATCGAATTTGCGGGCCGCAAGCGCGCTGAACACGCGGGGCCTTTCGGACACTGGGCCAAGCAAATGGTAGAGCGTCGGAACGCTGCCGTTGTGCAGGTAGGGGAAGTTGGCCCAGACGCCGGTCAAGGGTGTCGCCGCGTAGCCCTTGCTCTGGCTCAGTTGTCCTTCTTTCGCGATCGGGCTGCCCTTGAAGGCGGCGATGAATCCGGGGGAGACCATTTTCATGCGCGCGGGATCGGTGCCGACGTCCGTGTGGAGGCCGGTCCATTGGAGATTGCCCTGGCCGTCATATGTTCCGTGGCAGGTGGCGCAGCCGAGCTTGTCTGAGTTGAACAGGACCTGGCCCTTCGCAGCCAGCCCAGCATCCACGGAGTAGGGATAACGTGGCGGGCGCAGATATTGGATGACGTTCTTGAAATCCGCTTGGATGGTCGGCAACACCGAGGTGGCCAATTTGTCGAAGGATTGGTCCAGTGCCAGTTCCATGGAGGAGGCCATGAGGGGAAAGGCCCCTTGGAAGCTGCCGTCGCAATACCAGCGCTGAAAAGGCATCTTGGCCACCGCGTGCCAGAGCGGCGGTGTCTTGACGTCGCCGCGTCCCACTTCATCGGCTGCCGGCATGGCCCCACCGTGTGCCCGCATGTGCATCTCCACATGGGAGGCGGGGAACGCCGTGGAGCGCCCGCGCGTCAGCGGGTCAAAGGCTGGGTGATGATGGCGGCGAAGGATTTCGTGCGCGTTCTTCGCGGTGGATCGGTCGATCGAATCCGGCCGGATGGTGGCGAGTTGCGTGAGGTCCGTCACCGTTTGCGCGGCCTTGCCCAGAATCATTTCGTCGAGGGTCTTGGTGCCGGCCCCCAGATAGGCGACCCCATCGATTTCCGCCATGTGACAGGCGAGGCAGTTCACGGTCCAACTGAGCGGGCGATCCCGCGCCGGGTTCGGCGCCATGCCGAACACCGGCGCGACTTTGTTCTGCGACCAAAGGACCAAGCCAACACGGTCACGAATGATGGCATCAACGGCACTGGTGGTTTGTTGGGATGCGCGGGCGGCGGCGATGAAGGTCTGCGGAATCCACGCTGAACTGTCGTAGCCCTCATACATGAATCTGGCCAAGGCGGTCAGCCGCTCTGGCTCGCACCGGGCATCGCCCGGAGCCCAACGGTAAACCATTCCCGTTGCGTCACGGCGGAAGTTGTCGAGCAAGGCCTGTCGCGCGGTTGCGCCGCTGGATGTCGGCGGCTGAGACTCGTTAAGACGTTCCCCGGCATCGCAGATTGGGACTGCGGCCAGAGCGACGAGGAGCGATAAGGGCCAAGGTTTCATGTTAGGAACTATTTTGATAAGGCGCAGCTCCCCGTGAGAAGGACCGTCGGGCAGACCCCGATGAAAATGCCAAACCCAAATCCCTGTTCCGCCGGATTCCGTATCAGGCGGACCGCGAATGTAATCCAAACCAGGGTGTGAGTTACGGCGACGGAAATGAGCAATCCATTGTGAGATCTAAACCCGCCTGGCGTGATGGCACAGAAGAAAATGAACGAGACAAGGTGGATCAAAAAACCACCTGGCACCTGAATGAAAAGGACAATCAAGGGGTGCGGAGCGGCCGACTTCTTTTCGGTTGGGGCCGTAGGTTCAGCGCACTTGCAACACAGCGTTTCGCCGGGCACCACACGTGCGGAGCATTTGCGACAAAAGGTTTCCCAGTCCGTAGCGCCTCCAACGGACTTCTGGCTGGGAGTGGGGCTGGCAGATAAGCTTCGCGCTTCCATACTAGGCATCGGCGGGTTTCTGCCGATGCCCGGTAATTGATGCACACAAAGCCAGCCGGTGGCATGGGCTGGGCTCTCGCCGGTGTCGGCTGTCGCCAGCGCGTCGCCGGACAATTCGCCCGTCTTCAGTCGAGCCTCGATTTCCTCAATGCTGTAGGGGCCGATGAGTACCGGGCTACCCTGGCTCTCGATGAAGTATTTCATAATTACTTGTCGCTATGTCGTCCTTGAGGAGATTGACCACCTGACCACGGCCCGGTTCTTCAATTCCGCAGCGGCGGCCACGGGATCGCCTGCCGAAAGCCTGAGCGTGGTTAGAATGACGAGGCTGATGGAAGGCCAGGCTTTCATGCTTTGCACTTGCTCATAAAGTTGAGAATCAGCAGGAAGCCGAATAGCAGGATGCTGCCCAAGATCAGCAACACCAACGACAAGCACCCCCCAATGCCTGCTGCGGCTGTAGCCGCGCCCACTGCGACTTTGGGAAGAAGAGGCTCCGGTTTGAACTCCAGTGGTCTGGTCGGCTCCTGTCCGACGATGACTAGCTTCTTGCCACAACGGTCGCAGACGTTGTCTGCGTCGGGAGCGAGCTTGTGTCCGCAGGTCGGGCAGAAAATCATTCCATTTGGACGGGACGGCGGTGCATTTACCGCTTTGGGCAGGGGAAGGGGCGCAGGCGGAGGCTGAAGCCCTATCGAGCTTGGCGGTCCTTCCTCACCCAAACCGGGAATGGACTCTGCCGGCACCCAATCTTTCGGCGGTGCGTGCTGGCCCCGCACAAGGCCTGCACCGATGACTCGCGTGGCCAGTGTGCCGGTGGGCAGCTCGCCAGCCTTGAGCTTGGCGTCGATTTCGTCGAGCTCGAACGGCCCGGTGATCGCCTGCTGTCCAGGGTCTTTCAGGTAGTATCTCATGGGATGAAGGCGTGGCGTTTGGCAATGAGCTTGGACGCAGTTTTACAAGGAATGGCGGTTCATGATGCGCGGCCCTTTCATTTGCGGCAGATAGCGGAGAGTAGGAGAGCCAGCAGGAATAAGATCAGCATCCCTCCGCCCAAAATCTGTAGCAACAACACACAGGCTTTCAGTGCGGCTGTCTGAATTTTGGAAGCTAGTCCCGCCGGTTTGATCTCCAGCAGCTTGATGGGCTCCGGCCGGTTCAAGATCAGTTGCCCGCCACAGCGGTCGCACGTGTTTGCCACGCCGGGCGCGAGCTGGTTTCCGCAGCCGGGGCAGAAAGCCATTCCACTTGGGTGGGATGGCGGTGCGTTCACCACGCTTCGCAGCGGCGGAGGCGGAGGCCCAGACTGGGCAACCTCTGGACCTGGGGGGCGTTCCTCGCCCAGACCGGGAATGGACTTCACTGGCAGCCAATCTTCCGCCGGAGCGCGCCATATCCGCGCGAGACCCTCGCCAATGTCTCCCGTGGCCAGCGTGTCGTCGGAGAGCTCCCCGGCCTTGAGCTTGGCCTCGATTTCGTCGGGCTCGAACGGCCCGGTGATCGCTCGGTCTTCGGGGGCTTTCAGGTAGTATTTCATGGGCTGGAGGCGTGGAGTGCTGGTTGCCTTGATCGCTGTTTCAGAGGTGATGGCGGTTCATGTTCGTGGCTGCGGGGGAAACCATGCGCCTCGACCGACTGCGCCGACAAACTGGTTAAACTTTGCTCACCATCGAATGCCTCAATTGTGGCTGACCCGCCACAGGCGATGGCGCCAGACGAGCCAGATCAGCGCCAGCGCGCAGACGATTTGCGTGACACTCAGGTGAAATGCCAGTGGTTCCCTCGGCTTCAGAAACTCCACCAGTAAGCGGAACGCCAGATAGCCGACCAGATACTTGCGGAACAGAGTCGCCGGATCGCCCGGCTCCCGAGCGGCGTGGCGGTGCAGCGCAATGGCCAGCAGGATCACGTAAGCGGCCTCATAGAGTTGGGTCGGGTGCCGCGCCACCCCGTCCCCAAAATCCACCCCCCAAGGCAAACCGGTTGCGACGCCGTGGGTTTGATCTTCAAGCCCCGTGACGAAACAGCCGAGGCGCGCGATGGCGATTCCGACCGCGAGAGGATACACAAAGAATTCCCCGGTCTGAGTGCGCAGCTGCAGCCGGTATTTGACGAACTCGATGCCCGCCCAGCCGCCGAGGATCGCCCCGATGGTGCTCTTGCCGCTCATCAGGAGCCGCGTCCAAGAGATGTCCGCCGCGGGATCGCGCAAGCTTGCGAGCAACACCACGAATTTGGAGCCGACCCAGGCACCGAATAGGCAGCCACAGATCAACCAGAAAATCGTCTCCCACGGAAACGGGGCCCGCCCAGCCCGGCGACGAAGGTGGAAATAGAGGGCCGTGGCACAAACGGAGGCAATGGCCTCAAAGGCAATGTGAGGATCTGGCACAATACGTAGGCGATTGCCTAAGGCGTCATGGATCAATCCGACCCTAGCTTGGGTTCCTTGCGTGACGCAAGCCCCCCGTCTGCCAGCCCCCCGTCTGCCAGCGGAATCATCGAACGATGTTCCAGACGATGCAGGTCCACCCGACCCAGCCGCTTAGCAACCCTTGCACCCGCAGCCGCAACCACAGCCCCTACCCCGAAATGGCGACCTCTTCCCAGCCGTGCAGAGGCCAATTCCGCCGCTCCGCTGACCAGTGTCCATTCCCAGTGCCAAGGCAGATATGCAGGCAGCCGGCCGATCCCGGCAGACAATCCCCACGCTGCTCAGCACGGCTTCCGAGACGGGAATACAAATCCTAGCAACGGATCTGTTCCTCACGGGCTCGCCCATGCCATCCGCACCATGCTTGATGGAGGTTTGCTGCCAGAACGGCGCAAAGGGCCGCAGCGCTTTACGATTCAGTGCCGGAAATGGCGTGCGCCAGTGAAGACCATCGCGACACCACGGGCGTTAGCGGCGGCAATGACTTCGGGATCTTTCACACTGCCGCCGGGTTGTATCGCAGCGGTCGCGCCGGCTTCGGCGGCAGCGATGAGGCCGTCCGGGAATGGGAAGAACGCGTCGCTGCACACCACGCTGCCATTGAGGGGAAGCTTGGCCTCACCGGCCTTCCACACCGCGATGCGGCTGCTGTCCACCCGGCTCATTTGGCCCGCGCCCACGCCCAGCGTGCGGTCCGATCCGCAGTAGAGGATTGCGTTGCTCTTGAGGTGCTTCACCACGCGCCAGCCAAAGAGCATGGCCTTCAGCTCGCCTTCGGTGGGCGCACGTTGCGTCACTACCTTCAAATCAGCGGCGGTGGTGAGCTTCAGGTCGCGCTGTTGGAGCAGATAGGACTCGGCTCCGACGCTGCGCACGTCCCACGGCGCGGCGGTGGCGGGGTTCTTGAGTATTTGCAGCAGCCGCAGGTTTTTCTTCTTCGTCAGCACGGCGAGCGCTTCGTCCGTGAAGGACGGGGCCACGATGACCTCGCTGAAAATTTCCGCGATGGCCTCGGCGCACGGGCCATCGAGTGGCTGGTTCACGGCGATGATGCCACCGAACGGGGCCTGCTTGTCCGTGGCGAACGCCTTGTCCCATGCCTCTCGCAGTGTGCTCCCCTGCCCTACCCCGCACGGATTGGTGTGCTTGAGGATGGCGAGCGTCGGCGCGTCTCCGGTGAACTCCGTGATCAGCGCGGTCGCGGCGGTGAGGTCAAGGATGTTGTTGTAGGAAAGCTCCTTGCCATGGAGCTGCTTGAAATACTCGGCGAACTTGCCGTAGAGCGCGGCCTGTTGGTGCGGGTTTTCACCGTAGCGCAAGGGCTGCGCGAGCGGCGCGGACACGATAAGTGTCTTCGGCAAGTTCGCGGCTAAAGGCTGTTCGCTGAACGCCTTCTCCAAATGTGCGGCAATCGCGGCATCGTAGGCAGCGGTGCGCGCATAGACCTTCGCCGCCAGCTTGCGCCGCAGGGCCATGGTGGTTTCGCCCGTCGTCTTCACGAGCGTGGCGACCTCCTCGTAGTCCTTCGGGTCCACGATGACGGTGACGTGGTCGTGGTTCTTGGCCGCGCTGCGCAGCATCGAGGGGCCGCCGATGTCGATGTTCTCGATGGCATCGTGGAGGGAGACGTTCGGCTTCGCGACCGTGGCCTCGAACGGGTAGAGATTCACCACCACGAGGTCAATCGGCGCAATGGCGTGCTCCCGCACGGCCGCCTCGTGCTCGGCGTTGCCCCGGATATAGAGGAGGCCGCCGTGAACTTTCGGGTGCAGCGTCTTGACGCGGCCGTCGAGCATCTCGGGGAAGCCGGTGTGCTCCGAAATGTCCTTCACCGTGAGGCCGGCGTCGCGCAGGGCTTTGGCGGTGCCTCCGGTCGAGATGAGTTCCACGCCGGCAGCGGCGAGGGTTTGGGCAAAGGCAAGAAGCCCGGACTTGTCGGAAACGGAGAGAAGCGCGCGTTGGATTTTGGCCATAAACAGGCGGCAAAAATCCCTGCCCGCACGCGGCGCGTCAATCGCGCAGTTGGGTCAGCCAGTCAAAGGCCGAACCAGCCTCACTTCGGGTAATCCCGCCACAGCCACTTCATCACGTCGGGGAAGATACTGCCGCCGTGCTTGCTGTTGTGTGCGCCCTCACCGAAGTCGAAGCGATGGTCATAGCCCGCGAATTTGAGCGCGGCGGCCATCTGTTTGTTCGCCAGCGGCCAGTCGCCGAACTGGTTCTTCACGTCGTCCACCCCGCTCTGCACCGAAACCCGGATGGGCTTGCGCTCGGTCTTGCGGATGAGGGCGGGATACACGTGGCCACCGCGGATGTTGGTGTAGCTCCCGATGGTGGTGAAGGCCTTGCGGAACTGGTCCGGGCGTTCCCAGCAGACCGTCCAGGAGCAGATGCCACCGCTGCTTGCACCGCCGATGGCACGGCCTTCGGGCTTGGTGGTGAGGTTATACTTCTTGCCTACCTCGGGCAGGATTTCCTCTAGCAGGAAGCGAGCGTAGCGGTCGCCCAGCGAGTCATACTCGAAGCTGCGGTTGCTGACCTGCCATGGGCTTTTGCCGGGCGGCTTGCCCACCTCGTGCCCGGGATTCAGGAGAATCGCGATGGTGACCGGCATCTCACCTTTGGCGATGAGGTTGTCGAAGACAATGGGCACGCGCCAGTTGCCCTTCAGATTCACGTAGTCGTGGCCGTCCTGAAACACCATCACGCACGCCGGCTTCTCCGCCTTGTATTGCGCCGGCACGTAAACCCACCAGTCGCGCACGGTGTTCGTGAAGATATTGCTGCGCCACTCAGGCATCTTGATGAGCTCGCCCTTGGGCACGCCGGGCTGGACGTCGTGGTAAGGCGTGATTTTGAACTCATCGGCGGCCCAACCGTTCAGTGCGAGGGCGGCAGTGGACAGGAAGCACAAGCGCAATGACGCGCGGAGAGTCAGTTTCATGGTCGAGTGGCTGGATATTGAGTCACGCACCGCTCCGCATCAAGCGGTTCCTCGCAAGAGTGCAAACTCGCCCCCGGTTATGCGCACGACCACATCTACCTGCGATTTTTTCGCGACAGATTCCGCGCTCACGGCACAATGAGTCCGTGTCTTCATCCAAGCCACCCGCCTCGCCCATGCGCCGCACCGCGTTCCCGCTAGTGATCGTCCTGCTGGTCTGCTGCCACCATGCCCCATCGATCCGTGCGCAAGGTTCCAAGCTCGATTATGAGCGCGCCAGCGCCCTCCGCACGCGAGCAGGCAACACCGTGTTCCGCGCGGAGGTGAAACCCATCTGGCTGCCGGACAACCTGCGGTTCTGGTATCGCGTCCAAACCGGCGCGCAACAGCATGAATTCGTGCTCGTGGATGCCGCCGCTGGCCGGCGTGCGCTGGCGTTCGACCACCCGCGACTCGCGGAGGCGCTCACCCAGGCTGGGGAACGAGAGGTGCGGGCAGACCGGCTGGAATTGGAGCAACTGGAGTTCAGCGCGGACACCAAGCGCATCGACTTCAAGCACCGTGGCAGGCACTGGCAGTTTGAACTTCCGGGCGGCGGCCTGCAGCCGGTCGCTAAATCGGCCGAGGTGCCGGTGCCTAGCACCGCCTTGGCGCAAGTGCCCCGGGCCAGCGCGCGCAGCAGCGGGGACACGCAAATCACCTTCATCAATCGGACCGGCGCGGCGGTGGAGCTGGTTTGGTTGACGACCGAAGGTGAGCGCCGCTCCTACGGAACAATCGCCGCTGGACAGCGCCGCGAACAACACACCTTCGCCGGCCATGTCTGGTTGGTGGTGAACACCAAAGGGGAAACGCTGGCGGCCTTTGCCGGGCAAGAACAGCCCAGCTCCGCTGAGATCACCGGGGCGGAAAAAACAGCTCCGGCTGCCACCAACCCAGCCAAGCCATCGCCTAAGCCCGCAGGCGGGACGCCTCGCAACGGCACCTCTCCGGATGGGAAATGGCGCGCGTTCGTCAAAGATCACAACGTCTGGCTCGTCGCGAACGCCAGCGGCACCGAGACACGCCTGAGCCAGGACGGTCACGAGCGGAACCCCTACAGCCAGCAGCTCACCTGGTCCCCAGACTCACGGAAGCTTGTAGCCGTGCGCGTCGAGCCCGGGCAGGAGCGGAAGGTCACGCTCGTTGAGTCATCGCCCAAAGACCAGTTGCAGCCGAAAGTCCTCACCCACGACTATTTTAAGCCGGGCGACAAACTGCCACACCCGCGACCGCAGTTGTTCGATGTGCTCACGCAGCGCCCCATTCCACTGAGCGAAGCGTTGTTTCCGAATCCGTTCACGGAGAGCGGGCACCTGCCGATCCGCTGGGAACGCGACTCCAAGCGCTTCACCTTTGCCTACAACCAGCGCGGGCACCAAGTCTTCCGTGTCATTGCGGTGGACGCCGAGACGGGCAAGGCTCAACCGGTGGTGAACGAGGAGTGCGCGACCTTTTTCTGCTACAGCAGCAAACAGTTTCTGCATTGGCTCGACGAGACCCGCGAGCTGATCTGGATGTCCGAGCGCGATGGCTGGAACCATCTTTGGCTCTACGACTCCGCCACGGGCCAGGTCAAGAATCAGATCACACGAGGCGCGTGGGCTGTGCGCGGGGTGGACAAGGTGGATGAGCAGGCGCGGCAGATTTGGTTCCGAGCCGGTGGCGTCCGCGCCGGACAAGACCCGTATCACGTCCACCACTGCCGAGTGAACTTCGACGGCACCGGGCTGGTGGTGCTGACTGAAGGTGATGGCACGCACACTTTGGAATGGTCACGGGACCGAAGGTTCTTCGTGGATACTTGGTCGCGGGCGGACCATCCGCCCGTGAACGAATTGCGCCGCGCGGACGGGCTGCTGGTTTGCGAACTGGAGCGTGCGGACTGGACCGCGCTGCTGGCCACTGGCTGGCGTGTGCCCGAGCGTTTCGCGGCAAAGGGCCGCGACTGCAGGACCGACATTCACGGAATTATCTACCGCCCGACGAACTTTGACCCGGCGAAGAAGTATCCCGTCCTCGAATACATCTACGCCGGTCCGCACAGCGCGTTTGTGCCGAAGACCTTCAGCCCCATCCCCGGCGGCTCCGTGCGCGAGCTGGCCGAGCTGGGTTTCATTGTCGTGCAATGCGACGGGATGGGCACGAGCCACCGCTCGAAGGCGTTTCACGACTTGTGCTGGAAAAATCTCGGCGACTCTGGCTTTCCCGACCGGATCGCGTGGTTGCGCGCTGCCGCGGCGAAGCACCCGCAGCTTGATCTCACCCGCGTGGGCATCTATGGCGGCAGTGCGGGCGGCCAGAGCAGCACGCGGGCAATGCTCGCACATGGGGACTTCTATCAAGCCGCCGTCTCCGACTGCGGCTGCCACGACAACCGCATGGACAAAATCTGGTGGAATGAGCAGTGGATGGGCTGGCCCATCGGCCCGCACTACGCCGACCAATCCAACGTGACGCAGGCCAAAAACCTGGTGGGAAAACTCATGTTGGTCGTGGGCGAGCTGGATAAAAATGTGGACCCGGCCAGCACCTTGCAAGTTGCCAATGCCCTGGTGAAAGCGGACAAGGACTTTGAGCTGCTCCTCATTCCGGGTGCCGGCCACGGCGCGGCCGAATCACCTTACGGCAAACGCCGCCGGGCCGACTTCTTTGTGCGGCGCCTGCTCGGCAAGACTCCAAGGTGGTAGTTCGGCGCACTTCGGCAGTGGCTGGAATATCGCAAAAAAGGGCCGATCTGAATGGGGAGCCCCACGTCGAACCCGCCGAACGAATGGCCTCCGCGCGAGCAACCGGAACGCCGGTTGTGAAGCGCGGGGAAATCCATTGCAGAAACTCACGGACTGCGGCATTTGAACTTGGCTTTACAATGAACCTCGCACGCCCGTTCGGTCGCTTACGCAGTCATGCCTCGCTGGTGGTGGCCGCCCTTGCGCTGCTGCCGCTGGTAGCTTCAGGCGCCCCGTCCGCGCCGAAGCTCCAATACAACCGTGACATCAAGCCGTTGCTCTCCGACAACTGCTTTGCCTGCCACGGCCCGGACGCCAACACGCGCAAAGCCAAGCTCCGCCTGGACACAAAGGAAGGCTTGTTCTCCCAGACCAAGAGTGAAGGCCCCCTGATCGTCCCCGGCAAACCGGAGCAGAGCGCGCTGTTCAAACGGCTCATCGCGCACGACAAGAACGAGCTGATGCCGCCCCCCGAGTCGCATAAAGTGCTCAAACCGGAACAAATCGCCCGCCTCCGCCAGTGGCTCGCCGAAGGGGCCCAGTGGCAGTCGCACTGGGCGTTCCTCAAACCGGAACGCCCGCCCGCGCCGGTGGTGCAGGACAAAAAGTGGGCGCGCACGCCGATGGATGCGCTCGTCCTCGCCCGACTGGAGGAGAAGGGCCTGAAGCCCGCGCCCGAAGCCGACCGTCGCACGCTCGCCCGTCGGCTCTCGCTGGATCTGACCGGACTTCCGCCGACGGTGGCGCAAGTCGAGGCATTCGCGAGCGATCCATCACCGCGCTACTATGAAAACTTCGTCCAGCAACTGCTCGCCTCACCCCATTGGGGCGAGCATCGCGGCCGGGCGTGGCTCGACGCGGCGCGCTACGCCGACACGCACGGGCTGCACTTCGACAATTACCGGGAGATGTGGCCCTACCGTGACTGGGTCATCCAGGCCTTCAACCGCAATCTCCCCTATGACCACTTCATTACCGAACAGATCGCCGGCGATCTGCTGCCCAGCCCGACCGATGATCAAATCATCGCGACCGGCTTTCAGCGCTGCGCCATGAGCACGAACGAGGGCGGCACGATTGACGAGGAGAACGTGGCCCTTTACGCCGCCGACCGGGTGCAGACCATCGGTTGGGTTTTTCTCGGGCTCACCGCCAATTGCGCCGCGTGCCACGATCACAAGTTCGACCCGGTCTCACAAAAGGATTTTTACGCGATGGCAGCGTTCTTTCGGAACACGACTCAAGGCCCGAAGGACGGCAACGTAAAGGACACCGCGCCGGCCATCGTGGTGCCCCAGACGGAAGCCGACGCCCGTCGCTGGAAAGCCTTGCCGGGAGAAATTGCCTCGGCCAAGGCGCGCATGGACGACCGCAAGCGGGAAGCCACGCCGCTTTTCAAGAACTGGGCGGCCAAGGCCCAGCCGGCCGAGCTGGATGCCGATTCGAAGCTGCCCAACCTCCTGGTGCATCTGCCGCTCAATGAGGGAGTCGGCAGCCGCGTCGCCGGATTTGCCGGCAAGGCTGCCGCCGTCACCGCCACGACCGCCAAAGTCGAATGGAAAACCGGCGGCCGCTTCGGCCCTGCGCCAACGATCACCAAGGACACCCACTTCGACCTCGGAGACCAGGCAGATTTCGAGCGCACCAACCAGTTCACGGTCGCCACCTGGGTGAACGCCCCCGGCACCGGTGCCGGGTCACAGGCCAGCCTCGTGGGCCGCATGGACTCCGCCCCCAAACACCCCGGCTGGGATCTTTTCCAAAGTGGCGAGGAGTTCGTGCTGCACCTCGTCCATCAGTGGCCGGACAACGCCATCCGGGTCAGCACCACCGGCCGGCAGGTGAAGGCCGGCAAGTGGCAGCACGTCGCCGCCACCTACGACGGCTCGGGCAAAGCCAAGGGCGTGAAGCTGTTCGTGGACGGCACCGAGGCCAAGTTGAAGGTGGACCACGACACGCTCACCAAGTCCATCCACACGCCGGTGGGTCTGCGGCTCGGCCAACGCAGCCAAGGCCAAGCCTTTGCTGGCGGGCAGTTGCAGGACGTGCGCATCTACACGCGCGCCCTCGCGGCGACGGAGCTGAAAACCATCCACGCCATCGCCCCGCTGCGGGCCTTGCTGGCCATCGCCCCGGAGCAGCGGACAAAGGCGCAGTCTGATGCGCTCTTCGAGCACTGGCTGAACACCCGGGATGAGCCACACCAAGCCTTGGGCAAAGAGCTCGCGGTCTTGGAAGCCGAGCGCGCCATCGTCAAGGACCGGAGTCCGGTCACCCACGTCCAGCAGGAAAAGGCGGACACGATGCCGATGGCGCGCGTGCTCTTCCGTGGGCAGTATGACAAGCCCCGCGACGAGGTGCGGGCAGACACGTTTGCCTCCTTGAACCCCTTCCCGACGGACGCGCCGCGCAACCGCCTCGGCTTGGCTCAGTGGCTCACGACCGCTGAACAGCCGCTGACCGCACGCGTGACCGTCAACCGCTTCTGGCAGGAGCTGTTCGGCACCGGAATCGTGAAGACAACCGAGGATCTTGGCATCGCGGGTGAACCGCCCGCCAATCAGGCGTTGCTCGACTGGCTGGCGGTGGAATTCCGGGCGAGCGGATGGGATGTGAAACAGCTTTTCACCCTGCTGGTGACCTCGGCGACGTATCGCCAGAGCGCCACCGTGACCAAGGAGAAGCTGGAGAAGGATCCGTTCAACCGGCTCCTCTCGCGCGGGCCACGCTTCCGCATGGATGCAGAGATGGTGCGCGACCACGCGATGTCCGTCAGCGGCCTGCTGGTGCCAAGGATTGGCGGGGCGAGCGTGCGGCCCTACCAGCCCGAGGGCGTGTGGGAGGCGGTCGCGATGCCCGGCAGCACCACGCGCTTCTACAAGCGTGACGTGGGCGAGTCACTCTACCGCCGCAGTCTCTACACGTTCTGGAAGCGCGCCGCCCCGCCCGCGCTGCTGGAGACCTTCAACGCCCCGAGCCGAGAGGTTTCCTGCACCCGGCGCGAACGCACCAACACGCCGCTTCAGGCGCTCGCCACGCTGAACGACCCCACCTTCGTGGAGGCCGCCCGCCGGCTCGCCGAGCAAGCGATGAAGCAGCACAACGATCCTCGCCGCGCCGCGGAGTTTATCGCTCACTCCATCCTGGTCCGGCCGCTGAAAGCTGCCGAACGGCCAGTCATCGCAGCCCTGCTCCAGCAGGCGCAGACCTTTTATGCCACCCACGAGGCGGAGGCGCGGCAGCTCATCGGCGTCGGCGAATCAAAGTCGGACGTGCAGCTCCCGGGTGCCCAGCTCGCCGCGCTGACCCTGGTGGCGAACCAGGTGATGAATTTGGATGAGGTCCTCAACAAGTAACTGTGCCGCCATGAACCCACGCCTCGAAGCCCGCTTGCTGGAAACCCGCCGCCAGTTCTTCGCGCGCGGAAAAAGCGCCCTTGGCTATGCCACGCTCGCCAGCCTGCTGGGTGACTCCTTCCTGGGCCCCACCGCTGCCACGGCCAGCGAGCGGCCGCTCCTGCCCCATTTTCCGCCCAAGGCAAAGCACGTGATCTACCTGCACATGGTCGGCGGCCCGGCGCAAATGGATCTCTACGACTACAAGCCGACGATGAAAGAATGGTATGATAAAGATCTGCCCGACTCCATCCGCAAAGGCCAGCGGCTGACCACGATGACCAGTGGGCAGGCGCGTTTTGCCATCGCCCCGTCCAGGTTTCAGTTCAGTCAAGTCGGCCAGAACGGTTTCTGGATGAATGCGGAAACGCTGCCGTGGACCGCCAAGTGCGTGGACGACATGTGCTTCATCCGCTCGCTGCACACCGAGGCCATCAACCACGAGCCTGCCATCTGCCACATGCAGACCGGCAACCAAGTCACGGGCCGGCCCTGCATCGGCTCATGGGTCAGCTACGGGCTGGGCTCGCTCAACCAGAACCTGCCGACGTTCGTCGTGCTCGTCGCCGAGCCGAGCAATCGGGAGCAACTTCAGGCCATCTCCGGCCGGCTGTGGTCCAGCGGCTTCCTGTCCGGCGAGCATGCCGGCGTCTCGTTCCGCAGCGGGGGAGACCCGATTCTCTTCATCAACAACCCGCCGGGCGTGCCCGCCGAACTGCGCCGCGCGCAGCTCGACGGGTTGAGCCAGTTGAACCAGCTAGCGTTTCGCGAGCTCGGCGACCCGGAGACCCACACGCGCATCCAGCAGTTTGAAATGGCCTTCCGCATGCAATCCAGCGTGCCTGAATTGACGGACTTGAAGCGCGAGAGCGAGGCCACCTACCAGCTCTACGGCGACGACGCGAGAAAGCCCGGGACCTTCGCCTACACCTGCCTGCTGGCGCGGCGGCTCATCGAACGTGGCACGCGCTTCGTGCAGGTCTATCACAACAACTGGGACCACCACTCCAACGTCGCCGGGCGCATGCCATCACAGTGCCGGGATGTGGACCAGGCCACCTACGCACTCATCCAAGATCTGAAGGCGCGCGGGCTCTTCGATGAGACCTTGATCATCTGGGGGGGCGAGTTCGGCCGCACGATTTACAGCCAGGGCGGCCTCTCCCGGCAAAACTATGGCCGGGACCATCACCCGCGCTGTTTCTCGATGTGGATGGCCGGCGGCGGGGCGAAGGGCGGCGTAGTTTATGGGGAGACGGATGACTTCAGCTACAACATCGTCAAGGATCCGGTCCACGTCCGTGATTTTCACGCCACCATTCTCCACCTGCTGGGGATCAACCACGAACGCTTTTCCTACAAGTATCAGGGCCTCGACAACCGCCTGACCGGCGTGGAGGAAGCCCACCCCATCAAGGCGCTGCTCGCCTAGCGCAGCCATGGCTGCGCGCAGGCACACCACTTCCGGCGGCGTTTATCGCGCCGAGCGATTTCGAAACTCGGTTGGCGTCTGCCCGGTGGCGGATCGGAACGCACGCGTGAAGGCGCTGTGATCGTGGAACCCACAGGCCAGCGCGACCTCCGCCACGCTTTGTTCGCTCTCCGTGAGCAGTCGCGCGGCGGCGGCCAGCCGAGTCTGCGTGATGAGCTGTCGTGGGGCGAGCCGGAAGATGCGCTTGATGAGCCGGGCAAATCGCGCGGGGGGCAGGCCGGCCCGCTTGGCCAGTTGGATCGGACTCATGGGCTCGCCGAATTCTTCCTCCAAGAACTCCAGGGTGCCCGCGAGTCGCGCTGGGATGCTCTCGCGATCCCCCGGCGAGCGAAGGTCGCGGGAAATGCCCACCAAGCCGATGATGCGCCCGGCCCCGTCCCGCAGCGGCAGCTTGGTCGTGCAACACCAGCCCGGCCGGCCGCGCGCATGCCAGTGCAGCTCAAGACGGTTGTGCAGTGGCCGCCCAGTCCGAATCACCGCCGCATCCTGCGCGGCCGGAATGCTCCCCAGCTCCCCGGGGAAAATATCCGTCGGCCGGCGGCCGAGCAGCTCGGACTTCAGTCGCCGACCTGCTCGCTCCACCAACGTCTGATTCACCGCCGCATACCGGCCAGCGATGTCCTTCACAAAAAACACCGTGTCGGGCACGTGGTCAAAAAGCGCCTCGACCATGCGCCATTCCGCCGGAATGACCGGGACAGGATTTGCCGTTGTGCTCGTTTTCACGTTGTGGCTGGCAACTTAGAGCAAGACGGGGCAGTTGCCGATGGCATAATCGGGACATGTGCATGTCCGGTTGGATTCCCCTGCTCTGCCTCGTAGCCTGCGTGGCCGTCGGCGCGGAACCGGTCGGCCGCCCCCAGCTTCAGATCATCAACGGCAGCCGGCAAACCGCCGAGATCCTCTGGCTCAAGTCACCTGCGGAACGAGTCCCCAATGGCACCCTGGAGCCGGGCCAAGACACCGTCATCACCACCACGCTGGGCCATCGGTTTTTGATTGTGGGCCGCGCTGACAAGGCGGAGGCAACGGTGGCGAGTGAGGTGCGGGTCCAAGGCTTCCGCTTCGACCCGATGACCAAACACGGGTTGCCGTCGTTTTACACCCAGCACGTCAGCGCCAACGGTTTTCCCATCGTCGCCTCCGCCAAGGTAAATCCCTACGCGCTCAAGGAAGCCGCGTTCCTAGTGAACCAGATGCTTGCCCATCGCCCCGACATTCGCACGGCCATGATCAAGAGCGGGGCGCGCTTGTGCATCCTGGCGTGGAACGAGTTCACCACGGACCAGCCGGAGTTCACCCGACTCGGCAAAGGAATAATGCCCGGCTATCCTGGGATTACGGCCAAGGATTACTGGGATGCCCGTGCCCGTGGTTTGGGTGGAAGCGAACGGGACCCGTTCTGTTCCTGCGCCGAGGAAAACCTGCTGGGCTACCCCGGCGACCCTTATGAAAAGGAGTGCATTCTCATTCATGAATTCGCGCACAACATCCACTTGCGCGGCCTGACCAATGTGGACCCAACCTTCGACACGCGCTTGAAGGCCACGTATGACGCAGCCATGAAGGCCGGGCTGTGGAAGGGCAAATATGCCTCCGTGAACCATCACGAGTATTTCGCCGAAGGGGTGCAGTCGTGGTTCGACAACAACCGCTTCAATGACCACGACCACAACCACGTGCACCTGCGCTCACAGCTGGTCGAATACGATCCGGGCCTCGCCGCCATGTGCCAGGAAGTCTTCGGCGACACCGCATTGAAATACACCAAACCCGCGACGCGTCTCACGGGACACATGGCTGGCTACGAACCCGCGAAGTCGCCAACCTTCGCCTGGCCCGAACGACTGAAGCAGGCCAAGGCCGACATCCGCGCCAAAGCCGAGGCGCGCGATCAGGCCGCCAAGGGTGAGACTCTGCGTGAAACGCGCGCCCTGGCTGGATGGACGGTGCACATACGCCGCGACCTGCTGGCCCAAGAACCAATGGCAACAGCCCGCGCACTGGAACTCCTCCAAGCCCAGCTTGAGGAAATAGTCCGCGTGGTCCCGAAACCGGCCGTCGCGGAGCTGCAAAAGGTGCCGCTCTATTTCTCGCCGGAATACCCCAGCACCCGAGCGCGCGCGGAGTATCATCCGGATGCCGGCTGGCTGCGCGACAACGGACGAGACCCGGTGATGGCAAAAGGAGTCGAGTTTACGAATGCCCGCATTTTTGAAGCCGAAACCAGGCGCATGCCAAACTTCGCCCTGCATGAGCTCGCGCATGCCTACCATGACCGATGCTTGCCGAAGGGCTTTGGGAACTCCGACATCAAGGTGGCCTACGAAAAGGCGAAGGCTGGTGGCAAATATGACCGGGTCGAGCGTCAGGATTCCGAAGGCCGCAAGCGCATGGACCGCGCCTACGCGCTAACCAATCCGCAGGAATACTTCGCGGAAGGCACGGAAGCCTTGTTCACCCGCAACGACTTTTTCCCCTACACCCGGGACCAACTCCAGCAGCACGATCCTGAGATGTTCAAGCTGCTTGAAAAGCTGTGGAATTCGCCGAGCAAGTGAAGTTCGAGTCTGAGCCTCCCAGCACTAAATGAAACTCGGCACTGGATACGGCAAAGGAGGAGGCGGAAAGGAGCGTTTTGAACTTACGCCCAAACTTCGCGTTGGCGCCCTGCTCGCTTTATTGCTGCTGAACCCATTGGCTGGAACTGCGGAGCTGCCCAACATTCTCCTCATTCTGGCTGACGATCTCGGCTACGGCGACGTGGGCTGCTACAACGACCGGGCCAAGGCACCCACCCCCAACCTAGACCGCCTGGCCCGCGAGGGCATGCGTTTCACTGATGCCCACAGCCCCTGCACCGTCTGCACGCCCACGCGCTACAGTCTCATGACCGGGCAGATGGCCTTTCGCGTGCCGCGTGGCGGATCCGTGTTCACGGGCGTCGGGGGGCCGTCGTTGATTGCTCCTGGCCGGCTGACCTTGCCGACGATGTTGCGCAACCAGGGCTACGCAACGATGGCCGTCGGCAAATGGCATGTCGGCTGGACGTTTCGGGACAAGGAAGGCAAGGCGATCAACGATAGTGGCGAGGCTGCCGTGCAGCGAGTGGATTACTCACGTCGCATCGAAGGCGGCCCCGTGGATCACGGTTTCGAGCGGTTCTTCGGCACCGCCTGCTGTCCCACCACGGACTGGCTTTACGCTTTCATCGAAGGCGACCGTATTCCCGTGCCGCCCACCGGCCAGCTCGACAAGACACACCTGCCGAAGCATCCCTATGCCAACGACTGCCGTCCCGGGTGGATCGCCCCTAACTTTCTGCTGGAGGAGGTGGATTTGGTTTTTCTCAAGAAGAGCCGGCAGTTCCTCGATGACCATGTCCGGACTTCGCCGGGCAAACCCTTCTTCCTCTACCACGCTGCGCAGGCCGTGCACCTGCCTTCCTTTCCGGCGAAGCAATTCCAAGGCAAGACCCAAGCCGGACCGCACGGTGACTTTATTTATGAACTGGACTGGGTGATAGGCGAACTCCTCCAAACGCTGGAGAAGCTTGGGCTTGCGGAGAACACGCTCGTCATTTTCACCAGCGACAACGGCCCGGAGACCACGAGTGTGATTCACATGCGCGCCGAGCATCATCACGACGGCGCACGACCGTGGCGGGGCGTGAAACGCGACCAGTGGGAGGGCGGACATCGCGTGCCGCTCCTCGTGCGCTGGCCCACGCAGGTAAAGCCCGGCACCACCAGCGACCAACTCATCAGCCTGACGGATGTGATGGCTACCGTCGCCGCCATTGTCGGGACTCGCCTCCCACAAGATGCCGCCGAGGACAGCTTCAACATGCTGCCGGCTTTGCTCGGAAAAGCCGAAAAGCCGATCCGTCCTTATCTGCTCCAGCAGGCCTTTGGCGGAGCGCGTTATCTGGCCATCCGCCGGGGGCAATGGAAACTACTGGATCACACCGGCTCAGGCGGTAATCGCTATGAGAACAACCCCGGCCTACAGCCCTTCATGCTGCCTGATTCGGCACCGGGCGCCCCCGGCCAGCTTTACGACCTTGAAGCCGACCCCGGGGAAACGAACAATCTCTACTTCAAGCACCCGCAAATCGTGAAGGAGTTGAAGTCGCTGCTTGAAGCCAGCAAAACTTCCGGTCGCAGCCGTAATTGAATCTTACGAACCGAAGCCTATGAAGCCCCTGATCCGAATCGCCTTTCTATCGCTCCTGACCGCTTCGTTGACCACGCTGCCTGCAGCCGCCAACCCTATCAGCGTCTTCATCCTTCCCAAAGACAGCAAGGCGAACCGCTTTGCCCAATACAGCGAGTGGATGGGCGACTTCATCCGGGACATGCGCAAGAACCTCAAGGCCCCGCGCATGCCATTCGTCATCGGTGTCATGGGCGTGGGCGGGCTCAAGGCCAACGAAGCCAACCTGAGGTTTCGTGAAGCCAAGGCCGCCCCGGCTTTTTTGCCGGAGTTTCGCGGCAATGTCGTCGCCGTTCCGGCCGCCCCGTTCTGGGATGAACCGCTCGCTGCCATTCAGGAAAAGCACGACCAGGTCCGGCAGATGGCCTATCTGCTGAAGACCAAGAACAAGAACCAGGCCAATAAAGACGGCCAGATGACCGACGCCGAGCAGAGGACCTACCTCAAGAAGTTTGAAGCCGAGCTCATCTCTCCAAACGAAGTTACCCTCCGCCAGCGAGGGGCTTCGAACGCAGGCTATCACTATCTGGGCTGTGCCAAGACCTTCGCCGTCATGGGCAAAGCCTTCGCGGAAGCAATCCTCACCCTGAACAGCAAGTAGCCCTTCGGCCCGCCGCCTCTTCAAAATCAAGATCCGCCCCGCACCATGAAACGCATGCTTCCCACGCTGCTCCTGCTGAGCGCGGTTTTTTGCGCGGCCTCCCGACCGGCATGGGCTCAGTCCCCGGCGACCGCCTATTCGAATTGGCAGCACACCGGGGTTCTGACGATTCTCACCACCGCCGATGGGGCGGACTTGCCGGCTTCCGCCGTGGTTGAACGTTTCCCATTGTTGGTGCGCCTGGACAAGGATTGGTTCGATTTCCGTCAGGCCAAGCCGGGCGGCGAAGATCTTCGCTTCTCGACCAGCACCGGTGAAGCGCTGGCGTTTCAAATTGAGGAATGGGACGCGGCCCGGGGCAAAGCCAGCATCTGGGTGCGCATTCCCCGCATCGAGGGCAACGCTCGCCAAGCCATTCGTATCCACTGGGGCAAAGCGGACGCAGCGAGCGAATCGAATGGCAAGGCGGTCTTCAACGAAGACAACGGTTACCTGAGCGTGTGGCACATGGGTGACTTAGTGCGGGATGAAGTCGGGACACTAGATTCGAAAGACACCGGCACCACCGCGACTACGGGCATGGTTGGCAAGGCACGCCATTTCCCGGGCAAGGCCGGCATCTTCGGTGGCGACAAGATTGCCAACTACCCTGTGGGCTCCAGTCCGCATAGTTCGGAAGCATGGTTTCGCACCCGAACACCCAACACCACCCTTCTGGCTTGGGGCAACGAGCACGGGCAGGGCAAGGTGGTGATGCAGTTTCGCAGCCCGCCGCACGTGCAGATGGACTGCTATTTCTCCCGTGGCAACGTAGCTGGCGAGAGCCGCACGGCACCCGGCGAATGGACCCATGTGGCCCACACTTACCAGCAGGGCGAGTCACTCCTCTATGTGAACGGCAAGCTCGATGGCTCCAATACGAAAAACGGGCCGCCGCTGGCCATCAAGAGCCCGGCGCGCCTGTGGCTGGGGGGCTGGTATAACAACTATACTTTCATCGGCGACATTGACGAGGTGCGCGTCTCCAAAGTGGCGCGCTCGGCGGACTGGGTGCGGTTGCAGTTCGAGAACCAGAAGCCGCAGCAGACGCTCGTCGGGCCGCTGGTGCAGGCGGGGGCGGCCTTCGCCGTGTCGCAGGAGAAGCTCACCGTGACGGAAGGCCAGAGCGTCTCGCTCACGGCGCAGGCCGGTGGGGCGCAGAAAGTTTACTGGGTGCTCAAGCACGACGGGCGCGAGGAGATGCTGGCGTCGGACCGCTTCAACTTCACCTTCTCCGCCGGGCGCGTGACCGGGGACACGGTGGCCACGCTTCAGTTCAAGGCGGTTTACGCGAGCGAAGTAAAGACCAAGGACATTGTCATCACGGTGAAGGATTCCATTCCCGAGCCGGTGTTCACGCTACAGGCCCCGGCGGCTTGGGATGGGCGGGCGACGATTGAAGTCGTGCCGCAGGTGGCGAACCTCGCAGCGATGCAGGCGCGCGGCGCGGGCGACTTGAAGGTGGATTGGAGCGCGGGGCCGTTCGCGGTCATCAAGGAAGTCGCGCCGGGCAAGCTCCGCCTGCTGCGCGCGCAGAACAGCGGGAAGCTGACGGTCACGGCCACGGTGAGCAACGGCGGCCAGCCGGTCGCGCAGTCGGTGAGCATCCTGGTAACGGAGCCGAAGCGTGACGCGTGGGTGGCGCGCACGCCCGCGAAGGACGAGCAGCCGGAGGAAGGCCAGTTCTATGCGCGCCACGACAAGAACGAGGGGACGCTCCATTACAACGGCACGCTGGCGGAAGCGGTGGACTCGGTCTTCCTCAAGCTCTACGCCGACGAGAAGTTGGTGAAGACGGAAACGGCGAAGCCCGGTGCGGACAAGTCCTACGCCCTCGCGGTGAAGCTCAAGCCGGGCCTCATCAAATACCGCGTCGAGTTCGGCACGCGCGCTGGCGGGAAAGACACGGTGCTGAACACGGTGGGCAAACTCGTTTGCGGCGATGCCTTCATCATTGATGGCCAGTCCAACGCGCTGGCGACGGACACGCGCGAACAATCGCCGCCGGAGACGAACGAGTGGATTCGCAGCTACGGCCGGCCTTCGCAGAACCCGAAAGACAACCAGGGCAACCTCTGGTGCCTCCCGGTCTGGAAGGCGCAGAAGGGCGAGAAGGCGGAGTTGGGCTGGTGGGGCATGGAGCTGGCGAAGCGTTTGGTCGAGAGCCAGAAGATGCCCATCTTCCTCATCAACGCGGCGGTGGGGGGCACACGCATTGACCAGCACCAGCGCAGCGCGACGAACGCGACCGACCTCACGACCATCTACGGACGGATGCTGTGGCGCGTGCAACAGGCGAAGCTCACCCACGGCATTCGCGGCATCCTCTGGCACCAGGGCGAAAACGATCAGGGCGCGGATGGGCCGACGGGCGGCTACGGGTGGGAGAGCTATCAGCCGCTGTTCGTCGAGATGGCGGCGGGCTGGAAGCAGGACTTCCCCAACGTGCAGCACTACTACGTTTACCAAATCTGGCCGAACTCGTGCAGCATGGGCGGTCGCGATGGTTCCGGCGACCGCTTGCGCGAGAAGCAGCGCACCCTGCCGCAGCTCTTCTCGAACATGAGCATCCTCTCGACACTCGGCGTTCGGCCGCCGGGCGGTTGCCACTTCCCGCTGGTGGGCTGGGCGGAGTTCGCGCGCATGGTGCAACCGCTCCTCGAACGCGACCACTACGGCAAGGCCTCCGCCGTTCCGCTCACTGCGCCGAACTTGCGCCGCGTGGCCTACACCAGCGCCGCGCAGGACACGCTCGCGCTGGAGTTCGACCAGCCTGTGCTCTGGGCCGACACGCTGGCAGGGCAATTCTATCTCGACGGCACGAAGGACAAAGTCGCCTCCGGTAGCGTCGCGGGAAATGTGCTCACGCTGAAGTTAAAGGAAGCCGTCGCCGCCAAGCAAATCACCTACCTCAAGGAAATCGCGTGGAATCAGGACACCTTGCTCCTCGGTGCGAACGGTTTGGCGGCGCTGACCTTCTGCGAGGTGCCGGTCTTGAATCCTGCTCCCAAGCGCTGACACCCTCCCTTCATGCATCGCCATCTCTACATCCTGTTTGTCGCCCTGCCGCTGGCCACCTTGACCGCAGCCGAACCGAAGCCGTCGCCCGCCAAGAACGAGCCGACCAACGCCGCCGAAGCGGCCGCCAAAAAGGCAGCGGAGGACAGGGCTTTGGACGCTCAGTATCAAAAGTGGAAGGCGGGCCTTTCCCCTGCGCAACAAGCTTGGGAAACGGTGCTTGAGCAGAACCTCGGCGGATTCTATCTGCCCATTCACAAGCGTGAGAAGGTGGCCGGCAAATCGAACGCCTGGGACTTCGTGGCGGACGATGCCAAGCTGCCCCGTGTCCTGCTCATCGGCGATTCGGTGTCGCGCGGCTATACCCTCGCGGCTCGCAAGGCGCTGGCGGGCAAGGCCAACGTCCATCGCGCGCCCGAGAACTGTGGCCCGACGGCCAACGGCCTGAAGAAGCTCGAGGTGTGGCTGGGCGGCGGCAAGTGGGACGTCATCCATTTAAATTTTGGCATCCATGACCGGGCCACAAAGCCGGCTGATTACGAGCAGCGCCTGGAGGCCATCGTCACCCGTCTGAAGACCACTGGAGCGCGCGTCATCTGGGCCAGCACCACGCCGGTCCCGCCCGACACCAAGGACGGCCCCGCCGCCACTGCGGCCATCGAGGAGAAGAACCGCATCGCCGCACAAGTTGCGGCCAAGCACCAGCTCGCCACCGACGACCTCTTTGCCTTCATCACGCCCCACCTCGGCAAGGTGCAGAATCCCAAGGATGTCCACTTCACCGGCGAAGGCTACGAGCTGCTTGGCAAACAGGTGGCAGAGGCGGTCTTGAAGGCGCTCAAGTAACCTGCTTCACCTCATGAACATCACCTATCCCATTTTGTTCCTCGCGTTCGCGTTCGTAGCGCTTCAACTGGGAATCAGCCCTGCATCAGCCCAAACGACCGACCGGAAAGTGGCCAAGCCGAACGCATCGCCAGCGGTGCGCTTTGACCCAGTGCTGCGCGACATCGAAGGCTGGAAGGTTCACGTCGAGCCGGCGCTCATCGACGGCGAGCACCGCGAGGAGGGAAACAAGGCACTCACCATGTTGGCCAACCACTTGCAGCGCATCAAAATCCTCGTGCCCGCCGAGCCGTTGAAGAAGTTGCAGACCATTGAAATCTGGATTGAGCACAGCCATCCACTGCTGAAGGCGATGCAGTATCACCCGAGCAAGGGCTGGCTCGTCGCCAACGGCCACGACCCGCGTCTGACGCGCAAGGTCCACATCACGGTGGCCAAGGAGTTGTTCTCGCGCAGCCAGATGTTCAAGCACCCAGCAGTCATCCTCCATGAGCTAGCGCACGGCTATCACGACCAGGTTCTCACCTTCGATCACCCGGAGATTTTGGCTGCCTATAACCAGGCGAAAGAAGCCGGCACTTATGAGAATGTCCTCCTCTACACCGGGAAAAAGGTGAAGCATTACGGCCTGACCAATCACAAGGAATACTTCGCCGAAGGCACGGAGGCCTATCTCTACCGGAACGACTTCTACCCCTTCGTCCGAGCCGAATTGAAAGCGCACGACCCGACGCTCCACGACGTGCTGGAGAAAATCTGGGGCGCGGCGAACTGAACTGCCAACACCATGAAAATCACCCGCATACTCGCCTACCGCGTTGAACTCCCACTCCACGAAGGCTCCTACAAATGGAGCGGCGGCAAGTCCGTGTCCGTTTTCGACAGCACCATCGTGCGTGTCGAGACCGATGTCGGCCTCGTGGGACATGGCGAGGTTTGTCCGCTGGGGCCGTTTTATCTTCCCGCCTACGCCGAGGGCGTGCGCGCCGGATTGCGCGAGCTGGGGCCGCACTTGATTGGCTGGGACCCGCGCGAACTCGCCAAGCTGAACCACCGCATGGACGCCGCGCTCAAGGGCCATCCGTATGTGAAGAGCGGCGTGGACATCGCTTGCTGGGACATTCTCGGGCAGGCAAGCGGCCTTCCAGTGTGTGTTCTGATGGGCGGACGTTTTGGCGAGAACGTGCGGCTCTACCGCGCCATTTCGCAGGAGGAGCCCGAAGTCATGGCGAAGAAAGTCGCGGGTTACCGTGCTGCGGGCTATACCCGCTTTCAGCTCAAGGTCGGCGGCGACCCGGACATGGACATTGCGCGCATCCGGGCTGTCCGCGCCATGATCCAGACCACGGACCGGCTCGTGGCCGACGCAAACACCGGCTGGACGCAGCACGAGGCCATGCGCGTGGTCCGCGCCGTTCGGGATGTGGATGTTTACATTGAGCAACCCTGCTTGACCTACGAGGAATGCCTCGCCGTGCGCCGGCACACCGACCATCCCTTCGTCCTCGATGAGAACGTGGACAGCCTCGACATGCTGCTGCGTGCCAAGGCCGACTTGGCGATGGACGTGGTAAATCTGAAAATCAGCAAACTCGGCGGCCTCACGAAGACGAAACAGGCGCGCGACCTCTGCGTGAGCATGGGCATCGCGATGACGCTGGAGGACAGTTGGGGCGGCGACGTCACCACGGCGGCCATCGCGCACCTCGCGCACAGCACGCCGGAGGAGTTCCGCTTCACCAGCACTGACTTCAACAGCTACGTGACAGTGAGCACAGCCGAGGGCGCGCCGCAGCGCGTGAACGGCTTCATGTCCGCCAGCACCGCGCCCGGTCTTGGCATCCAACCGAAGCCTGCTGTGCTCGGTCCACCCGTCTTGGAAATTTCCTAGCACCTCCCACCAATTATCAACTACCTACCTACCATGATACCCCACTGGACCGGCGTATTCCCCGCCTGCACGACGCAACTCAAGAAGGACCAATCCCTCGACCTACCCGCCACAGCGCGGCACTTCGAGGTGCTTATCGAGAGCGGCGTCTGCGGCCTCATCGTCTGCGGCTCGCTCGGCGAGAACCAGACACTCGACCCCGACGAGAAGCGAGCCGTCGTGCGCTGCGCCGTGGAGACCGCGCGCGGCCGAGTGCCGGTGGTGAGCGGCGTGGCGGAGTCGTCCACGGGTGCCGCCATCCGCTACGTACGCGACGTGGAGCAGCTCGGGGCGGTCGGCGTGATGCTCATGCCCCCGATGAGTTACAAGGGCGACCCGCGCGAGAGCATGACTTACCTGCGCGCGGTGGCGAAGGGCGGCGGCTTGCCCATCATGATTTACAATAACCCGCTGAGCTACGCGAACGACATCACCCCCGCGCTCTTCGCCGAGCTGGCGGACGAGCCGAAGTTCGTCGCCATCAAGGAAAGCTCCGGTGACCCGCGCCGCATCACCGAGCTGCGCAACACGGTCAGCGACCGCTACGCGCTCTTCACCGGCGTGGACGACCTCGTGCTCGAAGCGAGCATCCTTGGCATTGACGGCTGGGTGGCGGGCACTGGCATCGCCCTCCCGGCCGAGAATCAGCGCCTCTGGGAGCTCACGCGCGCGGGCAAGTGGGATGAAGCGCGCGCTCTCTACCGATGGTTCCAGCCGCTCCTGAAGCTCGATACGCACCCGCACTTCGTGCAATACATCAAGCTCTGCGAACAGGAGACTGGCCTCGGCTCCGAGTGGGTCCGCGCCCCGCGCCTGCCCATCGCAGGCGAGGAACGGAAGCAGGTGCTCGCCATCATCCGCAAGGCGTTGGCGAATCGGCCCAAACTCCCCAAGCGCAAATGAAGCGCGTCCAAGTCATTGACTCCCACACCGGCGGCGAGCCCACGCGCATCGTCATCAGCGGCGGGCCGGACCTCGGCGGCGGCAGTGTCGCCGACCAGCTCGTCGTCTTCCGCGACCAGCACGACCGTTTCCGCTCCGCCGTCGTCAACGAGCCACGCGGCTCCGACGTGCTCGTGGGTGCCCTGCTCTGCCCGCCCGCGGACAAGTCCTGCGTCACCGGCGTCCTCTTCTTCAACAACGTCGGCGTGCTCGCCATGTGCGGCCATGGGACCATCGGCCTCGTCGTCACGCTCGCGCACCTCGGGCGCATCGGCCCCGGCGAGCACCGCATCGAGAGCTGCGTGGGCGTCGTGACCGCGACCTTGCACGCGGATGGCTCCGTCTCCGTGGCGAACGTGCCGAGCTACCGGAAGGTCAAAGCCACGACCGTGGATGTCCCCGGCTTCGGCCAGATTTCCGGCGACTTGGCGTGGGGCGGCAACTGGTTCTTCCTCGTGGAGAATCACGGTTTGCCACTCGACCTGAAGAACGTCGAGCAACTCACCGATGTCTCGTGGCGCATCCGTCAGGCAGTCAACTCACAGGGCTTCCCCGAGGTAGACCACGTAGAACTGTTCGGCCCGCCGCAGTCCGGCGGCGACTCGCGCAACTTCGTCCTCTGCCCCGGCAAAGCCTACGACCGCTCCCCTTGCGGCACCGGCACCAGCGCCAAGCTCGCCTGCCTCGCCGCCGACGGGAAGCTGGCCGAAGGCGCGGACTGGATTCAGGAAAGCATCCTCGGCACGAAGTTTACCGGCCGCTTCCGCTGGCTCGACCGCGCGAAAGGCGAAATCGCCCCCATCGTCGCCGGCACCGCCTCCGTGAACAGCGAAGCCACGCTGCTGCTGGACGACAAAGACCCGTTCTGCTGGGGCATTCGTTGAGCCGTAGGTTCGCACGGATGAAACCCTGATTTTGCGCGCGCCCGGCTAGTTTCCCATCTGTGCTTCATCTGTGATCATCTGTGCCTAAAGAAAAGCACATCCTCATCATCGGCTCCGGCGTCGTTGGGCTTTGCACGGGCTATTACTGCGCGCAGCGCGGGCACCGCGTCACGGTGCTGGAGCGCGGCCCGGAGACGCGCGACGGGTGTTCGTTCGGCAACGCGGGCATGATTGTGCCGAGCCACTTCGTGCCGCTCGCCGCGCCCGGCATGGTCGCGCTGGGGCTCAAGTGGATGTGGAACCCGGAGTCGCCCTTCTACATCAAGCCCCGGCTGGACTTCGACCTGTTCGATTGGGCCTTCAAGTTCTGGCAAGCCTCCACCGCCGCGCGTGTCGAGCGCGCCGCGCCGCTCCTCCGCGACCTGAGCTTTGCCAGCCGCGCGTGCTTCGAGAAACTGGCCGACGCATGGACAGGCAGGAGCCGACGTGAGGAGGCTCTAACTTCCCAATCGGAAATCAATCAGAGCCTCCTAACTTCGGCAGCTACGGGGGACTTCGGTCTCACCAAGCGCGGCCTGCTTATGCTCTGCAAGACGCAGCACGGGCTGGACGACGAAGCCAAGTTCGCCGAACGCGCCAACCAACTCGGCGTCCCCGCCCAAGTCCTCGACGCCAAGCAAACCGCCGCCCTCGACCCGAACATCACGCTGGACGTGGCCGGCGCAGTCCTCTTCCCGAAGGACGCGCATCTCACGCCGAGCCGCTTCATGGCCGCGCTTCAAGCTCAGTGCGAATCGCTCGGAGTAGAATTCGCTTGGGAAACCGAGCCGACGGTTTGGTGGCCGGCTGATAACGGGCGGTTAAATACAATCACCTGCGTTTGCGAGGAAGGGGCAAAGGATTTCAGCGCAGACGAGTTCGTCCTCTGCGGTGGCTCGTGGTCGCCGCTGCTCGCGCGGGAACTGGGTTTGAGCATCCCGCTCCAAGCCGGCAAAGGCTACAGCCTCACGCTCCCGAAGCCGCCGCAACTCCCGCAGCTCTGCTCCATCTTCACCGAAGCGCGACTCGCCGTGACGCCCATGGGCAGCGCGCTCCGCATCGGCGGCACGATGGAAATCGCCGGCCTCAACGAGGACATCAACCCCCTGCGCGTGCGCGGCATCATCAAGTCCGCGCTGAAGTATCTGCCCAAGTTCACCGAAGCAGACTTCGAGGGCATCCAACCGTGGCGCGGACTGCGGCCGTGCTCGCCGGATGGCCTGCCTTACGTCGGACGCACCGCGAAGTTCGCCAACCTCTCCATCGCCACCGGCCACGCGATGATGGGCCTGAGCCTCGGTCCCATCACCGGCCAACTCCTGGCGCAAATCCTTTCCGACGAGCCGCCGCAGTTCGACCTGTCGCTGCTTTCCCCCGACCGCTACCAATGACTATGCTCATGCCCCAACTCCCTGGAGCGCGGACGCCCACGTCCGCAGCAGCGAAGGCCAAGTGCACTCGCGGACAACTCGCCGGCGCATCGGCTTGGAACATACCTTTCTCCCTCACTCGCCACCGAGCGGCGGACGTGGGTGTCGGCGCTCCACTCGCGCTCGGCGCGCTGCTCCTTTCCTTGCTCGCGCTCCCACTCTTCGCCGCAGACGCCGACCTCGCCGCGCTCACCAAGGGCGTGAAGGAAATAGCTGCGCCCGGTTCGCCCGGGAACATCAGCGTCTTCGGCCCGCAAGCATTCGCCGTCATCGCGGGCAAAGAAGGCAAGACCGCGCAGACCGCCGTCGTCGCCGCTGCGCGCGCGGGCAAGGGCCGCGTCGTCGCCTTCGGCCACACGAGCTACCTCGATGCCGACATCCTCACGCAGCTCGATACCGGCAAGTTCATGGACAACGCCATCGCATGGGCCGCCGGCGCAGCAAAGCCCACGCTCGTGGTCCCCAAGTCCAAGTCACTCGCCGACGCGTTGACGAAGCGCGGCTTCACCATCGCAGCCACGCCGCTCGCGCAACTCCAGCCCGGCCCAGTGCTCGTGCTTTCCGCGCATTCGCTGACGGCCTCCGACGTGCCGCTCATCGCGAAGTTCCTCGCGGACGGCGGCGGCTTCATCACTGCGTCCACCGGCTGGGGCTGGGTGCAAATCAGCGGCGGACGCAGCCTCGCGAATGATTTCCTTGGCAACCAACTGCTCGCCCCACTCGGTCTGGTGTTCGGCGGCAACATGGCGGGTAAAACCACAGCCAAAGGTTTCGCGGTCGAGCCAATCTCGCCACTCGCCCACGCGGGCAAAGCCCTCGACGCCGCGCGCGCCGGCACGAAGCTCGCGAAGGACGACCTCGCCCAAGCCAGCGCCGCGCTCACGCTCGCCGCGCAGAGTTTGCCGACGGACGACAAGTCGTTTCTGCCCAAGCTCAAGGCACTGCGTTCGCAGCCCGGCGTGAACACCGCGCCCACCGCGAAGTCGCCGGTGAAGTCAGACCAACTCGCCGCCCGCATGCTGGTGTCGCTCGATGGCCGGGAGCTGGAATCGTTGCCGCCTGCGCAGTTGAAGGCGCACCCGAGCGCCACGAGTTTCCCCGGGCCCGTGCCTGCCGAGGCGAAGCGCGAGACGGCGACGGTGAACGTGAACCCGAAGATTCCCGGCTGGCATTCCACCGGCCTTTACGCCGCGCCCGGCGAAGTCGTGACCGTGCGCGTGCCCGCGAGTTCCGCCAATGCCGGCTGGAAGATTCGCATCGGCGCGCACTCGGACCGGCTGTGGCATCTGGACAGTTGGAAGCGCTTCCCGGACGTGTCCCGCAGCTACGCGGTGAAAAGCACGGAGACGCAAGTTGCCAGCGCATTTGGCGGTCTGCTGTTCGTCGAGACGCCCAAGGCCAGCGACGCGGCGGAGGTGAAAGTGGAGTTCGCCGGAGCCGTCCGCGCGCCGCACTACGTCCATGGCAAAACCACATTGGCCGAGTGGAAGGAGCTGCGCGCCGCGCCCGCGCCGTGGGGTGAATTGGAGACGAAGAAGATTGTGCTTTCGCTCCCGTCCAGCGTGCTGCGCAACCTCGAAGACCCCGTCGCGCTGATGAAGGTTTGGGACGAGACGCTCGATCTCGTGGCGGACCTCGCGGCGATTCCCAAGGACCGCCCGCGCGCCGAGCGCATCGTGTGCGACGAGCAGATTTCCGCCGGCTACATGCACAGCGGCTATCCCATCATGACTTGGATGGACATGCCGCCGCGCCTCGTGAGCGAGGCGCACATGAGGAAGGGCGACTGGGGCATCGGCCACGAGCTGGGCCACAACCACCAGGTCGGCGACTGGACGTTCGAGGGCACGGGCGAAGTGACCTGCAACCTCTTCACGATGTATGTGATTGACCGCATCGGCGGCGTGAAGCCGGCGAACGGGCGCGTGGGCTTGCCGGTCGTGGCGGAGAAGTTCAGCAAGTATGTGGCGGGCGGGAAGCCGGACTTCGCCAAGTGGCAGAGCGACCCGTTCCTCGCGCTCTCGATGTATGTGCAGCTCCAGCACGCGTTCGGCTGGGACGCTTACAAGAAAGTGTTCACCGAGTATCGCGCGCTGCCCGCTGGCGAGCGGCCGAAGGCGAACGAGCGCATTGACCAGTGGATGGTGCGCTTCAGCAAGACGGTGAACCGCAACCTCGGGCCGTTCTTCCAGGCTTGGGGCCTCCCGGTGACGGACGCGGCGCTGGCCAGCGTGGCGAAGCTGCCCGCGTGGCCGAAAGAAGAGTGGCCGGGGACGAATGGGAAGTTCGACTGACCCCACGGAGGTTTTAAGCCACAGATGAAACACAGATGAAACACAGATTCAGAATGCCAACGCCTTCCACTACCCACACCAGCACGAAGCATCCGAGCAGGCCAAGCGCTTCGCTCTCACCGCTTTCCCATCGGTGTTCCATCGGTGTTCCATCGGTGGCCAGAAACCTCTTCCTCCTGTGGCTCCTCGCAGTCTCAGCCCACGCCGCCCCCGCGCTTCAGACGCACCACGTCCTGCTCGTCATGGCCGACGGCGTGCGGTGGCAGGAGGTTTTCACCGGTGCGGAGGAGCAGCTCATTAGCAAGGAGTTTGGCGGCGTCCCAAAGACCAACGACCTCCGCAAAGAATTCTGGCGCGCGACGCCCGAGGCCAGGCGCGAGGCGCTCATGCCGTTCTTCTGGGGCACGCTCGCCAAGCAAGGCCAGCTCTACGGCAACCAGCACAAGGGCAGCGTGGCGCACGTCACCAACGGCAAGAACTTCTCCTACCCCGGCTACAGCGAGATTCTCTGCGGCTTCTCCGACCCGCGCATTGACAGCAACGCGAAGAAGCCGAACGCGAACGTGACGATGCCCGAGTGGCTGAACGGCAAACCCGCCTTCGCCGGACGCGTCGCGGCCTTTGGCAACTGGGAGGTGATTCCCTACATCCTCAACCGCGAGCGGAGCCGACTGCCCATCTGGACCGGCTTCGAGAAGACCGACGCGAAGCTCGCGCCGCACCTCGCACTGCTGGAGAAGCTCGTAGCCAACCACACGCCGACGTGGGGCACGCTGATGACTTACGACACCTTCATCCACGCGGCCGCTCTCGATCATCTAAAGACCAAGAAGCCGCGCCTCATGTATGTCTGCTACGGCGAGCCGGACGAGTGGGCGCACGAGGGCCGCTACGACCACTACCTGCAAAGCATCCAGCACTTCGACCGCTTCGTGTCCGAGTTGTGGGCCGCCGCGCAGGCCGACTCGGAAATGCGCGGCCACACGTCGCTCTTGCTCGTGACGGACCACGGTCGCGGCACGAGCAACGCGTCATGGAAAAGCCACGGCGCGAACATCGCCGACTCGCGCTTCATCTGGATGGGCGCACTCGGCCCGGACACGCCCGCGCTGGGCGAGCGAAGCAACGTGCCGACGGTGACGCAGAACCAAATCGCGCCGACGGCGGCGGCGTTGCTGGGCTTAGACTACAAAGCCGAGCAACCGCAGGCTGGGCCAGTGCTGGTGGATGCGCTGCCGAAGGTGGGGAAATAGGCAGCCGCTAAGGACATGGCGAGTGCTCCCCTACAACCTGAATCCGGCAGGGCGCGTCTGTCCCACCGCGCCGGTTTGATGGCCGAACAATCCTGCGGCGCGCTGGGGACAGATGCGCCCTGCCCCACGGATTCGACTGACGCCTGGCTCCTGCTCAACTCCGGGCCGTACGCCCCGGCCTTCAACATGGCAATGGACGAAGCGCTCCTCGAAGCCGCCACCAGCCTCGGTCAGCCCGTGCTGCGCTTCTACTCGTGGACCGAGCCAGCCGCGACCTTCGGCTACTTCCAGCATTACGCGGAGATTGAGCGCACCACCCACTTGCGCCCGCTCATCCGGCGACCGACCGGCGGCGGCCTCGTGCCCCACGATGCGGACTGGACTTACAGCGTCGTCATCCCGCCCGGCCACCCGTGGCACGGGCTCAACGCAGTGGACAGCTACCGCCGCATGCACGAGTGGATTAGCGCCGCTTTCGCCCGCCTCGGCGTGGCCACGGAACTGGCCGACTGCTGCCGCAAGTCCACGCCGGGGCAATGCTTCGTGGGCTGGGAGAAGTTCGACGTGCTCTGGCAGGGCCGCAAAATCGCCGGGGCAGCGCAGCGCCGGAACAAGCTGGGCCTGCTGATCCAAGGCTCGGTGCAGCCGCCGTCCGTTGTGCTGGAACGCGAACGGTGGGAAGAAGCGATGTGCTGCACGATAACGCCTGCGGTTGCTTGGAATCAGTTCACAGCGACGGAAAGCATTGCCTGTAGAGCCCAAGAGTTGGTGACTGCTAAACTTGGCCGAAAGAACATCAGGGACTGAAATCGCGGCAGTTTTTAGGCCTTGGGCCTTCTCCCTCATGTGAGGAACGAAGAATCCCCCCGGCCGCCCCCAACCAGTTCACGGTTCCCTTTGGGAAGTGGCTCGGCCTGCGTCTCGGTTCCGATAGTGGAGAATCTTGAACTCCGGCGTGTCGCGAAGTTCAGCGACGAGTTCGAAGTGGTCCTCGAAGGGGGGGAAGAACGCGTCGCCGAAAACTTCGCGCTTCACCAGAGTCAGGAACAAGTCTGAGCACAACGGCAACGCCTGCTCATAAATCTGCGCGCCGCCACAAATAAACGCCTGCCGGTCGCCTACGAGCGCGGGCAACTCATCGAGACTCGCCACCGTGCGCACGCCGGGCTGACTCCAGCCCGTGCGGCTCAACGCGATGGTCTCGCGGCCCGGCAGCGGCCTGCCAATGGACTCGAAAGTCTTGCGGCCCATCACGAGCACATGGCCGAGCGTGGTGGATTTGAACCATTTGAAATCCTCGGGCAGGTGCCATGGGATTTGATTGCCGTTGCCGATGACGCGGTTCAGCGACATGGCTGCAATGGCCTTGAAGCGTTTCATTTTAGGAGCTTCCGCGCACCGCCCACAACCTTCTCCCATTCGAAGGCCGGACCGGGGTCCACCTTGTTCGCCTGGATGTGGTAGTGACCAAGGATGCCCTGATACTGGGGCAGTTCGGCGTCCGACAACTTACCCGTGAGGAGCTGGCCATCGGCTCCTTTGGGAAAGTCACAGCGGATTTTCGGGAAAACATTGCAAAGCGTGGCAGTGAGCCGGGTCAGCGCGGCATATTGCTCGGGAGTGAAGTCGTATTGCTGCAAGGTCCGCCCCTGCACGACGCCCTGCACCGGTTCCTTGCGGGCGGGCCGCGCGACAAAATTCGGCGTGCGGAGCCCCGCGCCGCCGAGTCGCGTTGGCACCACGACGCGGGGCCAACCCGTGTCGTCGCGCTGATACCATTCCTCGAACATCTTCTGCTGGCCGGGAGCGAAGGCACCGATGTTGGCGATTTCAATGCCGATGCTGCGGGTGTTCGAGGTAGTCGCATGCCACGCGCGCTCCTTGAGGTCGAGCGTCTGGTAGATGGTGCCGTCCAGATCGAGCATGAAGTGAACGCTCAGGCAGCGGTGATCGTGCAGGACGTTGAAGCACTGGCGGCTGGTGCCGGCAGCATCGAAGTGCAGGACGAACTGGTCCACCGTGTCGCGCAGGAGCGGAAGATCCCACCCCCCACCACGGACGCGTTCAAGCTGTTGCGGCGTGAGGTTGTCCTTGCGCAGGCCGTAGCGATTCGGCGTCTTGAGCGCTGCCACCGCGACCTTGGAGGTTTCCCACGAAGACTGATCAAAGGAGGCAAACCGTCGCTCCACCCGATAGGCGTCGTAGCCGCCCGCATCCATCCAAGTGACCACGCGTGTGCCGGTGTGGAAAAGCTGGCCAGCCACGATGATTTCATCGCCCTGACGTTTCAGCAGCGCGCCGGGCTTCGCGGTGGTGCAGCCGAGCAGGGCCGTGAGCACGAGGAAGACGCCGCAGACTGGCAGCCAGTGGCGCAAGCACAGCAAGGTTGAAGTGGCAGGCACATTGGAGTCTTGGACAGATGTTTGGGCGGCGGCAAGCCTCGCATTAGCGGAAAGGCGCATCACGAGTCCTTTCCAGCCATGACCAGCACGTTCAAGGGAGACTTTACGAACGCAGCCAGCGCTGCTATTTGATTGGGAACCTTCCTCAACCTAAACGTAAGCGCTCCGCGCGTGCTTCCTTCATGAATCTTCAAACGTTCATTCCACAACGCTTCGAGACCGTTCGCCAATCCCTCTGGCGCGGCGTGGTGTCTTACTGCCTGCTTTGGGCGCTGCAACCCTCACTGACTAACGCAGCCACCCGGGTGTGGCTGAACACAGGCGGGGGTGATTGGAGCGTGGCCGCCAATTGGAGCGGCGGCCAAGTGCCGGGGGCAGCCGACACTGTCCTCATCAACACCGACGGCACTTACGCAGTGACGGTGAGCACGGGCGCTGACTTCGGCTCGCTCACCTTGGGGGGCGGGACGGGCAGCCAGACGCTGTTGTGGAGTAACAGCTATCTGGCCGGCGTGCTGACTGTCGCCACCAACGGCGTGCTCGACTTTGGCGGCGATGGTTCGAAGCTCTTCACTGGCGGCTCCCTCACGAATTTCGGCCTGATCCGCTGGCCGAACACCGGCCCCAGCTCCGTGACTTTCAGAACCACCCACCTCCAGAATCAGCCCGGGGGCCTCATCGATCTCCAGATGGACACCGCGCTCCACCAGAACCTCGGCGCGTTCTCCTTCCACAATGCCGGCACGCTGCGCAAATCCGCTGGCGCAGGCATCAGCGCGTTCAGCAGCGGCGTCGCCTTCACTAATGCGGGACTAGTTGAGGTGCTCAGCGGCAAGTTCCAGTTCCCCGACGGTTTCACCAGCAGCAGCACCTTCAACGTTGCGACCGGCGCGGCCATCGAACTCCAGAACGGCACCTTCACTTTCAATCCAGGACACTCCTTCACCGGCCCTGGCTTCTACGGCGTCGCCGGTGGCGGCCCGATCATCAACGGCCCGATCATCAACACGAACTTCATGTTGACCGCCGGCACGCTCACGATCAGCAACCAGCTTTCCGGCGTCCTCCGCTGGGTGGGCGGCGTGCTGGCCGGTGAGCTGACCGTGGCCACCAATGGCGTGCTCGACTTCGGTGGGGATGCTTCCAAGCTCTTCATTGGCGGCTCGCTTACCAACTACGGCCTCATCCGCTGGCCCAACACCGGTCCCGGCACCTGGTCTTTCAGAACCGCCCACTTCCAGAACCAGCCCGGCGGCCTCATTGATCTCCAGATGGACGGCAACTTCGCCCATAACCTCGGGACGGTCTCCTTCCACAATAACGGCACGCTGCGCAAATCCGCCGGCGCGGGGATCGGCTCGATCGGCAGCAGCATCGCCTTCACCAATGCGGGACAAATTCAGGTGGACAAGGGCACGTTGGATCTTCCATCCGGCTACCGCATGACGAGCGGGCAGTTGACCTTTGGGATTGGCGGGGCAGCCGATTTTGGCCGCATCCGCACCACCGACAACGCCCCGCTGACGGGTCGGCTGGCGGCGGTGCTCTTGAATGGCTTCCGGCCGGACACCAACGCCAGTTTCACCGTGATGACGTTTGGCTCTTCCAGCGGGGCCTTCGCTGACACCAGCGGGTTGCTCGTGGGCAGCGGCCGCTACTTCGATCCGGTTTACACCCCAACGAGCCTTTCGTTGCTGGCGCTGGGGACCAATGACGTAAGCTTCACCAGTCAGCCGCAGAGCAGAACTGTCATCGCCGGCAGCAACGTCCTTTTCAGTGCAGTGGCCACCGGCACGCCGCCGTTGAGCTACCAATGGCGCTTCGGGGGAACACCCATCCTGAATGCGAATGCCAGCCAGCTCACGGTGACCAATGCCCAACTGGGCAACGTCGGAAATTACGATCTCGTGGCCACCAGCACCAGCGGATCAGCCACCAGCGCGATCGCCACGCTGACGGTTTATGTTCCACCGGGGCTCAATGAGAGCGCAATCAGCCGAACCATCGGGAGCGGGCGGGCTGCCACCTTCACGGTAAATGCCAGCGGGGTGCCAGCCCCTTCGTATCAATGGCTGCTGAACGGGGTGCCGATTTCGGGCGCCAACAGTTCCAGCTACACGGTGCCGGCGGCAGGCTCGGCCGATGCCGGGCTATACAGCGTCGTCATCAGCAATGCGGCCGGTTCCCTTACCAATTCGGCCAGCCTCGCCTTGGTGGACCTGAAGATGTTTGCCGGCGTGGTGATTGATGGCCCGCTGAACAGCCAGTATCGAGTGGACTACACCACTGATGTAAACACGCCAACAACCAACTGGATCGTGCTGACCAATATCGTCCTACCGACTCGACCCTACATCTATTTCGACGCGGCCTCGCCAACCTCCCTGCGGCGCTTCTATCGCGTGGTGCCAGTGGAGTAATCCGGTCGAAGGACTCCCAGCACGCAACACATTCAGGTTGCGACCGTGTGCTTCAGCGGCTATTGCACTCCCGCCTCGGACACTCGTCCCGAGCGATCATGAGCGACATTCTTGTCATCGGCCACCGCAACCCCGACACCGACGCGATCTGTTCCGCGATTGGCTACGCGGACTTCAAGCGCCGCACCGGCATGCGCAACGTGGAAGCCGCGCGCTGCGGTGACACGAACGACCGCATTGATTTCGTCCTCAAGTCCTTTTTGGTCCCGCCGCCGCGTTTTGTATCGGACGTCTCGCCCAAGGTCCGCGACGTGATGCAGCCCAACGTCGTGGCCGTGCCCCCCACCGCCTCCGTCTCCGAGGCGCTGGGCATCATGGACGACCGCAACATCCGTGTGCTGCCGGTGCTCAACGAGGATCGCTCCTGTCGGGGCCTGCTCTCGCTCTTCAAACTGAGCAAGTTCTTCTTTCCCGCTGGCAGCCGGCTGTTTGATTCGCGCCGCGTGGTCGCCTCCACCCGCCAGCTCGCCCGCACCCTCGACGGCGATCTGCTCTTCTCCGTTGACCCGGATCACGAAGCAGACCTGATCCTCATGATCGGCGCGATGAGCCTGGAATCATTTGCTGAGCGCCTCGACAGCTACCCGCGCGAAAAGCTTGTCGTGGTGGTTGGGGACCGCTGGGACATTCAAAACCTCGCCATTCGCGAGCGCGTGCGGCTGGTCATCGTCACGGGCGGGCTGCAAGTCGAGGCCAAGACGCTGGACGCAGCAAAGAAAAACGAGGTCAGCCTCATCGTCTCCCCGCACGATAGCGCCACCACCGCGATGCTCTGCCGGGGAGCCATTTCCGTGAGTCACATGCTGCACGAGCATTTCCTCACCTTCCGGGAGGATGAATCCCTGCCCGACGTCCAGCCCATCGCCACCGCCTCCGCATTTCAGGCCTTCCCCGTGCTCGATCAGTCGGGCCGCACCGTGGGCATCCTGTCCAAGTCCGACTTCCTCAAGAAGGTGGACCGCAAGCTCATTCTCGTGGATCACAACGAGCTTTCCCAAGCGGTCGCCGGCGCGGACAAAGTGGAGATTTTGGAAATCATTGATCACCACCGCATCGGAGCCCTGACCACGCAGCAGCCCATTCTTTTCCGCAACGAACCGGTCGGCTCCACGAGCACCATTGTGGCCGACTGTTTCTTCCGCTACAGCGTCGAGCTTACCCCGAGCATCGCGGGCCTGCTGCTCGCCGGGCTGGTCTCCGACACCTTGAACCTCACCTCCCCCACCACCACGGCGCGCGACGCGGAGATTTTGGCAAAGCTGGAAGCGATCTCCGGGGTGAACGCCACCGAGTTCACCGAAAAACTCTTCGCGTCTGGTTCACTGCTGACCACCAAGCCTTCCGCCCAGGCCATCACCACCGACTGCAAGGAATACGTGGAGAACGGCCGGACTTTCAGCGTGGCGCAGATCGAGGAACTGGGCTTCGACCAGTTCTGGAAGCGCAAGGCCGACGTGCTTTCCGCACTGGAGGATTACCGCGACGATAAGGGCTATTTCATCGCCACGCTGCTGGTGACCGATGTGGTGTTGCAGGGCTCCCTGCTGCTGGTGGCTGGCGCGAAGGCGTTCGTGGACAAGGTGGACTATCCGCAACTCGAGCCCGGCATCTTCCAGCTCGACGGCGTCGTCTCCCGCAAGAAGCAGCTCCTGCCGTATCTCACCCACTGCCTCGCCCAGGTGAAAACCTGAAGGCCGCCTCGATCAGTTGCGCACGGTGCGGACAAAGGTGTCGAGCTCCTCGCTCTGTTTGCCCCGCAGCTTCGCCTTGCCACGCATGCCGCCGATGGTGCGCTCCCACTCCGTGTCATTGTAAGTCGCCGGGTCGTATTGGCGGTGGCACTCGGTGCAGGCACCGCCGAACAGATCACGCCCATTCCGGATCTGCTGCGCGGAAAAACCATTCTGAAATTTGCCCACCACCGGAGTGACGGCCTTCGGCGGGTCCAGCTGCACCACCGAGCCTGAGCTTGCTGTGCTGGTGGCGGCATTGCTCCCGGCTTTCACCGGCGCAGCCACAACTGCGCCCGAAGTCTCGCGCTTCTTCTTCCACCAACTGGCCGCCCCCCAAAGTGCCCCTACCGCAACCAAGCAGGCGGCCAATGTGCCAATCACGAGTTTCCATTTGGAACCACCCACCGCCAAGACCTCGCCCGTGTCACCTGCATCGAGTTTGAGCGGCGTTTCCTGCTGGCAATGTGGGCACGGGACATTCGCCCCAACCGCCTCGGCGGGATACTCGATGCGGCCACCACAGTGTTCACAAGTGCATTTGAGAAAGGCGGGCATGGGAGATTTCAGGGTTTAATCAAGCGGGACATGCGCGACAAAGAGATGGAACGGGTTCATCAGGCGGAGACTATTTTTCACCGTTTGGCTCCAGCACGCAGCGGAAACCATAGAGCCCGCCCCGGCCATTAGGCAGGGCCAGGTGACGGCAGGCGTTTTGGAGACTGGTCGAATCCCAGAAGACCCAGGCCGCCCCGCGCAGCACCTTGAACTTACGGCCGCCGCCGTCCTCATTCAGCTTCTTGTCCTCCTGCCGGATCTTCTGATCGTTCATCGTCTTCACATACCAGTCGTTGACCCACTCGAAGACATTGCCACCGAGATCGTGAATGCCCAGCGGGTTCGCGGCGTGACTGCCCACCGGCGCAGTGTTGTCGCCATCTGCGGGCTTGTAGCCCGGCAGCTTGGGCCAGTCGGCAATCTTGGGCCAAGTCTCACCCCAAGGATACTTGCCCTTGCCGACCGCTGCGCTCCACTCGCCATCCGTGGGCAGGCGATAGCGGTCCTTGGCTCCCAGCGTGCCGGCCTTTCGCTCCTTCTCCGTCAACCAGCGGCAGAAGGCAGCCGCCTCCTCCCACGTGAGGTTGGCGATGGGATGATTGTTCTTCCCTGCATATCCGAGCGCAGCCCAATCATGCTTCGAGAACGAGTCCGCAAACGGCATGTAATCCGCCACCCGGGTCTCGAACACGCTCATCAAGATGCGCGTGTCCGGCACGGGGACGAACTTCATGCCCAAGCTGTTGGTAAAAGGCTTTTCCTTCGTGGCGGCCAATTTCGTGGACTGGGCGAGCACTGTCCCGCCCGGAATGAAGTCGGCCGGAACCGTTATCAGCAAGGCGGTCCAGACCACCAGCCAACCGCGCCATTGGAATTGTTTGCGGTGCGAATGCACTGCCACTTAGTTCACCGGATTTTGCGCAGTTGGCGAGCCAAAACAAGCCAGCCTGGATTCTGCCCGCCAAAAAAACAACAGGCTCCAGCCGGCACACGAATGCACGGCCAGAGCCTGTTTCCCCGCAACACGCGGAGAGAGTCTAAAAGCGGTAACTGACGCCGGCACCTACGCCGAGGCCGTGGGACATGTTGATTGTGCCGGAGCGCGTCGGGGCGTTGTGCGTGAGCGAGTCCGTGAGCAGGTGGCGCACGTCGATGTGCGCGTCCCAGTGCTCGCTGAGGCGGCGGTTCACCCGCACCGCGCTGAAGAGGCCCGCCCAGAAGTGCGCGTCTGAACTGCGTCCGCTTTGGCTGATGACCGGCGCGGTCGGGTCCGCCACCGTGATTTGATCGGCGTAGCTCAGTTGTGAGTAGCCCACGCCCAAGGCGGGTGGCGAGGATGGCGCCGCGCGCCTTGAGCCAGACCGGGACGCCCGCGCCGAAGTGATGGCGAGACGTCGCGGGTTCTTGAATGCCTTAGGCGGTAGCGAGGACGGGCAGGGCGCAAGCGCCCGTGAGCAACATGAATGGGCGAGGCGGACGGCCCAGTTCAGGGATAAATGCTCGGTTAGGAAGCGCGCTTACCAGGGCAGGCTGAAGCAGCGGGGTATCCGTTCACGCCACGTTCAGTGTGCTCACGGCGCTAGCCGGGCCGTCGCCCCGGGAGTTGTGGGCGATGACTTTGAAGTCATACGCACCGGGGGGCAGGCCGGTGGCGCGGTAGTGCTTCACAATCACGTCGCTGGCACCTTCACAAAGGCGGGCTGGCCGGGGCCTTGGCGGTAAATATCGAAGCTGGTGCCGTGCAGGGCGGTGTAATCAAACTCCGCCTCGCCCGGGCTGGGGCTGGCGGCGTTGGTGATGACGGCTTGGCCGGGCGGTTGGCTGGCGGGCGCGGTGGGGATGGCGTCAATGACTTCGCGGTCGGCGGTGCCTTCGGGGTATTGCGCGCGGCCTTGGACCAAGGCGTTGGTGGTGAAGTCCGCCAGTCCGGTCACGAAGGTGTGGCTAGCGCCTTCAGCGACTTGGAAGGCGGATTCCGCAGCGGCCTTCGCAGCGAGGGTGCCGACGATGGCGGGCGGGCCCACGGTGCCTTCAATGGCGGTGATGTAGGCGTCGAAGGCGGTGCGGTCCATGGTGTCCCAAGCGCGGAAGGGGTTGGCGGAGCCGGGCGGGTTGGGGAGCTGTAGTACGAGTCAAGCGGAGGCTCACCCTATACCGGTGGGTGCGCTCCGCCGGCGGAGCTTCACACCGGCTGCCTTCAAGCGCGCCTCCGACGCGCTCGCGGAAGCGTCCCAAGCAGCCGGACTGGTCGGTAGCGGGGGTGTTGAGCGTGATATTTGTGCCTGTGGAGTGGGTTGAGGCGGTGTTTTGGGTGGTATGGCCGGTGTTTTGGCGATTTGTCCTGCTGCGCGATTGGGTTTATCGGGTTTTCCGGTGCGTTGATGGGCTTTTGTTGGCGGTTTATCGGCTGCTCAGGCTAGTTGATGGGGTTTCCCAGTGCGTTGATAAGGTGGGCGGTTGCGTTTATCTGCTTTTCAATCGCGTCCACTATATCAAGACAGTTGGCAACCGGTCGTATCGCAGGCTGCGACGCATCAAGGTGGTGCTGCGACTGATGGACGCGACTCTACTGCGCATGGACCCGGCTCGAAACCGTCGGGACGCGCTGGGATGGGCGATGGATGCGCTTCCCTGAAGCATCAATATCGCTCGTTGGTGGGAAGACACCGCTACCAAGCGCTCCTACCTTCCTCGGCGGGGAAAGGCCGAGCGGCGGGTTTGCCTTACCGGGTGTGCGGGCAGCGGGAGCGACCTTGATTGCGGCAAAGTCTGCTTCCCTTCGTGAGGGGTTCCACGCCATTCTGTCTGCCCATGAGCACTGACAAGAAACTCAGCGGCAAAACCGCCCTCATCACCGGGGCCAGCAAAGGGCTCGGCAAGGCCATGGCGCTCGCGTTCGCCGAGGCTGGAGCACGGCTCGCGCTTGCCTCCCGTGACACGGAGCTCCTGACCGCCGTGCAAGCGGAATGCCGCGTCCGGGGCGCGGAAGCCGAGATTTACCAGGTGGACGTGACGAGCGAGGAGCAGGTGGAACAGTTGCGGCGCGCGGTGCTGGAGCGCTTTGGCAACCTTACCATCCTCGTGAACAATGCGGGCATCAACATCCGCCGGCCCGTCACCGAGTTCACGCTGGCCGAGTGGCATCAGATCCTCGACACGAACCTCACGAGCGTCTTCCTCATGTGCCGCGCCTTTGTGCCGCACTTGGAGACGGGTTGCGGGCGGATCATCAACCTTGCCTCCATGATGGCCCACGTCTCCATCGCGCACCGGGTGCCGTATTCCGCCAGTAAGTTCGGCATCCTCGGCCTCACGAAGTCCCTCGCGCTGGAAGTCGCGGCGCAAGGCATCACCGTCAACGCCATCAGCCCCGGCCCGTGCGCCACCGAGATCAACGCCCCGATCCTCAACAATCCCGAGCTGCTCGCCAAGTTCACCGCGCAGCTCCCGGTTGGCCGCTTCGGCAAGCCCGAGGAAGTCGCGGCGCTCGCGGTGTTCCTCGCCTCGGGGGACTCCGGCTTCATCACCGGCACTGACGTGGTAATTGACGGCGGCTGGATTGCGCAATAGCTGTCCGCATGATCGCCCCGGAAGCCAGCTCCCCGCCCGCCCGCAGCCGCCTGCAGATCTGGGCCGAACGTCTGCAATGGCTGGGCCGACGCGGCCTGGTCGTGGTGCTGCTCGGGATCGGCGGGCTGTGGCTGCATGAGTTCACCGTGGACATGAACGCCCACCAGAACTGGAAGCTGAAGGTGATGTTTGGGCTGGTTCCCCTCGGACTTGCCTCCGCCGTCACCCAAGCCGTTGCGTGGGTGCTGGCCTGGCTCGGCCGACGGCGGAATTGAAGTGGTGGGCCCGCCCGGATTTGAACCGGGGACCAAGCGATTATGAGTCGCCTGCTCTAACCGCTGAGCTACGGGCCCAACCTGCTTAACTAGAGGTGTTTACGGTCCGCGTTAGAACCGTTGATTGCAAATCTGATACCACCATGTGATACTGTTTGCAATCGACCAATGTCCGACAAATCTTCACATTGGAAAAAAACCCCGGCGGCAAACTTGGTTCGCTACGAGCCATCAGGCATTTATTTTGCGCGGGTCAGAGTGGGCGGCAAGTTAATTCGCCAGTCGCTAAAGACCGATGTTCTGAGCGTAGCCCACCTGCGGCTTGGCGACTTGGTGAAGGCCGAGCGCGAACACTTGGAAGCCCGAACGGAAGCTGGCCGGGGAAAGCTGACCTTCGATCAGGCAGTAGAGATTTACCGCAAGCAAGTCGTTGATCATCCGAAGCTGAAGCCCAGCGCCAAGCTCTACCGCCAGAAGAGCATCGACGCGTTGGTGAAAACGTGGCCTGGCCCAACCTCGATCGAGGCTCGAAAGATCTCGGAAAAAGTTTGCCAGGAATGGGCCGCGGAATTCGTCACGAAGTATTCCTCGTCGGTTTACAACAACACCGTCGGCACGCTGCGACAGATTCTCGCCATCGCCGTGTCGGCGGGTGCCCGGTATGGCAATCCGGCCTTGGGTATCAAGAAGGCGCGGATCACGCTCAAAAAACTAAAGCTTCCGGAGCAGGCGCAGTTCCGGAAATTCGTTCACAAGATTGAACGGGCGGGTGCGTGGTGCAGCCGGGACTGCGCCGACCTGGTGCGATTTTTGGCGTATGGAGGGTTCAGAAAGACAGAAGCTGCGAACGTTACCTGGGCAGACTGCGATTTTGCGAAAGGCGAGATCACCGTGCGCGGGGATCCTGTCACCGGAACCAAGAGCGGTGCGATCCGGACCATTCCCATGATTTCCGAAATGCGCTCGTTGCTGGAACGGCTGAAAGCCGCCGCGACGGGAGTTGATCCGTCCGCAAACGTGATGCGAGTTCGTGAATGTCAGCGTGCCATGGACAAAGCCGCGAAGGCCGTGGGCATGGCCCGCATCACCCACCACGACCTACGGCACCTCTTCGCCACCCGGTGCATCGAATCTGGCGTGGACATCCCCACTGTGTCGCGCTGGTTGGGGCACAAGGACGGAGGCGCACTGGCGATGCGGGTGTATGGGCACTTGCGTGACCAGCATTCCATAGAGATGGCGAAGAAAGTGAACTTCGACTAGGTCGGGTGGCCGTATTGACACCGCATGGCGGGACAGCAGCAGACTTGGCTGACTTCGGTTGAACTGTCGCGCAAAGCCGGGGGACGAGAACGCGATTGCGACTGGTGGATACTTGGGACCATCATAGCCCGCGTATGAGCACTTCGGGACATCGCGATGACCTTCCTAGTGCAGGCGCGTGGCGCCTCGAACTCACCTCCTCCCTCTACAGCAACGCTGAAAGCCTCACTGCCGCGATCGACGCCCTGTATGAGATGGTTGACGAGCGGCTGGATGATTGTTCCGTCCGGCTGTGGTTCGATTCCGCAGAGCATCATCAGCGGGCGGCAGATCTTCTCGGGTTA
>CAMCFN010000023.1 GCA_945874145.1 Akkermansia muciniphila
CTGCGTCCTTGGCGCTACGCGCCAAGGACTCCGTTCCACCACCGGGGCAAATCATCCCCTGGCCAGCGGCCAGGTAAGACCCGAATTTATCCTGGAACCCCGGCAATTTCTGATTGTCGCTATACGAAAGGAATAATTGTCGTTGCCCACATCACCGATCGGAGCGCGCGTCCGCCACTTCATTCGCCCACCCGCCAGCACGCGAGTCGGCCCTTCTCGTCGCGGAAGAAGCGGCTGCCGTTTGCATAGGCAGGCGCAGCGTGATGAGGGTGGAGTGACCGGGGGTGGAGGGGCACACGCTTGGCCCCTTTAACTGTCCCGGAGGTGAACGCTGGCTGGGGAAAGGAGTGTCCTCCTTACGCCGCGTTCACGCCCACTGCCTGCCGGAGTTCCCTCAATCCTTCCGACTCCAGCCGCCAGCGCAAGCCGTTGACGATGTCGTGAATGAGCCCCGGGCCCTCATAGACGAGGCCGGAGTAAACTTGCACGAGCGACGCGCCAGCTGTGATCTTCTCCCACGCATCCGCCGCGCTGGCGACGCCGCCAACACCGATGATGGGCACCGCACCCTTGGTCTGGCGAAACAGGTGCCGAATCACCTCGGTGCTGCGCACGCGGAGCGGGCGACCGCTTAGTCCGCCCGTTTCGGCGTAAGTCTGCTTAAGCTGCGCATCATTCGTTGCCGGGCGTGTGATAGTCGTGTTCGTTGCCACAACGCCGGCGAGCTGGCGCGGGCCGACGAGTTCGAGGATTTCGTCGAGTGCCTCGAATGTCAGATCGGGCGCGACCTTCACAAGAATGGGCTTGGGCTTCGCCGACTTCGCCTGCCTGGTGTTCACCTGCTGAAGAGCGACGAGGATTTGGTCAAGCGCAGCCTTGTCCTGGAGCTGCCGCAGGTTCGGCGTGTTCGGCGAGCTGACGTTGACAACAAAGAAATCAGCGTGCGGCCAGAGGACCCGGAGGGAATTCGCGTAGTCGTCCGCAGCCTCTTCGAGCGGCGTGACCTTGGATTTGCCGAGATTGATGCCGACGGGATGGTCCGGCCAGCGGCCCTGTTCGCGCCAGCCGGCGAGGCGTTCGGCCAGCGCCCGCGCGCCGCCGTTATTGAAGCCCATGCGATTGACGAGCGCCTCGTCAGCCACGGCGCGGAACATGCGCGGCTGGGGATTGCCCGGCTGCGCGTGCCACGTTACGCCGCCGAGTTCGCTGAAGCCGAAGCCGAGCGAGCGCCAGATGGGCACGGCGGCAGCCTGCTTGTCCATGCCGGCGGCGAGGCCGACGGGGTTCGGAAAGCGCAGTCCAAAGAGGCTGGCGGGCAACTCCGGTGCGTCGTAGCAGGCTTTCACCAACTCGCAGAGCGCAGGCTTCCGGGCCGCGAAACCCAGTGCGGCCAAGGCGCGATTATGAATCTCCTCGGAGGGCTGTGAAAACAGCGCCGGGCGAATGAGCGAACGGTAGAACCAACTCATGCAGCAGGATGCTAGCGAAATGCCTGATTGAAGACCAGCGCGACAAGCTTACCTATCACCGGCAGGGAATATCCCTGCGCAGAAGGTGAACCATCCAAGTATCGCAGCTTGGAAAAAACCCGGAAGATTGGTTCGCTGCCTTCGAAGTCTTTGCTGATGCAAGGACCAGTAGAAGCCATCGCTTCAAGTCCACTTGCCCAGACTTTCAAACGATGCCGGTCTTGACAGCCGAGTCGTGCGTGGGAAGCTCCCATCATGATTGCGACTCTCTCTGACGACCGTCGCCGGGTGGTGATGCCTCCTGAGCTTCCGGCCAAGTCCCCCGTCACGATTCAGCAGTTGGACGAGGACACCTTCCTCGTGAAGCGGCAGCGTCCCTCCAAGAACTACGTCATGATCGCCGTGCCCGTCATCAAGGAGCTGAAGTCAGACCCGGAGTGGGAAGCCGTCGAGAGCCGCATGGCGGCTCATCATAAGCGCACCATCGCCCCCTTCGAGGAATGAAGCCGTTCGACGTGTTCAACTGGCAGCCGACGGGCTGGCCGGAGCCGCATCCATGCGTGATTGTCTCGCATCCCTCGCGCGTGGCCAACAAGCCCGAAGTCAACGTGCTGATGTGCTCCACCAAGCGCGCCGCGCGCAAGCCCGAGGCGCATGAAGTGGTGCTCGACGCTGCGGACGGAATGGACTGGCCGACGCTCTGCAAGTGCGACCTGCTCCACGCGGTGAGCAAGACCGACCTGAAGACCCGTCGGGGAGCCGTCTCCGAGGAGCGCCGCAAGCAGTTGGTGCGCGCCTCGATTGCCGCACTGGGCTGGGGTGAGGTGCTGGCAGCTTGAAACCGCCGCCCTCAAAAGCCCTCGCGCACTATCTGCTGATTCGGGACAAGTAGCGTTCGTCACTGTCGAGGATTTTGCTTTGTAAGTAGGTAGCAGGAAACTGCATCTGAAAAAGCACCCGTGTCATCAAATGCTCGCCACAGGTCATATTGCTCAAGCTCTTGGCGATTGCCCTGTAGCATCCATTGCCCTCGGTCTCTGACGATGGTGATATTCTCCAACTCATTGACGAAGACAGCAATCCCACTAGTATCCTGTAGCATCTACAGTTTCGGATACAGACGGGTGAGTTTGATTCGGGCATCCTCTGCGGTGAAGCGCCAGTTGATCGGCGCGCCACGATTATTGCGGTCGGCCTGCCAAGCAGCGATCTGCGTGCGCATGCACTCCTGCGTGGGGATGCGGCGGTTCAGGCACTGGCTGTTGAGCGCACTCAGTTCGATTTCAGCGATGTTGAGCCAACTGCCATGTTTGGGGGTGTGGTGGATTTCCAGCCGTGCAGCCAGTCGCTGGGCTTCGGCTGGCGCAAAGGTTTCGTAGAGGGAGGCCGTCCCGTGGGTGTTGAGGTTGTCCATCACCAGGCGAACCTTGATCGCGTCGGGGTAACGTTCATCGAGCATGTCTTTGATGAACCGGGCCCAGTCCTTGCGCGTGCGTCGCTCGGTCACCTCGACGTGTCGCCGGCCCGCCAGCGGCTCGATCTCCACAAAAATCTCGGCCACGCCGTGGCGGACATATTCGTGATCGAGGATCTGGCCGTGGCCGGGAGCGGCGGGAATGGGGGCCTGCACCTCACCCACGAGTTGCTTGCTGGATTCGTCCATGCAGACCACCGGAAAACGCGGATCATGCGGTAACTGATAGACCGCCAGCACATCCTCCATGCCCGCGACGAAGGCGGCGTTGCCGTCCGGGGGAATCTTCCAGTATTTGCTCAGATGAGGCTGCAGTTCGTTTTTTTTAGCGACCGCTGCACAGTCATGAGGGAGACGGTGGGGGCGATTTTCAGTTCGACCACCTTCTCGGCGAGCAGCCGCACGGTCCAGCGGACGCGCCCATCCGGAGCGGCCGAGCAGGCCAAGGCTGTCAGGCGGGCGTCAAATCCGCCGTCATACGTGAGCTTGGGCGGCTTGATCCGCGCCTTGCGCTCCAAGGCCGTCGCCAAGCCCTCCTCCACAAACCGTTGCTTGAGATGCTCGATTGTGCGAGTGGTCACCCCCAACGCCTCCGCCACGTCGGCAACCTTCCATGGTTCGCCGTGCGGCCCGGCGTCGCACAGGAGCAATGCGCGCGCATGAACGAACTTGGCTGCCGCTGCCTTTCCGCTGCGGGTCATCGCCTCCAACTGCCCGCGCTCTTCTTCTGTCAGGGTGATTCTGTATCGAGGTGCCATGACCGATGAAAGTGGTTGGAATCTCTATAATCAATACGAAATACTGGATGGGACATGATACTAGCCGTTGGACCAGTCCTCAATGAATTGAGCGAATACCCGCGTTTTGAGAGAGCCGCAGCCACATCCGAAATCCACATCTTCTCGGGGCAATCAATCAGGAACGACACGCTAAAGTCCCGCACGCGACGGAGAATGTCATCATGTTCAGCCTCCATGATTACGTCGCGAAAATCTTCACCTGCCATCCGAACGTAGCGCTCCAGATTGCACAGGCGACCACGAGCGAGAAACAAGACGCAGCGGGCGAGCCGCTCCGAGCTTATCTGAGCAAGCGTATCAGCGGCACGCGAAGCGTCCTCCGGCGGAAAATCAGTTTGAACTCGGTCTCGAATGTCTCTTTTTAGAGGCACCCGAAGACACTGCTTCGGTAAGGAGCGGCTGCCAACTCGCTTGTTGAAGATTCTTGCCGGGCCTTCGATGCCCTTACCGGTTGAACAAGAACGCCGGGTTGTTGATGAGCGCCCAGGCGAGGTCTTGCGCGCCAATGAGGCGGGTGTCGGCCAGTTGCTTGGTGCCCAGGTCGGCGGCGCGCTTGAGGGTGGCGAGCTTCGGGTCGGCGGAGAGCGGCTCGCCGAGGCGCTTGACGGATTCCTGACGTTCCTTGAGCAGCGGATCAATCGGGCGCGGCTTCTTCGCGTCGGCCAGTTCCTTGGTGCGCTTGGCCAGCTCGGCGTCGTTGGCGCGGACAATCTTCTCGAAGTCGGCCTTTTGCTCCTTCGTGCGCAGGTCCGCCGGCATGGCGAGAACGGCCCGCAGCTCCTCGGACTGACTGAGTCCGGGGGACTTGGCACCGGTGCCGGAGAGGCGGAAGCGGCCCAGCGTGTAGCCCTTGTCCTCGCCACCGTTGAACTGCTGGGTCATTTTCACCGTGAGGATGAAGTTGCCGGTGTTCGTGAGCGGCGTCTTCAGCTCGTAGGTGGCCCAGTGCGTCGCGCCGCCGTTGGGCGAGACAGCCCAGCCCTGCTGGCGGTTGTTGCCTCCGTCAATGGACTTGGCGACCTCGAAGTTCTCCTGGCTGAAGTCCGCGAGCGCCTTTTGCAGGTCCACCTTCTTCACCTCCGCCGGCTTGTCCTTGGGCGCGACGGTCAACGCGATTTCGTTCAGCACGAAGTTGCCGTCCGGGGCGCGGCCGGGGCCGTTCTTGGGGAAGCGCTTGTCCGTCAGCGCTTCGAGGCGGAGGGCGTTCAGCTCCTTCAAATCCGTCTCAATGGTGAAGGTGTATTCGCCGCGAGGGGCCTTGCCGGCGGTCACGACGACGGACTTGTCCGGCTCCTGCGCGAGCTTGAGGTCGCCGGTGGATTTGAGGTTCTTCGTGGTGAAAGCGCTCCAGGCGGTCTTCAAATCCTGCTTCTTCTCGAACTCGGCGAGGCGCTTGGGGAAGTCCAGCTCGTTGAAACGCTTCAGCTCGGCCTCGGCCTTCTCCGTGCGCTCCTTCTGCTCGGCGTCGAGCTTCGCCTCGCGCGGGGCGATTTCCTTTTCGTAGCCGGCCAGTTCGGTCTTCGCGTCGGACAAGTCCTTCGCGCGCGTCTCCTCGCGCTGCTTTTGGATGCCGGGGAAGACCTTCTCGTAGTCGGCCAGCGAGACGTTCACGGTGGCGGCATCAGCCTTCATCGTCGCCCAGCTCTTCAAGGTGGTCTCAATCTCCGAGGCACGGGCGGGCCGGTTCATGATGCGGAGGAACAGCTCGTCAATCAGCTCGCGGTCGTCCGTGACTTCCTTGGCCAGCTTCGCAATTGCGTTGTCGGGGGAGCTGACCGCGTCGCCGACGGTCGCGCCCGAGATGAGCGCCATGATGGGGCCGAGCTGGATGTCGCTGGTGCGCTCGCACTCGCAGGCGGACTCGCGGGCGGGCTTGCCCATCGTGGCAAAGAAGCCGTCGGGCAGCTTGAAGCCGGTGTCGGCGAGCTGCGACGCGCGCGTGCCGGCGGGGACGCCGGGGATGTTCGACTTCGCGCCCGTCACCTTGTAAATGGTGTCGTAGAGCACCTCGGCGGGCAGGCGGCGCGCAGTGGCGTGGGAGAAGTTGATTTTGTCATCCTCGTTCCACTTGTGCGAGGCGACGGAGAGCTGGTAGGTGCGGGACTTGGTGACGAGCTTCATCAAGTGCCGCGTGTTGAAGCCGCTCTTGACGAACTCCTGCGTGAGATAGTCAAGCAGCTCGGGGTTGCTCGGCGGGTTGCCGGCGCGAATGTCGTCCAGCGGCTCGATGACGCCGACGCCCGTGAGGTAGCCCCAGATGCGGTTGGCGAAGCTGGAGGCGAAGTAGCGGTTGTCCTTCGCGGTAATCCACATCGCGAGCTGGTCGCGGCGGGAGACGGGCTTCTTGTCCTTCGCGTCGGTCTTGCCGTCCTCGCCACAGGTGGCGGGATACGGGAACTGCGGCGGCGTCTCCTTGCCGGTGCGGTCGTGTTTCACCTCGCCCGCGCCGAGGTCCTCAATGATTTCATACATCGGCTTGCCGCCCTCGACCGCCGTGCCGCCGAGCAGCTTGTCACCGGCGGCGGGGTCTTTCTTCAGCCCAACCCGCGCGAACCACGCGGAGGTCTGGTAATACTGGTCCTGCGTCCAGCGCTCAAAGGGATGGTCGTGGCACTTGTTGCAGTTGAAGCGCACGGCGAGGAACAGGTGCGTGGTGTTCTCCATCGTGTCCTCGGGCTTGCGGAGAATCTTGTAATAGCTCGCGGGCGGGTTGTCCTTGTTCGAGCCGGAGGCGGTGATGATCTTGCGCGCGAACTCATCGTGCGGTGTGTTCTTGGCAATCTCGTTGCGAATCCAGTCGCGGAACGCCTTCGCACCCTCCGCACCGAGGAACTTGCTGTTCACCTGGAGCAGGTCGGCCCACTTGTTAGACCAGTGGTCCACGTAATCCTCGCTGCCCACGAGCTTGTCCACGAGCGCGTCGCGCTTCTCACGGGTCTGGCGCTTGTCGGCGAGGAAGGCCTTCACTTCCTCCGAGGTCGGCGGGACGCCGGTCAGGTCGAGATACACACGGCGGATGAACTCATCGTCGGTGCAAAGGCCGCTGGGCAAAATCTTCATCCGCTGCCACTTCGCGGCAGTGAACTCGTCAATCTTATTCCACTTCTCCGGCTCGGCCCAGGCGAAGCTCGTGCGATCACCCATCACGGTCACGGTGGTCGCCGCGTATGCGCCCTCGAAGCGTGCCAGCATCGGGGCCTCGCCACGGCGTAGCGTCGTCACCACGTTGGCGCTGTCGGTCTTGGCCACGTCCTGATTGCCCGTGTCCACGAACGCGAGTGTCGTCACGTCACGCGTGGAGCCGTCCGCGTAGGTGGCGATGACGCGCATCTGCTGGCGCGCCCCAACCTTCTGAACGACGGGGTTTTGCGGGGACAGCTCAATCTTGGTCACGCGCGGAGCCTTGGCGTTCAGCTTCGCGCCCGCACCTATCCACTCGCGGATGATGCGGTAGTTGAGGCTGCCCGGCTCGAAAACCTGCTGGCCTTGGTGCGGCACCGCCGCTGTCGCTTTGAGCAGCATGAGTGAATCGTCCGGCGAGGCGACGTTCGCACGGCGGCTGGCGAGTTCGTCGGTGAACGCACGCACGTCATACTCGGCGTCGTAACCGCGCAGCGAGAGCTTGAAACCGTTCTTGCCGTCCTTCGCGCCGTGGCAGGTGCCCTGGTTGCAACCGGCCTTCGTTAGCACCGGGTTCACGTCGCGGATGAAATCGGTGTCCAAATCCTTGCCGATGCCCGTGACCTTGACCGGGACAGAGACGGACTTTCCGGCGAGCGCTGCTTTCACCGTCACGGAACCGTTCGCCTTGGGCAGCACGACGCCAGACGCCGACACGCTCGCCGCGCTCTTGCTGAAACCGCTAAGTTCGAGCTTCGCGAGGCGTGTCACGTCGAGCGCTTCACCATTGGCGAGGCGGGCAAAAATAAGGATTTGCGCGCTGTCGGTCCACCGACTCAGGGCGATGGACTTGGGTTCCACTTCAAGTGCGACGACCTTCGCGTCCTTCGGGAGCGACTCCGGCTCGCCGTCGGTCTTGGGCGCGGCGGGCGCGGGCGCTTCAAATTTCTTGGCCGCGAGCGCCTTGCTGGCGGCGGTCACGTTCACGCTGGGAAACTCTTTGAGGATGGAGCCGTTTTCCGCGTTGAAGAGACGGATGAGGCCGTCCGAGCCGGCAGCGGCCACGGTCTTGTTGTCCGGCGCGATGGCGACGGCAAAGACGCCGGCCTGCGGGACAGGGACCTTGAAGAGCGTCTTGGTGCCGCTGGCCCGGTATTTGGCGATGACTTCCTTGTCCTGCGGCGTGCGGCTGGCGGGGATTTTCTTCATCACGTCGGCCATTTCCTTCGTGATGGCGTTGGTGCCGAAGGTGAAGGTTGAAGCGAAGACCTCGCCCTTGTTATCGAGCGCACTGGCGGCGGCGAGCAGCTTGCCGTCCGCGCTCCATGCGACCGAGGTGACGCGGCCCAGCATCGCGTCGAAGAAGAAGATGCCGTTCGAGTCGTCGCCAATCTGGCGCGGCGCGGTTCGGAAGTATTGGTAGAGCTTGGGCAAACCGTCGGAACCGCCCATCAGAATTTCCTCGCGGAACGGATGACGCGTGACAGTGGCGACGCCGCCCTTGAGCGCGTTGGGCGTGATGCTCGTGATGTTGTCAACGAAGCGCTGCGTCGCGAGTTCCGTGAGCTTCGCCGTCATGTCGCGCGACACGGAGATGACGTGGTCGCCTTTGAGCGACCAGGTGGTGTCGAGCGCCCAGTCGCTGTGCGACCCCATGAACATCACCTGCTTGCCGGAGTCCGCCCCGATGGCGCGCACGGTGTTGTCACCGCAGCCGAAGGCGATGAGCTTACCGTCCGGCGACCAGCTCGCGCCATACAGCGTGTCGTAGGTGACGGAGTGCGAGAGCGTGAGCTTCCGCTTCTCCACGTCCCAGACCTGGATTTCACCCATGCGCCCCGGCAAGCCGCCAGCGACGGCGAGCCGCTTGCCGTCGGGCGAAAACTTCACGGACTCAATGCGCTCGCTCAGACCAACGAGCCGCGCGGCGAGACCGGAGCCATCGGCCTTGTGGAGCAGCACCTCGTGGAAACCCGCGACCGCGAGGAACTGGCCGTCGGTCGAGTAGTCAATCGAGGTGATGACCGGCGGCAGCGAATAGACCGGCGGGTGATTCATGTCGTAGCGCTCGCGGGCGTTGGCCGGCGTGTCGTCCACCGCGCCCTGCGCAATCCAGTTGCAGATGGTCTCGATTTCGGTCGCGTGCAGTGGCTTGCGGCCCTCGGGCATCTCGGCCTTGCCGTCCTTGGGCGTGATGAGCTGCACGAGGTGCGACTTGTCCGGGGACTTCGGAATGATGGCGGCTTCCTTGCTGTCGCCCGCGCCGAGCAGCAGCTTGAAATCGGTCATCACGTAGCCGCCCTTGGACTTCGCGGGCTGGTGGCAGCCCTGGCAGTTGGCCTGGAGGACAGGGCGGACGTCCTTGTAGTAACTGACCTTTTTCGGCGGCGCGGCCTTCTTGTCAGCGGGGGCGGCGAGGAGGCTGGCGACTGTGAGCGTGAGCGGGCCGATGCTGGTCAGGAGTTGCTTGCAGTTCATAGCTAGAAAATGCGCGAACTCCACCGACGCGGCAACATCGCAACGCACGGCGGAAGTCAATGGAGACGGACGGCTCGCGGGGGGTGAAATTCACTGGCAGACATGCGCTATCTGGCGTGACGCGACAACCGTAGCTCGACATTCCAATGTAGAGTGCGGGGCGCGCCCGCACACCGAACCTCGACATTGGAATGTCGAGCTACGAAAAAGCCCGCGTCCGTTGCCGGACGCGGGCTGGTTGTAAGCACACGTTCAGTTCAACCGAACGTCGTCTTGCCGGGGACCGGGAGCTTATACATCCCGTCGGGACCGGGCACGCTGGGCGGCGTCAGCTTGATGGCTTCCTCCCACGACACTTGGTCAATGCCCTTGACCATCGTGTCGAGGTTGGACTTGAGCGCGTCGTCCCAGGAGATTTCCTTGCCGGAATAGGTCGCCATGCGACCCAACACGGAGGTCATGGAGCTGTCCGCGCCATAGACGGCCTCGTTGTAAGGCTTGTCGTTGCGGATGGCGTCGAAGAGGTCGTCATGCTCCTGCTGGTAAGGGTCTTTGCCGCCGCCCTGATAGCGCCACGCGGCCTGGCCGGTGATGGTGTAACGACCGAGGTTCGCCACGCCCTTGGTGCCAATGGCGTGCTCGGAAACGTCGTTCCAGCAGCCGAGCTGGTGGCGGCACTGGCTGAAGCAGACCGAGCCGTCCTCGTAGGTGAACTCGACGACGTGGTGGTCAAAAATTTCGCCGTAGTCGGGGCCTTTGCGCGTCTCGCAACCGCCGTTCCCGCGCGCCTTGACTGGGTGACCGCGCTTGACCCAATTGATGACGTCGAGGTTGTGGATGTGCTGCTCGCAGATGTGGTCACCGCAGAGCCAGACAAAGTAATACCAGTTGCGCATCTGGTATTCGAGTTCGGTGAGCTTGCGGCCCTGTTTGGCTTCGAGGTCGGCGCGCTTGTGGACCCACGGCGTATTCCCGTTCCAGTAGGCGCGCATCGCCATGATGTCGCCCATCTGGCCGTCATGGATGCGCTTGATAGTCTCGATGTAGCCAGCTTGGTGATGGCGCTGGAGGCCAACGCCGACCTTGAGGTTCTTCTTCTTCGCCTCGGCGGCGGCGGCGATGACCTTCTTGTAGCCGGCCACGTCCACGCAGACCGGCTTCTCCATGAAGACGTGTTTGCCCTGGCGGATGGCCTCCTCGAACTGCATCGGGCGGAAACCGGGCGGCGTCGCAAGAATCACGAGGTCCGCCTGCGCGATGGCCTTCTTGTAGGCGTCAAAGCCCATGAACTTGTGCTCGTCCTTCACCTGCACCTTGTCCTTGTGGTTCTTGGCGAGGTTGGCCAGCGAGCTGTCCATGCGGTCCTTATGCACGTCGGCCACGGCCACGAGCTTCACGCTCTCGCCGGTGCTGAGAGCTTGGTTCGCCGCGCCAGAGCCGCGTCCGCCCATGCCGACTAGGGCGACCTTGATCGTGTCGCCGGGCGAAGCGCCGTGGACGAACCGCTCGACGGGCAGGGTGCTCAAAGCTGCGGCACCGGCAGCGAACTTGGACGAAGTGGAGAGAAAACTCCGGCGCGTGACCACCGAAGAAGTGGCGGGGACAATCAGGTTGCTCATAGTTTCAATCGCGTTGGACTAGGCCGCTTGCCACGACATTCGCGGCGCACGATGGCGAAGTCCGTTCACCAAATGGAACAGCGCCGAGTGTAGGGACGGAAGGCGGGTTGTCCAGCGCGGGAAACTTTTCCTCGTGCTCGCACTCCTGATCCTTCCCCCACTCCGGTTAGTCCGGGAGTGCGATTAAGATTAGGATTAGGAGCTGGAGAAGACAGGGCTACAGCGCCACGGTCCGGCCCGGAATCGCATACGGATACCGCCCATCCGACTCCGGCTTGGGCTTGGGCGCGGCGTCCCACGCGAGGCGCTCAGGCATCAGGTCGAGCTTCGAGTTGAGCGCCTCTTCCCAGGTGACGGGCTGGCCGCCGTAGGTCGCCATGCGCCCCATGATGGCGGTGAGCGTGCTCTTCGCCCCGCGCTCGGCCTCGTTGTAAGACTTGTTGTGGCGGATGGCGTCAAAGAACGGGATGTGTTCGAGCCGGTGGCCATCGTTCGCCTCGCCTTCCTTCGCCTGGTAGCGCCACGTGATATTCTGCTTGAGGTCACGGATGGCGAAGACGTTGCGCTCGGCAATCCAGCTTCCCTTCGTGCCCTGCACGGCCTCATAGACCTCGCCCTTGCACTTGGGAATCTGCCGGCACTGCGAATACATCCGCGAGCCGTCGGCATAGACATACTCGACGGCGTGGTGGTCGAAAATCTCGCCGTGGTCCGGCTCGCTGAGATACGCGCGCCCGCCGAGGCCGGTGCAACTGACGGGGAAGGATTGCTTGGCCCAGTTGATGACGTCGAGGTTGTGGATGTGCTGCTCGACGATGTGGTCGCCGGACAGCCACGCAAACATATACCAGTTGCGGAGCTGGTATTCCATCTCCGTAGGCGCGCGCCCGAGCATCTCGGCAACTTCTTTACGCGTCTTCTTCGGCCCAACGGGCGCGGTGTTCCAGTAGCAACGCATCGAAACAATGTCGCCAATCTCGCCACCGTGCAGGCGCTGCATGGACTGGTGGTAATTCGGCTGGTGATGCCGCTGAAGGCCGACGGCGACCTTGAGATTCTTCTGCTTCGCCTCCTCGGCGGCGGCCAGGACTTTCCGCACGCCCGGCCCGTCCACCGCGACAGGCTTCTCCATGAAGACATGTTTGCCCTGCCGCACCGCCTCCTCGAACATCATCGGCCGGAAACCCGGCGGCGTCGCAAGGATGACCACGTCCGCCTGCGCGATGGCCTGCTTGTAGGCGTCGAAGCCGAGGAATTTGCTCTCCTCCTTCACCGCGAGCTGGTCCTTGTGCTTCTTGAGCGAGGCGAGGCTGCGGTCCATCCGGTCCTTATGCACGTCGGCGACGGCCACCAGCTTCACATCACTGCCGGCCTGCATGGCTTGGTCCGCCGCGCCGGTGCCGCGCCCACCCGCACCGACGAGGGCGACCTTGATGGTGTCGCCGGGCGAAGCGCCGTGGGCGAAGCGCTCGACCGGCAGCGTGCCCAAGGCGGCGGCGCTGGCGGCGAACTTCGTGGAAGTGGAAAGGAAGTCCCGCAACGAGACGGCGTGGTTTGGCTTCTGGTCGTTCATGGCGATGTCAGCGGCAGCATGGCAGACGGCACGCGGGTTGAAAAGGCTACGTTCGGCTACAGCCCCAGCCATTTCATGCCCGCACGAATCCACAGCGGAATGCTTACGAAACTCACCGCCGATGTCGCAATGACCACGCGCAGCGCCGTCGGGCCGTCGCCGCCGAAGTGGCGTGCGGCGAGGATGGCGAAGACGGCGGAGGGCATCGCGGCTTGCAGCATGATGACGCGCTTCAACTCGACCGAGCATGGTAGGAACTTCGCCAGCAGCAGGAACAGCACGGGAATCACGCCCAATCGCAACACGCACGAAGCCCCCATCACGCGCCAGCCCTGATCCGAGTGAAATTCCGCCAGGTGGTCGGCAATCATCGCGCCGACCAGCACCAGACCCATCGGAATCGCGCACGCGCCGAGCATGTGCATCGTGGTCTTCACAAACACCGGCACATGCGCCGCACCGCCGGTGAAGTTCAGCGTGAGCGTCAGCAGGATGGCCGCGAGTGGCGGGTTGAGGATTTTCTTCCAAAGCGGCTCGTTGGCCGCGTGCGCGAAGACCACCGTGCCCAGGAGCCAGAAGGCAATTTCCGTCCCGAGGTTGTGGACGATGAGCACCCCAACGGTCTCGCGGTCGAAGAGCGACATTGCCAATGGCAGCGGCACGTAGCCGTAGTTGTAGAGGCCGGTGCTGAACGCGAACGTGCGGCCCGCCGCGTCGCGCTGGAGGCCGGCCAGTCGAATCACCAGCCAGCCCACGCTAATGCCCAGCGCCACGGTGCAGAAGCCGATGAGCGGCGGGAGGAAGAGGTTCTCCGTGCGGTTCAACGCGGGATTGTCCAGCACCTTGTCGAAGATGAACGCGGGCACCAGCAGGTTGATGGTCACGCGCAGCAACGAGTGATCGGCCTCCTCGGTGAGCCAGTCAAACTTGCGCATCGCAACCCCCGCACAGGCGATGGCCAGCACGGGCAGGACGGCGGAGAGGACGACGCTGAACTCGTTCACGGCGGACTTGTAGCCGCGCCGCCAGCCAGGCGGAAGCTGTAATTCCTCACTTTACCATCGGCTCAGAGCCTCAAATTCCAAACTGGCTGTGAGTAGCAGTCATGCACGAGGCGAGCAGTTTCATCCGCCGGCCAGATCGCGTCGGCACTTTCCGCATGCCACACCTGCGCCAAGGCCTGCTTCACCTCCGCAGCTCGCAAAGGAACTGCACCGATGAACTCGCCATGCGTCCGCGCCTGACGATACGCCGGGGTGCGGCTGGGGAACTTCAGGCACCGGTCCGTGAGCGGGAGATTCAGGTCCAGCAGCACCGTCCCATGAAACAGCAAGTGCGTGCGACGACGACGCTGGGCATTGCCGGAAAACTTGCGCCCGCGCCACACCAAGTCCGTGTCGCCGCACCGCTCCGCCGGCTCACTCAGGCATTTTCCCAACGCCGCCGCGACACGGTGCAGGACGAAGCTATTCGCTCCCGACACCGTGCCCAGCAGCGGTTCCTGCGCCAGTTCGAGCACCACGGCATAGTTGAGGCAGCCGGGCCCCTGCAGCACTGTTCCGCCACCTGAGCATCGGCGCAGCACCGGGATTTGCCCGAGTGCGCACGCGTCAAGGTGAACTTCCAAGTCTGCGCGATTACCATAGCCCAGCACCACGAAGGGCACCGGCGACTCCCAGAAACGCAAGGCCGCGCCTCCTTTCGCTTCGCACCAATTCAAGAGCGCCTCGTCGCCGGCCAGATTCTCGGCGGGGCTGGCGAAGCTCAGATCAAAACAGTGCATAAACGCGAGCGAATCAGCGGGCAGCCGTAGGTGGCGTCACGGCAGTCGCGGCGGCACGGGGGAAGCGAGGACCCATTCTGCCCAAGGCGACCGCACCCCGCAGTCCGAACACACCGTGGTTGGGAAGCGATCCCCACACTGGGGACATGCCCCACCCGTCTCGAAGGTGTCGAAGGTGATGCGGCAATTTCCGCACAGCCAGAGCGGTGCAACCGGTGGCGCCACCCGGCAGGCGGGACAGGCAAAGCCTTCGTGACGGGGCAATCGCTCAAGCTTCGCCAAGTCGCGGGCCTGTCGGATTCCGCGCCAGCAATTCAGCAAGAGGAAAATCCCCATGATGCCGATCCACCACGATTGTGACCAAAACGCCACCGCCATCAGTCCGGTCACGCCCACCAAGCCAGTCACGCCCGCCACCATCAGACTGCGCGCCCGCCCGATGCCAAACCAAAGCAACGAACGAAGAATTTGCCCGCCGTCCAGCGGGTAAACCGGCAGCAGGTTGAAAACGAGGATCGCCAGATTGATCACCCAGAGCGTCCGTAAAAACAGCGCAATATCGGGCCACCACCCCCCGCTACCCTGCTGCGTGGCCACCGCCACGAGGCCGGAGAAGACCAGCACCAAGACCACATTCACCAGCGGCCCGGCGGCGATGCTCCAGAGCGTCGCCCCCGGTCGCGACGGCGGACTGACGTAGGCCACCCCGCCCAACGGCCACAGCACAATCAGCGACGCCTGCCCGCCCACCTGCCGACAGGCCAGCGCGTGGCCAAACTCGTGCAGCAGCACGATGGCGAACAGGGCCAGATACTCCAACACATTCCAGACCGGTGAAGAGTATTCCGAGCCGCGGCTGGTAATCTGATAAAGGGCGACCAGAAACCACGACCAATGCAAAAACACATCGACGCCAGCAAAACGAAACAGGTGAAATGAACCTTGGCGCGTGGGCGTCACGGGACTGACGTAGCATGGCAGCGCGTTCGGCAACAAGTGAATTGGCCCCGCTGCCAAGGCGGACGCATCAAAATCCGGCTGGGCTGGCAGTCGAACCGGCGTTGAATGCGTGGGAGTGGCAGTAGCCTGGGGCGATTCGCTCGCGCCAGCCTTCTGCGGCGTGACCGCCGCACGCCGCACTGACTTCCACTTGGGCTTTGGAGCTTCCTCAGCTATGTTCGAGCGCCATGACTCAATCGGCCATATTTGAAGGACTGCTGACCTACTTGCTCTTCATCCCGCTGCTCACGTTTCACGAGTGGGCCCACGCATGGGCGGCATGGAAGTGTGGCGACGACACGGCGTATCACCAAGGCCGCGTGACGCTCAACCCGCTCGCGCACATGGAGCTAATCGGCACGGTGGTGCTGCCCCTTCTCGGCATTTTCCTGTCCCTCAGCAACTCCGCGCTGGCCGGCTTCATCATCGGCTGGGGACGCCCCGTGCCGGTGAACATCTCCAACCTGCGCAGCCCGCGCCGGGACGACACGCTGGTGGCGCTGGCCGGTCCCGCCATCAATCTGGTGCTGGCGTTCGCGCTCCTCGCGCTGGTCAAGCTAGGCGCGCTGACCGGCGTTGAACTACTCGGCGAGGTGGGCGTTCGGATGGCGGTGCTAAGCCTGTTCCTCTGCTTCTTCAACCTGCTCCCCGTGCCGCCGCTGGATGGCTCGCACGTCTTGAAGAACCTCATCGGCATGAGCCACGAGACCTACTGGAAGTTGTGCCAGTATGGCTTCATCGCCGTCCTTATCGCGATCAACATCCCGGGCGTGAGAAACTTCGTTGGCGGGGTCACCCGCACCACGTTTTACGCGATGGCGGGTCTTCTGGACCTGCGATGAAAGGCTTGGTTTTCCGAAGCCTTCTACTTAGCGTCGCCCCCAGTGAGCAGGATGAAGACATTCGCTGAACTTGGTTTTCCCGGCCGCCTGATCGCGGTCGAGGGGTTGGACGGCTCCGGCAAGTCCACGCAGATCTACCTCCTCAAACGTTGGCTGGAGCTGCGCGGCCTGAAGGTCTTCTTCAGCGAGTGGAATTCCTCCGAGCTGGTCAAGTCCGCCACGACCAAGGGCAAGAAGATGACCCTGCTGACGCCCACCACGTTCAGCCTCATCCACGCCACGGACTTCGCCGACCGCTACGAACGCCAGCTGGTGCCCCTGCTCCGTGCGGGTTATCTGGTGCTCTGCGACCGCTATATCTTCACCGCTTTTGCCCGCGACGTCGTCCGCACCTGTCCGCCGGAGTGGGTGCGCGGCCTTTACAGCTTCGCCGCGCTGCCGGACATGACGTTCTTCTTTCGCGCGGACTTGGAAGTGTCGTTGAACCGCATCCTCGACGGTCGCCCGGAGCTGAAATACTTTGAGGCTGGCATGGACATGGGTTTTTCCACCGACCCCTACGAAAGCTTCCGCATCTTCCAAGGCCGAATGCTCGAGCAATACCTCGCCATGAGCCGCGAGTTCTCCTTCAACGTCATTGACGCGAACGAGACCGTCGAAACGCAGCAGGCCATCCTGCGCAAGCTCGTGGCCGACCGCATCGACCTGCCGACCTTCGACTTCAAGAAAGCGTGACCATGGTAGCCCCGCGCAAAACCAAACGCCTCGTTCCTGCGCCCCGCACGCCGGAAGTCATCATCCCCAAGCCCACTCCCAAGCGTTTCTACGGCGAGGGCATCCCGGGCGTGGACGAGGAAAAACTGCGCGGCAAGCTCATCGTCGTCGAAGGCGCGGACGGTTCCGGGCGCTCCACGCAAATCGCGCAACTCGTCCAGTGGCTCGAAGGCAGCGGCCACGCCACCGTGCAAGTGGGTCTGAAGCGTTCCTCCCTCGTCAGCGAAGAACTGGAGAAGGCGCAGCAGGGCAACATCCTGAGCCGCACCACCCTGAGCCTCTTCTACGCCACCGACTTCGCTGATCAAGTGGAGAACATCATGCTGCCCGCGCTCAAGGCCGGCTTCATGGTGCTGGCCGACCGCTACATCTACACCCTCATGGCGCGCGACATCGTCCGCGGCATGGACGAGGCGTGGTTGAAGAACCTCTACGGCATCGCCCTCGTGCCGGACGCCGTCTTCTACCTGAACCTTTCCCCCGAGCAGCTTGTGCAGCGGAACTTTGCCAAGAGCAAGGCGCTCGACTACTGGGAGAGCGGCATGGACCTCGGGCTGACGCGCGACATGTTCGACAGCTTCCTGAAATACCAGTCGCTCATGGCCCGACAATTCACCCGCCTGCAAGCCACCTACGGCTTCGAGATCGTGGACGCCGAGCGCTCGCCTGAAGACGTCAACGCCGACCTGCGAAAGAAAATCGAATCCGTGCTGGCGGGGCGTTGAGCCAACTCGGTGTCGGACAGCGCGCCCCGCCTACACCTCTCCGGAAGCACTGACCTACTGAGTTTACCGGCCGGGGCGGCCCTTCACTTGTAACAATTCCAGAGTGGCCTTGCGGCAGGAGACGCGCTAAACGAACAGGAGTTTCCCGTCGGGCTTGCGTCTCAGTGCGGGCTCCGGACACAACACATTCAACCAACCCTAGCGCACATGGCCGAAGCAACTGGCAAACGCGAACACTTCGTCGGCGTGGACTTGGGCGGCACCAAGATTCTCGCCGGGGTCTTCACCCCGCAGCTCAAGTGCCTCGGCAAGGTGAAGATGAGCACCAAGCCGGAGCGCGGCCCGGAGGGCGTGCTGGAGCGCGTGGCCCGGTGTGTGCAGGAGGTCATTGATGAGTGCGACCTCAAGCTCGACAACATCAAGGCGCTCGGCATCGGGGCACCGGGCGCGATTGATCCGGAGGAGGGGCGGATGATTTTCGCGCCGAACTTGAAGTGGGAAAATGTGCCGCTCAAGAAGGCGCTGGAGAAGCAGCTCGATTTGCCCGTCTTCGCCGAGAACGACTGCAACGCCTGCGCGCTGGGCGTGTATGAGACGGAACTCGACCCCAAGCCGCGCTCGATGGTGGGCATATTCCTCGGCACGGGCATCGGCGGCGGCATCGTGCTGGATGGCAAGCCTTACTCCGGCTTCAACCGCACCGCCGGGGAAATCGGACACATGGTCCTCGAAGTGAACGGTCCCAAGTGCGGCTGCGGCAACAAGGGTTGCTTCGAGGCGCTGGCCAGCCGCACCGCACTCTTCCGCAAAATCCAGAACGCGGTGAAGGACGGCCAGAAGACCGTGCTCACCGACATGCTCGGTCCCGAGCTGACGGACATGCGCAGCGGCGACCTCCGCAAGGCGCTGCGCCGGGGGGACAAATTTGTCGAGAAAATCGTCGAGGAAGCGGCCGAATACACCGGCATCGCCGTAGCCAACATCATCAATCTCCTCAACCCGGAGGTGATCGTCCTGGGCGGCGGCGTGATGGACCAGCTCGCCGACGATATGCTGGCCATCATCATTGAGACGGCGAAAGACTACGCGCTCCCCGGAACGGCGAAGGGCATTGAGATCATCGCCAGCAAGCTCGGTGACGATGCCGGCATCACCGGCGCGGCCGTGCTGGCGAAGCGGGAGAGCAAATGAAGCGTATTTCGTGCTTAGCCCCGTGAGCCATGACCCCGAAAACTTCGCACCCACCAAGCACTCACCAATAATTTCAGCTCCCTCCGCGCGCCGCGCCGTCATCGACATCGGCACCAACTCGGTGAAGCTGCTCGTCGCGGATGTTTCCCCGAACGCCGTGGAGCCGGTGTGGGAAGGCAGTGAGCAAACCCGGCTGGGGCGCGGCTTCTACGATGATCACCGGCTTCGGCCCGAGGCCATTGCGGACACGGCCAAGGCCGTCGCCAGCTTCAGCCAGACGGCCCGCGAGCAGGGTGCGAGTGACTTGAGAATCATCGCCACCAGTGCGGCTCGCGATGCGGTGAACGCCGCCGATTTGCTCACCGCCGTCCATTCCGCCAGCGGCAAAACGGTGGAGATCATCAGCGGCGAACAGGAAGCCGAATGGGCCTTTCAAGGCGTGCTGACGGACCCCTCGCTGCGCCGCCAGCCGGTGCTGATTCTCGATGTGGGCGGGGGCAGCACAGAGTTCATCCTCGGCGATAACGGCCAAGCCTTGTTTCGTGACAGCTTCAAGCTGGGCACCGTCCGACTGCTCGAAGCGACGCGGATGGACGATCCGCCCACGGTGGCTGAACTGGCTGCCTTGCGCGCGCAGCTTCGCAGCTTCCTCGAACGAGAAGTCCGGCCGAAGCTCGCGCCCCATTTGCAGGCCATCCGCCAAGGAGAACTCACCTTAGTGGGCACCGGAGGGACAACGAGCATTCTGGCGCGCTTGCAGCTTCAACTCCCGGACTACGACCGGCAGCTCATCGAGGCGAGCCGCTTCACTGCCGCACAGGTGCGGGTGCAGCTCCAACGCCTGTGGGCACTGCCGCTGGCCGCGCGCCGCGAAGTGCCCGGCCTGCCGCCGAACCGCGCGGACGTGATTCTGTTCGGGGTGGCGATCTTCGAGACGGTAATGGAAGCGTTTGACATCGCCAGCCTCCGCGTCAGCACACGCGGACTCCGCTTTGCCGCCGTCCGCCCGTAGTTGCGAACCAAGCAATGCCGGACGCCAGTTTCACCGAGTTTATCCGGGACCAGTTGGGCACGCCGCCGGTCAACGACTTCAGGCGGATGTTTGGCGGGCTTGGCATTTACCGGAGCGGGGTGTTCCTGGGGATCATCTACGAGGGACGCCTTTACTTCAAAACTACTGCGACCACACGCGCTGCCTACGACGACGCAGGGATGGCCGTGTTCCAAACCAACGCCCGCCAACGCCTCACCGCCTACCGCGAAGTTCCGGCCCAGATGATCGAGGACGCCGAGCAACTCCGCCGCTGGGCCGAGCAAGCTTGTGTCGCCGCCAGCCGCACGCAGGGGCCTAGGCGCGGCGGGCGCCCCGCTTCCCAGTCCGCAAGGCCATGGGCTAATCGGTTGGGCCTTGTCCGTTTGCAAACTGAAGCGGCCTGAAGGCCGGCCCCGAGCCAACCGACCGGCGACGGGCGCAACAATTTGCTTCGTCACCGACGCCGGTTTTCGTTATGACTTCCACGTTGCAACCGGCTGACTCCAATCCCCCTGCCCCGCATCATCCAGCGGTGGAACTACAGCACGTCGTCCGGCGTTTCGGGGCGGTTGAAGCGCTCGCCGGCGTGAGCCTCAACGTCCGCCGGGGCGAGCTCTTCTCCATTTTGGGCCCGTCCGGTTGCGGCAAGACCACCCTGCTCCGCATCATCGCCGGGCTGGACTTGCCCGACAGCGGCGGTCTGCGCATCGGCGGCGTGGAGTCGTTGCGCCTGCCCGCTTGGAAACGGCCCGTCAACACCGTCTTCCAATCCTACGCGCTCTTCCCGCACCTCAGCGTTTCCGAAAATGTCGCTTTCGGGCTGCGCATGAAACGCCTCTCCAGCCACGACATCGTGCGCCGCACCGTGGCCGTGATGGATTTGACGCAAATCACCCAGCTCGCTGGCCGGCATCCGCACGAGCTTTCCGGTGGGCAACGGCAACGCGTCGCCCTCGCCCGCGCCATCGTAAACGAGCCGGACGTGCTGCTGCTCGATGAGCCGCTGGGCGCGTTGGACGCCAAGCTGCGCAAGGAGCTCCAGCGCGAGCTGCGCCAACTCCAGCAGCGGCTGGGCACCACCTTCATCCACGTCACTCACGATCAGGACGAGGCCTTCGCCATCAGCGACCGGGTGGCGCTGATGCACGCTGGCCGCGTGGAGCAGCTCGGCACGCCGGAGGAGCTATACGAGCGGCCCAAGAACCGCTTCGTGGCTGAGTTCATCGGGGCCGGCAATTTCTTTGCGGGCAAATTCGTTTCCCGCACCGGCTCGGTGCTGGAGACGGAAACGCCACTGGGGCACCTCCGCATCGAACTAACCCAGGCCGCCATCGAGCTGGCGGAGCGGGAGCAATTGCACATCGGCATCCGCCCCGAGCGCATTTCCCTCGAAGGCGGTTCCGCCGGCGACAACCGGCTGCTGGGCCAGGTCGAGGCCGTCGTCTCCAATGGCCCGGAGAGCCACATCCAAGTCCGCGTCGGCCAAACCCTGTTGCGCGTGGTGGAGTTAAACACCGGACGGCGATCAGTGGGGCTCTTCGTTGGCGACTCCGTGGAAGTGGCCCTGCCACCGGCCAACCTGTTTTTAATGGAGGCCTGAATGGCGGAATCCACCGGAGCAACCACCCGACAGCGCCGCCGCCGGCTGCGGCGCACGGTCCACTTCGGCGAACCCCTGCCGCCCGGGGCGCACACCTTCCGAGCCTCCTGGCTTTGCGGTCCGAGCGTGCTCTGGATGACCCTGTTTCTCCTGTTGCCTCTCGGCTTTGTGATCGCGATGAGCTTCGCGCAACGCGGTGACGCAGGCGAAATCGAGTGGCGGTTCACCTGGGAAAATTACGCGCGCTTGCTCGGCCACGGTGCGCTGGGCTTCGACCCCGTGCAGCCCGTGATTCTCCTGCGCAGCCTGGTGGTCGGGCTGATCACGGCAGTGTTTTGCCTGATGCTGGGGCTGCCCGTGGCATTCTTCATCGCCGGCCTGCCGCGCCGGTGGAAGGGTGCGGCGCTGACGCTGGTGGTGATCCCCTTCTGGACGAATCTCCTTATCCGCACCTACGGCTGGCAGTTGCTGCTGGCCCCCGAGGGCGTGGTGGCCAAGCTGTTTACCGCCGCCGGACTGCTGCGCGCGGGCGAGGCGCTTTATCCGGGCTGGCCCGCCGTCATGCTGGCGATGGTGTGCGACTACCTGCCGTTCATGGTGCTGCCGCTTTACGCCAGCGTAGAGAAGCTTGACTGGTCCCTCACCGAAGCGGCGGCCGACCTCGGCGCAGGACCGTTGCGGAACTTCTGGCATGCCGTGCTGCCGCAAATCCGACCGGGGATCATAGCCGGGGCGATCCTCGTCTTTCTCCCGGCCACCGGGCAGTTCATCATCCCCGACCTGCTGGGCGGCGCGAAAGTCGCGCTGCTGGGCAGCGCCGTGCAGCAGCAGTTCGGCGCGAGCCGTGACTGGCCCCTCGGTTCCGCCATCGCCGTGACCGCGCTGGGCGTTATGTTCTTGGGTGCGTGGCTGCACACCCGCGTGACGCGCGGGCACAAGGAGGTTGGGTTGCCATGAACCGCCGTCTCCCCTTGGCCGGCTTTGCCTCCGTCCTGGTCTTTCTCTTCCTCTACGCGCCGCTCGCGGTCGTCATCGTGTATTCCTTCAACGCGGCGCGTTACGGCGTCGAGTGGCGGGGCTTCACGGTCGATTGGTATGTCCGGTTGCTCGACAACCAGCAGGCCACCGCAGCCGCCGTGAACACGCTGCAACTCGCCTGCACCAGCACCTTCTTTGCAACGTTGCTGGGCACCGCGCTCGCCTACGGCATGAGCCGCTACAACTTCCCCGGCAAGGCGTTGTTCCAGCATGTCCTCCATGTGCCCGTCTTCATCCCGGACATCGTCATGGCCGTGGCGCTGCTGCTGTTCTTCGCCGTGGTGCGCAAGTTCCTCGCCGGCTTCGAGCTGGGCATGACCACCATGACGCTGGCGCACATCACGTTGCAAATCCCCTTCATCGCCATCGTCGTGCGGGCGCGCATGGAGGATTGCGATCCGCAACTGGAAGAGGCCGCCGCCGACCTCGGCGCGGGGCCGTGGCTGACGTTCCGGCATGTGACGTTCCCGTTGATGATGCCGGGCATTGTCGCGGGCGGGCTGCTGGCGTTCACGTTGAGCCTGGATGACTTCGTGGTGAGCTTCTTCACCAGCGGGCCCGCGTCCACCACCCTGCCCATCCTGATTTTCTCCTCCGTGAAGCGCGGCCTCACCCCGGACATTCATGCCCTCGCCAGCCTCATCGTGCTCGTCTCCGCGCTCACAGTGGTGACGGTTGCGTGGCTGCGGGGGCGGACGGAAGTGAAGACCTGACTTCACCGGCTTTCAACTGCATTCCCGTAGCGCAAGCCTCTGGTTTGCCGGTGCCGCAAGCGTCCCCGTTCGCCCGTCGCGGCACCCGATGCGCCCGGATTTTTCCTTTGAATCCCGCGTGCTTCGCGCCAAAGTCCGCGTCCTTTCGGTGGATTTTGCCGCCGGGAACCGACCGCTGAACGCACATGAAACGCACGCATCACTGCAACGAATTGCGCCCGGAACACGCCGGGCAGACCGTCACCCTCACCGGCTGGGTCCACTCCCGCCGCGACCTCGGCGGCGTCCTCTTCATTGACCTCCGCGACCGCGAGGGCCGCACGCAGACGGTGTTCGACCCGCAGGACTTATCCAAGGAAGTCTTCGAGACCGCCACGCACCTGCACGCCGAGTCCGTCATCGAAATCATCGGCAAGGTCCGCGTCCGCCCCACCGGCACGAACAACGACAAAATTCAGACCGGCCAAATCGAAGTGCTCGTGAAGGAAATGGTCGTGCTCAACCACGCCGAAGTCCTCCCCTTCCCCGTGGACGACCCCGAGGTCGCCAACAAGGTCAACGAAGAGCTGCGCCTCCAATACCGTTACCTCGACCTCCGCCGCCCCGAGATGGCGCGCAACCTCCGCGTCCGCTCGAAGGTCGCCACCGCCACGCGCGTGTTCATGGACGAGCAGGGCTTCCTCGAAGTCGAGACGCCAACGCTCTTCAAGTCCACGCCCGAGGGCGCGCGCGAGTTCCTCGTGCCGAACCGCCGCGAGCCGGGCACCTTCTACGCGCTCCCGCAGTCGCCGCAGCAGTTCAAACAAATCCTCATGTGCGGCGGCATCGAGCGCTACTTCCAGCTCGCCCGCTGCTATCGCGACGAGGACCTCCGCGCCGACCGCCAGCCCGAGTTCACGCAGGTGGACATCGAGATGAGCTTCATCGAGCGCGAGGACATCTACGCACTCATCGAGGGCTTGCTGAAACGCGTCTGGAAGACCGCCCTCAACATCGACATCCCCACGCCCTTCAAGCGCATCAGCTTCGAGGAAGCGCTGAACCGCTTCGGCATTGATAAGCCCGACACGCGCTTCGGCATGGAACTCGTGGACTTCACCGAGGACTTCCGCGCGAGCACGTTCAAGGTCTTCTCCGGCGCGATTGCCAGCGGCGGCGTGGTCAAGGCGATGAACGCCAAAGGCATGGCCGGCGCGACGCAGGGCCAAATCGAAACCATGACCGAATACGCCAAGAGCTTCGGTGCGCGCGGCCTCGCCTACATCAAGGTGGAGAATGGCGACTGGAAATCCCCCATCGTGAAGTTCTTCTCCGAGGCCGAGAAGACCGCGCTCAAGACCAAGCTCGCCATCGAGGAAGGCGACCTGATTCTCTTCGCCGCCGACCAGTGGCTCAACGCCTGCGAAATCCTCGGCAAGATTCGCCTCTACTGCGCTGACGTGCTCAAGACGCAGGGCAAGCTCGTCCTCGACCCGAAGCAATTCAATTTCCTCTGGGTCATCGAATTCCCGCTGCTCGGCTTCGACCGCGAGCTGAACCGCTGGTATTCCAGCCACCACCCCTTCACCGCGCCCGTGACGGAGGACATCCCCCTCCTCAAGGCCGACCCGAAGAAAGTCCGCGGCCAGCACTACGACATCGTGGTCAACGGCGTCGAGCTGGGCGGCGGCAGCATCCGCATCCACCAGCCCGCCGTGCAGAAGACCATCTTCGAGGAGCTCCTCCAGATTCCGCCCGACGAGACCCAGCTCCGCTTCGGCTACATGCTGGAAGCCTTCAAGTATGGCGCGCCCCCGCACGGCGGCATCGCGCTGGGCTTCGACCGCCTCATCGCCATCCTCTGCAACACCCCGAGCATCCGCGACGTCATCGCCTTCCCGAAGACCGCGAAGGGCGTCTGCCTGATGACCGACTCGCCCTCCGGCGTCTCCGCGCGGCAGTTGAAGGACTTGCACATCGAGGTGAAGGCGGCTCCGAAGAAGGATCCGGCTGCGCCCAGCGCACCGAGCGCTTGAGCAAGCGCGGTGACTTCGTGAGCGCCGACTCGCATTTCAAAGGCTGGGCCAAACCCGGCCCGGTGCCGCCGGGCTTGAGCGCCGGCCTGACCGTCGCCCCGGACGAGACGCTGGACGCCATCAGCGGGCACTTCCGCCTGTTCCAATTGCGCGACGGCCACCGCTTCTCGACGGACGACATCCTCACCGCGTGGTATGGCACCACCTGGTGTCCCACGGCGCGCACGGCGTTGGACCTCGGCAGCGGCATCGGCACGGTGGGCATGATCGTGGCGTGGCGCTTGCCCGGCGCGCGGCTGGTGACGGTGGAGGCGCAGGCGGCCAGCGTGGCGCTGGCCCGGAAGTCGGCGCGCTTCAACGGCGTCGAGGCGCGCTACGAGATCCGCGAGGGGGATTTCCGCAGCCCGGACGTGCTGCACGCGGAGGAGCAGTTCGACCTCATCAGCGGCAGCCCGCCCTACTTCCCGCCCGGCACCGGCGTGGAGAGCGAGCATCCGCAGAAGCTCGCCTGCCGCTTCGAACTGCGCGGGACGGTGGCTGACTATTGCAGCACGGCAGCCAAGCACCTTGCGCCCGGCGGCTTCTTCGCCTGCGTGTTTCCCTACGAGCCGGCGCAGTTAGCGCGCGTGGAGGCCGGGGCGCGCGAGGCGGGGCTGGTCATCGTGCGCCGTCGGCCCGTGGTCTTCCGCGAGGGCGAGGCACCGTTGGTGGGCTTGTTCGGGATGATGCGAGCGACGGACTTGCCCGAGTGGTTTCGCGGGCAGACGTGGACGGAGCCGGACCTCATCATCCGCACGCGCGAAGGGAAGATTCACCCCGAATACTCTGCGGTGAAGCTGGCTATCGGCTTCCCACCCTGAAGTCACTCCCAAGCACACAGGCCCTCGACGTAGGCTGCCGAGCCGTCGCGGAGCCAGCCGTCGAGCTGGGCTTGATCCTTGAGTTGCTGGCCGCGCGCACGACTCACGATGAGGAAGCGCGAATCAATCTCCGGCAGGGCCGTGAGGTCACCCCAGAGCTTCTCGAACTGCGCCACGGGGAAGACGTCCTCCTGCCCGTGGCCCCAGCGCTTCTTAACGTCCTTCGTGGTGATGTAAGTTGGCACCTTCGCCGCAAGCATGCGGATGGCGGCCGCGATTTTGGCGGCGTCAGCGGCAAGGATGTCTTCACGCGTGAGCTGCAAAGCGCGCAGAAACCCATCCACATCAATCCACGTCGTTAGCGTGTTGTAATAGCTCAGGCCAAACTCCAGCTCCTCGTGCGGCAGCGCGAGTCCTTCAACCAACCGCGTGCGCCCGTCCACGCGCGCGAGGCCACCACCACGGTCGTCCAGCCGGCGCGTGATGACCTCGAAGCTCAAGGTTGCGCCGCTTGCGAGGTGCTGGCCCAGCAGCGCCGGGTCGAGGTTTGCACCAGTGGTGTCAATGTTGTGCAGCAGCAGCGTCTTGAGCTGCGGACGCTCACGGAGCAACGCTGCCAGCGTGCCGTTGCGCAGCAAGTTCGGCACTTCGTAGAAGTGGCCGACGGGGTGAAGACATTGCAGCGCGAGGTTGTCGCGGTAGTCGGTGGCTTCGCCCGCAGACTCCGCCCAGCGTAGCAACGCGGCGCGCAAGGAGTCGCGGACCTTCTGCTGCTGCTCGTCGAGCACCTGCTGCGGCATCTCCTCCCACGCGAACCGCAGGTCGCGCGCGGTGGGCACCAGCCGCAAGCCGACGCTCGCGCCCCGGCTCAAGTGCAGCGGGCCAGCGTATCCGTAGTTCTGGTTCGCCGCGAGGAACTCGGAAAGCGGCCCGTGCGTGAGATAACTCGTGGTGACGACATGCGGGACGCTCTTGCCGGCGAGCTGCGCAACCTTCCGTGACTTGGCGAGGTGGACTTCGAGGAAGGTGCGATGGCGCCCGCCCAGCTTGCAGAACGGATGCAGCGACTTCACCACGCCAGCACCTTGAGTCCAACGGCTCGCAGCTCCGGCGGCGAGCGTGATGACGGCCGCCTCGCCATTGCGCAGGGCGGCCAAGCCACGCTCGATGACTGACTTCTTCTGAGAAGAGCGCGCGACGTCTTCGGCACGGACGTCTTCGATGACCGAGTTCGCCGGCAGCCGGTTCTGCGCGAGCCCGATGCGCCCGCCTTTCAAGTCAGCACGGATGGCTTCGTGGGCTTCGCGGTCGAAGCCGTTCGCCGCGAGCAATTCGTCGAGACTCTGCGCGCCGGACTTCTCCTCCTTCAGGCGCGGGAACATCGTGTCGAACAAGGTCTGCACCATGCCGCGCAACTCGGGCTTCGCACGACAAGCGGTGGCGAACTTGTCCAACTCGGCGCGGCGCGCGGCGGGAAGTTCCTGGCGGTCAGTGCGGAGGAGATTCGGAACGGTGATCGCGTAGTAGCCGGCGGGCATCAGCGCGGTGTTGGCTGCGAGCAGGTCGGCCCAGGTGCCACGCTCGTTGATGGCGTAGTCGAAGACGACCGGCTCCATCGCGAAGGGCAGCGCGTGCTGCAACTCGCGCTTCGTGGCGGACATGATTTCCTGCAAGCGCCGTTGCCCCTCGGCCTTCCGCTCCGGCGCGAAGATAAAACCCATGCCGCCGCCGCTCATGCCGCCGAGCATCCAAAAGCCCCAGAAGTCGTCGCCGAACTCGCGGCTGACGCGCTCGATGAGTTGCTCGGTGAACGCCGTGGACGCCCACGGGATGATGGCTTGGATCGGCTCGCGGAAGTTGCGCGTCGTCGCGGCCCCGAGCGCGCGGATGTCGCCGGTCTTCAGCGCGGCGAGCACTTCGTCGAGGATGCGGAGCGCGTCCTGGCGGCCACGCCATTCGGCCTCGCAGCGGAGGAGATACTTCTCCGTGACCATCTCCAGAATCGGCCCGACGTTCTGCGCCATGCCGCCGTGGACCAGCACGAGTGAGTCTTGCAGCTTGCGACGTGTCTCGGCAGAGCAGTCGCCGAGGTCGAGGATGCGGTGCTGCGGCATGAGCCGTCCGCGCGAGATACCGAACTCCGGGTCGCCCTCGCCCGCGACGACGCCCTCGATTAGCTTCATGCCCGGCCACACGCCGCCGCTGTCCTGCCAGCCGCCGCCGGAGCCGCCGAGCCATTCGCCCAGCAACGCGCGGGCGAGCACGATGCGGCGCTCGTTCTCCTGAAGCTCGCCCACGAGGGAGGCGGCCTGCCCCGTGGCGCGCATAAGCACGCTGACGAGGGAGCCGAGCAGGTTCGTGCTGACGGCGAGGCGCGAGCCTTTCGGAATGTCGTTCACGCTGGAGACCAGTTCCAAACCACGCCCCGGCCCGACGATGCGCGCGAGCAATTCCGCGAGGCTTTGCCCGCTGCCTTCAATGCCCGGCGGCACGACGCCCGCCGCGATGACGGCGGCCTTGAGCAAGCCGAGGTAATCCTTCGCGAAGTCGAACACGTCGGAGAGCGCAATGATATCCGCCGTCGCGCCGAGGTCCACGGAAGTGAGGCGCAGCACCGGCTCGTCGAGCACGCGCAGCCACGCGCTGACGGGCGGGCGCGGCGCGGCGTCGCGGCCGTGGATGCCGAGGTCCACGGAGACATTGAGCACCTTCGCGCCCTCGGGGAAATCCATGCCGAGGAAGAAGATGTCGCTCCACGCGGAGTGCGTGAGGTCCATGCGCACGGGCGTCAACTCGCGAAGAATCGGGTAGGTGCCATCGGGCGCACGCTGGAGCAGCTCGGGGCGGATGCGCAGCGGCTGGTCGGCAGGATGGCCGACGCGAAACATCCACTGGTTGCCGCGCACGCTGCGGACGCTGCGGCGCACCTGGTCAGCGAGCGTTTGGAAGGCGAGGCGATGGTAGGCATTGGCCAGCGCGGAACAAAGGCCGTCGCTGGGGCCGTCGTCGGACTGCGCGGCGAGGAAGGTGTCAATCGCCTCCTCGAAGCGGCGGTGGAGGAGTTGTTCGTAGCCGGGGAAAGGAATCAGCCCTGAAGTTTCGGGTTTGGAGTTTGAAGTTTGGAGTTTCGTGGGCAGGTGGAAGCGATGAATCGCGTAGAGGAAAAACAAGGCACGGACGCGCTCGTAGAGGTTTTCAGCGCGGCGGCGGAAGGCGTCGAGTTCAGCGCATTCGGCGAGCAACTGGGTGGCGTTCAGGTCGCGGCAGTGCGCGTCGAGTGAGGCGTTGCGCTGGGCGACTCTGCGGGAGGTGATGAGGTCAACGAGCATGGGATGGATTGAGGCTTGTCCGTCCGGTGTTTGCTGCCTCACTTCGCGCGCTGCGCGAGCAGTTCCACCAACCCCGTCAGCACTTCATCCCGGTCCTTTCCACTGAGGGCCAAGGCCAGTTGCGCGGTGAGGAGACCGTAGTTCGCGCCGATGTCGTAGCGGCGGCCCGCCAGTTCGGCGGCGAGATAACGCTCCTTGCGCGCGAGCTTAGCCAGCGTGGCGGAGAGGTGGACACCTCCGCGCGTGCCGGCGGCGGCGACCTCCTCCGCGAGCAACGCCATGACCGACGGCGTAAGCACGTGCATGCCGAAGAAGCACAGGTAGTGGCCCGCGCGCAGTCCTGGGACGATGAGCCGCTGCTCCGCCACCGTTGGCGTGGGCTTCTCGACGACCTCGGTGATGTCATAGAGGCCCTTGCGCGCCGCGACGAGGCGTCCGCCCACAGCCCCGTAATAAGGCAGCTTGCTCTCGTGCGTGGCCTGCACGGCCGACACGGCGCAGTTCTCCGCTGTAGCGACCTCGACGAGCTGTTGCGCGCACCGGCGGACTTCGCCGCTGACGTAAAGGTGGTCGCCCACGAGCAGAAGGAAGGGTTTCTTCCCGGCGAACTTCGCGGCGCAGGACACGGCGTGGCCGTAGCCGAGCGGCTTCTTCTGCTCGACGAATTCAAGGCGCTTCGCGTGCTCGCCAGCCGCAGCGCGGTAAACCTTCTCGTCGCCGGGGCAGACCACGACGCACAGCTCCTCAATGCCCGCCGCGAGGACTTCCTCGATGATGATGGCCAGGGCGGTCTTGGTCTGGCCGTCGCGGTCCACGAGGGATTGGAGCGGGAGCGTGCGCTGGCTCTTGCCAGCGGCGGTGATGATGGCGCGTTTGATGTCCATGAAAGGCGTATGACTGCTGAGTGTTACTTGAAGCGCTAACAACCAAGCGGCTTGAGCATGACGGAAAACCTGCCCTGCTGCCAAACAGGAAGAAGCCGGTGATTTCCGGGACTTCAAAAGCGGGCAGCGCTTCCCTGCCCCAGCTAAAACGTCGAAACGCGCGTCACCCGCCCAGCGTCGTCGGATCGGTCACGTCGCCTTTGTTGTAATCCACGTAGGCCTCTGTCAGGTCGGCGGCATACATCAGGGCGCTGGCCTTGCCGAGATTGAGGCGGATGTGTAGGTCGAATTCCTTAGGGGCGGCTGCGGCACAAAGCTCCTTGAAGGTCGCCTTGGTCGGCTGACCGCGTTTGAGGCTCCACAAGACTTTGCTGCTGCCCGGTGCGCTGTAGCCGATGTCCACCTTGTTCTCGACCACCTTTGCGGGACTGTAACCGAGCGCATCAATGATGCGGCCCCAGTTCGGGTCGCCGCCATGCCAGCTGGTCTTCACCAGGGCGCTGTTGGCCACGGCGCGCGCCGCAGCATCCGCGTCCTGAATCGTCTTCGCTCCGGCGACCCGGACGGTCACCACACGATGCACGCCCTCGCCATCACGCACGATCATCTTGGCCAACTCCAGTGTCACGTGGTTGAGCGCCACCTGGAAGGCCTTCAACTCCGCGCTCTTCCTGCCCAGCCGGGCATTGCCGGCGAGCCCATTGGCCAGCACGAGCACGGTGTCGTTCGTGCTCATGTCACCATCCACGGTGATGCGGTTGAAGCTGTTGGCAACCGCTTCCTGAAGGCAGGCGTGAAGCGTCCTGGCCTCCACCGCCGCATCGGTCGTGATGAAGCACAGCATGGTTGCGTGCAAGCCCTGCGGCAGCGCGGCGGGACGCGCACCGGTCGCGCTCATGCCGGGCTGAATCATGCCCGCGCCCTTGCACATGCCGCCGATGCGGACCGTCCTGCCGCCCAGCTTGAACTCGATGGCGATCTTCTTGGACCGGGTGTCGCTGGTCATGATGGCCTCCACCGCCTCGTCCGCATGCGGGACGTCGTTGCCCAGCAACTGGGCGGCTCCAAGGATGCCTTCGCGGACGTTGGCCATCGGCAGATTCACGCCGATGCGGCCGGTGCTGCCGACCAGGATTTGGGCGTCCGGGATGTGGAGCTGCTTCGCCACGAGCGCCGTCATAGCCAGTGCGTCTTTCATCCCCTGCTTGCCCGTGCAGGCGTTGGCGTTGCCGGAGTTCACCACGATCGCCTGGGCAGTGCCGGCCTTGACCCGCTCGGCGCAGACTTTGACTGGTGCGGCACAGATTTGGTTGGTCGTGAACATGCCCGCCACCGTCGCAGGCACCTCGGAGACGATGAGGGCAAGGTCGCGCTTCTGGCCTTTGTTGGACCCTTTGCCGGTGCCGAGACGCTTGATGTCGCAGAAAACGCCGCTGGCGAGGAATCCCTGCGGGGCCACGACAGCGCCCGGAACTTCGGTAAATTTCAATTTGCTCATGTTTTGGCGCGCGAACGGAAACAACTTGGCGGGCGGGTGTCAACTGCGGGATCGCCAACACCGCTCTGGATTCATCATCAGCCTTACGACGCAGGTAGCCGAACGGGCATCAAGTCGCCACACCGAGACGGTCGCCCATGCGGGCGTAAAGTTCGCGGTGCTGGCTGGTCTGCTCGACCAGATCCTCATCAAGCTTCACTCGGCCGGGCTCAAACAGGGTGATGGTGGAAGAGCCACCAAATTTGAAATACCCCTTCTCCGCGCCCTTCACGACCCGCGTGTTCGGCTTGAAGGTGTATTCAAAGCTGCCCACGCAGGTGGCTCCGACTTCCAGCATCAGCACCGTGCCGAACTCCGGCGACTCAATGCGGGTAATGGCGCGCTTGTTCTCGGTGAAGATTCGGATGTTCCGCCGCAGGGCGATGGGACTGACGGAATACAGCCAGCCATTGATCACACGCGGCTCTGTGGCCAGGCCGTTGACCGGAAAATGATAGCGGTGATAGTCCACCGGGCAGAGACGCGACAGCACCATGGTGCCGCGATGAAACTGCTCGGCCAACACGTTGTCACGGAGCAGCTCCCCGAGACTGAAGACCTGGCCCTTCACAAAAACGCCCTCGGCGCGGGACACATCCGGAAAACCCAGATGCCGGCCATCCGCCGGAAACACCGCCGTGCGCGCGTCGCCGGCAACGGGCCGGGCCGCAGGCTTGAGCTTGCGGTAGAAGAATTCATTGAACGTGCGGAAGGACTCTGGCGGGTCAGCCAGCTCCGCCGGGTCCACCTGAAAGTTTTGGATAAAGGGAGCGACTTTGGCGCGGCTGGCGGGACGATCCATGCGCCAGCCATACCAGCGGGAGAAGAAACCGCGCTTGGCGACTGCGTGCAGTGAGAGCAAACCGAAGGGATTCGTGTAGGTCCAGCGCAGGAAGCTTTCGCCGTAGATTTGCTCCGTCTCCACCTGGCGGGTGTAGCGGTTGAAGAAATGGATGGCGTTAGAATGCACAGACTTTGCCGCGAAGCTTCTGGCAGGTGAGTCTGGCAAGTCGAGCCGTTTTGCGGCTGGCACCCCGGGCTGCGATCTGACTCCATTCGCGCGTGAGTGTCCGTCTTGAACTGATTCAGGTGGCACGTCTCGGCGCACAGATGCTGGGCGAGTCCGTCGACCTTGTGCGCGATTTCTATCGCCGCCAGTGGACCATCGCGGGTGGTGGGCGTGACCGCTCCGATCGCCCGGACCTCTACTACACGGTGTTTACACTGAACGGATGTGAGTCATTGGGAATCCCGGCTCCCGAAGAGCAGTTGGAGGCATGGCTGCGCACGTTCAGCGAAGGCGAACAACTGGACTTGGTTCATCTCACGTCGTTGGCCCGCTGCTGGGCGTCCTTGGGCAAGCAGCGCATGCCGAAGGGACTTCCAAAGGCAGTGCTGGCCCGCCTCGAAACTTTCCGCAAGCCAGACGGTGGTTACGACACGATCCCCACCAAGCCCCACGGCACGGCCTACGGCTCCTTCCTCGCACTTGGCGCGTATCAGGATCTCGGCAAGTTCCCGCCGCGCCCGTTGAGCATCGTGCAAAGCCTCAAGCGTCTGGAAACCCCGGATCACGCCTGGAACAACGCGCCCGGGCTGCCCATCGGTTCAACCAACCCGACCGCCGGCGCGGTCACGCTGCTGCGCCATCTCCACCTGCCGCTTAATCCCGCCGTGGGTGACTGGCTGCTGGCCCGGCTTCATCCACAAGGCGGCTTCACGGCCGTGCCCGGCGCGCCGATGCCAGACCTGCTGTCCACCGCCACCGCGCTGCACGCCCTAGCAAGCCTTGACCGCCGGCTGACCACCACTCAGCGCGAGCGTTGCCTGGATTACGTGGACACCCTCTGGTCAGCCGAAGGCGGTTTCCACGGGCACTGGGCGGATGACCACCTCGACGCCGAATACACGTTCTACGGACTGCTCGCGCTGGGGCATCTCAGCGTGGCGTGAACACCCTTCAGTTTGACGCTTGCACCGCTTTCGCTACAGTCCCGCCCACCGATGAAGAAAACTACCAGCCTAAATCCGAAAGACCGCTTCGTAATCATCATGGCCGGCGGACGCGGCGAGCGCTTCTGGCCGATCAGCCGGGAGAAGACGCCCAAGCAACTGATCAAACTGCTGGGCGACCGCTCCTTCCTCCAGCAGGCCGTGGACCGCGTGAGTCCGCTGGTGCCAGCGGAAAACATCTTCGTCATCACGAATGCGGTGCAGGCTCCCGAGGTTCGCAAGCAGTTGCCGAAGCTGCCCAAGGATAACGTCGTCGCCGAACCTGTCGGCCGCGACACCTGCGCGGCGGTGACGCTTGGGGCGGCCCTCGTCGGCGCCCGCTCCACCACTGGCGTCATGGCCGTGCTGCCAGCGGATCACGTCATCCCAGAGGAAAAGAAGTTTCAACAAGTGCTGTCCGACTGCTTCGACCTTGCCAGCCGTGGCCAGGCGATCGTCACCATCGGTATCAAGCCGACCGAGCCGGCGACGGGCTATGGTTACATCCACACTGGCAACGAGTTGCCGCCGCCCGCCGGGGTCAAGAAATACAAGACCACGATGTTCAAAGCCGAACGCTTCGTGGAAAAGCCCAACTACGAAACCGCGCTGCAGTATTTGAACAGCGGCCAGTATCGCTGGAACGCAGGGATGTTCATCTGGAGCTTCGTCACCGTCACCAACGGCTTGGAGGCACATCAGCCTGAGATGGCCGCCGCCTGCCACCGTTGGTTCGATGCCGCGAAATCACCCGCCAAACTGGCCAAGGTGCTCGCAAAGGAATACCCGGACATCAAGAAGGTCTCGATTGACTACGCCCTGATGGAGAAGGCGCAGAACGTGGTTGTGGCGGACGGTTCCTTCGCCTGGGATGATCTCGGCTCGTGGAATGCCCTTGCGCACCATGTGAAGCCCGATGCTGAGGGCAATTGCGCGGTAGCCGACTTTCTGCACGTGGACGCGGCCCGCAACATCATCTACGACGGTCGCAGCAAGGAACGTCGCACGCCCATCTGCATCGTCGGCCTGCGCGACAGCATCATTGTGCAGACCGACGACGCCACGCTGGTCGCGCACAAGAGCCAGTCGCAGAAGATCAAGGAGTTGGTGAAAAAGCTCTCCGAGGACGCGCGGCTGAAAAAGCTCGTTTGAAGCGGAGCTGCGCGCAAGGCGGCTTCCTCAACTCACGGCCACAACGGTTGCCGGTCGCTTGGTCCCACCAAGGATCAACTCCAAGCGCTCGCCTTGCTTTCGCCCCTGTAGCTGCCCCCCCAACGGAGACTGAGGGGTGATGACGAGCACGGTCTTCCGACCGACGACAGCTTCTGTTCCTCCGGCGCAGGGTCCGATGAAATAGTGGCTTTGCGTGCCGCCCTGCTCCAATTCCACCAACGCCCCGAGCCCAATCGGATCGCCCTCCGCAAACTTCTGGGGAACCAGACTGGCAAAAGCGGCCACGGCGGCTTCGAGTTCCCGCACCTGCCGTGCTTGCCCGGCGGCGAGGTAGGAGGCTTCAAGCCCGCGCGTATCGTATTTGTTCTCCGCGCGGCTCTGTGGGTCGGTGGCCTCGGAGCGCGCAGACTTGGCGGCACGGACGAACGTTTGAACCTCCGCCTCAAGGGCGGCGAGGATGGCTTTGAGGAGAAGGCGCTTGTTCAAGGGACAATAAGGGTCGAGTTGCGAGACACCTCGTAACTCTCTGCGTGTGAAACCTCGGTCGACTGACTACACCTGCAAATCCACGTCCGTCACCGCGCCCTCGCTAGCGGACTTTACGGTGGCGGCATACTTCGCGAGCACGCCACGGGTGTAGCGCGGGGCGGGGCGTTTCCAAGCTTTGAGGCGGGCTTTGAGTTCCTTCGCCGGGATGCCGAGGGTGATTTCGCGTTGCTCGGCATCGAAGGTGATGGAGTCGCCATTCTTCACGACGGCGAGCGGGCCGCCTTCGTAAGCCTCGGGCGTGACGTGGCCGACCACGAAGCCGTGCGAACCGCCGCTGAAGCGGCCGTCGGTGATGAGGGCGACATCCTTGCCGAGGCCCTTGCCCATGATGGCGCTCGTGGGCGAGAGCATCTCCCTCATGCCGGGTCCACCGCGTGGTCCTTCGTAGCGGATGATGATGACGTGGCCCTTCTTCACACGGCCATCGAGAATGGCGGCAAGCGCCTTCTCCTCGCTGTCGAAGCAGATGGCCTTGCCGTTGAACTGGAGGCCTTCCTTGCCGCTGATTTTGCCGACCGCACCGCCGGGGGCGAGGTTGCCACGGAAGATGACCAGGTGGCTGTTCGGCTTGATGGGATTGTCGAAGCTGCGCACCACGTCCTGCCCGGCGGGATACTTGGGCGCGTTCTTCAGATTCTGCGCGAGCGTCTTGCCGGTGACGGTCATGCAATCGCCGTGCATCAGGCCGGCATCGAGGAGCATTTTCATGAGTGGCACGGTGCCGCCGATTTCCACGAGCTTGGCCATGACGTATTTGCCGCTGGGCTTGAGATCCGCGAGCACGGGCACGCGTTTGCCGATGCGGGTGAAGTCGTCAATGGTCAGCTTCACTTCCGCCGCGCTGGCCATCGCGATGAGGTGCAGCACCGCGTTGGTCGAACCGCCGAGCGCGATAACGAGCGTGATGGCATTCTCGAAAGCCTTCATCGTCATGATGTCGCGCGGGCGGATGCCCTTCTTGATGAGGTTCAAGACGGCGGCCCCGGCGGCCTCACAATCGCGAGTTTTGTCCTGCGACACGGCAGCTTGCGCGCTGGAGTTGGGCAGGCTCATGCCGAGCGCCTCGATGGCGGAGGCCATAGTGTTGGCTGTATACATGCCACCGCAGGAACCCGCGCCAGGAATGGCAACCTCCTCCAAGTCGGCTAAATCCTTGTCGCTCATCTTGCCTGCCGAGTGCAGGCCGACGGCCTCGAAGCATGACACCACGTCTACGGGTTTGCCGTGGAAGTCGCCGGGGAGAATTGTGCCGCCATAGACGAAGACCGCCGGGCGGTTCATGCGTGCCATCGCGATGAGGCAGCCGGGCATGTTCTTGTCGCAGCCGCCCACGGCCACGAGCCCGTCCATGCCTTCGCAGCCCACGACCGTCTCGATGGAATCCGCGATGACATCACGCGAGACGAGCGAATACTTCATGCCTTCGCTGCCCATCGAGATGCCGTCGCTGACGGTGATGGTGTTGAAGACGAGCGCCTTGCCGCCCGCCTCGTTGACACCCATCGCCACGCTCACGGCGAGCTGGTCAATGTGGATGTTGCACGGCGTGACCTGGCTCCAGGTGGAGCAGACGGCAACCTGCGACTTGCGGAAGTCTTCGCGCTTGAACCCGACGGCGTGGAGCATCGCACGGCTGGCGGCGCGCTCGGCACCATCCACCACGATGGACGACCACTGGCGTTCGAGTGACGGGGACTTGGCGGCAGCTTTCTTTTTCATTTGTGCGCGGGAGCTTAGGGAAAATGCGGAGCGAGGCAAGTGCGGGGCGCAAGGAGTCTTGAACTTGCCGCTTGCTGCCGCCATAAACGCCGCCATGTCCGTGACGAAGTCCGCCCCTATCTGTTTGGCCTTGCTGGCGATGCTGCTCGTGTCTCGTGCGGCCGCAGTCGCAGAGAAGCCGCCGCTGGCCCTGTGGAATCCCAGCGAAACCGTGCTCCACGCCGGGGCAACGGTGCATACCGTTTCAGGCCAGACGCTGGCCCCGGGCTTTGTGCTGACGCGCGGGACGAAGATTCTTTCCGTCTCGCCCACCGCCCCAAGCAGCAAGCCCGATCACATCGTGGACCTGAAGGGCCTGCACCTGTTCCCCGGTCTGTTGCTGCCGACCAGCTCGCTTGGTCTTACGGAGATATCGGCTGTGCGCGCCACGCAGGACACCACGGAGACCGGCAGTTTCACTCCCGATGTGCGGGCCTGGCTGGCGGTGAATCCGGACTCCGAGCTGATTCCTGTCGCGCGCGCCAATGGCATCACGCACGCATTGATCCTGCCACTTGGCGGCACGGTCAGCGGGCAATCAGGCGTCATCTCGCTGGCTGGCTGGACGAGCGAAGAGATGACCATCAAGGCCCCGGTGGCACTACATGTCTTCTGGCCGGCCATGAATTTGAACGTGACGCCGAAGGAACTGGCGCGTGGCAGCAAGGCCAAAGCCCCTGACGAGCAGGCCAAGGAACGCAGCAAGCGGATCAAGGAACTGGATGATTTCTTCGCCGAGGCCCAAGCCTATGCGAGCGCCCGTGGGGTTGCTCCCAAGGACGTCAAGGCAGCGGCAATGGTGCCAGCTTGGGAAGCCATGCTGCCCTTTGTGCGAGGTGAGGCGCCGCTCATGGTCCATGCCAACGATGTCCGGCAAATCAAGGCTGCGCTCGCCTGGGCTGAGTCGGGGAAATACAAGCTGATCATCGCCGGGGGCCGCGACGCATGGCGCGTGGCAGAGGAGCTGGCCGCCAGGAAGGTGCCGGTCATATTCGAGTCCACCTTCGATCAACCCGCCCGCGACACCGATGCCTACGACTCGCACTTCAAAGGTGCGGCCACACTGCACCGGGCCGGCGTGAAGGTCTTGTTCAGCGAGGGCCCCGGTGCGAGCAACGCGACCTTCGCGCGCAACACACCTTATTCCGCTGCGCAGGCCGTAGCCTTCGGGCTGCCGGAAGCCGAAGCACTCAAGGGCCTGACCTTGTATCCCGCGCAAATCCTCGGTTTGGAATCTCGGCTTGGTTCCCTCGACGCTGGCAAGGAGGCCACCTTCTTCGTCAGCGATGGCAACATTCTCGACCTGCGGACAACCGTGAAACGGATGTGGATTGCAGGGAAAGAGATCCCACTCGATAGCCGCCACACCCGTCTTTACGAGAAGTATCGTAACCGCCCGGCTCCCGGTGCAAAGTGAGGTGTAGACGGAGGCTGGTTCAGCCTCCCTTTCCGGCCTCAGGCCGTTTGAGTTCCGTCGGCCGCCAGACTCAAGTGCCGCTGTTCAGGACGCCCCGGCTGGGCAGGCTCCCATTCCGTCGCGGCATCCACCGCCTTGCGCATTTGGTCGAACCACCAGTGCGCGCTAGGCAACCGACGCTGGCGGCGGGCCGCACGGCGGAAGGCGGGAGCAGAAGAGTTCAGGCTGAGTTCCATTTGGTGCTTCATAATTTGTCTTTCGTTATGAGCAGCCTACGCAGTCGGCTGAGACATCCGCTGTCCGTGCCAAAGACCATCTTGAAAGAGCCCGTTCTCCTTTGATTCACCGCTTCCGAACCCGAAGCGGCAACGTTACCCTGCCGCCGTGCTGATTGCCTTTCACAAACCCTACGGCGTTCTATCGCAGTTCTCGCCCGAGCCGGGTTCGCAGTTTCGCACGCTGGCGGACTTTGGCTTTCCGCCTCGCGTGTATCCGATTGGTCGGCTGGACGCGGACTCGGAGGGTTTGCTACTGCTGAGCGACGAGGCGGATTTGAACCAACGCCTGCTACATCCTCGCAATGCCCATGAACGGGAATACTGGGTGCAGGTGGAGCGCATCCCCAGTGCCGATGCGCTCAGGCAGTTGGCCCAAGGGCTGGTTATCCAGGGCCACCGCACCCTGCCCTGCCGCGCGCGGTTGCTGGACCCTCAGCCAACGATGCCGCCGCGCGAACCACCGATCCGCGTGCGCAAGAGCGTGCCGGACTGCTGGCTGGCGATGGAGCTGGTGGAGGGCAAAAACCGACAGGTGCGCCGCATGACAGCCGCCATCGGACACCCGACCTTGCGGCTGGTGCGCGTGCGTATCAGTCAGTTCCTGGTCGAAAGCCTGGCTCCAGGACAATGGCGGGAACTCACGGCCATGGAGCGCGAGTTGGTGCTGCGACCATTGCCCAATGCACCCCGCTAAGTTGACTGGACACCGTCAGCTGCCATTAAGGAAACGCTGAAGAATCTTTTTGACCACGAATGGACACGAATAAACACCAATGAATTTTAGGCTCCGCGCCGACTCATTCGTGTTGGCTCGTGTCCCTTCGTGGTTAAATCAGCGCCTCCCCAACCGCTCCAGCAGTTTCGCGTGGATGTTGCCGAAACCGCCGTTGGTAAAGACGCAGATCACGTCGCCGCCCTGCGCGTGCTGTCCGAGGTGATGCACAATGGTGTCCACGTCGGGGAGGAAGTGCGCGGGCTTGCCGTTGGCCTTGAGGTCGGCTTCGAGCTTGGCGGTGTCGAGGCGCTCTTCCAGCGTGAGCACGTTGGCAAAAGCAACTTCAGCGATGATAATTTGGTCCGCTTCGCCAAAGGCCGTGGGAAAGTCGTTTTGGAAGACGTTGCGCCGCGTGCTCTGCGTGCGCGGCTCGAAGATGGCCCAAAGCTTCTGCCCCGGATACTTGATGCGCAGCGCCTTGAGCGTCTCGCGAATGGCGGTGGGATGATGCCCGAAGTCGTCCACCACGGTCACACCGCCGGCGATGCCGCGCACTTCCATGCGGCGCTTCACGCCCTTGAACGTGTCGAAGCCGGCCTGAATCTGCTTGTTCGAGAGGCCGCAGTGCTTCGCCGCGCCCACGACGGCCAGCGCGTTGCGCACGTTCAGCTCGCCGACGAGGTTTAGGTGGAACTTGCAGCTCGGCAGCTCGAACTCGGTCGCCGTCGCGCCGAAGCGGAGGTTGGTGGCGCGCACGGCGTTTTTCTCGCCGAGGCCGAAGCGCTTCACCGGGCAGTGCGTGACGTTGAGCAGCGGCGCGAGGTTCGGCTCGTCGCCGTTCGCGAGCAGCAGGCCGTTGCGCGGCACGAGGCGGATGAAGTGGCTGAAGGCCTTCTGCACGGACGCGACGTCTGGGAAGATGTCGGCGTGGTCCAGTTCGAGGTTGTTCACGATGGCGACCTCGGGCAGGTAGTGGACGAACTTGCTGCGCTTGTCGAAGAAGGCCGTGTCGTATTCGTCGCCCTCGATGATGAACCACTCGCTGTCCGTGAAGCGCGCCCCCGCGCCGAGGTTGCTCGGGATGCCGCCGATGAGGTAGCTGGGATTCAGCCCGGCGCTCTCGAACACCCAGGTGAGCAGCGAGGTGGTGGTGGTCTTGCCGTGCGTGCCGCTGACCACGAGCGAGCGCTTGCCGCGAATGAAAAACTCCTTGAGCAGCTCGGGCAGCGAGCAATAACGCAGCTTGCGGTCCAGCACGGCCTCAACCTCCGGGTTGCCGCGCGAGAGGGCGTTGCCGATGACGACGAGGTCGGGCTTGTGCGCGAGGTTCTGCTCCGCGTAGCCGGAGATGACCTCCACCTTCCGCTCCGCGAGGAAGGTGGACATGGGCGGATAGACGTTCGTGTCCGAGCCGGTGACAGTGAAACCACGGTCGCGCATCGCCGCCGCCGCGCTGGCCATGGCCGTGCCGCAAATCCCCACGAAGTGAACCGACCGGATGTCCGAAAGCATGGGCGCGATGATGCGAGAAGGCAGCGGCGTGGGAAGCAGGAATTCGCCACGGAGGAAAATTCTTCTATTGCGTCTGTGAAGCGCGCTTGCACGGATGCCCTGATTAGGCAGTATTGATCCATGAAAATGGCCACCTTCCATGCCGCATTATTGAGCACTTCCCTACTCAATTGGCTTACTTCGGCCAGCTCCGCCGCGTCGCCAGACCTGCACTACCAGTTCAAGGCTGGCAGCAACTACGTCTATGCCGTCCGCATCGAGGCGACGGAGCCAAAGTATATCGCGATCTCCACTGGCAACCTTACCTACTGCATCAAGGCGGCGAACCAGGATGGCATCACGCTTACTGCCAAGGGCAGCGTCAGCACGCAGCGTAAGGCGAAGGAGGGAACGTCCGTCTCGATGCGTCCGCCCAACTTCGGCGATGGTGTGTTGCGCATCGGCGGCTTCCGCTTCGGCAGCCTTGGCCCGATGAGCGGGCCTTTCGCGACCCCGAACGAGGTGCAAATCGACGCGACGGGCCGCGTGTTGCGCGAAACGGGCGAAGCTCAGTTACCCCAAGCCTTCGGCGCGTTGTCGCGGCTGGTCATTGAGCAACTACCGCCGAAGGGGAAAACCACTCTTGAACATGCCACCGATTGCGTGCTGCTCACCGAGGAGAAGCAGTTTAGGACGCCGATGACTTACACCCTTAAAGAAGTGCGCCTGCCGGCGAAGGAGAAATCCAGCTACACTATCGGCAAAGCCGTCGGCGACCTCGTGCCGGTGAAGAAGACCTACGAGCTAAAGACGTTCGCCACCGTCGGCGGCCAGCCGAAGTTCGAGATCAAGGGCGAGGGCACGAACACGTTCGATATGAAGGCCGGGCTGTTTCGCGAACTGCTCTTCACCGGCAGCATCTTGGAGCAAAGCGAGAACGTGACCGTGCGCGTGCCCATCACCATGACGGTGAAATTGCTCGAAGGCGAAGCGCTGGTGGCTGCGCTCAAGCCCGCGCCGCCCTTGCCCAAGCCCGAGACCAAGCCCATCACCGCCGACGAGCGCGCCGCGCTGCTGGCCGACCTCAAGGGCGACAACAAAGCCAAGCGCACCCTCGCGCTGCACCGCTTCCCCACCGTGCAGCCGGACGGGGCCAAGGCCGAAGTCGAAGCCGAGCTGTTGCGCTTCCTCAAGGACGAGGACCAATTCGCCCGGCAGTTCGCCGCAAAGGGGCTCGCGGTCTGGGGCAGCAAAGCCTGCGTGGAGCCGCTCATCAAGCAACTGGAGGACAGCGCCTTCCCCGCGCGCTGGGGAGCCATCGAGGCGCTCGGCCACTTGAAGGACGCCCGCGCCGCCGCGCCGCTAGCGAAGCTGGTGGCCGACCGCAAGGACGCCCACCAAGTCTCCACTTCGCTCAAGGCGCTCGGCGCTGCCGCGGAGGAGGTCGTCCTCAAACTCATCACGCACGATAAACCCGAGGTGCGTCGTGACGCATGCCAAATCCTGAAGGTCATCGCCACCAAGAAAAGCGAAGCCGCGCTGGCCAAGGCAGCGAGCGACGGGGACAGCCTCACCGCCATGTTCGCAAAAGAAGCACTGAAGACGGCCAAAGACGGGAAGTGAAGCCTCGGCGTGCCACAGGCGGCACCTGGGCAACCGGGCTGGGGCCTCTTTCAGGCCAGGATGCCCGGCACCTTGTCCCCGTGAATATCCGTGAGCCGGAAATCACGCCCTTGGAAACGGTAGGTCAGACGCGTGTGCTCGACGCCGAGCAGGTGCATCATGGTCGCGTGGAGGTCGTAAATGCTCACCGGGTCGCGGACGATGTTGTAACAGTAGTCGTCGGTTTCGCCGTAGGTGAGCCCGGGCTTCACGCCCGCGCCCGCGAGCCACATGGTAAAGCAGCGCGGATGATGGTCGCGGCCGTAATTGTCCGCGCTCAGCCCGCCCTGCGAGTAAATGGTCCGGCCAAATTCACCACCCCAGACGATCAACGTGTCCTCCAGCAGACCACGTTGTTTCAGGTCGATTAGCAGCGCCGCCGTGGCTTGGTCGGTGTCCTTACATTGACCGCGAATGGCCCTGGGCAGGCCGCCGTGATGATCCCAGCCCATGTGGAAGAGTTGGATGAAACGCACATTCCGCTCGGCCAGGCGGCGCGCGAGCAGGCAGTTCGCGGCGTAGCTGCCGGGGCGTTTCACGTCGGGACCATAGCTGTCGAGAATGGACTCCGGTTCCTTCGAGAGATCCGTCAACTCCGGCACGCTGGCCTGCATTCGGAAGGCCAGTTCGTATTGCGCGATGCGCGTTTGGATTTCCGGGTCGCCGAGTGCCTTGAAGCGGCGGTTGTTCAACGCGCCGAGTTCATCCAGAGTCTCGCGGCGCGTCTCGCGGTCGAGGCCGGGCGGATTGGAGAGGTAGAGGACAGGATCGCCCTTGTTGCGAAACTTCACGCCCTGGTGCTGTGTGGGCAGAAAACCGCTGCTCCACAAGCGATCGTAAAGCGGCTGGTCATCCGGACGACCCGAACCAAACGAGGTGAGCACCACGTAGGCAGGCAGGTCGCGGTTCTCACTCCCAAGGCCATAGCTCAACCACGAGCCCATGCTCGGCCGGCCGGGGAGCTGGTGGCCGGTCTGAAAGAAGGTGATGGCCGGGTCATGATTGATGGCGTCCGTGTGCAGCGTGCGGATGATGCAGAGGTCGTCGGCGATGCGCGCGGTGTGCGGCAGCAGCTCGCTCAACCACGCGCCGCTCTGCCCGTGCTGCGCGAATTTGAAGAGGCTCGGCGCGACCGGAAACTTGCTCTGTCCCGAGGTCATGGTGGTCAGCCGCTGGCCCTTGCGGATGGACTCAGGCAAATCCTCGCCCCGGTGTTTGTCCAGCTCCGGCTTGGGATCGAACAAATCCATCTGCGACGGCGCGCCGGACTGGAAGAGATAGATGACGCGCTTGGCCTTGGGCGCGAAATTCGGGAACGCGGCGGCAGGCGCAGGTGTCGGCGCGGCGCTCATCGAGTTGCCCATGAGCGCACCCAGCGCGGCCATGCCCATGCCCGCAGCAGAGTTGGCAAGAAATGTGCGACGGGCCAGCACGGTGCGGCTGCGCTCATCCAAGCCTTGAAACAAATGGTCGTTGCAGTTCATCGCTTTGAGTTGAGGTTCACTCTGACACTTCCAGATAGACCCGCATTGGTCCATCGCTGATTCACCTTTGGCGCATCATTTGGCTGTGAGCCAGCCCATGCTTTTCATCCACTCGCCGCAACGCGCCGGCCAGTCGTGGATGGGTTGCCCACCTTTCCGCATGCCAAAACCATGCCCGCCCTTGGCGCAGATGTGCAATTCGGCCGAGAGATTCTGTCGCTTGTATTCGAGATAGAGCATGGCTGCCTCAATGGGGTTGGACTTGTCGTCATGCGCAACAAGGAAGAACGCTGGCGCCGCGTCCGCAGGCACACTGAAGCCGGGGCGGAACTTGCTCTTGTCCGACGCGTCAAGGAATCCGCCGCCGTAAATGAAGATCAGAAAGTCCGGTCCGCGCGGATCGTCCACCCCGGCTTGCTGGGGATAAGTGCGGGGCGTCCGGTCCCAGGCCGCATGCCCGGCCAGATTCCCGCCAGCGGAAAATCCCAGCAGGCCCACCCGGCGCTGATCCAGCTTCCACTCCGCCGCCCGTTGCCGCACCAGCCCCATGGCCCGCTGCGCGTCCTGCACCGGCAGGGCGAACATCTCCGCCTCGTCTCGCGTGGGGGTGCGGTATTTCAACAGCACGGCCGTCACCCCGAGCGAGTTGAGCCACTCGCAGACCTGGGTTCCCTCGTGGGCGTAGGACAAAAACATGAACCCGCCCCCGGGCGCGACGATGACGGCAGTTCCGTTGGGTTGTTCCGGCTTGAACACCATGATCGTGGGCTCGGTGACATCCGTCACCCGACCCGGCTGTGCTCCGCCAAAGGACTGGATCAACTTCGTCGTGGCTTCGGACTTCGGCTTCATCGCGCTCGGCACGCCTTCCGGCCAGAGCTTCAAGGTCAGCGGCTCGGGCACGGCGGCCGTGGCACGGACCACCAACAGACCAACCAGACAGGCAAACCCGCAAAGCACAGGAAAACGCATGGCGGAAAACTAGTTGCCGTCCAAGCGCATGGCAAACCCAAGCCGACTGCTCCGGGCACCGGGATTGCGCCTTGCTGCGAAATGAAGCATTCTCACCACTGACATGGCGACCAAATCAAAGACTCCGGCACCTGACCCCAAGGGGTTCCTGCCCATGACCCGTGCCGAAATGGACGCCAAAGGCTGGGCACAGCTCGACATCCTCATCATCACCGGGGATGCCTATGTGGACCATCCGTCCTTCGGGGCGTCGATGATTGGCCGGGTGCTGGAAGCCCAGGGCTACCGGGTGGGCATCATCGCGCAGCCCGATTGGACCAAGATCGAGTCCATCCAAGGCATGGGCACGCCGCGTTTGTTCGTCGGCATCACGGCGGGCAACCTCGACTCGATGGTGTCGAACTACACCGCCGCCCGGCACAAGCGCAAGGAGGACGTTTACACCGAGAACGGCACGCCGGGCAAACGCCCGAACCACGCCGCCGTGGTTTACTCGCAGATGGCCCGCCGCGCCTTTCCCGGGGTGCCGGTCGTCCTCGGCGGCATGGAAGCCAGCATGCGGCGGGTGGCCCATTACGATTACTGGGAAGACAAGCTCCGGCCCTCCATCCTGTCCGACACCAAGGCCGACATCCTCGTCTTCGGCATGGGCGAACGGCCGGCGTGCGAAATCGCCCGGCGGCTCGCGGCCGGCAACCCCGACCTCAGCGGCATCCGTGGCACCGCCCGCTTTCTGGGGGCCAAGGCGACTGCTGCCACGGACTTCTCCGACTGCATCACCCTGCCCTCCTGGGAGGAAATGCAGACCGACAAAAGCGCCTTGCTGCGCCTGACCAAGGTGGTGGAGGCCCAGCAGACGCCCTACGCCGGCAAGCGGCTCATGCAGATGCACGGCCCCCGCGCCGTCCTGCAGGAGCTGCCGGAATTCCCCGTGGACGGCCCCGACCTGGACGCGCTTTACGAACTGCCCTTCATGCGGCTCCCGCACCCGCTGCACACGGGCAAAATCCCGGGCTTCGCCACCATCAAGGACTCCATCATCGTTTCACGCGGCTGCGCCGGCGGCTGCACCTTCTGCGGACTGGGCTTTCACCAAGGCAAGTTCCTCTCCAGCCGCAGCGTGGACTCCGTGCTCAAGGAGGTCCGCAAGCTGGCCGAATCCGAAACCTTCCGGGGCACCGTGTCCGACCTCGGCGGTCCCACTGCCAATCTCTACGCGGCCCAAAACGGCCACGTCGAGGCGTGCAAGAAGTGCCATCGTCCCAGTTGCCTCTGGCCCACCATCTGCCCGCACTTTGGCATCAACGAGCAGCCGCAGCTCGATCTCCTGCGTGGAGCCCGCAGCCAGCCCGGCGTCAAACACGTCTTCGTTCAGTCCGGCATCCGCATGGATGTGGCGTTGCGCACGCCCGAATACACCCGTGAGCTCGTGCAGAACCATGTCAGCGGCCACATGAAGGTCGCACCCGAACACATGCACCCCGACGTCCTGCGCCGCATGCGCAAGCCAGCCGGCGACTTTCAGGGCTTCATGGAGAAATTCTTCTCCCTCAGCGAGGAGGCCGGCAAAGAACAATACCTCGTGCCCTACTTCATGAGCAGTTTTCCGGGCTGCACCGAGAAGGAAATGGGCGCGGTGGAAACCTTCCTCAAGGAGGAGAAGTGGAACCTCCAGCAGGTCCAGGACTTCATCCCCCTGCCCATGACCGGTGCGGCGGCGATGTATTACAGCGCCCTGGACATCAATACCGGGGCACCCATCACCGTGGTCCGCAACGCCGGCGACCGGGAACGGCAAAAGCGCATGCTCCGCCCGAATGTCCCCCAACGCGGCGGCGGCGCTGATCGCCAGTTGGACACCGTGGAGTGAGCAAGGCCAAGCCTACCAGGCCTGCGAAAAGCACAGCCAAAGACCCCTCCAAAAATCCCCCTGCCCCCGATTCCCCTGCCCAAGGTCGCCTGCCTCACCCAAAAATCTCGTTCACCACCCGCGCGTGCTCCACGCCCGTCAGCCGTTGGTCCAGCCCCTGAAACTTGAAGGCCAGCCGCTCGTGGTCTAGCCCGAGCGCGTGCAGAATCGTCGCGTGGAAGTCGCGGACGCTCACCTTGTTCACGGCGGCGCGGAAGCCAATCTCGTCCGTCTCGCCGTAGTGGACGCCGCCCTTCACGCCGCCGCCCGCGAGCCACGCGGTGAACGCGTGCGGGTTGTGGTCACGACCCGGCTTGCCACCCTTCTGCGACACCGGCAGCCGCCCGAACTCGCCCGCCCAGATGACCAGCGTGTCCTTGAGCAAGCCGCGTTGCTCCAAGTCCGCGAGCAGCGCGGCGATGGGCTGGTCCGCCTCCGCCGCGAAGCCGCGATGGTTTCCAACGAGGTCCGAGTGGCAATCCCAGCTCTGTTGGTTCTCCATACCGCCGCTGTAAACCTGCACGAAGCGCACGCCGCGCTCGACCATCCGGCGCGCGGTCAGGCACTGCGCAGCGAAGTGACCGCAGTGCTTCTCGCCAATGCCGTAGAGCTTCCGAATGTGCTCCGGCTCACGCGACACATCGAACGCCTCCGGCGCAGCCGTCTGCATCCGATACGCCAGCTCAAAGCTCTCGATGCGCGCGCCCAGCTCGTTGTCCAGCGGGCCTTGCGCGAGGTGGTCGCGGTTCAGCGACGCGAGCAAGTCGAGCTGCGCACGCTGCCGCGACTCGTTGAGATTCGCCGGCGGCTTGAGGTTCGCGATGGGTTCGCCCTGCGGCCTGAGCCAGGTGCCTTGATACACGCTCGGCAGAAAACCCGCGCCCCAGTTGAGCGCGTTGCCCTTGGGCAGGCCGCGATTCAGCGGGTCGCTCATCACCACGAAGCTCGGCAGCGCGTCGCTCTCGGAGCCGAGCCCGTAAGTCACCCACGAGCCGACGCACGGGTAGCCCATGCGCGTGACGCCGGTGTTCATCATGAACAGCGCCGGGCTGTGGTTGTTCGAGTTCGTGTGGCACGAGTGGATGAACGCGAGCTTGTCCACCTGCTGCGCAAGATGCGGGAAAAGGTCCGAAGTCCAAGTGCCGCTCTGCCGGCTCTGCTGCCACGCGAACGGCGACTTCATCAGCGGCCCGACGGAGCCGGGGAAGAACCCGGTCTTGTTGTCAAAGCCGGCCAGTTCCGTGCCGTCACGCTTGGCCAGCTCGGGCTTGTAGTCCCAAGTGTCCACCTGGCTCGGGCCACCATTGGCGAAAATCCAGATGACCGACTTGGCGCGCGGCGTGATGTGCGCGGGCTTCGGCGCGAGCGGGTTCAACGGCCCGGCCATTGCATCGCGCCCGAGCAAGCTGGCGGCGGCGAGCCAGCCGAGGCCACCACCCGCGCGCTGAAGGAGCTGGCGACGGGAGAACGCGCCGGACGGCGACTGCAAGTCGCCGGCACGCACTTTGGTTTCAGTTCTCATACGCAAATTCGTTCAGGCCGAAGAGGACTTGGCAGAAGTCGGCGAGCGCAAGGTGGCGGGCGTCCGGCTTCTTCTCGGCCTCGTAGCTGGCTATTTGCGACGCGAGGAAGGCAGCCGCGCTCGCCTGCTCTTTCGCCGTGGCCGGACGGCTCAACGCGAGCAGGTAAGCCCGGTTTACTTGCGTCGGCGTCTCGGTGCCGGGCGTCTCCGCAACCACCCGCCGCGCGAACGCCTCCGCCCAGTCGCGGACTTGCGGGCCGTTCATCAACAGCAACGCCTGCGGGGCGACCGTCGTGGTGGGCCGCGCGCCCTGGCTCACGAGCGGCTCCGGCTGGTCGAAGACGACCATCGAGCCGATGAGCTGGCTGCGCTTCATCGTGAAGTAAATGCTCCGCCGCTTGCTGCGCTCGTCCTTCGTGCCCGGGCCGAACATCGTCGCATCAAGCTGGCCGCTGACGGCGAGCATCGCGTCGCGGAGGGCCTCGCCTTCCAAGCGGCGCGTGGCGCGGGCGAGGAAGTGTTCCGTGTTCAGTGAGTCAGTGTTCAGTGAACGCACTTTGTCCGAACGCCCGACGGCTCCATTCGCCGACTGAACACTGGACACTGAATACTGCTTACTTCCGGCCCGATAAGCCGCGCTCTCCATGATAAGCCGGTGAACCGCCTTCAACTTCCACTCATTGCGAACCAGTTCGCCAGCCAGCCAGTCGAGCAACTCCGGGTGCGACGGCAGCGCGCCGGTGCGGCCGAAGTCATCCGGCGTCGCTACGAGGCCGCGACCGAAGTGGTGCTGCCAAAGCCGGTTCACCGCCACGCGCGCGACCAAGGCCCCTGCCCCGCTGTCCACGTCCGTGAGCCAGTTCGCCAGTGAACTGCGGCGGCCGGAGAACTTCGCGCCCGCGGGCGGCTGCGATAGCCAGCGCTTCTCTGCGTCAGCCGCGCGGGTCAGGACTTGGAGGAAGCCCTGCGACGCGACGCCCAGCTTCTGGTCCGTGCTGCCGCGCCGAAGGAAGTGCGTCTGCTCGAAGAAGTCCGCGCCCTGCGTGTGCATCCGCAGCGGCTTGTTGCCCTCGGCGCAAACGAGCACCTGCGTCTTGGTGCCCGGATCCCGGCTGGCGTGCGCGGTGAGCTTGGCCTGCCGGTAGCGCCAACCGGCGTCTTTGCGCAGCCACCACGCGAGCAACGTCTCGCGTTCGGCGGCACCCAACTTGAAGTTCGGCTGCTTCGCCTTCCGCAACACCTCGGCGACCTTCGCGGGGAAGTCCTCGGCCTTCAACGTCGGCTCCGCATCGGCCATGACGGCAAGGCGCGGACGTCCGATATTGTGCTTCGTGTTGACCTCGAACTGAAGCCGCACCGTGAAGGTTGCGCCGCCCGCGAAGTCCACCGGCTCGGCAAACGTGAACACCGCCGCGTGGTCCTTGCCAAACTGTGGGTCCACGGCCCAGCCGGACTTCGGGTCGTTGTCGAGCGACGACGCGATGGACAGCGAAGTCTTGTTCTGCTCGAAGTCCGCCTCAGCCTTCGCCAGCACGACGGGACGGGGCGCGGCGGAGCTGCCGAGCGGCGCGGCAGACACGAGGATTTTGCTCAAGGCGAAGTTGCCGTTGTCCGCGCGGCCCGGCCCGCCCTTCGTCATCGAGGCGTGGGCAAGGGCTTCCAAGCGCAGCCCGGTGAGCCGCCGCTGCGTCGTGGTGAAGGTAAAGGTGTATTCGTCGCTCGCGCCGTTCGCGCCTTCGGCCAAGTAGGAGAGGTCGTCGAGCTTCGTGAACGCCGCGCCGGCCTTGGACTTCGTGCTCGCAAGTTCCACGATGGTCCAGACGCCGCCCGTCGGCATCGCCGCGCCGGACGCGAGCCAGGCGTCGAACTTCGGTGCGAGCGCGGCTTCGTAGCGTTTCAGTTCGGCGGCGAGCGGCGCGGCTTCGGCCTGCCACTTGGCTTTCGCGTCACGGTTTTTCTCCGGCTCTATCTCGAGGTCCACGACGCTGCGCACGGTCGTCGTGAAGGTGGCGAGCATCCGGTAGTAATCCTCGGTCGGGAGCGGGTCGTATTTGTGGTCGTGGCAGCGCGCGCAGCCGATGGTGAGGCCGAGGAACGCGGAGCCGGTCGTGGAAAGCATGTCATCCATCGCGTCGTAGCGCGTGCGCTCGACTTCGTTGGCGGTGATTTGCGTGGGGAACACGCCGGCACCGAGGAAACCTGTCGCGCTCAAGGCCAGAGGATTCTCCGGATCGAACTCGTCACCCGCGAGCTGCCAGCGCAGAAACTGGTCGAAGGGCATGTCCGAGTTGAGCGCCTTGATGACGAAGTCGCGGAAGTGGAACGCGCCGGGGCGGTCGTAGTCGTGCTCGAAGCCGCTGCTCTCGGCGAAGCGCGCCACATCCAGCCAGTGCCGCGCCCAGCGCTCGCCGTAGCGCGGGGAGTCGAGGAGGCGGGCAAGGAGCTTCGGCCAGGCGTCGGGGGAAGTGTCCTTCAGGAAGTCGTCCACGGCCTCGGGCGTGGGCGGGATGCCGTGGAGGTCGAGGTGAGCGCGACGAATGAGCGTGCGCTTGTCGGCAGGCGGGGCGAGTTGGCGAGGGGCGGCTTTTGCGAGGAGGAAGCGGTCAACGGGATTGCCGATTGGGGGAGGCGTCGGGCGCACGAGCGGCTGAAACGCCCACCACTTCCGATCCTCGTCCGTCACCTTGGATTTGTCCTTCGCCACCTTGCCGGCGAGGAGCGGGCCGTCGTAGGGCGCGCCGTCGTCAATCCACGCGGCGAGGCGGGTGATGACTTCAGGGGAAAGTTTGTCCGCCTTCGACGGCATGTGCGGCTCCTCGGCGTGGTGGACGAGTTTGAGCAGCCGACTCTGCGCAGCGCTGAACGGCACGATGGCCGCGCCTTCGGTGCCGCCCTTGAGCAACTCGTCGCGCGTCGCGAGGTCGAGGCCGCCCTTGGTCTTCTCGCCGCCGTGACATCCAAGGCAGCTCTTCACCAACACGGGGCGGATGTGCTGGGCGAAGGTGACGAGACCGCGTGTCATGCGCTCGGCGTGGTCGGCGGGGAGAGGGGCGGCAGCGAAGGAAGTCGTGGCGAGCAGGAGGGCTCCCAGCGAGCGGAGCACGGACGCCCACGTCCGCAGCCGCGTCGCTCCTGAAACAAACTTGCTGCGGACGTGGGCGTCCGCGCTCCAAGACGTTTTCATTCGCGCGTGATGACTTCGTCGAGGTTGAGGAGTACGTTCGCGGTAACGGTGTAGGCGGCGAGTTCGGCCACATCGAGTTTCGCGTCGGGCTTGAACTCGCCTTGGGCGAGGAGGGACTTCGCGGAGTCGGCATCGGCGCGATACTTGGCGAGGCGTTTCTCCAAGCCAGCAGTGAGGACGGCGAGGTCGGCCTTGTCCGGCGTGCGACCGGTCACGCGGCGGAAGCCGTGGGTGAGGCGTTCGCTCGTGGTCGCGCCGCCTTCAGTGAGCATCCGCTGCGCGAGGGCGCGGGCGGCTTCGATGTAGGTGACTTCGTTGAGGAGCGCGAGGGCTTGGAGCGGCGTGTTCGTGCGGCTGCGCTTCACCGTGCAAATCTCGCGCGTAGGCGAATCGAATAGCAGCATCGTGGGTGGCGCGGCGGTGCGCTTCCAGACGGTGTAGAGCGTGCGGCGGTAGAGGCCGGCGTCCTTGTCGTGCTTGTAGCCGCGCAAGTCGCCGTAGCGGCTCGTCTCGTCCCAGACGCCCTCGGGCATGTAGGGGCGCACGCTCGGGCCGCCGAGCTTCTCGACGAGCAGGCCGCTCGCGGCGAGCGCCTGGTCGCGGATGAGTTCGGCGGGCAGGCGGAAGCGCGGGCCGCGCGCGAGCAAGCGGTTCTCCGGGTCGCGCGCCACCAGCTCGGGCGTGACCTTCGAGGACTGCCGGTAAGCCGCCGACGTCACGATGGTTTTCTGAAACGCCTTCATGTCCCAGCCGAGGCGGATGAACTCCGTCGCCAGCCAGTCGAGCAACTCGGGATGGCTCGGTGGCTCGGCCTGGGAGCCGAAGTTCTCCGTCGTCTTCACCAGTCCGTAGCCGAAGAATTTCTCCCACGTGCGGTTCACCCACACGCGCGACGTGAGCGGGTTCTCGGGCGCGACGAGCCACTGCGCGAGGCCGAGGCGGTTCGTCGGCGCACCGGCGGGCAACGGCGGGAGCACGGCCGGCACGCCCGCGCTGACCTTGTCGCCCTTCTTGTCGTATTCGCCGCGCACGAGGATGAAGGCGTCACGCGGCGTCGCGATTTCCTTCATCACCATCGTGGTTGGCAGCTTCAGCTCGAAGTCGTCCACGGCCTTCTTCGCGGCAGCCACGGCGGCATCCGCCGTCTTCATCGGGCTTTCGGCATTGGCACGGAAAAACTTCGTCAGCTCGGCACGCTGGGCGGAGGAACGCTTGCCGGGCTCGGTGGCAAAAATCTTCTTCAACGCGTCCGGCACCTGCGGCCCACCCTCGAGCTTCGCCAAGCCCGGCGCGAGCGAAGTGGCAGAGAGGCGGAAGCGGCCGATGGAGTGCGCGCCGCTCGACTTGTGCAGCAGGCGCACGGTGAGTGTGGCGTCGGCGGGGACGGTGACGACGCGGTCGGCGAGGAACATCGCCTTGAGCGGCTCCTTGCGGGTCGGCCCGTCCACGGCCCAGCCCTTGCCGCCCTTCGCGCTCACGACTTGCGCGATTTCGTAGCCCTTCTGCGAGTAGCTGGCCTCGGCCTTGGTGAACTTGATGACCTCGGCCTTCGCGAGCGATGGCGCGGTGATTTCTGCTTCAATGCCGCTGAGGATGAAGTTGCCGTTGAACGCGCGGCCCACGGACTGCGCGGGCAGCGAGGCGTCGGGCAAGGCTTCGAGCAGCACGCCGCCGAGCGTCCCCGCCGCGACGGGCGCGGTGACGGTGTAAATCTCCTGCCCGGCAGCAGCCCCGACGGCGAGCCATGAGGCGTCGGGCTGGCGGGTGAAGGTGGTTTTGCTCGCGGCCTTCACCGAGGTCGGTTCGAGCAGTTTCCACGCAGCGGCGGCGGGGTCGAGCTTCGCGATGAACGTCGGCTCCCATTCCTCGATGAGCCTGGGCAACTGCTTCACCGCGTCCGCGAGTTTGGCCTCGGCGGTTTGCAGCGACTGGTTCAACTCCGCCAGCTTCACGTCGTGCTCCGGCGTGGTGACGTGGATGGTCGGGTCGGGGTTGCCGCCGCCGCGATTGGCGCGGATGCCGCTCAACGTGCCGCTCTCCTCGATGCTGTTGAAGAAGGCGAAGAAGGAATAGAAGTCGCGCTGCGTGATGGGGTCGTATTTGTGGTCGTGGCAACGGCAGCAGTTGAAGGTCAGGCCGAGCCACGTCGTGCCGGTGGTCTCGACTCGGTCAATGATGGTCTCGATGCGCCACTCCTCGGCGATGAGGCCGCCCTCGCCGTTGATGCGGTGGTTACGGTTGAAGCCGGTGGCAATCAGGGGTTCTGACTTTTGAGTTCTGAGTTTTGAGTTGGCGGTTTCGGGCAGCAGGTCGCCGGCGAGCTGCCAGATAGTGAACTGGTCGAAGGGCATGTTCTCGTTGAAGGCCTTGATGACCCAGTCGCGCCACGGCCACATGGAACGCGAGCTGTCGGTCTGGAAGCCGTGGCTGTCCGCGTAACGCGCGTAATCAAGCCACAGCATCGCCATGCGCTCGCCGTAGCGGGGCGAGGCCAGCAGGCGATCCACCACCTTCTCGAAGGCATTCGCCGACTTGTCCGCGAGGAAGGCGTCCACCTCGTCCGGCGTGGGCGGAATGCCACTGAGATCGAGCGCCGCGCGACGGATCAAGGTCGTCTTGTCGGCTTCGGGAGAAAACTTCAAACCTTCATTCTTCAGGCGCGCCTGCAGCAATTGGTCAATCGGTGACAGCGCCTCTGCCTTCGCAGACTTGGAGCCGAATAGCGAAAAGCCGCCGCTGGGCTTTGGTAGTTCAGTTCGCACCAGCGGCGCGAACGCCCAGTGCCCTTGATACGCGGCACCTTCGGCAACCCAGCGGCGCAGAGTTTCCTTCTGCGCGGAAGTGAGCTGTTTGCCGGAGTCGGGCGGCGGCATCAGATCATGAGCGTCCTTCGTCGTGATGCGCTTGAGGACCTCGGATTTCTCCGGCTTGCC
>CAMCFN010000024.1 GCA_945874145.1 Akkermansia muciniphila
CTGCTGCGCAGTGCGGTGCTGGCGGTGCTGGCCGAGCACCATCCCGAACAGCCCCTGCCCCCGTGGCTGGAACATTTTCATGCCCACCCCCACCACGGCCTCCGCCTCCTCCGCGCATGATCACCAACTCAAAACAAAAGACCCTGGGGGAGAGGCATGGCGCGCTTATGCGATGGCCTTAACGACACCGGTTATCAGTGACAGGCCTTCCGCCGCGTCCTCGCGCCGCAAGTTCAAGGCTGGCAGGAAACGGATGACCTGCGTGCCGCTCGGCACCGTGAGCACACCCGCGTCGTGCAGGCGGTTGACGAAATTGAGCGAGCCAACCTTGCCCGTGTTGGCGAAGGCCGGGATGTTTTCAGCCAATTCGATGCCCAGCATGAAGCCTAGCCCGCGCACGCCTTTGATGACCTGCGGGAACTGCGAGGCGAGCTTCTCCAGCTCCGCCTTCATCCACGCGCCCGTCTCGCGCGCGTTGTCCGCCAGCCGGTCGCGCTCGATGACCTCGAAGACCTTGTTCGCGACCGCGCACCCGAGCGGCGTGCCGCCGTAGGTCGTCGCGTGTGTGCCCGGCCCAAGCAAGTCACACAGCTGCACGCCGTGGTGCGCCTCACGCACCCAGAACGCACCGATGGGAAAACCACCGCCGAGCGACTTCGCCATCGAGACCCCATCGGGCAGGAACTTGTCCGCACTAGGAACCCCTTCGAGCAGGCGCTGGAAACTCTGAAACCGCCCGGTGCGGAAGTGCCCGCATTGCACGCCGTCCATCAACAAGAGCATCCGCTGCTCGTCGCAGAGCTGTCGCAAGCCGAGCAGATAGTCCGCGCTCGCCGGAGCGATGCCGCCCTCGCCCTGCACGCCTTCGATGAGAATCGCGGCGGTCGCAGGCGTGATGGCGTCCCGCACCGCTTGCAGGTCGTTGTAAGGGACATGCTTGAAGCCCGCCACCGCCGGCTCGAAACCTTTCTTCACCTTCTCCTGTCCCGTCGCCGCGATGCCCGCAAGCGTGCGCCCGTGGAAGGAGTTCCACGCGGTGATGATTTCAAAGCGCCCCTCGTCGTGGCCAAACTTGCGCGCGAGCTTGTAGAGACCTTCGTTCGCCTCCGCGCCGGAGTTGCTGAAGAACACCTTACCGGGGGCGAGGTGACGGACAATCTGCTGCGCCAGTCGGCCTTGCGGCTCGTGGTAATAGAGATTCGAGATGTGCATCATCCGCCGCGACTGCTCGACGAGCGCTTCGGTGATTTCCGAGTTCGCATGGCCGAGCGAGCAGACCGCGATGCCGCCACCGAGATCGAGATAACGCTTGCCGTTCACGTCCCACAAGTGGCTCCCCTGCCCGCGGGCGAAAACCAGTTCGAAGCGTCCGTAGCTGGGCACGACGTATTTCTGGAACAGGCCAAGGACGGCTTGCTGCTCGTTATGAACGATGGCGGGCGGTGTCGGAACGATTTCTTTCATTACGCGCGGAGATTTAGCCGCGAAAGGGCGCAAAGGTCACAGAGAAAATTGCGGATCAAGCGAACAAGCAAGATTCATCAGGCCACGACTTCGGTGCCAACCCCTTCGTCCGTGAAAATCTCGAGCAGCACGGAATGCTGCTGCCGGCCGTCCACAAACTGGACCTTCTCCACGCCGGACTGGATGGCGGCGACGGCGCTGTCCACCTTGGGAATCATCCCCTTGTCCACCACGCCGACGGCCTTCAGGGATGGCACCTCACCAATGCGCAGGTGCGTGATCAGCGTCGCCGGGTCTCGGGGATCGCGCATGAGGCCGGGCACGTCGGACATGAAGACGAGCCGGCGGGCTTTGAGCGCGATGGCGGCCTGCGCGGCAGCCACGTCGGCGTTGCAATTGTAAATCTTCCCGTCCTCGCCACGCGCCGTGGGGCTGATGACCGGCGTGATGCCGTGCGCGATGCACTCCAGCAATGGCGCGGTGTTCACCCCCACGACCTCGCCCACGTATCCGATGTCCAGCTTCTGGCCGGGCCGGTCCTTATCGTCGAGCCAGAGCTTTCGACAAGTGAAAATGTCTGTGCCCAGAAAGCCCCGCGCCTTGCCGCCGAGCGACTGGATGGTGCGGACAATCTCCGGGTTGATTTCGCGAGAGAGCACTTGATCCACCACGCCGACCGTCGCCTCGTCGGTCACGCGCATCCCCTGGATGAAGTTGGCCTTCAGCCCGGCGGCGTCCATCGCGCGCGTGATGGCCTTGCCGCCGCCGTGAACGACAACGGGGTTGATCTCCACCGCTTCGAGGAACACGACATCGCGCGCCACACCGTTGCGCACAGCAGGATCGGGCGAGTCCATGAAGCTGCCGCCGTATTTCACGACGAACGTGGCGTGGCTGAACTTCTGGATGTAGGGCAACGCCTCCAGGAGCGTCGCGGCTTTGGTGATGGGGTCGTGCATCTGTCTGCCACATTCTTAGCCAGAACGAGCGGTGAACAAAATAAAGAATTCTCCTGAAGCTCCGATTACCCTTGCCCGCACTCAGCAAATCCAAGGACGCCCTGCAAACACCGGTCTCGACCACGTCCGTCAGATTCAGCGGTGACAGCCTGCTGGCCGAGCTTTAGTGTGCGGCCATGCCTTTGGTGAAAGTGTCCCTAGGGACGCGGAGCTACAACATCAAGATTGGCGGCAGCCTGCTGCCTGGACTCGGCGCGGATTGCGCTGCTCTCAAGCTCGGCCAGAAATGTGCCGTCATCACGGACACCAACGTCGCTGCGCGTTACGCCAAGCCCGCGCTCGCAAGCCTCAACCGCGCCGGTTTCGAGCCCCTGCTCATCACCGTGCCGGCTGGGGAAACCGCCAAGCGACTCAAACAGGTCGAAGCCTGCTACAACCAGCTCGCCGCAAACCGCATGGAGCGGAAGTCCTTCATCGTCGCGCTCGGCGGCGGCGTGGTGGGCGACCTCGCGGGCTTCGTAGCGGCGAGTTACCTACGCGGCATTCCCTTCGTGCAGGTGCCCACGACCTTGCTCGCGCAAGTGGACAGCTCGGTCGGCGGCAAGACTGGGGTGAACCTCGCGGCGGGCAAGAACCTCGTCGGCGCTTTCTACCAACCGCGGCTCGTGCTGTGTGATCTCAACGCCTTGCGCACCTTGCCGGAGCGCGAGTTCCGCGCGGGCCTCGCGGAGGTCATCAAATACGGCATCATCTACGATGCGGACCTCTTCGTGCGGCTGGAGCGCGACATGCCAAAGATTCTCCGCCGTGACGCCGCCTCCCTCGCCCACATCGTCGCACGCTCGTGCGAAATCAAGGCGGACGTGGTCTCGCAGGATGAAACCGAGAGCGGGCTGCGGGCGATACTGAACTTCGGCCACACCATCGGTCACGCCATCGAAGCCATCACCGCGTATGGGCGCTACCTTCACGGCGAGGCGATTTCGATTGGGCAGGTCGCGGCGGCGCATCTGTCAGCCGAACGGCTGGGCTTGTCAACGGACGAAGTGGAGCGCATCCGCGCGCTGTTCGTCACGGCTGGTTTGCCGGTGGAGCTCAAGTTGAGCGCCAGCCAACGGGGCGGGCTGCTTGCTGCCATGACGCTCGATAAAAAGGTGAGCGCGGGTGAAATCAAATTCGTGCTCGCCGAACGCCTCGGGAAGGTGACGTGGGGCCAGAAGGTGCCGTCTGCTTCAGTGCAGCGGGCGTTGGATTTGGTGCAGTTCAAACCCGACCGGCGAAAACGCTGATTCATGCGCATCACACCAGTCATCGCCCTGCTGTTGTCCATCTCCGTGATGTCTCCGCGCGCACAAGAGCCAAAGCCCAGCGCCGCCCCAACGGCAGGCTTCGTCCTCGTCATCCATGGGGGTGCGGGACTGATGGCCAAGGATGAATTCACACCCGACCGTGAGAAGGCCAGCCGGGCCACCATGGAAGCCGCTTTGCTGGCTGGCCATGGAGTGCTCGCCCGCGGCGGCACAAGCGTGGATGCGGTGATCACCGCCATTCGCATCCTGGAAGATTCGCCCCTCTTCAACGCCGGGAGAGGTTCCGCGCTCACCGCCGAGGGGACCGTGGAAATGGACGCCTCCCTGATGGACGGAGCCAGCCACCGGGCCGGAGCGGTGGCCGGAGTGAAACACGTCAAGAACCCGATTGAGCTGGCCCGGCTCGTCATGGACAAGACGCCGCACGTGATGCTGGCAGGTGAAGGCGCGGAGGCACTGGCAAAGCAGCACAATCTGGCTCTCATGCCGCCAGAATACTTCGTCACCGAGCTTCGCCGCCTCCAACTGGAACGGGTGCAGCGTCAGGAAAAGGCCCGGAAGGAAAAGCAGGAGAAGTCCCAGCACGGCGGGGTTGAGTCCATCGGCACGGTCGGCGCGGTGGCCTTGGACAAGCACGGCAACCTGGCCGCCGGCACCTCCACCGGTGGGATGGTCAACAAACGTTTCGGCCGCATCGGGGATTCTCCTGTCATCGGCGCGGGCACTTATGCACACAACCACACCTGCGCCGTGTCCGGCACCGGCCATGGCGAATACTACCTGCGCGGGGTGCTGGCCTACGACATTGCCGCCAAGATGGATTATCAGGGCTGGTCGCTCACCAACGCCGCAACGGACGTGGTGATGCGCAAGCTGTCCGAAGCTGGTGGAATGGGCGGCGTCATCGCGCTCGATTCCAAGGGCAACGTGGCCATGCCCTTCAACACTCAGGGCATGTATCGGGGCGTTATCCGTGCGGATGGCAAACCTTGGACGGCCATCCGGAAAGAGTGACGCCCCGCAGATCAAGGAAAACTCCGAAACAGGGATGTTTTCTCGAATGAGAGGAGCTTGGTTACCAACCCGCCGCGACAAGCTGCTCTGGGCGTTCAACGCCCTGTTGCTGGTTGTTGCCGTCGTGTTCTGGCAAAAGCTTCGCTGGAAAAAAATTAGCGACTCGCCCTCCGGTATGGTCTGGCAGCGAGGTCACACTACTCACGTGGACCGCAACCGCGATGGTTTGGTGGACGAGGAAACGATCACCCTGCCCAACGGAGACAAGTTTTTCCGCCGCGATACAAACTTGGATGGCTGGTTTGACTGTCGTTACGTCGAACGCAACGGGTTGGTGCATGGGGCGGACCAGATTCGGGAACAGGCGCCATCGCATTGAAGCGATGGGAACACTTCCGCCGAACGCAGGAAACGGACTCGACTTCCCCGGTCACTGGCCAAGGGCTTTTGCCACCTAGTCCGGCGTGGCGGACCAACCCGTCCGCCTCATTCCTTCTCCTGCTCGCTGTTCCAGAAGCGCTGCATCTCTGCCGCGCTCGGCACCGTCAACGGACGCACGATGCGGAACCCGAGGAATTGCGCGTCCGTGAGATACCAGATGCTCTTTGGGAGCTGCGGGTCCTGTTGCTTCCATGACTTGTCCGAGCCACGCCGGGCGGCACTGCGCAGCTTCGCGAGGCCGTCATCCCAAGAGCCGCCCCGGGCAACCTGCGGATAGGGCGACGCTTGCTTGAGCCACGGGTCTTGAACGAGCGCCTTCACCTTGTCGTAATTTGGCTCGTATTGATCGATGCACCACTCAGCCACGTTGCCGTGCATATCGTAGAGGCCCCAAGGATTGGGCTTCTTCTTGCCTACCTTTTGATACTTGAAGTCGCTGTTCGCCTCGAACCACGCGTATTGCTTCGCGTCCGCTACATCATCGCCCCAGGAGTAAGCCGTCTTGGTGCCGGCGCGCGCGGCGTATTCCCACTCGGCTTCGGTCGGCAGGCGGTAGAAGTGGCCGGTCTTCGCGGAGAGCCACTGGCAATACTTGTTCGCCGCATGCTGGGTCATGCTGATGGCCGGATAGCCATCCTTGCCCATGCCAAAGGACATTTCCACATAGGGTTTGGTGGGGCGCGCGACGCCCTCGGAGATCTTGTCAATCGCCGCGTCGGACTTGATGCGGTCTTTGAACTTCTTCTCCTCGTCAATATACATGAACAGCTCAAACTCGTTCCAAGTAACCTCGTGCGTGCCCATCCAGAACGGGGAAATCTTCACGGTGCGCTGCGGGCCTTCGTTCGCCTCGCGGCCCTTTTCGCCCATCGCGCTGCCCATCACGAACTGCCCTGCCGGAATCGGCACGAGCGCGTAGCTCACCTCGGTGCCCACGACGGTGTTCGTGTAGGGCTTCATGTCGGCGGCCGTCTTCTCCTGGTGCTTCGCCGTGATGAACTTGTGGATGGTGGCGACGGTTTCGTTCTCGTTCGCACCGGAAGCCGCCTCCTTTTTCTTCTGCTGGAGGACGATGCCGTCGGGCCAGACCGCGCCTTGCTGAATCCACAGCTTCACGAACTCAATCTCCTCCTTCGTGAGCCGATCCTTCGCCTTCGGCGGCATCACACGCTCGTCGTCAATCGGGTGCGTCGTCGAGGCGTAAATGGGGCTCTTCTCCGCCTGAAACGGCACCACGCCCGTGCCACCGTCGCCGCCCTTGAAAGTCAGCTCCCGCGTCTCCATGCGCAGACCGCCCTTGGCATGGCCCTCGCGATGGCAGGCCACGCAGTTGAACTCGAAGATGGGCTGGATGTCCTTGGCAAAGTTGATCTTTTTGGAGACGCCGAGCTTCACCCCGGCTGGCCATTTCGCACCGGCGTCGATCCACTGGCGGAGCTTTTCCTGCTGCTCTTTCGGCAACAGTCCTTCCTTGGGCGGGGGCATCACGCCATCGTCGTCTGGTTTGAGGGCGGTGGAGCTGAATAGTTTGCTGTCTTTCGCCTTGCCGGGAACAAGGGCGGTGCCGCTATCACCACCTTTAATGGCATCAGCCAAGGTATGGAGGCGCAAGCCGCCTTTCTTCTGTTCCTCGCCGTGGCACTTGGTGCAATTGACTTCCAGAATGGGGCGGATGTCCCGGGCGAAGTCCACTTGGGCCGCGGCGGTAAGGCAACTTGAGGCGAATGCGACGCCCGCAAGAATGGAACCGGATACCAAACGAAATGCGTTGCTCATTTGTGGGCCTAATCTAAAAGCGAATCAGCCTGTTGCAAACTGAAACTACGCGCCCGCCCCCACCCGCCGGAGCACTTGGCCAAGATCACAATCCCGTGGGGTAATCGAGAAAGCTCCACGGCAGTCGGTATTTCCGGGCCAAGTGGGCCGCCAAGGCCTTCACTCCGAAAGTCTCCGTGGCGTAATGGCCACCGTAGAACACGTTGACCCCCAGCTCCTCGGCCAGCGCGAAGGTCCAGTGCGGCCCCTCGCCCGTGATGAAGGTGTCCACGCCTTCCGCCGCCGCTTTCTTCAACTCCGCCCCGGCCCCACCCGTAACAATGCCGATACGACGGCATTCCCCCGCCCCGCCCGGCAGCAGCTTCGGCACAGCTCCGGTGGCGTGCGTAAGGCGCTTGGCCAATTCATCTCGGCTGACCTTTGCCTCGACCTGAAGGCCGATGTGCGCCCCCTTCTCGAAAAAGAACGGGCGAACCCGCTTGAAGCCCAGCGCGGCGGCGAGTTGCGCGTTGTTGCCGAGCTTCGGATGCAAGTCCAACGGCAGGTGCGAACTGTAGATGGCGAGGTTGCTCTCGATGAGCAGGCGCTGCAGCTCGCGGCGTTGGCCGGTCCACGGGACCGTGTCGCTCCAGAACAAGCCGTGATGAACCAAGAGCAAGTCTGCCTTCGCCGCGATCGCGAGTCTCACCGTGGCGAGGCTGGCATCCACCGCCGCCGCGAGACGCGTGACGCGCCCATCGTTCTCGACTTGCAGACCGTTGTGCGCGCGATCCCAGTCCGCGACCTCGGCAGTGCGGAGGAGCTTGTCACAGTGACGGACGATGTCGGCGAGCGTGGCAGTTGCCATGCGCAAATGAAACCACACCGCCATGTAAAGCTCCAGCCCGTGTAGGAGACGCCGTGCGGAGTCTCCTGCGGGTGGAGTTGCATTTCCCTCCGCTGCTCCCCACTCTGTGGATCGTGACCAGTCCGCTCGCCCTGCTCCTCTACGAACGCCTGCTCCCCGGCAGCGCGCTCGGCAACAAGCTGCGCGACCAGGGCTACCGCATTCAGCACCTCACGGACGCTGCCAGCCTCGCCGCTACCGCCGAGCAGGAGAAGCCGCTGATCGTCTTTGTGGATTTGGAGTTGAAGGGCACTGATACCTGCGCCGCCATTCGGTCGCTCAAAGCCAACGGGGCGACGGCGCACCTGCCCATCCTCGCATTCAGCAGTCCACGGCATGAACAATTGCAGGCCGATGCCCTCGCCGCCGGGGCAACGCTCATCGCCAGCGATGAAGCCATCCTCGCGCAGTTGGAACAAATGCTCGACCAAGCAATGCTCGTGGAATGAGGGCAGTTGAAAGTTGAAAGTTGATTGCGCTGCGCAACCTCAGCCACGCTTCCCCCACCGATTACTGAACACTGAACACTGATTACTTCCGACTCATGGCCATCCCCTCCGTCAAGCTCACCCAAGGCATCCACGTCCTGCACCTGTTCTTCCGCGTTGATCGTGTCCGCTGGGCCGCATTGCCCGCTGGCGAGTCCGCCGCCGCCCGTGACCGCCTCGACGCCATCGCCACGAAGTTCGCTGGCCCGGCCGCACCACGCGTGGCGACCTACGCGGGCGTCGGCGGCAAGGCGGATATAGGCTTCATGATTTACGCCGCCGAATTGCAGGACTTGAGCGCGATGCAGCGTGAGGTGGAACTGGCCTTCCCTGCCGGCGCGTTGCAGCCGGTTTACTCCTATCTCAGCGTCACCGAGCTGCCGGAATACGTCACCACCGACGACGACTTGAAGCGGATGATCCAGCACGGCGAACGCAAGCTCCAACCCGGCACGCCGGAGTTCGACGAGGCCTTCGCGGCCGCCAAGCAGCGCAACGACGAATACAAGCACTACCGCTTGAATCCCGAGATGCAGGACTGGGAGATCATGTGCTTCTACGGCATGACCAAGAAGCGCGACCTCGCCGACAACTGGTATATGCTCGACTTCGACGCGCGCAAAAAGCTCATGGGCAGCCACGCGAAGACCGGGCGCAAGTTCGCCGGGCGCATCTCCCAGCTCATCACCGGCTCCACCGGCCTCGACGAGTATGAATGGGGCGTGACGCTCATCGCGCACAACCTGGATGCCGTTAAGGAAATCATCTACGAAATGCGCTTCGACGAGGTGAGCGCCCGCTTCGGCGAGTTCGGCCCCTTCTACATCAACCTGCGGCTCCAGCCAGCGGACTTGTGGGAACACTTGCGGTTGTGATGGCTGAATCGTTCAACCCTCAACACGCAACGCTCAACGTTCAAAGTGCCGCCGCTCCGAACGCCGGTCTGAGTTTAGCGTTGGACGTTGGACGTTTGGCGTTGAACGTTTCCCCCGTTTTCTCGCTCTATCTGCACGTCCCGTTCTGCGCGCACAAGTGCGAGTATTGCGCTTTCTACTCCGCCGTGCCGAAGGAGGACTTGGTCAGCCGCTACGTCAGCGCGCTGGTGCGGGAGTTGGAGTTAGTCGCGCCTGATTTGAAGCCGCGCACGGTGTTCTTCGGGGGCGGCACGCCGTCGCTGCTGAACCTCAAGCAGTGGGAGCAAATCCTGAAAGCGTTCGAGCGGCTCGGTCTGCTCGGCGCGGAGGAGTGGACCGTTGAGTGCAACCCCGCCACTGTCTCTGCGGACAAGGCCAAGCTGCTCCGTGACTATGGCGTGAACCGCATCTCGATGGGCGTGCAGTCGCTGGATGAGCGATTGCTGGAACGGCTCGGTCGCATCCACAGCCGCGAGCAGGTTTTCAAATCCTTCGACACGCTGCGCGCCGCCGGCTTTGCAAACATCAACGTGGACCTCATGTTCGCCATCCCCACGCAGACGATGGACCACTGGCGCGCCACGCTCCGCGACGCCCTCGCGCTCGGCAGCGAGCATCTCTCCTGCTACGAGGTGATCTACGAAGATGACACGCCGCTGTTTCATCAACTCCAGGCCGGCGAATTCGACGTGGACGAGGAGCTGACCGAGGCGATGTATGAAGAACTCGTCGCGACGGTTGAGTCGAACGGCTTCCGCCAATACGAAGTGGCGAACTTCGCGAGAGACGCTCGTGCCTGCGACTTGCAGTCGCCGTTCGGTCCGGCGACGAACGCGCCGAACGGCGGTTGCAAACCGCCGACACTCGCCTGCCGCCACAACGTGAACTACTGGCGCGGTGGCCAATACCACGCGCTTGGTCCCAGCGCCGCCGGTTACGTGCGCGGCGTGCGGACGAAAAACTGGTCGAACACCCAGCTCTACTGCGAGCAACTCGAAAAAGGCGTCCGTGCCATCGAGTCGCGCGAGGAGCTTCCGCCGCTCGCCCGTGCCGGCGAGATTGCCGCCTTCGGCCTGCGCATGAACGTCGGCTGGGGGTTCGCCGAGTTTCGCGGCATCACCGGCTTCGACCTCGGCGAACACTGGTCGGCAGAGATGGATCAGCTGGTCGCCGAGGGCTTCGCCCGTCGCGATGCAGGACGCTTCGCACTCACCGCGCGCGGCCTGCGCTTCGCCGACCACGCAGCGCAAATGTTCCTGCTGCCCCACGCTGCTGAATAGCCCCCCACCCCCTCGCGTCGGCAACAGGTCCGCAGAATTTTCGTTGGCTCAAAAGCTGTTTGCGGAAACACTGTGGAAGATTCCCAACGCCTAACGGCGTAACTGCGAAAGGCTCAAACAAAAATGACGACCACAACTTCGTCCTCCTCGGACGAGAATGATTTGAAGGCGGTTGAAAAGCTCAAGGCCGCCACGGCGACGATCAAGGCTGAACTGAGCAAAGTGATCGTCGGACAGGACCAAGTGATCGAGGAGGCTCTCATTGCGATCTTCACCCGCAGCCATGCCCTGCTCGTGGGCGTGCCCGGTCTGGCCAAGACGCTCCTCGTTTCCTCGCTCGCGCAGACGCTGCACCTGGGTTTCAAGCGCATCCAGTTCACGCCCGATCTGATGCCCAGCGACATCACCGGCACCGAGGTCATCTATCAGGACCCCAAGACCAACGAACGCGCGTTCCGGTTTCTCAAGGGCCCGATTTTCGCCAACATCGTCCTCGCCGACGAAATCAACCGCACGCCACCGAAGACGCAGGCCGCTATGCTGGAGGCGATGCAGGAGCGCAAGGTCACGGTCGGCGGCACAGATTACGCGCTGCCCAATCCGTTCTTCGTGCTCGCCACGCAGAACCCGATTGAGCAGGAAGGCACCTACCCGCTGCCCGAGGCCCAGCTCGATCGCTTCATGTTCATGATCACGGTGGATTACCCCAGCACCGCCGAGGAATTGCAGATCATGAAGATGGCCACCGGCGCGCCGATGGAGAAGCCGAAGGCGGTCCTGACTGAGGAGGACGTCCTCGAACTCCAGGCCACGGTCCGGCGCATGCCGGTCTCGGATCATGTTTACCATTACGCCGAGCGCATCGTCCGCGTGACCCGCATCAAGACCCCGGAGGCGCTGGACTATTGCAAAAAGTTCCTCTCCTGGGGTGCCGGGCCGCGTGCGAGCCTGAACCTCATTCTCGCGGCCAAGGCCAGGGCCATGTTGCGCGGGCAGGTCCATGTTAGCTGTGACGACGTGGCGGCCGTGGCCGGTCCCATCCTCCGGCACCGCATCATCCCGAACTTCGCCGCCCAGAGCGAAGGCATCACCGCCGATGACGTGGTGAAGAAGATTCTCGAAGCGATTCCGAAGGATCAGAAGGTTGCCTGAAAAGTCGAAGGTCGAATGACGAATCTCGGGCCTGACCGCCGCCACGTTCGCCCCATTCCGCATTCCCACTGATGGACGCCGCCACCCTCGCCACGCTGCTCGATCCCGTCGCGATCTCCCGCGCCGAGACGCTTGGGATGCACGCGCGCTACCTCGTCGAGGGTTACATGGCCGGCGAGCACAAGTCGCCTTACCATGGCTTTGCCATCGAGTTCGCCCAGCACCGGGAATACGCGCCCGGCGACGACCTTCGTTATCTCGACTGGAAGGTGCTTGGCCGCACCGACCGCTACTACATCAAGCAGTTCGAGCAGGAGACCAACTACGTCGCGCACATCCTCCTCGACGGCTCGGAGTCCATGAAATACGGCTCCCGCGGCTACACCAAGTTTGCCTACGGCAAGATGCTCGCCGCCTGCCTGAGCTACCTCATCCTCCATCAGCGCGACGCCGTGGCACTGGACATTTTTGACAACGAGACGCGCGACTACGTCCCGCGCAGCAACAGCCACGCAATGATTCACAAGGTGCTCGCCACGCTGGCCGCGTTTGAACCGGCCCGCCAGACGAACATCGCCGCCATTCTCCACGACATGGCCCGGCAAATCCGCCGCCGGGGCATCGTGGTCATCATCAGCGACCTGTTCGACGACGAAGAAAAGATCCTCGAAGGCATCCAGCACCTGCGCTTCGGCGGCAGCGAGGTCGTCGTCTTCCAACTGCTCGACCCGGCGGAAATCGAGTTCAAGTTCACTGGCCTGATCGAGTTTGTCGGTCTGGAGGCCATTCCGAACATCCTGACCCGCCCGCAGGAAATCCGCGCCAGCTACCAAGCCGAGCTGGAGCGTTTCCGTGCCACGCTGCGGGAAGGCTGCGAAAAGAATCATGTCCATTTCGTGCCAGTGAACACGGCGCAGCCGCTGCATGAAGTGCTGTCCGGCTATCTGGCCTTCCGGATGAAGACCTCAGTCAAATGAGCTTCCTCAATCCATTTCTGCTCTTTGGCGCGGGGGCCGTGGCGGTCCCGATTGTCATCCACCTGCTCAACCGTCGCCGCTTCCAGCGCGTCGTGTGGGCGGCGATGCGCTTCGTCAAGGTTTCCACGGAGAAGAACCAGCGGCGCATGCTCATCGAGGACATGATTCTCCTCGCCCTGCGCTGCCTCATGCTGCTGCTGCTCGCGCTCGCCCTGGCCCGTCCCGCTTTGCGCTCCAGCAATCACGACCTCTTTGGCCAGTCAAAGGTCTCGGCGGTCGTCATCCTCGACAACTCCGCGAGCATGGGCGTTTCCGACGGCGTGCAAACCCGCTTCGACAAGGCCCGCAAGGTAGCCGAACAGGCCGTGGACGCCCTGCCCTCCGGCTCCGCCACCGCCGTCATCCTTGCCTCCGATGTCGCCAAGGAGGTCATCAAGGAGCCGACGCACGATCTAAACCTCGCCCGCAAGACGGTCCGTGAAGCCCCGCTCTCAGACCGCCCCAGCGATCTCTTCCCCGCCATCGAAAAGGCCATGGAGACACTCAAGGGCCGCTCCGCCATCCGGAAGGAAATCTACCTCATAACCGACGGCCAGGCCTCGGGCTGGCGGCAGTTGAGCGATATCCAGAAGGCGCTTCAGAAAGCCAAGCAGGCCAGTGGCGAGCAACAGGTTACCGCCTACCTGGTGCTGGTCGGCGAGGCAGAAGAGCGCAATCTGGCCGTCAACAACCTCGTCCTCGTCAGCGGCCTCTCACCGGTCAACCGGCCGCTGCGCTTCGAGGCCCAGGTCATGAACTACGGCAAACAGGAGGCCAAGGATGTCCGTGTCTCCCTTGCCATCGACGGCGCTTCCGCTGATGAAATCACCATTCCCAGCATCCCACCCGGTGGCGCGCGCAGCGTGGCCTTGTTTGCGAAGTTCCGCGCGGAAGGCTGGCATTCCGTCACTGCCCGCATCCCGGCGGACCGCTTCCCCGGAGACGATCAGCGAACGCTCGCCGTCCGCGCCATCCGCGAGATTCGGGTATTGATGGTGGATGGCGACCCCGGCACCGAGCCGCGCGAGGCGGAAACCTTCTTCCTAGGCCACGCGCTCGTGCCCGTCTCGGCCGAGGAGTCCGAGCAATACTTCGTCAAAACCACCACGCTCGCCCCGGCGGATCTGGGCGGGGTGCGGTTTGATGACTTCGACGCGGTGGTGCTGGCCAACGTGCCGGACTTCTCCAACGACACGGCCGGTGCGCTGGAAAACTTTGTGCGACGCGGCGGCGGCCTGCTGGTGTTCCCCGGCGGCAAGGTGAACGCTGCCTTCTACAACTCCCAGCTCGCCAACGCCCGCAAACTCCTGCCCGCCACGCTCGGCGAACCGCGCGGCGATGCCGGACAGGACGAGAAATACCTGACCTTCCAATCCAAGGGCTACGATCACCCCATCGTCTCGCTGTGGAATGACAACGCGTCGGGCACGCTCGCCACCGCACGTTTCTTCCGCACCCTCGACCTCACCCTGATGCCCGCCCCGCCGGCGGCGGCGGAAGCAGAGAAGTCTGGCAAAAAGGAAGCTGCCAAAACTCCGGCGGCTGAGGCAGGTGCCTCCATTGGATCGCCCAAGGCGATTTTGCGCTACTCGGATGGTTCCGTGGCCATGGCGGAACGCGCCTTCGGCCTCGGCCGCGTCGTGTTGTTCGCGAGCACGGCGGACACCGCCTGGACAGATTTGGCCGTGCGCCCCGCGTTCGTTCCCCTGCTCCACCGAACGCTTGGCACACTCGTCCAGCGCAGCGACGATGGTTCCAACCTGCGCGTCGGGCAGCATTTCGCGCGCCGCCTGACTCAGGATCTGTTGAACAAGGAAGCCGTGGTCATGGCCCCGGGAGCCGCCGCAGGCACTCGCGACCTGCGCCGCATTGAACTGGTCAACGGCGCACCGCTGCTCTCCTACGATGCCACCGACCGCGCCGGCCTCTACGAAGTCTCGGTGGCGGACCCGCCCACCGTGATCAAGTTCGCCACGCAACCCGACCCCTCGGAGTCCAACCTGTCGGAGCTGCCTCCTGACGAGGTGAAAGCCCTTGGACAAGTTGCGGTTGTCGAACGCTGGAGCCCGATGCTCCAACTCCGTGAACTGGTAGAGAAAGCCCGGGTGGGCGCGGAATACTGGCTGCCCATCCTAATACTGGTGCTCTTGTGCGCCGCCCTGGAAACCTTCCTGGCGCAATACTTCAGCCGGGCGAAATGAGGCCATGACCGAATTGATTCTCAAACTCCTCGGCGCACGCGTCGAAGCCGCTGGCGACCTCGCCGGCGCGCGGCTCGCGTTCCAAGGCGGCTTGGGCGCGGGGTGGGTGATTCTGCTGGCCTTGGCGCTCGCCGCACTAGGCGTGTGGACTTACCGGCAATGGCCGCCCTCCACGACACCGGCCCGGCGTTACCTGCTGACCGGGCTACGGGTGGCGTTCCTCGTCCTCCTTAGCTTCCTGCTGCTCCGCCCCGTGCTGTCCTTCACCGTCGAGGGCAGCGTGCGCCGGACGTTGCTCCTGCTCGTGGATGGTTCGGCCTCGATGCAAATCAAGGATCCCCGGGTGAACCCCGACGACCTCAAGCGCGCCGCGCTCGCCAAGGGCTTGATGGACCCGACCAAGGGCCTCACCCAGCAACCCGCTCCCGCCCGTGCCCGCGAAGTCCAGAACCTCAACCGCCTCGACGTGCTCAAGGGCGCGCTCAAGAACGAGAAGCTCGATCTGCTGCCCCGCTTGGACTACGAGTTTGACCTCGTCCCGTTCAGCTTCGGCACCGATCTCAACGCCCTCCCGCGCGGCAAGACCGAGCTTACCGAAGGCGAAGGCGAGGCAAAGAAGGTCCGTCGCAAGGCCAAGATCGCGCAGTTCGACTGGGTGGACAAGCTGGAGGCCAACGCCATCACAACGCCGATCGGCGATTCCCTCCGCAAGGCCGTCGAACTAAAGCGCGGCCAACCCCTGGCCGGCGTGGTCCTCCTCACCGACGGCGGCAACAACAGCGGGCTCTCCCCGCGCGAGCTGGCGGCGCAGCTCAAGCAGGACGGCGTCCCGCTTTACATCTACGGGCTGGGCATCACCAGCCCGCGGGACATCATCATGGCGAACCTCTTCGCGCCCGAGGTCTCCTTCGTGAAGGACGAGGTGATGGCCAACGTGCGCGTCCGTTCCCAGGGCCTCTCCGGAGAAAAGGCGAAGGTCGTTCTCAAGCTCGGCGACACCAAGGTGGACGAACGGGAAATCACCTTCGGCCCCGATGGCGAGCAGGTCATCGCACTCCGCTTCACGCCCGACAAGACCGGTGACTTTGAACTCGAAGCCAGCATCGAGGCGCGCCCGGATGAGACCGTGAAGGACAACAACGCCCGCGTGCAGCACCTCCGGGTGATTGACTCGAAGATTCGCGTGCTGCTCGTCGAGCAGTCGCCCCGCTGGGACTTCCGTTACTTGCAGGCGATGTTCATGCGCGACCGGCGCGTCGATTTGAAGTGCGTCCTGTTTGAGGGCGCGCCGTCCATCGCCCGCGATGACAACTCGCCCTACCTCGACCGCTTCCCCGCAAACAAGGACGAGCTGTTCAAATACGACCTCATCGTCCTCGGCGACGTGGACCCGCGGCAGCTCACCCCGGAGCAGCAGCGCAACCTGAACGAGTTCGTGGCGCGCTTCGGCGGTTCCCTGCTGATGGTCGCGGGCAAGCGCTTCAGCCCTGGCGCCTGGCGCAACACCCCGATTGAGCAGTTGCTGCCGGTCGAGTTCGACGCCGTCAACACCGCCACGGCGACCGGCGATGGTTCGGCCGAAAAGCCCGTCAAGCTCGCGCTCACCACGCAGGGCCGCACCTCCACGATGCTCCGTCTCGCGGACAAGGAGGAGGAAAGCCTCGCCATGTGGAAGACCCTGCCGCCGATTTACTGGGTCGCCAAGGTGTCCCGCGCCAAGCCCGGTGCCGAGGTGCTGCTCGTGGACACCGACCCGCTGAAGGCCTCGCGCTTTGGTCCCATGCCCGTCGTCGCCGTGCAGCAATACGGTCTGGGGCAGGCCTTGTTCGTGGGCACGGACAACACCTGGCGCTGGCGCAAGAACGTGGGCGACGAGGTTTACACCACCTTCTGGGGCCAGATCGCCCAGCGCCTGGCCCTGCCGCACGTCACCGGCGGATCGCGGCGCACGCAGCTCACGCTGGACCGGCAGAACTTCGTCAGCGGCGAGCGGGTGAGTGTTTACGCCCGGCTGTATCGCGCGGGATTCGAGCCCGTGCAGGAAGCGGTCGTGAAGGGCAGCTACACCCTGCGCACCGGGGACGGAGGCGGGGCGACCGAAATTTCCCTGCGTCCGGTGCCGGACCAGCCCGGGGTCTATCGCGGCGAGTTCATCGCGCCCGCCGCAGGCAACTACAAGCTCGGCGTGGAGAGCGACGTCGACACGCGGGTGGACTTCAATGTCACCGCCCCGCGCTTTGAGCTGGGCGACACCGCCATGAACGAGTCGCTCCTGCGCGAGATGGCCGGCCTCAGTGGCGGCGAGTTCTTCCGCGAGGAAACCCTCTTCCAACTGCCGGACAAGATTCGCGCCAAGACCGAGCGCGTCCGCTCCCCGCTGGAAGTCGAGCTGTGGGCCAGCCCGCTTTACTTCCTGCTGCTGCTCGGAGTGGTCTCGACGGAGTGGGTGCTCCGCAAACTGTCGCACTTGAAATGACCGCCGCCCCGGAACAACGCCCCGCGTCCATTCCGCCGAGCCCTTTGCTCACGGGGAAGATCGCTGCCGTCCGCTCCAAGAACACCAGCGTGGCGGCGGGTTCCGGCGTGGCGATGCTCGTCGGCGGGCTGACGCTGGCGCTCGCAGCCGGCATGTTGCTGGACTGGTGGCTGGACTTTCCTTGGGCCGTCCGCTTCCTGCTCTTCCTCGGCTACCTCGCCGCCGCCGGACACATCATCTGGCACCACATTCTCATCCCCTGCCTCCGGCAGCCGGACGACGATGCCACCGCGTTGCTCGTCCAGCGGGGCATGCCGCAGTTTGGCAGCCGGCTGATTGCCGCCCTCCAGCTCACCCGCCCCGGCGCGCTGCAAGCTGGCGAGGCACCCGCCCTCGTCCGCGCCCTGGTGGCGGAAACCGAGCGCATCGCCGGGCCCATTGATTTCTGCCGGGTCATTTCCACCCGGGAGCTGCGCCGACTGGCTGGCTGGGCCGTGGTGATCGTCGGCATTGCCACCGTGCTGTTCTTCCGGGGCGAGGAAGTCAGCCGCGACCTGCTGCGCCGGGCCTTCTTGTCCAAGGAAATCGAAGTGCCGCGCAAGACCCGCATCGCCACCACCAGCGGCGACCTCCGGCTGGCGCGCGGCGACAATGCCAGCCTCTTCGCCCTAGCCAAGGGAGCCGTTCCCAATCAGGGCAAGCTGGTGCTCAAGTTCGCCTCCGGTCGCACTCAGGAATTCCTGCTCGACGGCAGCAAGACCAACGCGGCGCACTTCGCGCTCACGCTGGAAAACGCCCAGGATTCCTTCGACTACACCTTCCACATCGGCGATGGCAAACGCTCCGCCCGCGTCGAGGTGGTGGACCGGCCCACCGTCGCCCGCATCGAGGCCACGCAGGTTTATCCGGAATACACCGGCCTTGGCACCGTGCGGCGTTCGCTGGGCGATCTGACCTTGCTCGTGGGCAGCAAGCTCAACGTAACCATCCAGGCCAATAAGGAGATTGCGCGCGGCGCGGTCCGGTTGAGCAGCTCCACCAACAGCTTGCCGCAAGACATCCCGCTCAAGGCCGCCGGCATTGGGGGGAAGGAATTCACCGTCACCCTGCCGATTTCAAGCGAAGCACTCACGGGCTTTGCCATCCTGCTGGAGGACAAGCATGGCTTTCGTTCCAAGGACGACGCGCTCTACCGGCTGGACGTGCTGCCTGACCGCGCGCCGGTCGTCCGCATCACCTATCCCGAGCGCAAGGAAGAGCTCATCACCCAGAAGGCCACCGTGCTTGTGGGCTTCGAGGCCGTGGATGACTTTGGCATCGCCCAGCTCTCGCTGCGTTACACCGTCGATGGCGGCGAGGAGAAAGCCGTTCAGCTCGTGCTCGAAGGCCCGGCCCAGCGCAGCCTGCGGCGGCGTTATGAGTGGAAGGTTGGCGCGCTCAATCCCCGCCCGCCGGAAGGCTCCATGCTTGAATACTGGATTGAGGCCCGCGACAACAACAACGTCACCGGCCCCGGCATCGGCACCAGCGAACACTTCAGCGCGAAGGTCGTCAGCGACGCCGAGAAACGCGCCGACCTCCTCAACCGCGTCGGCGACAGCATCGGTGCCATCGGCGAGGCCGCCAACGACCAAGAGAAGCTCAACCAGCGGCTGGGCGACATTATTCAAGGCCGGCCTGAGCGGAAGTAGCCCGTGTCGGCGACTTGCAGTCGCCGTCTTTGGGAGGCGCGGCAGGAACGGGCACTTGAGAATTACCCGCAACACGGTCGCCGGCACGGGCTCTTGAAGTCCCGTTGACCATCTTGTTCACTCTCGGCGTGACTCCGCGAGCCAGCCAACTTCGACAACGCTGCGCAGTCACGGCGTTGCTTGTGGTGGTGCTGCTTGCCTCGCTCCACACGTTTGCTGCTGAACCTTCCGCCAAAAAGCCAGCCACTCAACCCACCTGGGCCTTCCGCCCTCTCATCCGCACCGCCATCCCGACGCCGAAGAACGCCGCCTGGGGCACAAACGCCATTGACCGCTTCCTGCTCGCGAAGCTGGAAGAGCGCAGCCTGTCCCCTGCCCCGCCTGCCGAACCGCGAGCGCTCGCCCGACGCTTGCACTTAATTGTCACTGGCCTCCCGCCGTCGGTCGAGGAGACGGAGACATTCGTGCGCGAGTTCGCACAGCGGCCAGCAGCCAGCAGCCAGCATCGCGTGGACACGCTCCTCGCCTCCCCGCATTTCGGCGAGCGCTTCGCCCGCCACTGGCAGGACGTGGTCCGCTACGCCGACACCCACGGCACGGAGCACGACGCCTTCCTCCCGCACGCGTGGCGTTACCGGGACTGGCTCATCCGCGCCTTCAACGCCGACCTGCCCTACGACCAGTTCGTGCGCGAACACATCGCCGGCGACCTGCTGGAAAAGCCGCGCTGGGCAGATGGCTTGAACCAATCGCTGCTCGCCTCCGCTTGGTGGCGGCTCGTCGAATTCAACCAGACGCCCGTGGACGTGAAGGGCGAGGAAGTCATCGTCGTGGACAGCCAGATTGATGCGTTGAGCAAGGCGTTCCTCGGCCTGACCGTATCGTGTGCGCGCTGCCACGACCACAAGTTCGACCCCATCAGCCAGCGAGATTTTCACGGCCTCTACAGCATCCTCGCTAGCACCCGCACCTCGATGCGCGTGCTCGATACGGCGGAAAAACTCCACGCGCACGATGCGGAACTAGCGAAGCTGAAGAGCGAAATCCGCACCGCGCTCGGTGCGAAGTGGAAACAGCAAATCGAACAATGGCCTGAGGCTCTTTCATCGCTCGCCCCGACTGGGGGAGAGGGCCGGGGTGAGGGGGCAAACGCCGCTTTCGCCTTGGAAGCCACCCGCTGGCGCAACGCCTTCGCCGCCGCCGAGACAGGCAAGTCCCCGCTCGCGCCGTTGCTAAAAGCGCTCCGTGCCGGCGATTTGCAATCGCCGTCCGCGACCTCTCCCACCACGGAACGGCGGTTGCAAACCGCCGGCACATTCGCAGACTTCACGACCGGCTCGGACCACGGCTGGTTCGCCACCGGCGGTTTCGCGCAACACACATCCGCTGGCGGTTTCTCCCCCGCCACCAGCGGCTCGAATATCCTCGCCGCCATCTACCCGTCTGGCCGTTTCTCCCACCTGCTCTCTGACAAGCACTTCGGCACTTTTCGCTCTCCGAACTTCACCATCACCAACAAGTTCATCGCCGCCCTCGTCACCGGCGACAACAACGCCCGCGTCCGCCTCGTCATCGAGAGCTTCCAGGGCGACTCGTTGCTCTTCACCCAAGTCACGCCCAAGCTCAACGACCGTTCCGCCCTGCGGTGGGTCACGCTGCCCATCCGCGACACTTGGCGAGGCCGCCGCGCTTATATCGAGCTGGTGCCGCGCGACGACTTCCCCTACGTCGGCATTGTGCGTGACGCGAGCAAGCTGCCCACGGATGGCCGTTCCGCCGCCGGCCTTGCTCAGGTGGTTTTCCACGACGGCGAGACGCCGTCCGAGCCGCCCGCATGGCCGGAGGAACTCAGCATCGCGTTGAGTAGCCACGCCTCTCGCGCGCCCATCGGAGACCACCAAGCGCGTCCCACCTTCGCTGCCGCATTCGTTGCCGCTGCACGCCGGGCTGCGCAGGCTTGGGAAGCCGACAAGTGCGACGACACTCAAGCCAGTTTCCTGAACTCTCTCTTGCGTCTCGGCGTGCTCGACAACGGAGCGCCGGTCTCCGAACCGGCGCGAACCGCACCAAAACCAAACGCCAGACCGGAGGCCAGCGCTCCGAACACCATGCTCTCGGCACTTGTTAATCGCTACCGCGAACTGGAAGCGCGCATCCCCGTCCCCACCCGCGTCGTAGCCGTTTCGGATGAAGCGCCGCCGTTCGACACGCCGTTCTTCCCACGCGGCGACCACCTGAAGCCCGGCGCGCCCGTGCCGCGACAGTTTCTCTCCGCCTTTGGCAATACGCCGTATCAGTCGCACACCAGCGGACGACGCGAGCTGGCCGAGGACATTCTCCGCAACCCGCTAGCCGCGCGCGTGATGGTGAATCGCCTTTGGCACCACGTCTTCGGCGCGGCCCTCGTGCGTTCGGTGGACAACTTCGGCAAGCTGGCCGATGAGCCGAGTCATCCCGAATTGCTCGACTGGCTCGCCAGCGAGTTCGTCGCGCAGGGCTGGTCGGTGAAAACGATGCTGCGGCTCATACTGACAAGCCGCGCCTTCGCGATGAGCACGGAGACATCCGCCGCCGCCAGCGAGCGCGACCCGGACAATCGCCTGCTCTCGCACGCGCCGCTCCGTCGCCTTGATGCGGAGTCCATTCGCGACGCCATTCTCGCCGCGAGTGGAAAGCTCGACCGCACGCAGTTTGGCCCGGGCGTGCCCGTCACGATTCCCCCCAGCCAGCGGGACGACTACACGCCTGCCGACGGCCCGCTCGATGGACGTGGCCGCCGCAGCCTCTACCTCGAGGTGCGGCGCAATCATCCGTCGCCTTTCCTCTTCGCTTTCGATCAGCCCAAAGCCATCAGCCCCGCCGGTCGCCGCGCGCCGACGAACGTCCCCGCGCAAAGCCTCACGCTGCTGAACGACCCGTTCGTCCTGGAGCAGGCCACCCACTTTGCCACCCGCGCCATCGACCAGCCCGGCGACACGCCCGCACGCATCCGTTGGCTGTATGCGACGGCACTGAACCGTCCCGCGGAAGACGCGGAGACCACCCGCGCCGCCAACTTCCTCACGCAGCAAACCACCGCCCACGCCGGCCACGAACGCAAGGCGTGGCAGGATTTGGCGCACGCGGTGTTTAACTTGAAGGAGTTTCTTTTCCTACAATGAAGCGCCTCGAACGATTCTCCCGCCGCGCGCTGCTCCAGCGCGTGTCCACCGGCTTCGGCTGGCTGGCGTTTGCGGGCTTGTTCGGACGGGTGGCATCAGGTTCGGACGTTCCGCATTCCGCATTCCGCACACCGCATTTCTCCCCCCGGGCGAAGCGCGTCATCTTCCTCTTCATGGATGGCGGGCCGTCGCAGGTGGACACGTTCGACCCCAAGCCGCGCTTGCGCGCCGAGCACGGCAAGCCGTTTCCAATGCGGATTGATGCCACGCAGTTCGACGCCATCGGCAAGACGCTGGCGAGTCCGTGGGAGTTTTCGCCGTGCGGGAAATCGGGGCTGCCGGTGAGCGAGCTTTTCCCGCATCTCGGCGGCTGCGTGGATGACTTGTGCGTCATCCGCTCGCTGACCAGCGCGTCGCCGGAACACGCGCAGGCGTGCTACTTCATGCACACCGGCAGCACCATGCAGGGCCGGCCCAGCATGGGCGCATGGGCGAGCTACGGCCTCGGCACGGAGGCGGAAAACCTGCCGGGCTTCGTGGTGCTCAACGGCGGGATGATGCCGCTGGGCGGCGTGGCAAACTGGAGCAGCGGGTTCCTGCCGGCGCGCTACGAGGCGACGCAGTTTAAACTCACTGGGGGCAAGGTGATGGAGAATCTCGCGAGTTCCGGCCCCGCCGGCGCGCGGGCGAACCAACTTGCGTTTATCGCGGAGAACGACCGCGCGTTTGCCTCAGGACTCGGCGCGCAGAGCAGCGCGGTCGAGACCGCCATTCGCAACTACGAGCTGGCGGCCGCGATGCAGACGGCGGTGCCGGAGGCCGCCGACTTGCGCAGCGAGAGCGCGGCCACGCACCAGCTCTACGGCACCGACTCGACGGACCCGCTGAAGGCGCGTTACGCCCGGCAGTGCTTGCAAGCGCGGCGGCTCTTGGAGCGCGGCGTGCGGTTCGTGGAGGTCAGCGCGGTGAGCGGGATTCGCTTCGTCGCCCCCTGGGACCAGCACGGAAACTTGAAGAAGGACCATGAGCGCAACGCCAGAATCGTGGACCAGCCCATCGCGGCGCTGCTGAAGGACTTGAAGGCGCGCGGACTGCTCGACGACACGCTCGTGCTGTGGGCCGGCGAGTTTGGCCGCACGCCGTTCGCGCAAGGCAACGACGGGCGTGACCACAACCCGCAGGGCTTCACCGTCTGGTTGGCCGGCGGTGGCGTGCGCGGCGGAATGGCCTACGGCGCGACGGACGAGTTCGGCTACCGCGCGGTGCAAAACATCGTGGAGATGCACGACCTGCACGCGACGATGCTGCACCTGCTGGGGCTGGACCACGAGCGGCTGACCTTCCTGCACGGCGGTCGCTACCACCGGCTGACGGATGTTTTCGGGCACGTCATCCAGGATGTGCTGGCGTAAGGTCGTTTTGCGCTTCAAGTCCAATCCGCCTCAATCACACCAAAGACCCGCTGCCGGTATCGGGTCACAAACTCAACATGCAAGACTTGATGCCGTATCAGCGCCCCTCTCCGACCCAGTGAGATTTCGGTCCCACGAGAGCTGGCTACCCCACGAATCCGACAGGCTGCTCACAGGACGAATCTACTTAGCCGACCATTGTCATATCGCCACACCTCGAACAGCGAACAGCATGGAAATCCGTCAATCACCGCGTCGGCCTTTAGCCTTTCTGAATACTCCAACAAAGCCCCGCTGGGGTCTACAGTGACGCGACTGCCGGCTGGGAGCGTCTTCCCATCGAATGAGTGGAGTTTTGACAGGCCGGCGTTGAGGAGAGCGCCGTTCTCGTGCAGGTAAAACACATGTCCGGCGGCACACGGGATACCACCAATTGTTGTGCTTGCGGAAAGCCCAGCGAGTTTTAACTGGCCAGACGGGTAGAACACGACCGCTCGACCCTGAGCACAGGGCAAGCCTTGGATTATCGAATCAGCAGCGAGCTCAACGTCATGAACGGACCCGTCAGGGAAAAACTCAGCCCCGGCTAGTTCGAACCTGATGCCGCTGACCTTCATGGCAGTCAGTCTGTGCCTGAGCCCGAGGGGCTACTTCAGCTTCTCGGCGACCCACTTCTCCAGCTTGAGCGTATCCACGGCGAAGAGGCGGATGCCTTCGGAGAGTTTCTCCGTCGCCATGGCGTCTTCGTTGTGCTGCCAGCGGAAGGACTTCTCATCGAGGGAAATTTTCTCGCGGCCCAAAGTGGGAGCGGTGGTGGGGTCGAGCTTGCGAGTGACCGTGCCGGCGGTCTTCTGCATCTCTTCGAGCAGCGCGGGGCTGATGGTGAGCAGGTCGCTGCCGGCGAGTTCGAGGATTTCACCGACGTTGCGGAAGCTCGCACCCATCACCTCAGTCGTGTAGCCGTGGCGCTTGTAGTAGTTGTAAATGGCGGTGACGGAAACCACGCCGGGGTCGTCCGCGCCGACGAAGTCCTTGCCGGTGCTCTTCTTGTGCCAGTCGAGGATGCGTCCGACAAACGGCGAGATGAGCTGCACGCCGGCCTCGGCGCACGCGACGGCCTGGGCGAAGGAGAAGAGCAGCGTGAGATTGCAATGGATGCCGTCCTTTTTGAGCTCCTCGGCGGCGCGGATGCCTTCCCAAGTCGAGGCGAGCTTGATAAGCACACGCTCCTTCGGGATGCCGGCCTTCGCGTAACGACCAATGAGCGAGCGGGCCTTCGCGACAGAAGCCACGGTGTCGAAGGACAGCCGGGCGTCCACCTCGGTCGAGACACGATTGGGGACGATCTTGAGAATTTCCAAACCGAACGCGACGGCGATCTGGTCCATAGCTTCGCCGAGCAACGCAGACCCACTGGCCGACTGCTTCGCGTCGGCGATGGCCTTGTCCACGACGGCGGCGTATTCCGGCATCTGAGCAGCCTTGAGGATCAGGCTGGGATTCGTCGTGGCGTCGCGCGGCTGATACTTGCGGATGCTCTCGAAGTCGCCCGTGTCGGCGACGACGATGGTGTGCTGCTTGAGGCTGGAAAGTAGGTTGGTGCTCATGATGGTTTGGCTCTGGTTCTCGGTGCGCCGTTGGCCCAGACGCTTTTCCATTCCGGCGGAATGCTGGTTCCGCGTCAACCAATTAGTCCCGGCTGCAATCTGCTTCTTGATTACGCCCTGCTCGCCTCCTACTGTCCCGCGCACGCACGATGCCGCCTGTCCCCGTAAAACTCTCCGCCGCCCGGATGCCCGGCTCCGTAGCGGTCAAGGCCGCACCCAAGGCCACCACCGCCCGCCCGCGCATCTTGGCGGTGGATGACACCCCGGAAGCACTGCGACAGTTGCGGGACTGCCTCCGAGTCTTAAACGCCGAATGCTTCACCTGCGGCAGCGGGGCCTCGGCGGTGGAGTTCCTGAGCAAGGAACTAGTGGATGTTGCCATTGTGGACGTGTCCATGCCGGGCATGGATGGCTTCGAGGTCTGCCGTGCCATCAAGCACGACCCCCGGACAGCCAACATCCCGGTCATTCTCGTTACAGGGGATCTCAAAAGCGAAGACACACACCGTGGTATTGAGCTGGGCGCGTTTGATTACCTGACCAAGCCGGTGGAGCAGCACGAATGCAACGTGCGCATTCACGCGGCCCTGCAAGTAAAGCAACTGCAGGAGGAACTCAACGTCCAGCTCATGGCCCCGGATGAGCAACGGCGCGTGCAGAACGAGCTTCAGGAGAAGATGCTGGCCTTCCAGCACGGCATGACCACCGCGCACTGGCAAAAGCGGTTTGGCCAGCTTTCCGCCTCGTTCCTCGACGACATTCAAACGCCGCTGGCCGGCGCGCTGGCCAGCCTACAGGTGCTCATGGTGGACGACCGCCTGCGGGAGGATGTCCGCCACCGGCTCATCTTGACGCATTTGCAGTTCCGCAAGGTGAACAATCACCTCCGCCGACTGTTGAACATAGCGGTCTATAGTCGCAGCCCGCATCTGGTCCACCCGGCGGAAGTCGTGTCTGATGTGGTTCAATTGCTGGAACCGGAAATGGCCTATTACGGCATCTACCTCGAACAGCAACTCGACCCCTCAGTTGAATGGTGGGGCATGCGCAGCGAGATCAGCCGCGCGGTGCTTTACCTGCTGCACAACGCCATCGAAGCCCATTCCGAGCGCCCGCCCGTGATTCGCACGCGCTTCGAGGATGACCATGAACCCGAATTTCCACCGGAGGATCCCAACAAAATCCCCACCATCCGAGTGGAAGTGGAGCGGACCGATGTGCATGTCGCCATCCGGGTCTGCGACAACGCCCGTGGAATTCCAGAGGGGTTGCACGAAAAAATCTGGGACCCTTACTTCACCACGAAGCGACCGCCTCACACGGGGGCCGGTTTGCATCTGGTTCGCGGCATCGCCCGCGCTGCGGGTGGGGATGTAAAATTGCAGTCACCCGGAACGGATTGTGCCACGCAGTTCTCCATCCTGCTGCCCATCAATACAAACCACCTCTATCCGCAAGAAGCGGAAGTTCAGCCCGAGCCAGCCGCAGACGCGGAAGCGCCAGCAACCGAGGAAAGCGAACCCGCTCCAGAGGGATGAGCACGGGATAGCCTCCCGGTTTGATCAAGGTTGCCTATCTGTTTCCTTCGGAATCACCGTGGCGAGAAGCAGTTCATCCGCAGCCGAACCAGGTTTCCTGCGCAGTCGACGGTAACGATCAGCATTGGGGTGAGGGCGAGACGACAGGGCTTGGTCACAGCGTCGCCCCCTAACGTCGTCTTCGCTCCACGGCCGCGCGCAGGGATCGCATCGCCTCTGACCCAGATACGCCCCAGTTCAAGCGCGTCTCGAACTCGCGGAAGGCCGAGCGGGCGAGCGCCTCATAAGCTGCGTAGTTCCCAAACAATTCACGCACGAAGGCCGCATATTCGCTCGGCGGGGCCGCCAGCGGGAAAGTCCGACCGTTCGCGCCGTCGCGCACCGCCGTCGGGATCCCCCCGACGCGGGTGGCTAGACTTGGCACGCCAAAGGAGGCGGCTTCGCAGAACACAATGCCGAAGGCCTCAGCTCGCGAGGGCAGGATGAGGAAGTGCGACTCGGCGATGAGGTAGTTGAATTGCTTGAGGCCAGCGGGATCGCTTTTGTTGATGAAGCCGGTCTTGCGCACAAACGACGGCAACACGATTTCCTTTGGCGGTTCGGAGCCAATGAGTGTCAGCGTGGTGGGCAGGCCCGACTGGTTCAATTCCTTGGCCACTGCCAGCGCGATGTCCCCGCCCTTGCGTGACCAGACTTTACCGAGGAACAGCAGATTGCACCGGTCCTTCGGCCGAGCGGCGATTAGTTGGTCCACGTCAGCACTCGTGCGATCACATCGGATGTTCGCGCCGAATGGGATGACCTTCACCTTGGCCGGATCCGCCCCGTAGAGTTGGATGGCCGCGTCCCGTGCCCAGTCGCACGCATAAATGACGAGGTCAGCACGCTTTAAGGCCCGCCGCTCGTAAGCGTGTCCACGGCGGATAACGAAGGGATTGAGGGCCTGAAAATACGGATACGCGCCCAACATGCAGCCGAAGTTTGAGTCACTCCAATAAGCGATGGGCAGGTCCGACTCAAACTCGGCCAGCAGCTCCGTGTGCGTGGCAACAATCGCGTCCACCCGCAAACCGCGCAGCTTCTCGGCCACCTGTCGGCCCCAGCCTTTCACAATGGAGGGCTCACGATCTTCGAGCAGGTTCCGGCCCAGCAATTTCCAGAACCGGCGGCGCAGTTCCATGGTCGGCGACACCACCGACTTCAACGGGCCAAGGTAATGAATCTCCGCTCCATGAGGTTTGAGCGATTCGGCAATGTGATGCGAGAGGCCGGACCAGCTCTTGAGGTTGTGCGGGTCGTCGGCAGTGACGTAGGCAATTTTCATGCGGCGCTGTGAAGATCGTAGCTAGGACCGGATGCTATGGACATGACGAGTTGACCCGGAGAGACGTTGCTTCGATTCAGTCATCTCTGGCTTCGAGATGCACATTATCCAGAAACCAATGCCGCTGCGGCTGGCCGGCACCGGTGAAGACCGCTACCCGCCGGATGGAACGAAGGTTGAGTCGTCGCCCCTTTGGCCCAGCCTCAATCGCCGGCGTCAGGAGGCGAATATGATTCCAGCCGTTGGCCAATTCAAAGCCCTGCTCGAAGCGGTCCCCCAGCAGGCGGCAGTCACCGTTGTCGTCCACCCGCACATAGATTGTGAAGGGGACACGGGGGTTGAACACGTCCAGTGACAGGGCGCGAAAACCCCTCCAGTCCTTGTCCCCGCCGGCGTAATTTACCCCGGCCCAGTCACCGATGCCGCCCACCACCCGGAGCGACTGCTCACCCTGCGCCGCGCAGGCCCGCGTGAAGGCTATGTGCGTCGGGTGTCCTCGCGAACCACCTTGCGGGTGCCAAAGCCTCAACTCCTCCTCGGCCTCGAAATCGCCGAGCGACGGGAAGTGTGACTGCCGCCAGCGAATCCCCTGCCACTCCTCGTAGGCCGGCCAGAGAGCCACCCCCAGCACCACGAGCAGCGCTGCCGCATGGCCGCCACGCCAAAGCCAGTTGTTCGTCCGGCGCCAAGCCGCAATGCCCGTGAGAGCGAGCGCGGCGCCCAAGGCCCCGTTGAAGACGTCATGCAGGCTCTTTGAACGGCCAAAATGCGGCTGCAACACCTCCACTGCGACCGCAAAACCAACCGCCAGAGCAAAAGCAAGGCCGTGCCGCCGCGCCCGAGGCTGCACGCGGGCGGGCAACGCGTAAAACAGCACCGCCGCCAGCCAGCCCAGCAACGGGATATGTCCCACATCGAAGACGTGGCCCCAGAAACTTGCGTCAACCCGCACCCGCACCGGCCAGAAAAAACCCAGGGTGAGGACCGCCAGCGTGGCGGCGACCGCGATGGATTTGCGGAGCATCATGCGCCCGCCCGGTCACTTCCGCACCAGCATGGTAACGCCCAGAAAAAGGCGCTTGCTGAGGGCTTTGCGGAGCTTGATGGGCAGCACCCCCACGCAGGCCTCGATGGTGAACGTCAGCGCATTCCACAACCCGCTCTGCCGACATTTGCCGAACCGGTAAGTGTAAGCCTCACGGAAGCCGACGCGCCGCACCAGCGCCTCCATCTCACGATACGTCCACTCCTTCAGGTGCATGCCCTCCGCTTCATCCGAGAAGATAAACGACGCGTCATGCGGCCCTGAGTATTTGTGAGGCGTGTCAAAGATGTAAACACCCCCGGGCCGAAGCACCCGCAGCACCGTGCGGAAATGGTCCTCGTGGTCATCCGGGTGGACATGTTCGAGAAACTGATAGCTGAACGCCATGTCCACCGAGTTGTCCGGCAGGTTCAGCGTATAGCCATCGTAGGTCTCGAAGTGGAAGTTCTTCGGCGCGTTCTGCTGCCCGCCGCTCTGGTCGGAAATGTCCAATGCGATGACCTTCTCGACATGCCGGCACATCTCGTAAGCCAGCCGGCAGTCGCCCGGCGCAACCTCCATGAACGTCTTCACGCCCGCCAGGTGCGGGCGCAGGATGTTCATCCGAGCCGCCACGGCGCGCCGGCTGTATTCCTCCGTGTCTCGGCGCGTCAGGCGCGGGTGGTCTGGGACGCGCTGAAACAGCTCGTTGTAAAGCTCGGCGAAGAGCGTGGTGCGCTGGGCGCGGGTGGAATTCATCAACCGCCCGTGCAGATCCTTTTCGACCTCATATTGGCGGCGCAAAGACTCCAGTGGGCGGTTGTCGTCTGACATGAGCTTCTTAGTGCACGGAGTTTCCGGGGGCAACGGAGGGGGAGCAAGGCTTTTCAAAACCCCTTTCAACAGCACTGCTTCTAGCACATCGCACCATAGTTGCGGGCAGCATGGAATAAGTTGTCCGGCTGAAGCCCGTGCTTCGGGTCATTGAATTCCCGCCCGCCTCTGCCAAGCTCGCCGCGCATGAAGCGAATTCCCGTTCTGTTCCTGGCGTGCTGTTGCGCACTGCTAGCCGCCTGTCCAAGCCCGAATTCCACGCCCAAAGCCGGAGGCGGCATGGTCACCAACGACCCGACGGAGTCAGGCCAGCCGCAGCCGAAGCTGCCCACGCTCAAGCTCTGGCTCGGCGCACACGAGCTGGTCACGGAAATTGCGCGCATGCCCATCGAGCATCAGGTCGGCATGATGTGGCGCACGAACATGGCCGAGATGGAGGGGATGATTTTCATCTTCGAAGAGCCGGGCCGCCGTTCTTTTTGGATGCGGAACACGCTCGTGCCGCTGGACATTGCTTACATTGCCGCCGACGGCACTCTGCTCGAAGTTCACGCGGCGCAACCGAGGAACGAGACGCCGCTTCCGTCGGAGAGCGATCGCATCCAGTTTGTGCTGGAGACGCGGCAAGGGTGGTTCCAGCGCAACAACGTGAAGCCGGGCATGGTCGTGCGAACGGAGAAGGGGTCGTTGCTGGAAACGTTTTTCCGGCGGAAGTAGGCCGGCGATCCGCCAGGTCCTACTTGCTCGGCTCCGCCGGCTTCGGCAGCAGGCGGTTCAGCAAGAAGAGCAGCACCGCGACCACCGCCACCAGCACGCCCCAGAAGAGCGCGTTGCCCTTCGTGCCAACCAGTGATTCGCCGAGCGGCTTGCCCCTCAATGCTTCCTCGGGGCCGAGCTTGGCCTGCACCTTGATGGCGGAGAAAATCTGCCGTGCGACAAGATCGAGATCGTAGCGCGGGAAGGCAGCTTGGGCGTTGCCATAATAGAGCGCAGGCGCGCTCTCGGGCGCAGCGCGAAAGAGGACGCGAGCGGTCGTGTGCCAGGCGATGAAAGCGGTGAGCTCTAGCGGCGGATTGTCGCCGTTTTCCACTTCGATCCAGAGGCGGTCCGTGGTGGGCGACTGGTTCAGCGCGATGTCCAGCTTGCCGGGCTTATGCTCCAGGGTGCGCACCCAACTCGCGTTGCCGAGGGCGACACGGCGCTTTTCGCCACGCGCATCGGCGCGTTCTTCAAAAACCATGACGTCGCGGCGAAAAAGCGGAGCGCTCGTCTCACCCGTCAGGCGCATGAGCGGCAGCGATTTCTGCGGCAACGTCAGCATCCAACGACTGGTCTTGGGGCGCCTCGGGTCCTCGGCCTGAATCGCAGTGACGGGGAAGCTGCGCTGAATTGCCGTGCGTTCGAGGATGAAAGGGAGCTGCTGGCCGCTTAGGACGACGCGTAAGTCGGCGAAGCTCGGCGCACAGTGCGACAGGACTTCCAGATCTAGCTCCAAGTGCTGGAGGCCGGGACCGACAAGCCGCACGGCCTTGCGGAAGCGCCATGGGTTCACATCCAGCGGCGTGGTGCCAGCGGCGAGCAGGGCGAGCGGGTCAAGGGCGGCGAATCGGGGATTGGTGGTGAGCGCCCCGACCGCTGCGGTCACGAGCGGGGCGGCGCGCAAGTCACGGCGTAGCGCGGCCAAATCATATAGAGGAGCGGGACACTGGACGTTGCCGGAAAGCAAGTGCAGCGGGCCGGGGCGGTCGTTGAGCAACAAAGCGAAAACCGGACGGCGCTTCGCCTCGACGGCGGTGAGGTTGAGCGGCGGGTTGTCGTCATTGTGAATCGTGAGCAGGAGTTCCCGCGACTGAATGGGCACATCCACGGCGAAGGTGACGTTTGACACGGCGGGCCGCCCTTCAAGCGCGAGCCGGTAGAGAAAGCCGCTGGCGACGGGAGTTTCACGCACCTCGCCCTCGCTGATGGCGCGCTCCGCTAGGGTGACGCGGCGGGAGAACAACGCGTCGCTCGTTACGAGGCCGAGGCCGGCGAGCGTGAGGTTCCCACCGTTGAGGCGAAGCGTGAGGCGCGTCTCCCGGTCGGTCTCAGCGCGCTCGGTGATTTCGACGGCGAGCGATTCCGAGGGTGCGACTTGGGCGGACTCGGGGTGCAGGGTGATGCCAGTGATGGGAACGGGCGCAGCACGGCGGTCGTCGAGCGTCACGCGCAGGTGCGGCCAGAGACCGGCCGGGAAATTCACGCGCAACTGCGTCGTGCCGCCGGGCAGCGCGAAGACGGGCAGGCCGTCAGCGATGGTCGCCCAGAGCCGGCCGTCGCTGCTGCCCTCGACGCGCACGGGTTTAAGGAAGTCGCGCGCGGGCGTCTGCAACGTCACGCCAACCACCAGCTGCGCCAGCCCGGTTTCGAGAGTGGCAATGGTGGCGTTGGGTTCGACCTTGAAAGAAGACTTGCGCGGCGCGGCAGTCAACACGGGGCGCTGGACGGGGCGGTCGAGGTCGAAGGGAACTTCGCGCCCGGTCGCGTCGTGGATGCGCAAGTCCTCCAACGCCGGTCGCGCGGCATCGAGCGTTTCCAGCGGCACGGAGAAGCGAATGAGGCCGGGCTGCGTGAGCGTGATGGACTGGAAGTTCTTCCAAGCGGCGGGGAGTTCGGCGGCGATTGATTGGTGTGCAAATGTAACAAGCGACAGGAAGAGTAGCGTAGGACAGGCGAGTGGAAGCTTCATAAGCACTGGACGGCTAGTTCTTCATCGAGCGCGAAGCTCGGATGCACAGCATGCCGAGCGCTGCGGGCAACAGCACCGTAAGCACGAACATCTGTAGCAATTGAAACGGCTGCTTCAGCAGTTGATTGAAGAGGAGCAAGGTCCAAAACGCGCCATTAAGCGCGATTAGGAACAGGACCGTGGCTGCGAGGAAGAGCAGAACATTCATGAGGCTCCTTCGGTTAAGCATCGTCCGCCGGCCCCGCCTTCTCCGCCTCCGTCGCGAGGAACTTCTGGTAGAACATCGAGACAAGCATCAGCACCACAGCCAGGCCGATGAGCGAGCCGATGCGGTAGAGACCGCCGAGCTGCCAGAGGTCGTGGAAAAAGAGTTTCAGCAAGGTCACACTGAGCAGCGCCATCCCAGCGCGGCGCGCGGCGATGACTCGTTGCTTGAAACCGATGACGAGCAGCAGGAAGGCAAACGCCGCCCAAGCCAGCGAGTAGGTCATGTCGCGCCCGAGCTGCTTCTCGCGCGACAGCCCGCCGCCGAACAACTCGAACGTCGTGCGCGTGCCTTCGCTGAAGTAGTCGGCGATTTCGATGTTCACGAGCATGAAGGCCAACACGGTGCCGAGGCTGTAGAGTAGCGGCAATACGTTGAAGTCCCGAACCAGGTTGCGCGGCCGGGCCAGTAGGCGCGCCCCGGCAAAGAGGCAGACGGTCACGATGCCGTAGGTGTAGAGATACCAGTTGAGCAGGGGCGTGTCGCTGCGCGGGTGGTAGCTGAAGACTGCGCCGTTGAATGCGAGCCGAGCGAACGATACGCAAAGCAGCACGACGCCGACGAGCGGCAGGCCCGGATGTGGCACTCGGTGGAACAGCCAGAGCAAAGCGACGCCTTCCAGCGCCCATGCGACGGTGAGCCACTGCTTCTCGAACTGAATCGGGAAGATGAGCGTGATGAAGAACAGGCCCACGCCACCGAAGAGGGCGAGCAATGCGTCGCGACCTTCGTTGTCGGGGGGGATTCTCTTGAGCAGCCAGACGACTCCAGCAAACGCGGGCAGCGCGCAGACGGCGGGCACGAGCCCGAGGTAGTAGAAGGCGGGGAGGTTTGCCTTGCAGAGCTGGTAGATGAGCGAGAAGTGCAACGGCAGCGCGAGGGCGGCGGTGGCCCAGGGTAGGCGGCGCTCCGCGACATGTCGGTGGCAAATGAACGGGAACAGCGTGAACAAAGCGGAGAACCCGGCATACCACGCGAGCGGCAGCCAGTCGGGTGCATCGCCGTTGCCGGCGAAGTGCCGCGTGTGCCAGACGAACTCCAGCAGCAGCGTGCAGCCGAGTGCGACAGGTGCGAGCAAGTCCGTGCCGAAGCGTCGCACCACGCCCAGCAGCAGCGCGACGAGCAACACGGCGAGTCCGAAGACCGGTGAGGGATTCGTGAGCGGCAGGCGGAAGATGACCATCGTCAGCAGCAGGAACGGCAGCACGGCGGCCATCGAGCTGAGTTGCACGGCGAGTTCCGGCGTGACCGAGCCGGAGAGCGGCAGACCGGTGGTGTTCTTTGGGTCAGCCTTCGCAGCTTCGAGCTGGGGCAGGATTCGCTTCAGCACGAAAAACGCAGCGGCGAAGAAGAAGACCGCGAAACCGCCGATGACCAGAAGCATTCCCGGCAAGCCGGTCCAGCCCGTGAGCACCGCCGGGCTTTTCATAATCCAGCACGCGGTCACGAGCATGGTGAGCAGCAGCACGACCGCGACGGACACGAGCGACGCGGTGAACAGCGCGAGGCCGATGGCGAGCATGTCCACAAGCAGCACGACGGGCCAGACGAGGAAGGAGGGGGCGTCGAGCTTGAGCAGCGGAATGAGCAGGAGCAGCAGCGCGACGGGCGGGAAGAGGTGCGCCCACCACACGGGCGAGAGGTGGGGCTGGCAACGCTGTTGCACGACGGGGAAGACCGAGTGCAGCACGGCGAAGAGCAGCGTGAAGCCGAGCGACCAGTGGAGCAGGTCGTTGGTGAGGAAGCCGCCGGTCCACACCATGAGCAGGAAGAAAGACGCGCCGCCGCCGAGGAGTTGCACGGGGCGGAGCTTGTCGCGCGTCCACGCGACGCCAAGCAGGGCGAGATCCAGAAGGAAAATGAACGAGAACATCAGGCCGGGCCGCTCGCACAGCTCGCGATGGGGATGCGCGAAGATGTAGAGCGCGAAGGCGAGGCCGAAGGACGGCATGAGCACGGCGGCGGCGGAACTCCACTTGTCTACGGCCTCGGCGGTCTTCTCCGCGACCCGGTGGACGAGCGTGAAGAACCCGTAGAAGAGCGCGCTGAAGAACACGAAGATGGTCATCGCGATGTTGATTTTCTCCACCGCAAAGAACTTGCCGGCCCACGCAAGCTGCATCAGCACGGTGGCGATGCCGGCGAGCAGGGTGAGGTGGAGCCAGCGTTGCCGCAGCGCAACGGCGAGCAGGCCGAGGTCGAGCAGCGCGACGTATCCGAAGAGGCCGAGCGGGTTGTCGTGGCCGGTGGTGATGAGGATTGGCGTGAGGAAGCCGCCGAGCAGGCCGAGGATGGCGACCGCCTGCGCGTCGAGCCGCGCCGCGAGGAAGAACGCGACGGCGGTGACGAGCGACATTAGCGCGAAGGTCATGTAGGAGCTTTCGATGAGCTTGTAGAAGGCGTGGGCGGTGAAGAAGTCGGCGTAGAGGATGACGATGCCCGCGCCGCAGAGGGACTGCACGGTAACGGCGTAGCGCTCGCGGTTCAGCTTGAGACCGCCGATGAGCAAGCCGATGCCAATCATCAATCCACCAGCGACGCGCACAGCGGGGCTGACCCAGCCTTGATCGAAGGAGTATTTCAGCGCGAAGGCAACGGCGAGGAAGCCGACGAAGGCCCCAATCCACGCGAACAGTTTCACGCCGAGGAACTGCTCGAAGTTGAACGCGGGCTGGGGCGGCGTGAGAACGACTGGCATTGGCGGCTTGGGCGGAGGTGGTGGCACTACGCTGACTGGAATCGGAATTGCCTCAACAGGGATGGGGGGCGGAGCGGTAACACGCGCGGCAGCCTGCGCTAGAACAGCGGCGAGTTGTTCGGGGGCTGGTGGCATCTCCGGCTGTTCCAATTGGGGAGCGGGCGATTCGGACACCGAGGTGACAACCATCCGTTCAATGGCAAGTTGTCGAACGGCTTCCAGTTCCTTTTCGGTCTTGGCCAGCCGACGCTCCAGATCGGTCGTGCGGGCTTGCATCTCCCGCTGCTTCTCCTCAGCCGCGCGGAATCGGCGCCACAGGATAAACGGCACGACCAGCACGTAGAGCCAGAAAAGGGGTTCAAGCATTCTCATAGCAGCCTCCAATGACGCACTCGCGCAGGGGTTTTCAAACAAACGGGCTTCACGATGGGGAGAGTGGCAGAGTGCGAAGGCGGGCGTTAATTGAAATTTTGCTCCTGGTCATCCGGTCCTGCGATGGGATCACTCGCTGCGAATGCGGCGCCTCGGATTTACCAGATCACCGCTGGCTGCCGGGGCCGCGCTGGATCAGGCGCAGCGCCTCCAATCGCAGCCGGGCACCACGCAGATGCTGTTCAAGGGAGCGTTGCTGCGCAGCAAGAGCCTCGATTTCCTCGACCCGGACGTTGCGGTTCACCTTCCGCAATTCCGTGAGGCGAGCCAGCTCCTGGTTGAGCTGGGCGTTCATCTCCTTCCGGGCCTGCGCCACCAGCCCCGTCACATGGCGCTCGGCAAGCGCCCCGGCTGCGGCGAGCAACTGCGGCACCAAATCGTCACGCAGGCCGGGCAGATCCAGCAGGCGATGCACCTCGCCGGGCTGCAACTGCCGGGCCAGCATTTCCGGGCTGAGGCGGGCGCTTTGATCGGCACCGAGATGGTCCACCGCGACCCGCACCGGCGTGGGTGGCAGGAAACGGTCCACATGGAGCGCGGGCGGGGCGATGCATTCCAGCAGGAAAACCGCTTCGAGATACAAGCCACGCGTTCCGGCGTCAGGCCAGAGTGCAAAACAACTGCTGCCCTTTTCCCCGCCGAGCAGCAGATCCAGCGCGCTTGTAACCAGCGGGTGATCCCAAGTTAGAAATTGAATGTCCTCGCGGGCCAAGGCGCGCGACCGGTCACAAGTCACCGTCATGCCGCCTGCGGGCAGGCCGGGAAACGAATCCGCGAAGATCCCCGCTGAACCAAGCTGGTAGGTGCGGTGGCGCAATTCTTCGAGGTGAATTCCGAAGTGGTCGAAGACGGCCAGCATGAAAGCGTCGAGCGAAGTGTCATCATCCTGGCGGCGGATTTCACTGATGACTCTGGCAGCCACTTCCGGGCGGAAGGAGTTCCACTCCAGCAGCCGGTCACGGCCCTGTTCCAAGCGCGTGGCCAGCTCCCGGCCGGCGGTTTGGGTCTCTGCGATGAGGCGCTCCAGTTCGCCGCGTGCCGTGGCGTGCGTTTCGTGAAAGTCCTGTGCGAGGTCACGGACCTGAGGCCCGAAGCGCTCCAACAGCTCGCGCCCGCCGCGCAGGTTGCGGGCAAAAGCGTTCAACCCCTCGTGATACCAGCGCGAAAGCACCTCCTGTGAACTGCCCTCGGTGAACGGCACGTGAATGTGGATTTCGGAGGTCTGGCCGATGCGGTCGAGCCGCCCGATCCGTTGCTCCAAAAGTTCCGGGTCGAGCGGCAGGTCGAACAGCACCAGATGATGGGCGAACTGGAAGTTGCGCCCCTCGCTGCCGATCTCAGAGCACAAAAGCAGGCGCGCGCCATCCTCCTCGGAAAACCAGGCCGCATTTCGATCCCGTTGCACCAGCGGCAGTCCTTCGTGAAATAGTGCCACCGGCAAGTTGGTGCGCCGCCGCAGGGCTTGCTCGATGGCCAAAACCTTGCGCTGGGTGCGGCAGATGAGCAGCACCTTGGCCGGGGCCACGAGGCTCAGGTGTTCTACCAGCCAGGCAATGCGCGGGTCCGTGGCAAAATCAGGATCAAAGGCAGCCGCAGCAGCGGCATCTGTGTCGGCAGCGAATTCATCGGCTAGGGCATCACCGAGATCAGCAGCATCAAGGCGTTGCGGCAGCGGCGTGAGGTGGACCGTGCGCTGGGGAAAGCCGGCCATCCGCGTGCGGGTGTTGCGAAACATGACACGCCCGGGACCGTGGCGATCCAACAGATCGCGAATCAGTCCCTCACGAACGGCCGTTTCACCGACGCGGATTCGATCCAGGTTGGCCCCTACCTCGGCTTCTTCGGCGTGCAGGATGCGGGCGAGAGGACCAAGGTGAGCAGCGGCAGGAACCTGACCTTTTGACAGCGTCTCCACAATGGCCGCCACTTCGCGGTAAGCCGCCGACTCCTGGATGAATTCGCCCAAATCAAAATAGCGGTCGGCATCCAGCAGCCGGAGGCGTGCAAAGTGGCTGGCCACCCCGAGTTGCTCCGGGGTGGCGGTGAGGAGCAAGACTCCGGGGGTCTGACGGGCGAGGGACTCGACCACCGTGTATTCCACACTCGCCGTCGTGGGCGTCCAACCGAGGTGGTGGGCCTCATCCACTACGAGGATGTCCCAGCCAGCGGCAAGCGCCTGCTGTGCGCGACGCTCATTGCCGGCCAGCAGGTTGAGGCTGCAAAGGATGAACTGATCATCCAGAAACGGGTTGGCCTCGGGATGCGTGGCTTCAATGGATTCGCAGCGTTCCTCATCAAATATGTGAAACCACAGGTTGAACCGGCGGAGCAGTTCCACGAACCACTGATGAATGAGCGGTTCCGGCACGAGGATCAACACGCGCTGCGCACGTCCGGTTTGAACCAGGCGATGCACGATCAGGCAGGCTTCGATGGTCTTGCCCAGCCCGACTTCATCGGCGAGCAACACGCGGGGAATGAGCCGGCTGGCCACCTCAGGGGCAAGGTAAAGCTGATGCGGAAGCAGATCGATCCGCCCTCCCACGAAGCCGCGAACCGGTGATTTGCGGCGGCGATGCTGGTGCCGCAGTGCAGCGAACCGGAGAGCAAAGGTCTCGATGGAGTCCACCTGGCCATTCAGCAGCCGCTCGTCGGGTTGATTGAAACCAAGCGTATCGTTCAGTTCCGTTTCGGCGAACTGCCCAGCGCGGCCGTGGTAATAGAGCAGTCCGTGCGCCTCCGTCACGGACTGCACGACGAGTGTGACGTTGGCCCGGCTCTGAACTTTGTCTCCGACCCGGAAACGCACCCGCCGCAGCGGCGCATTGTCGAGGGCATACTGCCGGGTTTCACCACTGGCCCCAAATTCAACCTTGAGCATCCGCGTGGTGACGTCCCGGACCGTGCCCAGTCCAAGTTCCGGCTCGGACTCGCTGACCCAGCGCTGGCCGGGAAAAAATAATGATTGCGACATAGATAGGGCGGGGCGCGGAAACTCTCCCGGCTGGCATCAGCGCCCGCCAGCCGAGAATAGGTCCAACGTCACAACGAATGAAGCCGGAAAGACGGAAGAAAGCGGCGTTGTTGAACGCTGGCGCAGAAAAATTGGCTTCCGGCTAATCGGAGACCGGCTATGCTCCCCGCATGGGAATGCGACGCGAGGCACGTGAACATGCGGTGCAGTTTCTCTTTCAATGCGACTTGAACGCCCCGGACAATTTGGACGGGGCGCTCGACCATTTTTGGGAATCACAAAGACAGGCGGCGCTCGCCAAAGCCTCGGATGGGAAGGCGACTTGGGGCGAGACGGTAGCCCTGCCTCCCCCCTCAACTGCCGAGGCCACGCTCCGGCTTTTCTCCGACCCCCTGATCCGGGGCACGCTCGAACACCTTGCGGAATCGGATGCCATCATCGTGAAGCATGCGAAGAACTGGGACATCACCCGCATGGCCGCCGTGGACCGCAACATCCTCCGGCTCGCCATCTACGAGATGCTCTATCGCGATGATATTCCCCCGGTCGTCAGCATCAACGAGGCAGTGGACATCGCGAAGAAATTCTCCACCGAAGCCAGTGGCAAGTTCGTCAACGGCATCCTCGACAAAGTCCGCGGCGAGTTGATGCGCCCCGCCCGCGAAGCGACCAGAAAATCCTGAACCTGTCCGCCATGTTTGCCGACCTGCACATGCACACAACCTTCTCGGACGGGACTTTTTCCCCGGAAGAGATGGCGCGTGCGGCGAACCAACATCAACTGACCATCGTCGCGCTCACGGACCACGACACCGTGGCCGGCTGTGCGCGCATGGGAGCGGAATGCGCCCGCCTGGGCATCGAACTGGTGCCGGCCACGGAACTCACCGCCGAGATTGATGGCATCGAAGTGCATCTGCTGGGTTATTTCATTGACCTTGGCAATCCGCGTTTCCTCACGAATCTCGTGAAGTTTCAGGAAGCGCGCCAGAACCGCATCCATGAGATGGCGGCCCGGCTCCAGCGGCAAGGCGTGCCGTTGAAGGCGGAAGCCGTCTTCGCAATCGCCAAATGCGAATCGCCCGGCCGGCCGCACGTCGCCCGCGCCCTGGTGCAGGCCGGCTTGTGCAACACCGTGGATCAGGCATTCGACCGATACTTGAAGAAAAACCGGCCGGCCTGGGTGCCAAAGTTCACGATCTCCGCCCACGACGCAATTGAGCTGATCCACCACGCCGGGGGACTGGCGGTCATCGCCCATCCCGCGCTCAACCAGAGTGACGACATCATCCCAACGCTGGTGGAAGCGGGGATTGATGGCATCGAATGCTTTCACACCCGGCACTCCACTGCCGCCAGCCAGCATTACCTGCTCATGGCGGATCATTTCGACCTGGCGGTCACCGGCGGTTCCGATTGCCACGGCATGAACCGGGGCAAGCCATTGATGGGCAGCATCAAGCTCCCGCTCGTTTATGTGGAAGCGCTGCGGAAGCGCGCCGCCGCGCGCCGCGAGAAGCCACTCAACGCCGCCGCCTAGGTCCAACAGCAAGCAGGTGGCGCAATCGAATCTACCATGGGATTGTTTTCAAAATTCAAGGAAGGTCTACAGAAGACGGCGGCCAAGCTGGGCCATGAACTGAAGAGAATTGTCAGCGGTTCACCCAAGCTGACCGGCAAAACGCTGGAGGAACTGGAGCAAGCACTGCTGGGGGCGGACCTCGGCATGGCGATGACCCAGCAGATTCTTGCCGCCGTGAAAACATCTTACGAGTCGCAGGGCAGCGGCGGACCCGAGGTCTTCACCATCGCGCAGCAGGAAGTCGAACGCAGCCTCTCCAGCGCAAACTCGACGCTCCGTCATCAACCCGGCCAATTGACCGTCATCTCCATCGTGGGCGTGAATGGCACGGGCAAAACCACCACCACCGCGAAGCTGGCGCATCTCCTCCAGAACCAAGGCAAGCCGGTGCTCATCGCAGCGTGTGACACCTTCCGCGCGGCGGCCATCGAGCAACTTAAACTCTGGGGGCAGCGCCTGAACGTTGAAGTTATTGCCGGAGCCTACCACGCTGACCCGGCGGCCGTGGCACACGATGCGATCACCGCAGCCAAATCACGTGGATCAAGCTGCCTGATCGTGGATACTGCCGGCCGCCTGCACACCAAGAGCAACTTGATGAAGGAACTCCAAAAGGTGCATCGGGTGATGGATAAGCAAATGCCCGGCGCTCCCCATGAAGTGTTGCTGGTGCTGGATGCCACCACCGGCATGAACTCCCTCCAGCAGGCGCGAGAGTTTCACAAGGCCGTCACACTCACCGGTTTGGTCATCACCAAACTCGACGGCACCAGCAAGGGCGGTATGGTCGTGGCCATCCAAAAAGAACTGGGCCTCCCCATCAAGTTCATAGGCTTGGGCGAAAAACCCGACGACCTTCAACCGTTTGACGCAAAACAGTTTGCGGAGGCTTTGTTCAGCGAGAAATAAGCTCCCCGTCCAGCCGCAGCTCCGAGTGCTCAAAAACTGTTTGCTGCCTCCACAAGATTGGCTTCCTGACAAGCCTTGCACCGGCGCGCTGGCGCAGCACGCGCAACCAAGGGTAGGAAATTTCCTGACCCTCTGAATCCGAAACTTTCGGTTGACAGTTTTTGGAACCGGCGTAGAAAAGTTTCGGTTTTGGTTTGAGGCTTTTGATCCGGGTGGCAGCACGTTTCTTCAGAGGGGTTCCCCACCCCCACCTCCTTGGCGTCTGCTGCCCGGATCTTCCTTTAATCGCGAGAAACCGAGGGGGGACATCCGGCAAGCAGGTCAGTTCATAATCAGACGGGCCGGAATTCAGATCAGAAAACCCCATATCTCCCCCTTCATTAAAGAGTTGCAGCCGAAGAACCGGAAGCTGGGAACTGCCTTACCGCAGAACGCCGCAGGCTTTCATCGTCGCTTTTAGCACCGCCCGATTGGGGGGACTCATGGGCACCAGCGGGAGCCGGTAGTTTTCCTCCCCCATACCCAGCATGGCCAGCGCGGCCTTCACAGGAACGGGATTGGTTTCGACGAAGAGATCCTTGAAGAGTGGGTAATACTTGGCGTGCAGCTTGAGCGCGGCCTCGGGCCGACCGGAGCGGAAGTAGTCCACCATGTGGCAGACCTCGCGCGGAATCACATTGCTGGCCACGCTGATGACGCCCTCGGCCCCGACACTCATGAACGGAAGGGTAAGTGAATCGTCACCGCTGAGGATGTTGAAGTGCCGACCCAAGGCAGCCCGGAGCTGGCTGACCCGGTCACAGACTCCACCAGCCTCCTTGATGGCGACGATGTTCGGGCACTCGCCAGCCAGATGCTTCACCGTGTCCACGCCAATCTCGATGCCGCAGCGACCCGGGATGCTGTAGAGCACCAACGGCAGTTCCGTGGCATTGGCAATGGCACGGAAGTGCTGATAGAGACCGGCCTGCGTGGGCTTGTTATAGTAAGGCGCGACCTGCAGGGACCCATCCGCTCCGACTTCCTCGGCGGCCTTCGTAAGATAAATGGCCTCGCTGGTCGAGTTACCCCCCGTGCCGGCGATCACTTTCACCCGTCCAGCGGCGAACTTGACCGCCAACTCGATCACGCGGATATGTTCCTCGTAGTCGAGCGTAGGCGACTCTCCCGTGGTGCCGACGGGGACAATGCCATCCACACCGCCCTTCACCTGTGCCTTGATCAGGTGCTCCAGTGCAGCCTCATCCAATTGGCCGCTCTTCTTAAACGGGGTGACAATCGCAGTATAGGTGCCAGTGAACATGGGAATGAAAAAGCCTATTTGACCGAACCGATGAGCAGGCTGCGGGAGGAAAGCAACGCCCTCAATTCGAGCAATGCGCCTTCCGCTTGGTCGTTGTCTTCATACTCGAACTCATGCACCTCGTCGCGGATGGCCACATGAAGCGTGGCCTCCTCCACGAAACAACTCTCCACATAAGCGAGGTTGAGCAGCGTGCTTTGGAATTCGATAAACAACGGCACAGTCATAAAACAGGGCGCACACTCTCGCCAATTCCCGCGCTTTGGCCAGCCTGAACTTGCGTCGCAGGAAGCCGATGCCACACGCGGAGTGGGGAGCAAGTAAACGCCCCACCGGCCCAGCCTCACTCCACAACGAACGCCCAGCACCCCTCAATTTCTTCCAGCCAACTGCGAACGCTTCCTCGTTTCCAATCACGTCCCAGCACAGTAGCCTTCCCGCGTGTCCGAAAACCTCGTCGTCAACGAGATCTACCTGAGCCTGCAAGGGGAGAGCACCTTTGCCGGGCTGCCCTGCGTTTTCATCCGACTGACCGGCTGCAATTTACGCTGCTCCTATTGCGACACCGCTTACGCCTTTACGGAGGGCAAGCGGCTGCCGTTGCTGGAGATCGTCACCGAGGTGCAACGCCTCGCTGCTGCCTACCCCAAGTCTGCTTCAACCCCTCGGCTTCCTTTGGTTGAACTCACCGGCGGGGAACCCTTGCTCCAACCGAACGCACTCCCGCTGATGCGGCAGCTCTGCGACACCGGCTTTACCGTCCTGTTGGAAACCAGCGGCGCGCTGGACATCTCCGGGGTGGACCCTCGGGTGCATCGCATCATGGACTTGAAGTGCCCCAGCAGCGGTGAAGTCGAGCGCAACCGTTGGGAAAACCTCAACCACCTCAAATCCTCGGACGAGATCAAGTTCGTCATCAGCACCGTGCAGGACTACGAGTGGGCGAAAGCTCAGGTCACGCAGCACCAGCTGGCCGCACGCTGCCCCCTGCTCTTCTCCTGGGTCACGCCGCTGCAACCGCATCAGCAGGACAAGGTGCTCAAGCACGTGCCCGCCGGCCAAACCCCCATTTCGCGTTTGGCATTGGTCGAACGCATCATCGCCGACGCGCTTCCGGTCCGCTTCCAGTTGCAGATGCACAAGATCGTCTGGGCTCCCGATCTACGCGGTGTGTGATGAAAATCCAAACAGCAGCACGCCATTGCCCCAAGCCCCAGAGCGCTCCGGCTTCAGCTCGCGTGCCACTGAAACCTGAGCTTGCGAGCCAGCCCACGCCGTTGAAAGCCCAGACCGCCCAAACCCTGGCGCTGCTCCGCACGTATGAATCGCGCAACGTGACCTTCATGGAAGGCGACGGTTCCTGGCCCATCGTCTGGGCACGCGCGCAAGGCGTGACTGTCTGGGATGTCGAAAACCGCCAGTATCTCGACCTCACCGCTGCGTTTGGCGTCGCCGCCGCCGGGCATGCAAACCCACGGGTGGTGCGCGCAGGCCAGCAGCAGATGGCAACGCTTCTACACGCCATGGGCGATGTGCATCCGCACCCGCTCAAGGCGGAACTCGCGCAGCAGCTTTCCCAGTTGACCTTCGAGCGCTGGCGCGACACCGGTGCGGCCAAGACCATCTTTTGCAACTCTGGCTTTGAGGCGGTGGAAGCCGCGCTCAAGACGGCGATGCTTGCGACGGGCAAACCCGGCATCCTGGCCTTTGAAGGCGCTTACCATGGGCTGGGCTATGGCGCGTTGAACGCCACCCACCGCGAGCACTTCCGCAGCCCCTTTCGCTCACAGCTAGGGCAGTTCGGCCATTTCCTCCCCTTCCCCGTAACCGCCAACGGCCGGAGGCGGAAAGCCACCGAGGCCGAAAGTCTCCGCGCCCTGGCCTCAGCGGCTGCCAATCTCCTCCGGGGCGGCGATATCGGGGCGATTCTCGTTGAGCCGATTCAAGCACGCGGCGGCATCCGCATTCCTCCGCCCGGCTTTCTGCCCTTGCTCCGTCGCCTGTGTGACCAACACGGCGCGCTCCTCATCCTCGACGAGATTTACACCGGCTTCGGTCGCACTGGCCAGTGGTTCGCTTGCGAGCACAGCGGCGTGGTGCCTGACCTCATCTGCCTTGGCAAGGCGCTCACCGGCGGCTTCCCGCTCTCCGCCTGCGTCGGCCGCGCCGAGGTGATGGACACCGCGTGGCCGGTCTCGACTGGCGAAGCCATCCACACCAGCACCTTCCTCGGCCATCCGGTTGGCTGCGCGATGGCGCTGGCCAACTTGGCGGAACTGCGGCGGCTTAAACTCATCGCCCGCAGCGAGCAGCTTGGCCCCTGGCTGCTCCATGAACTGGCCCAGCTTCGCACCACCGGGACCAAGTTCGCCTGCCATCTTCGCGGCGTCGGACTGATGGCGGGAGTTGAACTCGTCCATCAGGACGGCTCCCCAGCTGGCGAAGCTTCGCTGGCCATCATCAAACGGCTGCTGCACCGTGGTTTCATTCTCCTACCCGAAGGCGAGCACGGTAATGTCATCGGCCTCACGCCCCCGCTTACCATCACGCAAGCCCAGCTCCGACGCACGGTGCGGGCCTTGGCGGAAGAAATCGCTGCCCTGTCATGACGCTCTCCGAAATGCGGGAAATCCTGAAAGCGCGCGACCTCCAGCTCACCAAGTCCCTTGGCCAGAACTTCCTGCACGATGGCAACCAACTGCGGCGCATTGTCGCGGCGGCTGAACTGGCACCGACGGACAAGGTCCTGGAAATCGGGCCCGGCCTCGGTCCGCTGACGGAATCGCTGCTGACGAGCGGCGCACAGGTGCTGGCCATTGAGAAGGATGCGCGGCTCGTCGCGTTTCTCCGTGAGCGGCTGACCCACCTCCCGAACTTCACCCTGTTGCAAGGCGATGCGTTGCAATTCTTGCAGCAAGAAACCGTGCCTCCAGAGCTGGCTGGAGCTCCGGACATGGCAACCCCGGCCGGGCAGGCCGACTGGTCGGCTTGGAAGCTCGTGGCCAACCTCCCCTACTCCGTCGCCTCGCCCATCCTCGTTGAACTCGCCCTTCACCCACGTCGCCCGGAACGGATGGTGACCACCCTACAACTCGAAGTTGCCCAGCGCGTTGCCGCCCGGCCCGACACAGAGCACTACGGCGTGCTCACCCTGCTGTTGCAGCTTCACTACACCAGCCACGGTTACTTCAAGATTCCCTCCGGCTGCTTTTTCCCCGCGCCGGACGTGGACTCCGCCTGCCTCACCTTGGTCCGCCGGCCGCAGCCCTTGCTGGATGAACCGGAGACCAAGCGCTTCGTCGCCCTCATCAAGCGTGCCTTCTCCCAACGCCGGAAAATGATGCTCAAGCTGCTCAAAAATGACTGGCCGGCAGACCGCTTGGAAGCCGCCTTCGCCAAGCTCGGCATTTCGCCTCAGGAACGGGCCGAAAAGGTGGGCTTGGAAGTATTCACGGAATTCTGCAAGCTCCTCGCCGAATGAGCGAAGAGATATTCGATGTGGTAGACGACCGCGACCGAGTCATCGGCCGGCAGACTCGACGGGAAGTCCACGCCCGGGGCCTGAAACACCGCGCCGTGCATGTGCTCGTGTTCAACCAACGCGGCGAACTCTTCCTCCAAAAGCGCTCCTTCAAGAAGGACACCTTCCCCGGTGCCTGGGACAGTTCGGCCTCCGGCCATCTGAATTCCGGCGAACACTACGACCCCTGCGCCGTCCGCGAACTTCGCGAGGAGATTGGCCTCTTCCTCCAACGCTGCCCCAAGCGACAATTCAAAATCGACGCCTGCGAGCAGACTGGCCGCGAATTCGTGTGGGTTTACCGCTGCGAGTCCAACGGCCCGTTCCGGCTGAATCAGGAGGAATTGGAATGTGGGGCCTTCTTCAAGCCGGACCACATCAACCGGTGGATGGCCGAGCGCCCGCGTGACTTCGCTGATTCCTTCCGCCTCGTCTGGAAATACTTTCTCAATCCCCCGCCACCCAAGCCGCCGAAGGAAAAAGCCGTGGCCAAGCCCGCCAAAATCAAGGTGGCCCAGAGCAGTGCCCCGAAAGCCAAGGCCGTCGTTCGCAAACCCGCAGCCCCCGTCCAACGCAAACCCCACGCGGCCACCCCCGCCAAGCCGGTCAAATCCAAGCCCGCCAAGCAGACTTCAGCAAAGCCTGCACGGATCGCCAAAGCCAAACCGGCCCGCCCAGTGGTCAAAAAGCTGCTCAAAGCAACCAAACCAGCCACCCCCCAGGCCAACCGGAAGCAACGGCGCTAAAAATTCTGTTTGGCGGCGGACGCGCCGCATAGTATCTCCCTCCCGGCAATCGCTCCATTGCCCATGCCAGAGTAGCTCAGGGGTAGAGCAGAGGACTCATAAGCCTTTGGTCGCAGGTTCAATTCCTGCCTCTGGCACCACTTCAAAACCCCAAGGAAACGCATCAAAACCCTATGGAATAAGGCGAAAACTCGCCTCGCTCCTTTTTTGGGCTGAATGCAGGGAGATGCAGCGGAAAGAAGCGGGGAAACTCAAAAAGCACGATTCTGGCAAATCGTCTGGCAAATCTCTTTTGAGCCTCTGCGCGGCCCGATTTGCCATCGTGCCTGACAAATCGGCAGTCCCCTGCCCGCCGTCACCGATTTTGTTCCAATGAAGACCAAAACACAAAAGGCCGGGCGGACGCCTCAAAGTCCGCGTTCCAACACTTCCACGCTCACCGTGGATCTCTCACCCGATAGCCTGCTGCTCGAGCTGCCGGCCAAGGACCGCGATGCCACAGTCAACGCGGCGTTGCTGGAATTCCTCACAGCCAAAAAGCGCGCGCTGGATTTCCTAGAGCGGCCGGCGTTCACCGTCGGCGGCGTTGTCATCGTGAATGTGCCGCTGACGCAGGAACTGGCCAAGCAATGCACGGCGCTGGCCGGCGCGCACGGCCTTCCCTTGGGCGTGGTGGTGGGCAGCTACGCTAAGACGTGGATCGGGTCCACTGAGGGCAATGACGCTGCCGTCGAAGAGTTGGCAGCCGCGCGTGAGGCTCGATGCTATTACCAGCAGCTCATGAAGGCCTGAGCCCCGGCAGAATCTGAACCGTTGGTTCACACTCGCCCCGCCTTTACTGGCGGGGCGTTTTGCTTTCGTGGGTGTGTTCGTGCCGGCTGCGAGCTCCGACGCGCCTACGGTCAACGTGGTGCGCGCGCGGGGGTTTCCTGCTTGGTTCATCCAGTGCGGAGACTGGGCGGGCTGACGGACTATTCGGAAGTTTGCGTTCCTTGCCGTCCGCACCTATGCGGGTTTGTTCCAACTGCGATTCGTTCGCAGTTGATTGCCCGCGAACGTTACCAACGAAATGATCCGACACCGCGCAAATCCTCGCCAACTCCCGATCACTGAGCTTGGGCCACTCAGTCAGCGCAAGCTCAACGCTGCGCCGTTTGTCCGCGTTGGTGCGTTTCTCAGCTTCGGCTGAACTGCAAGAATCTTGCAGTTGAGTCCTTGCGAACGTCGGCCCCGATGCGGGTTGGTTCAACTGCGATTCGTTCGCACCTGATTCCCCGCGAACGTTGCCAACAAACGGATGCCCCGCGCGCCGGCCGTTTCAACCGGCACGCGAGGTGCCAAGGCGGTAACACACGCGCTTCGTGGACGCGAACCCGCCCCGGCAAAAAGGGTTTTATCGCGTGGCCTTGCGTTTGCCGGCGAACTTCTCTGGCGGTTCGTCAGCGAGGGCGGCGGCTGGGTCGTTGTCGTCCGGCTCGGCTGGTGTCGCTGCCTGTTGTTCATCGGTGAACGCGTGCGCGATGCCGTTGGCCTTGGCATAGTCTTGCGCGGTCTGTCTGGCGAGGGCCTCGGTGAGCTCGAAGGCGGAGAGGCGCGATGAAATGCGAGCAATGCCAAGCTCCAGGGCGGCTAGGGTGCGCGCGTGATGCACGAGCGGAAGCTCATCTTTGGTCGCACGGAAAATGCCGTTTTCCAGCAATGGGCTGATGTGCATCGCGGCGTGCCATTCCTCGGTGTAATTCTCGCAGCCAACGAGGGCGTCGAATTTAGCCGCCTCGACCGCGTGACGGTCACGAAGGATCCGCAAGTGCGATCTGACATTCTGCAATCGCTGCCAAGATTCCATCCCGGCGTTCAGGATGGCCCGCCACTCGTTTTCGCGGGTTTGGACGATGGCCAACTTCGCTTTAACCTCCTCACGTTTGGCGGCGGCTTGGCGTTCGAGCTCGGCGAGTTCCTCGCGGAGCTGTGGTTTAATGGGCGGCTCGCCGACGTCGGCGTGCCAAGGGGATTCTGGGGTTTGGGTTGTGGTCATGGTGTTGTTCAGTCTGCGAGTTTTCCGCCGGCCTTGATCCAGTCCATCTTGCCGCGGGCGGAGAGTTGGTCAAAGTCGGCACGGGTCTTTTTGGTGTGCGCGCTCACGGCGGGCTTGCATGAGCCGCCTGGGGATGCGGACTTGAAGCTGTTGGAGGTGCTCGCCGTGGCGCGCGGGGGAGTGGTGGGCTTGCTCGTGGTGTCGGCGAAGCTGATGCCGGCCTTGTTGTCGTTGACCGCATCGCCCAGCCCGTCGAGTAGCGCGATCATTGCGCCAACCTGGAGCGGGCCAAGCGGCAGAAGGCTTTCGCGGGCCGGCCTGCCGAGGGTGCCGTCGAGCCGGTCGAGCAGTCGCTTGCCGCCGTCGGCGCAGTGGTTGGCCAACAGGTCGAGCTTAGTGTCGCGGCCTTCGAGCGCGTCGATCATAACCAGCGCGCACGCTACCGTGTGCCGGCAGTTCAAGAGCTTCACCTGTAACGCCTGCTCACCCATCGCCAACACGAGCTTGTCGCGCAGCGTTTTATGGCTGATCGGTTGCGGCAGCGCGGCGATGTAGGCGTCAACACGGGCCTGCCGACTCGCGGCGATGGCTTTGAAGGCCGGCGTGAGGGCTGCAACCTTGGCGGCGTCGGGTTTGGCGACACCGGGCACAGTGAGGTGCGCGTCGGTGAATTCCTTGGCTAGCTGGTGGCGGCGTTTGAATCCGTCACCGGATAACTTGGGCAGCGCCCCGTTGAAAAGTTGGCGCGCGAGCACTTCAAGTTTGTCCGTCTGGATGAACGAGGCGGAGGGTTTTGAGTTCGTAATCACAGGGCTACACTAGCCCGGCGTCGCTGGTCCCGGCAGTCACGGCTTCACGTCTCCCGTGTTCACGGGATGCCTTGTCCAATTCCACCAAGAGCACGGCCTGCATTCGTGAGTGCGTGCCGAGCCGCGCGAAGACGTTCCGCCAGTGCGCGTCCACCGTGTGCGCACTGATGCCGAGCTCCCCGCCGATGCCCTTGTTCGTCAGGCCGCGCGCGGCCAATTCGCAGACGCGGATCTGTGTCGGCGAGAGTTTCGGAAGTCGTTTCTGGGTTGTTGGTTTCATGGTTTCTATCGGGTCGGAGGTGCTGGCCATAAGTCGGCGAAGGATTGAAACTCCGTCAGGATTTGCGCGGCGAGCTTGCGCCCGTATTCCCGCATTCCGATCACGTCTAGCCCCGGCGTCTCGGTGGGGTATTGGTTCACGAGCCGCGCTTCGAGCACTCCCGCAATGCGCGGGCCCATCTTGAAGATTGTCTCCGCCACAGCCGCGCGCGGAATTAGCAGCGCCTCGTTTTCATCGTTGGCCAGCTTCAACTTGCGCCACTCCTCGAAGGTCTTCTTTTCCTTGATGCTGTCGCCGTCCTTGTCGCCCGCGGGCGGCTTGATGGCGTCGAGAATATCAGCGCGCTTTTGACCGCGCAGCGGGAGCATGCCGGCCGCTTTCAAACGCTTCTTGATGGTCCTCCAAGCAAGGCCGGTTTCCTCGGCAATTTGATCGATGGAGCTGAACTTTTTGGGTCTGTTGATGACCTCATGTTTTTTGCTTCTCATAGGGAAATGTCGGGAGTTGTTGGTATCATGGGTGTTTAACGATAAATATAGGGTTCCCGTTTGGGGTAGGGGTCAGCCCTCCTGTCCGCCCGCAGGCCGTCCGTGTGTGGACAATCTGCTCGCGCGTCATCGCGACGTCGCGCAAGCCGAGCCGGTCCAGTCCACCGCAGAGGGCGAGCAGCTCGGGACCGTGGCGCTCGACGGTTGCGCTGGGCGTGCGCAGGGCGAGGTTTGGTTGCGGTCCTTTCATGCCATCGCCCCTTCTCCGCTCACCCCGTCCACACCCACCACACCAAGGGGTAGCGCGTTCAGGAAAACGGGACCATTTTTCCTACCTATACCCCCCCTTGGTGTGGTGGGTGTGGTGGCACGGGTGCAGGTGTAGGTTTTCAACGGCTTGTATCCGTTCCCGTCCTCTCTGGCGCGGGATTCCTCGCCGCGTTCAATGGCAAATCCGTCGAGGTCAACGGCGTTGCTGCTCTTGAAGACGGCGGCCAGCTTTGTGCCGATGACTTTCCGCGCCTTCTCGCCGTCGTGTGCATCGGCAGAGCGCAGGCCAGGGACTTCAATCCCGGCGGCGTCGGCCAGCTCAAAGATCCGTGAAGTAATCAGCGCGACGCCTAGCAAGTCCTCCTTGGCTACTTCAAGGGCGACGCGGCGAAGGAAGGTCAACACCGGGTTGCTCACCCGCTCTTGGGCGGCGAGGTGTCCGTCCATCAAGGGCGCTAGTCCGAAAACATTCTGAACAATCCAGTCGAGCGGTTGGCACCAGTCGCGGAAATCGTGCCGCGTCTCGCTGGTGCGCGGCTTGCCCTGACGGTGCCACTCGCGGACCACGGCGATGACGCACCCCAAAAAATACGGCTGGCGGGCCTGAATCTCGCCTAAGGTGTCCTTGAAAGCTGCACCCTCTCGCTTGAAGATGCGGATGATGCTCGAACGATTCGCCATGTCGCGCGTCGTCTCGACGCCGTTGCTGGTCATCAAGATGTAGAAGCGGGACGGGTCCACTTCGATCTCCCGTAAGCCGGGGATGCGACAAGGGAAGGAGCCTTCCGCCGTCAGGAACGCTTCCAACGCGGGCGAATCCAACGCGCCCCGGTAGTTGTCGAACTGAATGAAGGGCCGCCCGTTCACCAGTTTCTCAAACAGCGATTCATCCACACTGCCGACGCCGTTCCGCTTCAAAGGCACCAGCGCAGGACGTTCACCGTAAATCGCGGCCAAGAGCTTCTGCCGATAGGTTTTCCCTGACTGCGATTTGTCGGCCTCGGCAACATCGGCGGGCACGAAGCCCCGAATCAGGTTGCCCATCCGCAGTGCGGGCGTGATGAAGCTGGCGACGGCGCGGGAACGGTCGCCCTCGCTCTGGAAATGGAATTCAGACAGAAGCCCCAGCAAAGACTCGACGGCCTCGGTCAGCGGAACGTCGGCGGGCCGCTCACCCTTGACCACCAGCAAGCCGGTCTCCTCGCTGAAACCCTTCGCGCAAATCTTCAAGCCGCCGTTGGCCTCGGTGACGACGGGGCAGTTCACAAGGCCCGCGATGCTCGGCAGTATGTTGGTCGCGGCCTGACAATCCAGAAACGCACGCGCGGTGTCCTCCGCGACCGTGGACGGCTTCAAAACTGACTCGCCGCGCTTACCCGTGCGCCATGCAAGGAATTGCGCGTAGCCCTCAAACAGACTCCGCGCCCCGCTAGGCCGCACGGGTTCAAGAATCAGCGTGCCGGTCATGCCTCGTTGCAGCGAGACGACGGCCTTACCCCGTGTGAATATCTCGTGACGCGGCGCAATGCGGCGAAACAGATTCGTCGCGGCC
>CAMCFN010000025.1 GCA_945874145.1 Akkermansia muciniphila
TCAACAGCGGCAAAACCGGCATCGCTGGAACTCCCAGTTGGACTGAAGACTTCACCTACGACCCCATCGGCAACTGGGATGCTTATCTGACGAAGGTGGCTGGGACGACCAACCTCGACCAAACCCGGACGCACAACACGGCCAATGAGCTGACAGAAATCGATGACTCCACCGATACCGTAGCGCACGACGTGGCTGGGAACATGGTTAAGGTGCCGCAGGTCGCAGATTGGTCCTCAACCAACGAATTGAAGTGGGATGCGTGGAACCGGCTGGTGGAGGTGGCTGATGGAGAAACCACCGTAGCCGTGTATCGCTACGATGGGATTACGCGACGCATCGCCAAGGAAACCGACGCCGCCCGCCACTACTACTATAGTGATCATTGGCAAATCCTTGAAGAACGGCTGGACAGTGAGACAACAGCAGACCGGCAATTCATCTGGGGTCAGCGCTACCTCGACGACCTCGTCCTCAGAGACCGAGATGTTGACCAGGATGGCAGCCTGGACGAGCGTCTTTACGTCCTCAGCGATTACTTCAACCCCACCGCTATTGCCGATGAAGACGGCGTTGTTGTTGAGCGCTACGGTTACAACGCCTTCGGCCTGAGCCGGGTGATGGATGCTGATTTCGAGCCAAGGAGTTCATCGGATTTCGACTGGGAGACGAGGTATGGGGCCTATCGCTTGGACGAAGAGACAGGCTTCTACCAGGTGCGCTACCGTTACTTGCATCCCACCTTAGGCAGGTGGTTGAGCAGGGATCCGATTGGAGACGCGGGCGGGGCGAACCTCTTTGCTTATGTCGCCAATGGCTCACCTAATCGCATAGATAGGCACGGCTTGATCGATTGGAGCTCCGCGAAACCTAGTGGAGAACCGGCTCCTGACATCGAAGGGGGCAAGTGGATGTTTTTTGAACTCAAAACTGATACTGGAATCCCCATAGTGGCCTGGAAGCCGGCCGACAACATATCCTACTCTTGTCACGGTTTTACATTTGATGGGCTGAATCAACTGGGTGGGCCATTTTCTCCCGATGGGGCTTACATCGGAAAGATTATTTCGGAGGATGGTTGGAAGCATGTCTGTTGCGCTGAAGCGAGTGGTGGTATTGCGGTATTTCGGCAACAGAGCACTTTTGCTGGGATACCCGCTAAGCCGGCCACGCACAGCGGTAAGATTTCGTCCATTGTTTTTGCCGGCTCAGGATTTGATGGGAGCAAATCAATTCTTGAATCAAAGCAAGGGATAACTGGTGCTCTGACGAAAGAATCATTCGCAGTCAATTCGGCGAGATGGGGCAGGTATGAATGTTATGTTAAAAGCCCGGTGCCAGAGAATAGTTCGTGTTGCGGCACTCCTGGTCCTGGAGAAGATGCTCCACGTCTGAAATAGTATGAGAATACTAATCGCTATTGCGATAATTGCGACCGCGTCAGCGTGCGCGACGAGAAGCGAATTTGATTACCTTCGGAAGGTGCATACGAGCATTCACGTTGGAATGCGGCGTTCAGATGTTGTCAGGATTTTGGGGAAACCCATTTATGACTTTGCTGAGTCGGCTTACTACGGTTTACCCGTTATTGTGCCCCCTGATGAATCTCCCGTGCAGGCATACACTGTTGTGATTCTCTATCGCAATGGCTTTGTTCAGCAAGTGCACCTCGCCCCATCAAAACAAAAAGTGAGGAGAGGGAATTGAGAGCAAACGGTCTGACAGCTCGTGCGGAGCTCAGGCTGCGCCGGAGTCAGTCAGCCACCCGCGCCTGTTGCACAGCCTTGGCGCTGCGTCTTCGCCGCGGGATGCGGGAAGGCAGCAAACCGAAAAGTCCTTTACCTAGCGCATTGAAGACGCGGTTTACAAAGCCTGAGCAACGATGAGGCTGACCTACATCAAGCAAACGGGTGAACCCAACGGCGACGCCGGTGACCAATACACCGGGCTGGACCGGTTCGGGCGCGTGGTTGACCAGCGGTGGCCGGATGGCAGTAGCGAACTGGAGCGGGTTGATTACGGCTTCACCAGAGCCAGCTACCGGCAGTGGCGGCAGAACCTGGTGGCCACCAACGGACAGGATGAATACTACAATTACGACGGGCTGTATCAAGTGGCGGAGCTGAATCGCGGAACACTCAACACCGGCAAAACAGCCATCAGCGGGACGCCCAGCTGGACGGAGGACTTCACTTATGATCCGATCGGCAACTGGGACAATTATCTGACGAAAGTGTCCGGCGTCACCGATTTGGACCAAAGCCGAACCCATAACACGGCCAATCAAACCACCGAGATTGATGGCTCAACAGCGACGGTAAGCAGCGACCTGGCTGGCAATATGGTTAAGGTGCCTCAAGTCAGCGATTGGGAATCAACCAACGAGCTGAAATGGGACGCTTGGAACCGGCTGGTGGAGGTGGCTGATGGGGAAACAACGATTGCCCAGTATCGCTACGACGGGCTAACACGGCGGGTGATCAAGGAAACAGGTGTCACCCGGCACTACTTCTACAGTGATCAATGGCAGATTGTTGAAGAGCGCGTTGACGACGAAACGACAGCAGAGCGGCAGTTTATCTGGGGGCAGCGCTACCTTGATGACTTGGTGCTCCGGGACCGCGATGTCGATGATGACGGCAGCATGGATGAACGCCTCTACGTGCTGAGCGACTACTTCAACCCAACAGCTATTGCCGATGAGGACGGCGTTGTGCTGGAACGCTACGGCTACAATGCGTTTGGCCTGAGCCGGGTGATGGATGCTGACTTCGAGCCGCGCTCAACCTCGGACTACGATTGGGAGACGCGGTATGGGGCTTACCGCTGGGACGGGGAGACAGGGTTTTACCAGGTTCGTTACCGTTACTTGCATCCCACCCTCGGAAGATGGTTGAGCAGGGATCCGATTGAGGAAGCCGGCGGCTTGAACCTGATGGCCTATGTCGAAGACGGTCCAATTAACAATATTGACGCATTTGGTCTCTTCTCGTTCGATTGGGACAAGTTTGAAAGAGACTGGGGGTTCCGCCTTGATGGCATTTCCTTTGATTGGGATAAGTTTGAGAAGGATTGGGGATTCCGATTAGACGGCATCTACTTTGATGCTGAAAAATTTGATAAGGACTGGGGGCCAACAGGCAGATTCCTTTCATGCACGGCGCTCTGTTGCCTTGGTGTTGACGAAAGTGATGCAGAAAAGGCAAAGAACCTTGTTCGTTCTCTAGCGGGTGGCTCTGGAGCACTCGTGAGTGGAAAGGCATTGGGCTTTGAGATCCCAGTTGAAGGAGTTAAGAACATCTCCAAAGGAATCGCTGAAACAATAGGTAAAGAGGCTGCAAAAAAATTTGCAGCTACAGCGACCGGAATCGGGGCTGCATTGTGGGCTTATGACATCGGTAGATGCTCAATCAAATGCGCTCGCAAATAGACTATGGCTTCTATATGCAAAAAACTTGTATTGTATTGTTTTACTTTTCTATTTCTCATCGGCTTAGTTGTAAGTAGCGGCCTGTTACCCGATGAGTGGTGGACGCGTATGCCAGCGTTCGTAAGAGGCATACTCATTGGAGCTGGTGCAATTACAGCTACTGTCACAGTCGGTAGCGCGTTTGTTTTAATTCGAGACATGAAATGGAAAAAGCGTGAAACCTCCAACAGGCACGACTAAACTGCTCGGTCCTCCTATCAATCCAACTTTTACAGCTTGTGAGGCTGCTAAGCTTATAGACCGCCGACTTGAATACCGCACCAACATTTCAATATCCGCATACGGACTGCAAAATACAGAATCCGGATTGTGGTTCTGACGTGTGCCGGCGGCTTGGTGACGATTTGTGACTTGAGAGCTCCGGTGGAATAAACGAGATATTGATCGCTTGAAATCGCTTAAACAGGGCGTAATTGCGGTCGGCAGACTAAACGTATATGCTTCCGCAAGACCCTGCGGGTGGGGATGCCCGGGACCAATACACCGGGCCGGGCTGGACCAGTTCGGGCGGGACGTTGACCAACGATGGCCTTGTAGGCAGCGGGAGCTGGAGCGGGTGTATTACGGCTTCATGGTGGCCTGTAAGCGACGACCGGTGATCGCTGGTGGCCAAGGACACTTTTACCTCCACAAAACTTTGACTTAACTGTGTGAACAACATCGAAATGTTCATTCTTAACTACGGCCACTTGGGCAGGGCCGCTAAGCTCATGGAGAGTCTGCTGAGCTGTTTTGTAAAGGTAACGATTCTCTCTGCGGAGTGTGCTTCAGATGACTATGGCAAGCACAGCAATGTTCCGATAGTGCGTCGGTCAAGCACGGATTTCTATTCTGCACTGTGGAACGAGGTGGTTGCTCGCAGCAAGGCTGAAGTCGTCGGCATCATCACTGGCGATGTGCAGGTGCCTGACGTCGAATTGCTTGTCCAGCGCGCGTCAGCGTTCTTCACTCAACAAGGAGAGAATGCCTGGATTTATGCCCCTGATGTCAACTACACGCATTTCCGTTACCGGCGACAGGCCCTGAGGCTCATCGCCAACAGTTGCTACGAGGTGCCGACAACGGACAGCACCTGCTGGTTTCTGCGCCGCGAATGCTTGCAAAGCATTGGGCGTATTGACACCTCCATCAACAAGTTCGGATATGGTCTGGATATTCTGGCGTCGCTTTATGCCAAGGAGAGAGGTAAACTGTGCGTCCGCGACTTCGGAGTGGAGGTCATTCACCCAAAATCCAAGGGCTACAGCGACAAGGAGGCCCAGAAGCAGGAGAAAGCATGGGTGAAATCACTCGGCCTGACCGACCGATTCTTTGCGCTCAAACGCCAGGCTCAAAAGCTGATCGACCGGCGTAATCCGAAAATCTCCTACTGCACCACCACCATGGGCCGGCTGCATCACTTGTGGCTGACTTTGAGCAGCAATCTTCATCACAACCAGTATTCCGACGTGGAGTTTGTCGTTCTCGACTACGGCTCTCAGGATGGGGTCGCGGAATGGGTGCAGCAGGCTTTCCCCGATGAGCTGAAATCGGGTCGGTTGCAGTTCTACCGGCTGCCCTGGCCCTCCAAGTTTCACGCAGCTCACGCCAAGAACTGCGCGCATCGGCTTGCGCACGGGGAGATTGTCGCCAATGTGGACGCCGACACCTTCGTGCTGCCGGAGTATGGCCAGGTGCTTCGGGAGCATCTGGAGATTGGCTCAAAGAATTGCGTGCGCTTGCTACCGCCAGACCGCAGCCAGTTTAGCCTGTGCGGACGGGTTGCGATGCGGCGGGAGGATTTCATCCGGTTAGGCGGCTACAACGAGAACCTACAGGGCTACGGGTTCGAGGACACGAACCTGCTTGAGCGAGCGCAACGACTCGGATTGAAGGTCATCGGACTTTCAAGCGCCTATGCCGCGTGCCTGGAACATTCAGACAGCGAGCGCACCGTGAACTACGACAACAAGAGCACTCTGGCGGGTCGCGAGTCGAATCTGGCGAAAGCGAGGGCGGAGATGAAGATCGGATACCACGCCAATTCCGGGCGAGCTTGGGGCGACTTGGAGAGCGATCCTTACGCTCATGAATGCTCGGATTTCGGGCTGGCAAGCAAGGAACAGCTTGGCTAGTTTTCAACAACAGACCCAGTCGCCAGGAAGTAAGCGGTAGAGATGCACTCAATGACCAGAGAACGAATCACGGAAGCGCCCATTGCGGGGTCCAAGGATCTGTCGGATGAGCGTATCGCCCGGTGGGGGCGCTCCCAGCACGAAGGCTTTCGCAAGTTCAAGCATCGGTTCCTGCAACCGGCTCCGATGCTTTTCACCCAAGACCATCACCCCCTGTGGCTCGGTGACATGTATCGCGGTCGCTCGGCCTTTTTGATTGCTGGCGGACCATCGTTTGCCACGTTGGACCACCAGCTCCTACGGCAGCCCGGCGTGCTCACCATGGGGCTGAACAACTCACCGAAGACATTCAGGCCCGACTTGTGGGTCAGCGTTGATGCGCCGGACCATTTTCTTCGGTCCATCTGGCTGGACCCGACCATAACGAAGTTTGTGCCGATCTGTCATGCCGCCAAACCCATTTTCAACAGCGATACCTGGGAGTTCATGGAACTCAGGGTCGGGGATTGTCCAAACGTGGTGTATTTCAAGCGCAACGAGCACTTCAAAGCCAAGCAGTTTCTCTGGGAAGACTGCGTCAACTGGGGCAACCACAAAGACCATGGCGGTGGACGCTCAGTGATGCTGGCGGCCATCCGGATCTTGTTCATTCTGGGAATCCGCCGTGTCTATCTGCTGGGGGTTGACTTCACCATGAGTGAAACCACCAAGTATCACTTTGAGCAGGACAGGAAAAAGGGATCAATCAACGGTAACAACGCCACCTATCGGCAGCTGAACGCTCGTTTCAAGGAATTGCGGCCATACTTTGAAAAGGAGGATTTTCTGGTCTTCAACTGCAATCCTGACAGCAATCTCAAATCCTTCGATTTTCTGCCCTTTGAGGATGCGATGCACAATGTCCTCTCGGAGTTCGACCTGGTGGACGTCCGCAACGAGCGCACCCAGGGGCTTTACGACACGCCGACCAAGGAGAAGAGACAGGGCAAGGGGAAATGAGCAAATCGACGGGTGAGCCAAGCCAGTGCGTGCTCTACTTTAACCGGGGCACCGCCTGCTACATACGTCTGCTCGTCTCGATCTTTTCATTACGCAAGCACTACTCGGGACCGGTCAAACTGATGCAGGAGGGGGAACTGGACCAGCCGATTGCGGCAATCCTTGAGCAACTTGGGGTGACTATCCAACTCCTCCCGCTCAACTCAGATCCGGTGCTCGTCGCGCGCGCCTCACTGTGGCGGGTGCTGGATGTGGATTACGCGCTGATGCTGGATGCGGATACGATCGTGCGCGGCCCCATCGACGAGTTTTTCGGCTGGATCAAAGCGCGGGGCTTTGTAGCCAGCTGGTTCACCGGGTGGCGGACCACTGGTGGCACGATGCGCAAACGAATCGAGGAGTGGAAGAAGGTGGTTCCTGAGATGGTGCCGCTCGCGGTTGCCTACGGAAAGGCCATCAACGGAGGCGTGCAAGGCTGGTCGAAGGGCACCTCCATGCTGCCGGCCTACGAGGCGCTCACCCGCCGGGGACACGCCGCAGGCTGCAACCGGATCGTGCTGGACGAAATTGCATTGCAGCTTCTCCTGCCGCACCACCAGCACCATCTCGCCGATCATGTCTGGAATACCTCTGGTGCATTCGGTGACCTCACGAAGGCGAAAATTGTTCACTACCACGGACGAAAGCACTGCGTGAACAATCCGCGTTGCGACCTGTGGAAAGAGCACTATTTTGAACTCTTAGCGTCCTTCCCACACCATGCGGACACGCTCGCCAAGACGTGGGGAGACAAGCGACTGGAACGATTCCTGAAAGCGCTCTCCGCTCGCCGAACCAACCTCACGGTGGTCACGGCGGTTAATCCAGCCTATGCCGACCGGCTCAAGAAGAATCTCCAGGCCTGGATGCGGATGCCGGGGCTCAAGAACCAACGGTTCATCGTGTTCGTGAACGGCTTCCGTGGCCACCGTGAGCGGCGCTTTCTCGACCTTCCGAATGTGAAAGTTGTCCGCTGGCGATACCCCCACCCGTCGGCGAGCCAGCGGGAAACGATGCTGGCGGCATTTCTCCTGGGCGTTGCGAAGCACGTCAAAACTGAATACTGGCTGAAATTGGACGCCGATTGCCGTCCGCAGAGGAGGTGGTGGGAGTGGCCCGACTATGAGGCTCATACGGTGGTCAGTCATCGGTGGGGATTCACCCGCATGAAAGGGGACGACGGCGCTGCGATGCATTGGTTCAACCGCCTCGATCAGTTTTTCTCCCCGGCAAGCCCTTATTTTAGAGCGGTCTTTGATCCGGTCAAAAGCCGAGTGAGTCACCGACCCGGAAATCCCTTCGGTTTGCCGATGCGCTTCAACTCCTACTGCCACATTGAAAGAACTGCTTTCACACAACGCATGGCGGCGCTGCTGGAAGCCGGCAACAACGGCCGGATGGTGGTTCCGACCCAGGACACCACCAGTTGGTATTGCTCGGTGATTTGGAAAGAGAGCGTCCGGCTCGTCAACATGCGCAAATGGTTCAGGAACTAGACGACCAGGAGCCAATGCAAACGCATCGAGGAAATCCAGTGCGGATCCCCAGCCTGTTGCGGCAGCGGGAGGGTGGAGGACGCGATTTGGAACGAGAGCACCAAGCTGTCAGCGCTTTGCAAGCGCCGCTGCAAAACGCGCAACTTATGACCACCCACGCCAGTCCATGAAACGAACCTACCAAGGAGGAATAAGGGCGGCAACTTCCGAGCGGCTCGACGCGCTGCGTTTGAATTTTGAGCCTGGGGAAACCGTGCTCGATCTCGGCTGCAATCAGGGCGAATTCTGCATGCTGTTGAACGCCGGCGGCTTGCGGGCAACCGGAGTGGACCGCCAGCCTCCGGTCGGACCAGGCTTCTTGAGCCTTGATCTCAACAAGGGATTGGTCGCGAGTTTTGAATCTGTCGGGATTGAACGGTTCGATCATGTGCTTGCCTTGTCGGTGTGGAAATACATCAACACCCCGGTGATGGTGGATCTGATCTCCTTTTACGCGAAAAAGACGGCCACGATCGAGTTCAACCCTGGTATCGAGCTGAGTCAGCAGAAAATTCAGGAGCTTTTCAAAAGGAGCGGGCTTGCGGTCTCTGCCATGTGGAAAACGAGCGACCGCTTCGAGCGGGTGGCCGTGCGCTTGCTCAATCAGCGAGCCGATTCATCGGCGCCGCCGCATATCGTCCAAAACCGGAAGACAGGAACGGTGGTAAGCCATGAGGCTGGCAGGGTAGTGACTCTGGACGAGATCAGACGCGGCCTGCCCGATCTTGCACCGGGGACTGTTGTGATGGTGAGGAAAAGCGAGCTGCTGGCCTTGCGGGGCAGAAGGAGGCAGGCTAAACCGCTGAAAAGCTGGTGGTGCGACGCTTGGGTGGGAAGACCGTTGACAGGCTTTGAGAAGAAGGCATGGCTGGCGCAAAGCTGCCGAGACGGATGGGATTGGAGGCGCCCCGCACATGTTGCCTTCCGTAGGTCAGCAAACAAACTGAGGCTGGTAAATGGAGCGCACCGGCTCCAGGTGTTCCAAGGAGAGTTAGTGCCAACGCTTCTGACGTATTTGCCGTGAACGAAATGCTCGCCATGAGGCTGCTGATGCGATGCAACAAAACGACAAGTTGAATGGCGACCGGCGAACTTCCGGCGCGCTCCGAGCGGCCAGCGCTGCGGAGTTTTCCAGCCAGATGCCCGCTTCCATAATCGCTCCAAATTGCCCCCTCAAGCACACCCAAAACCTCACTGCTGACAGGGAGAGCGACATCCATTTCAAAGCAATCAGACCATGCAATTCACTGATTTGTTGCGCCCCGACATGTTTTTCCTCCAGATAGGTGCGAATGATGGCGTCAGGCGGGATCCCATTCGGAAATACATCCTCGAATTGCACTGGAGAGGAGTGCTTGTCGAGCCAATCCCAGGGGTCTTTGCAAGTTTGGTGAGCAACTATTCTGGCGTCGCGGGTCTGCAATTCGAAAATGCCGCGGTCTGCAACACCAACGGGAAGGTGAAATTCTTCATTCACCCAAAGCACAGCGATTGCAGCGGCTTGAAGGTGAGAACGCGGAAACAGAAGCGCACAACCATGGTGGAAAGCGAAGTGAGCGCCATCACATTCGAAAGCTTGCTCGTCAAGTATGGGATCCAGCAGCTGGACCTGTTGCAGCTGGATGCCGAGGGCTTCGATTTCGAGATCATCAAAACCGTTCCTTTTCCGCAAATGCGCCCTGGAATCCTCCGCTACGAGCACAAGCACATTGATAATGCCGCCTGCATGCGCTACTTGGCGGATTGGGGGTATTCCTTCATGCACGAAAAGAACGACACGGTTGCCTTTCTGCACCCAAGGGCTTCGACACTGTAAATTGAACTGTGCCAGCGACGAAATGAGTTTCCCTAAGCGAGCGTTTGTCAGAGGCCTGTTCGGGCAAGCGGGCTCGGAATCCGGGACACATGCAGCCCGGCAGCGTGCCTCGGTGGAAAGGGACCTGGTGAATGTCCGGAGGCGCGAAGTGCCATTCAATCTGCAGTATGTCACCTACGTGTTTGGAAGCGAAAATGAGGCAATGCTGCGCGACCTTGGGTGCCTGGATGTTCGACTGCTCGATACACGACCATACGTGTTTGCGAAGGAGTATCTGTTCCGTAACAAGATGGAGCTGATCAAAGCGGCTTTGCTTGATTTTGATGAAATAATCTGGCTGGATTGGGATTGCAATGTGGCAAGAGCGCTCCCTCACAACCTGTGGGAGCGAATGTATTCCAAGGAACCGATTCAAGCATGCCTCCACCAATACAGAAGAAAGCTTTGCTTTTGGAGACGAGATGCAAAACGGAAAGTCGCCAACAGCGGGTTTCTCTACATCAGGGATAAGAGTCTGATGCCGGAAGTGTTGAATGCTTGGGAGACCACGGGGAGATCCAGTAATGACGAAATCGCAATCACCTACGTCATCGACAGGATAATGGGTGGGTGGAAGGGCGTTGCAAATTACTGGGAGCGCTTTGAACCGGTCTTTTGCCAAACCAAGTCAGGCGGGCCTTACCCGGACGACTGGATCAAGCAAAAGGAGATATATTTCCATCATCACTTTGGCCCCAAACGACGGCGAAATGCGAACCTCAACTTGCAGCCGATGCCAGGCACCTGCCGGTTGTAATTACGCTTCGCTCTACTTGGTCACTTCCAAAAGCAAATCCGACATTCCATTGGGTGAAAAGTATCGCTGGTAAATATCCTTGGCCGCAGCACTGAATGGCAGCGGGTCAATCTCGCTGAGCGAAGCGATGTCCTCGGGGGAGCGGAGGTGGACAAAATGCTTTCCCGGTGTGAATTCAAATGGATAGGTTGGACAATAGTTCAGCGCCAAGGGCATGCCGCAGGACGAGAATTCCACTTCCCGACGGTTCTTTCCGTCGTGTTTGCGGTCCAGCCCCTTCAATATCAACCCCCACTGGCATTCGGCCAGAATCTCAAGATACCCCTTGTCTGCAACTCGGGTCTTGTAGCCGTCGCCTGAGTAGATGGTGCTGAACTGCTGACAGAAGTCCACCCACTCTGGCCGTCCAAAACGGTCGTTTCTGCCTGTAACCGCCGTGAGATACTTTCCCCCAGGCCGCCAGGAAAAGGATTCGAGTGGAAACGAGTGCGTTGGAAACATGGTCCAGGGGGTGACTTTGATGCCTGTTCGGAGTTGGAAATTAGTCCAGTAATCACAGGGAAAGTATTGAATCTTCAGAATCTGGCTGACATCTCTCAGGGCACCTTTGAACAAACCGCGCCGCTCGCAGGAACTCGTCGGAGCGAACGTATCCCAGCAATCGATCCCGATCAATTTACCGGCGATTTCCACAAGGGCAAATTCTCGATGCTTGTAAACGTCCGCTCCAATTCGTGGCAGTGCCTTGAAGGCGACCGGATGGTTGGTGTTTCGTCTGAGAAGCGATAACAAGGTGTGGCTCCAGGAGTAAAATCTCCCTGCCGGCGCCTTGTTCCAATCCGCGTCCAAGTAGATCGCACCTAGCATACAAAGTGGTGGCGTTGCCTGCTGTCGGTAATGCATACGATTTTCACGCAGGTGTCAACGACTGGAAACGAGGCGTTGCCAAAACTTTACTCAGCAGCTAAGACGTTGGAGCTTTCTGACGGTTGGCATATGGTAAACATATGAGAGTCGCAGTCGAAAATTGCGTGAGGGATATGCTTACAACTAGCCGGTATGAGTGACCTGCTTGCCGACTTGAAGGCAATGCGGCGGGCGCGTTGGATTCGTCGCGTCCTGCGCGAGCACAAGCTGCTGCGCCTCTGTGAAATCGGAGTTCGCCAGGGCAAGGGACTCCGGCGGCTCCGGCGTGCTCGGCCGGAAATTCTGGTGGGAGTGGACTGCTGGCTGGCCGACGGAGATCTTGCCCATAACGATCTCTCCTTCTCGCAGGCGGCGCTTGATGCCATGTATCGCAAAGCATGTGCGATGATGGTGGAGATTCCGGCATTGCGGATTCTTCGCATGTATTCTCACGAGGCGGCGTTGTGCTTCCCTGACGGCTTCTTCGACTATGTTTACATCGACGCAGACCACACTTACGCTGCCGTGTGTCAGGACATTGCCACCTGGTATCCCAAAGTGCGCTCTGGAGGCATCCTGGCCGGTCACGACTTTTTGCATCACACCGTGCCGCAGACCGGCGTGGCTTTTGGCGTGGTGGAAGCCGTGACTGAGTTCGTGCAGGCCAACAATTTGCAGGAGCGGTTCCACAAGACCACCGATCGGTTTGCCAGTTGGTATGTGGTCAAACCTTGATTCGTGATCCTGCCTTCAAACGCTTCAGACTTCTTTCCCACTGCCACCGAACGTTGCAACCAAGCCTTCATCAATCGCATGAAATGCCCCCTTTGAGGCATGCAGTTTGCCCCGCGTCCCGACAGTCGAGTTGTGGGTCAGCGATGGGGATTCGTCCTCCATGCCGCTCCAGGTAGTCCAGCATCCGCTGGAATTCACCCCACCAGGGAAGCCCCAGCTCCCGATACAGGACAGCCCGGCGTCGCAGCCGGTCGAGCAAGTTTCCGTGCCACTTGAAGTGATGCACACGGAACTGGGTTCGCAAGGCTTTGGCACGATGGCTGTGATGCCCCGGACTGATCGGCACGCTTCCCCGGGCCAGCATCACCTTTTTCAGGCACCCCCCGGCCACCACGCGCGTCAACTCGCAGCCTAGCGGAAACTGTTCGGACACTGGCGCATTGGTTATGCGATCTGGAATTGAACCGTCCGTCGTGATGCGATCCCAAAGTTTGCCCGAAACCACGTTCGCCTGATGTGCCACGGCAACTTCCAGCAACTCTTGAACGCTGCCGAAAGGTGAGTAATCGTGGAACTCATCCAAGTCGGCGATTCCATACCAATCGGCGGGCGCAACATACTTGCTACGCAGGACATTGGCGGCATCCGCATCAGCCGGTCCCGTAAAGTGAGCGCTCACCCCGTGCCCGATGGTGCAGTCGAATGGGGCGCAACCGAGCCGTATCTGCTCATGCAGCGGATTGGCTTGGCCGCGGGCCACCCCCACATGGAACCGGTTGAAGCCGAGTGCTGTGTAGTGAGCCAGGAACTGCGGCAAGAGCTGAATCGAATCCTCGATATTGAAAATCAGTTGCATCACCCGTTTGAGGCCAAAATGGCAAGGCGAAGCCGGCCAGCCAGATTTGTGAACTCCTGGCTTAGCGATTCTTCATGGTGTTTGGATGCCAACCGGACGGCAGCCAGCGTCTGTGGAATTTCCGCTAGGCTGGGTGCGACTCGAATCCAAGGAACCTTCTGGAACCACTCGGCCACGGACATGAGTGATGGAGCTTCGTTTGGCAGAATTACCGTCGGTGATCGGGCCAGGTAAGCAAACAGCAGTCCATCCAAATGATTCGTTATCAGCGCGGCCGCGCGCTGAATCTCCGCAATTTTGTTCTGTAGCATCCACAAGCGGACTCCCTCCGTGACTTCCGTTTCCTCAAAATTGATCGTGTCCCAAAGGGTGGTAAGCTTCCCAACGACCGAGTCAAGGTTGCGGACGACTCCTCGACCGGTGCAAACACTCACCAGCACATGCTCGCCAACGGGAGTTCCGGCTGGACTTGCCACGGGAAAATTGAGCGCAAAGTCAGGGACCACCCATGCCACGTCAACCGTCGGGAACCATTGTCGGGCCAACTCTTGGCTGTGCGCATCGGCTGCGATCAAGGTGAGTCGGGGGTGTTCGGCGTAATGTCGTTGCGTGAGAGCCAAATGCACGCCATCGGTGTCCGACGGGGGCGGGAAGGATTTCGAGAGTATGATGACCCTGTTGCGTCCAAACTGCCGCAGAATCCCATTGCCGGAGCCGGTCGGCAGCAAGACAGCTTCGCCAAGTGCCTCCTCCGCCTGACAGACAATGAGATCCTCGTCCGCTATCTCAAAACGGGCAAGGTCGTGCCGGGTGGTATCGGGAGCGATAATGGGGAAATCGGGGAACTGCTCTTGCAGCCAAGCCCGGATGCCAAGGCTTCGCGCGTGCGATATCAGGTTCCGGCAATCGCCAGATGGGGTGCCAAGCAGGATAATGCGCGCAGGGGTCCGGTGAAGGTGACGAGTCATGGTTCTGCACATGTTAAAGAAGGCGATCCTGCGGCCGTAGTGGTCCGGCATGTCCTGGCAGGCGTGGGGAGCAGGAAGTTCCCGAGCGTTCATTTCGGCACCGGGAGGCGAGCGTGGGGTGATCCATGCCTTTTCTCCAGTGTTGGCCTGGATCGCCGCAGCCATGAGGATATCCTCTTCCAGAATGAAATCGCGGGCTAAACCTACGTCGTGTGTGTATCGTAGTATATGGGGCAGTCTCGAAGTCCGAACAAAATAGCCGCGACAAACAAAATCCACTTCTTCTGGATGCTTCGACGGCTCTACGACTCGGTATTCCTGACCCACTACACGGCGTCCCGTCTGTCCCATCACGGCGAAGGGCAGGTGGCTCCATGAAAGGAGGAACTCAAGCAGGTGCGGTCCCGGGACCATGTCGTCATCGTGGAACCAGCAGTATTCGCAAGGATATGCAAATGCAGGTATCAGTCGGTTGAAGCCGCCGTGGTTGATGTCCCAGACAAACCAGGAGTCTAATGAAACGAGCACATCCTCAGGCAGGCGATGCTGCTTTCCCCCCACATCGCAAACCGTGAGCCAGCACGGCACGGTCTGATTTCTGAAGGCTTTGATGATGCGGGGCAGATTCGAGGGCCTCCGCCAGTTGACAATGACGACTTGAACACGTGGGATTGATTTCGTGCGCACCCGGACTCAATTCGGATGGTGTGGCATCAATTCAGTCAAGAGCATTCGACAGCTTCGAGAGATGCAAATAAAACCGAGCGCGACGCCAAAGTTGGCTTGGCTACGAGAGCCGAACGAAATTCAGTCCATCCTCGGCTGCGGTCGGGCCACGCCTCCCTGCGCAGGGGGACAAAAAGAGAAGCAACAGACAACATGAACCCAGTCCACAGACTAGCCCTCTCAGTGGCCCAGAAAGGCGAGTCCCGTCACCAGCAGGCACTGGATCGCCTCGGCCGGTTGACCGGCTTCCGCATGCCGAACAGCAAGAATACCCGCCATATCCTGATGATCCACGGGTGGCTGCGAGGCAACCTGGGAGACGCATGTATTGAAGCCGTGGTCCTGCAAACCCTGGGTAAGAACTTCACTGTCGATGTCGTCGCCTATCCTTTCGCCCCTTTTGAGGCTGACATCACCCAGGCCTTCCATGATTACGACGCAGTGGTTGTAGCTCCTGGTGGCGGCATCCAGAACGCCAACGACATGCGGGCAAAGCACATTTTGCGTGACGTGATCTACTGCGCTGCCAACAACATCCCGTGCATGTTCGCTTCCCACAGCTTCGACCCCATGTATGCCGACCTGTTGCCTGAGAAATGCAAGGTGTTCTGCCGTGAGCCGGTAAGCCATCGCCTGTTGCCTGGCAGCATTTTGACAGCCGACCTCGCTTGGCTCCAAGCCGTACCAGTCATGAAGAGAAGGGAAGGCCATCTCGTCTTCCTGCGGCACGACAACTACTCAGACCTGAACAGGCGTGGTGACACGCTGTTTGCTCAGGACACTCCAATCGTTGATGTCGGGCCAGACACTAGGCTATGCAGCAGCGATTGGGATCGTGACTCACTGGAAACCAGGAGCGGTTTGCTATCCCTGCCGTTCGTCCGATGCGATACACTTGAGGCATTGCTGCAGGTCATAGGCCGGGCAAGGAGGGTGTCGTCTGACAGGTATCACCCGGCGATCTTCGCCAGGATGATGGGCTGCGAGACTGAGTTTCTTGCCAGGAAGAACTGCTCACGGGACATGGGGTTGCTGGAGCAACTGACCATGCCGCTTGATGAGCTTCAATCGCTTGCCGCCGCCGGGCTGAACGAACTGGTGGCTGAGATTCACCGGAGCAGGAAGATCAAGATGCTTTGAAAGGCACGCATGGGAGTAGATGCAGCTGTCCTGAATTGCCGCGCTCGCAGCACATACCTGCGTCAGGAACCGACCGGCGAATCTCCGACCTCCAACGCTCTTTATGAAAATGTTCTGAGCGCATTTTCGCAACGCCCGGGACGGATTTACGAAGGTGACAAAGGGAAGCGCTAGAACGCTACGCCTCTGACGCCGATGCTCAACGTCACCCAAAATCTCGCTGAAGAGGAAGCGGGGGAACAAAGCCCGAGTAGCGATTTGATGTGGCCTCCCTTCGCCCGTCTCTCCAGGACTCGATTTAAGCCCTCTCGTTTCGCCTCAACTCAGCGCTTCAGGCAGTCCAAAACGGCCTTTTCCGGTCAACTTTCAACACCGCTGGACGTTGATGACACCGGTGAACCGGTGAACCTCGAAATCCGGTCGAAAACGAGCGCTGCAACGAGCCGATCGCGGAGGCAAAACGCCTTAAATCGAATCGTAGCGCGTCGTCGAGGAGAGGCGGATTTAGCCCTCCGCGTTCAGGATTCATCCTGAGGTTTTCGTCGAGGAAGTGAGCGCGGCAACGAACCGAAAGTTCCTACGGCTCGGTTAGAAGCGACGCCGAGGTGCTGGTTGTGACGACGAATTTGGAGGGTTTCAGACACCGGTGAACGGGCGGAAACAGGGGTGACACGGTTGGGTTTGTTGAGACTAGGTGTTGAGACTTTCTCACTAGATTCACAAAAACCCTGTAAATAAAGGGTGGTCGGGACGACAGGATTTGAACCTGCGACGTCTTGGTCCCAAACCAAGTGCTCTACCAGGCTGAGCTACGTCCCGAGCCGTGGCGTGGATTGTCCACGCCGGGCAGACAGGCGCAATCCCCATTTCACTCTGATTTCACGGTCGGCGAATTCCGGCTGCACGGTTGCAATGGCATTGCCCCGCCGCATACTGCCGCCATGCAAGCATTCGTGGACGCCGTGGCAACTGAGCTGGAAAGGCCACGGCTGCTTCTAAAACAGGTGGTTGACCATCTGGCGTCCCACCGCTCGGTGAGCCGCGACGCGCTGGGCGAATTCTTCAGCCGTGAGCTGGAGGCGCTGGAGGACTACGAGATTGATCTGATGTTTTCGGCACAGTTCACGCCGACGTTGACCGAACAGGCTGCCTTCTCCGAGTTGCTCGACCGGCAGACGCTGCCCACTGCCGAGTGGCCGGCGTTGGTCCGATTGCTGACGGCGCGGCCAGCGATGGCACGGCTGGTGACTGAGGATGGCGAGCCGCATGCGTTGCGCCTGCGCGAGGTCAGCATCGAGCGCTTTGTCACGCGGTTGAACTTGGATGTGAGATTGCCCGATCCGCTTGCCAAGCTGCTCTCTTCCCTTCCGCCCGCTGAGGATCGCGCGCTGCTCAAGGCCCTTGCCCGCCGCAGCATCTGGAGCAAGGAGCCGCGTCGTGCGGTGCTGTTCCGCTACTTGCTGGCTGCAACGAGCGAGGACTTTTACCGCCGCGAGGACTTGCTCGCGCTGCTCAAGCTGATGGAAACCTACCAACCCAAGGATGCCGCCGATTTGATCGCCCGCATCCCGCACTGGCAGGAGGTGATCAAGAATGAAATACTCTCCGCTGCGAGTCCGAAACTTTTCTTTGCGGCGCGGGTGCAGGAACTTCACGGCGGCGGTCGCGATCAGCGACATCAGGACAGCTCCGTCATCTCCGTCAAGCAACGGGAGCTGGAGTTCCTCGGACGGTTGCAGAGCGTGTTGACCGCTTGACGGGCGCGGTTGCCAAACCAGCGTCCCCTCCCGAAGCAAAACTGCCACCGGGATGGGTTTCCCGGTGGCAGTCGTGTGAGCCTATGGAGCCTTGGTCTTACGCCCCGAACTTGTCGAACATCTTCGCATTTGCCTGCATGAGCCGCATCAGATACTTCGCCTCGAAGATGCCGAGCGAGCCCGAGTTCGCGCCGGTTTCGGTGAAGCGGTCGAGCTTGTCCGAGCCGCTGCACGCACTATGCAGCAGCACGGGCTGCGGGTGCCAGGAGTGGCCCTTCATCGCACAGGGCGTCGAGTGGTCGCCGGTGATGACCAGCACGTCGGGCTTCTTCGCGAGCAGGATCGGCAGCGCGGCGTCGAAATCCTCGATGGCCTGCTTCTTCGCCTCGAAGTTGCCGTCCTCGCCGTATTTGTCGGTGTATTTGTAGTGGAGGAAGAAGTAGTCGTAGTTGTCGTATTCCGCCACGTAGCGCTGGCACTGCTCGGCGATGGTCTGCGGCCCCTCGACCTTGGTCATGCCCACGAGCTGGGCGAGGCCCTTATACATGGGATAGACCGCGAGCGCGGCGGGCTTGAGCTGGTAGCGCTGCTCGAAGCTCGGAATCTCCGGCTGGTGCGCGATGCCGCGCATGAGGAAGCCGTTGGCCTTCGGGTGGCTGGCAAGGACAGGCAGCGCCTTCTTGTAGAACTCGGCGATGAGCTTGGCGGTCTTCTTCTGCTTCGCGTTTTTCGCGCCCTCGGGCTTGGCCTCCAGCAGTTTCAAGCCTTCACGATTGGGATCGGTCGAGCTGATGGGGCCTTCGAGGCCTTGGCCACGGAACAACACCACGAAGCGGTGTTCCTTGCCCGCTTTGACGATGACCTGTGTGTCGCCGATCTTCTTGATTTTCTTCGTGAGCAAATCGCACAGCTCTTCGCAGACCTCCGTCGCGATGCGGCCCGCGCGGCGGTCGGTGACGATGCCCTTCTTGTCGAGGGTGCAGAAGTTGGCGCGCGCGGCGACATCACCGGCCTTCAACTCCATGCCTAGGCCGAGCGCCTCGATGACACCGCGGCCGACCTCGAATTCCAAGGGGTCATAACCGAACAGCCCGAGGTGGCCGGGGCCGCTGCCGGGGGTGATGCCGGGGGCGACCGGGATCATGCGGCCTTGGGCACAGCCTGACTTCACCAGCGCATCCAGATTGGGCGTGGCGGCGGCTTCCAGCGGGGTCATGTTGCCGGTGGCGGCGGTGGCGATGTCACCGAGGCCATCGAGCACGATGAGGGCGAGTTTTGCGCCCGTTTTGATGGTCAGCGAGGAATACAGTTCGTCGAGTTTCATGGTCAAATTTCAGTTCAAGTCTGCTCAGGTGGAGTTTCGACCATGCTGCGGGCTTTGGTTTCCCCTGGCCGAAACGCCGCGTGCAATATGCTGGCAACCGAAATGGGGGTCAACGGTTTTGCCGCCAGACCAACCCGGCAAAAGCGCGTCGGGCAGGCTTGACGGGTTTGTGTCGCCTTCTTAGGCTGCCCAGCTCTTTGCCTCGCCACAGGCCGAAGTGTTCGGCCCAGGCGCGGCTTACTAATCGCAAACACAACAGGAACCGCCGTGAACGTAACCGTCGAAAATCTCGCCCCGTGCAAAAAGCTCCTGCGCGTGGAAGTGGACGCCGCCGAAGTGGATGCCGCTTTTGCCAACGTCACCAAGGAGTTCCAACGCCACGCCCAACTGCCCGGCTTTCGCGCTGGCAAAGCCCCCCGTGACTTGGTGCTCAAGAGCTTCGGCTCCCGCATCGAGGAAGAGGTCAAGAAAAAGCTCATCCCCGACTCCTATCAGAAGGCAATCGAGCAGCAGAAGATCCGCCCGGCCGTCCATCCTGACATCGAGGAGATTCAATTTGGCCGTGGCCAGTCCCTCCAGTTTGCGGCCACGGTGGAGACCCAGCCCGAGTTCGAGTTGCCCGAATACAAGGGCCTGGCGGTGAAGCGCGAGCTCGTGCTCATCACCGATGCCGATGTGGACAAGGCGCTCAATGTCCTCCGCGAGCAGCGCACGGATTACAAGGACGTGGCGCGCCCGATCGTGGCCGGCGACATCGCCGTGGTGAACTACACGGGCACCTGCGACGGGAAGCCCATCACTGAGACCGCGCCGACCGCGCGCGGCCTGACCGAGCAGAAGGCGTTTTGGATTCGCTGCGAGGCGGGCCAGTTCATCCCCGGCTTCACCGAGCAGCTCTACGGCATGAACGCGGGCGAGAAGCGCACGGTGAATGTTGGGTTCCCGGCCGATTTCGTCGCCGCCGAACTCGTGGGCAAGCAGGGCGTTTACGAGGTGGAACTCGTGCAGGTGAAGGAGCGAGTGCTGCCCGAGGTGAACGATGAGTTCGCCAAGTCCTTCAAGGCCGAAAGCCTGGAGCAGCTCCGCACTGGCATCCGCGCTGACCTCGAAGCCGACCGCAACACCAAGGCTTCGCGCTCCGTGCGCGACCAGCTCATCCAAGCCGTGCTGGGCAAGGTGCAATTTGATCTCCCCGAGTCCATCGTCCTGCAGGAGACCCGCAGCGTGGTTTACAACATCGTGCAGGAAAACCAGCAGCGCGGCATCCCCAAGGAAGCCATAGAGCAGCAGAAGGACGTAATCTTCGCCAATGCCAACGCCAGCGCGAAGGACCGCGTGAAGGCCATGTTCATCCTCAACCGCATCGCGGAGAAAGAGGGCATCAAGGTCGAGCAGCAGGAGATCCTCGAACGCGTGCAGGGCATGGCCCAGCAATACCAGATGCCCATCCAGAAGCTCATCAAGCAGCTTGAGGAGCGCGGCGGCTTCGGCGAAATCCACGAGCAGATCATCGTGGGCAAGGTGCTCGACTTCCTCCAGATCCAGGCGCACGTCGAGGAAGTCCCGGCGAGCGCGCCGGCTCCGGCGGTCTGAGCCCCGGTAGCAATCCAACTGTAAACGCGAAGCGGCGGTCCATGGACCGCCGCTTTTGTTTTCGTGGCTGACAAATCCCGCCTCCCCACGTCGTCGGTTAACCCGGCTATTCCTGCAACGACGCCAGCACTTCCGGATCACGCACGTCCACCCAGCGGCCGGCGATTTGCAGGCCGGCCAGTTGATGCTTCGCGGCGAGCATGGCCGTCAGCGCGTCGGTCAGCTCGTATTCCCCGCGCGGCGACTTCTCCAGCCGCGCGGTGAACTCGAAGATCACCGGGTCGAACAGGTAGATGCCGGCGTTATACCATGCGGTGGCACCGGGCTTCAGCCGGCCCTGCGCGTGCAGCTCCGCTAGCTGGGCCTGGCTGGGCTTCTCCACGAGGTGGTGCAGGCAGAAAGCCGCGTCGAAGAAGAACAGTCCGCCCTTGGTTACGTCCTCGCTCCCGGTCACCGTCACGAGGCCAGCGAATTTCCCTTCGTTCCACCGCTTCAGCATGGCCGCGTAAGTCTCCGGCTTCACCAGGATGTCGCCGTAGGTCAGCAGGAACGGCTCGCTCCCCGCGAACGCCTTCGCCAGCTCCGGGGCCTTGCCCGTGCCGTCTTGCACCACCTGCCGCACGTAGCTGATGCGCGCCCCGAACTTCGAGCCATCGCCGAAGAACCCTTCCACCACCTCCGCGTGCCAGCCCGTCACGATGCAAAACTCCCGGATGCCCACGCTCATCAACCCCTCGACGATGTGCTGGAGAATGGGCTTGCCCTGCACCTTGAGCATGGGCTTGGGGATTTCGTTGGTGAGGTCGCGCATGCGCGTGCCTTTGCCGGCGGCGAGGATGACAGCTTTCATTTCAGGTAAGTTCGTTCGCGGGCCAGCGTCCGTGAACCGCCGTGAGATTTCCAGACCGCGCGGGAAAAAAGTGCGGCCCTGCCCTAGTCCCCGTTGAAATACCCTTGGCGGGCGGGCCGTCGAAGGCCGGCCCAGACATCATGCACTCCACCCGCGCTTTGCCTGCCACCCGCCGCCAGCTCCTCTCCGCCGTCGGGGCCGCCGCCCTCGCCTCGGCCTGGCGCACTGAAGCCGCGCCCGCGCCCCAGCCTGCGCCCCCCGCCCGGCCGGCGAACGCCCCGCCCGAGCCCGGCCGCCTCGTGCTCGGCTGTCAGATGTGGGGCTCGGACCCCGTTTCGCTCCTCTACTACCAACGCTACGGCGTGGCCCACATCATGGCCTCGCCACCCAAGCCGGACGCCGACGGGCGTTGGAGCGTCGCCGACTTGGTCGCCCTCCGCGAACGCGTCGCGCAGTCCGGCATCGCCGTCGAGATGCTCCCCTTGCCCGGCTTGTTCGACAACATTCTCCTCGGCCTCAGCCCCGCGCGCGACCGCGACCTCGACACCATGTGCGCCAACATCCGCGCCGCCGGCGAGGCCGGCATCCCCGCCCTCCACTACAACATCGCCACCGGCATCTATCGCGGCCCCACCGAGACTTACCGCACCGACCTCAAGGCCCCCGGTCGCGGCGGCACCTACTACGACACCTGGAAGGAAGCCGACGCGCTCAAGCTGACCAACGCCCCGCGCGAGCGCCTCGGCCCGCCCGCCGAAGTCATGTGGGAACGCATCGCCTACCTCCTGAAACGCATCGTGCCCGCCGCCGCCGCCGCGAAGGTCCGCCTCGCGATGCACCCGCCCGACCCGCCGTGGCCGCGCGGTTTCTGGGGCGTGGACCGCGTGCCTGGCACCTTCGCGGAACTCCAGCGCTACATTGCCATCGAGGAGAATCCCTATCACGGCCTGCTTTTCTGCCAGGGCACCATCTGCGAAATGGTTGCCGACCCCGCGCGCGAAATCGGCGAAGTCATCCGTTACTTTGGCCGGCGCGGGAAAATCTTCGCCATCCACTTCCGCAACATCCGCGGCCGGCGCGGTGACTTCCTGGAAGTGTTCCCCGACGAAGGCGACGTGGACATGCTCGCCGCTCTCCGTGCCTACAAGGAATGCGGTTGTGCCGGCATGGTCGAGCCCGACCACGTCCCCGGGAAGAACCGCGAAACCATCGTCTTCGCCTACGGCTACATTCGCGGGCTGTTGCAGACGGTTTACGAAGGCGCGTGAACCGCGAGCCACGATGATTCCCTCCGCCCACCCCGCCCCGTGCCGGCGCCTTGCAGTCGCCGCGTTCCTCGTCGCGCACATGCTCTCCGTCGTCCACGCCGCCGGCCAAGAGGTCCGCCTCATCGCCGCCGACGTGCCCGCCGCTCCGCCCGTCAGCACCCGCGTGGATTTCCGCCGCGCCGCCGATGGCGGGCTCATCGCCACGCAATGGCTTGCCGGCGTCACGCTCGGCGGACAGGCGCTCTTCCCGGTGACCAGCCAAGGCGCGTTGCTCCCCAAGGCCCCCGATGTCTCCCTCCCCGCCGGCAAGGCCAAGCTCGCCAAGGAAGCCGACGACCTCCTCAAGGAACTCGACCCCGCGCTCGCCAAAGGCGGCCCCACCATCACGAACCCCGTGGACCTCGTGGACGCCCTCTATCGCGGCCAGAAACTCTCCCTCGGCCGCCCCGTCGGCCCGCAGCGCAACCGCGCCAGCGTCGCCTTTGCGAGTCCGGCGGCGGGCGAGCTGGTGGAACCCGGCGGGCTGGTGGTCGCACCCGGCGCGCGGCGGCTGGACGTGCCGTGCTTCCCACTCAGCATCACCGCCGTGCAAGCAGGCCGCGATGGCCAGCCCATTTCCTTCACGCCCCGGCTCCTGTGGAAAGGCCGCGACCTCCTCGCCGACTGCCTCTTCGAGCACAGCCCCGACCTGCCGCTCGGCGACACCGGCGACCGCAAGTCCGCGACGCTCGAGGAATGGCTCGCCGCCACGCGCGGCGGCGAACGCCCCTTCCGCCGGCTGACGATTTACCTCCCCGCCCTCGCCGACGCGAAGTCGCCGCCCTACGAACTCAACGGCCACCCGCTGCGCCTCAGCCCCGAAGGCGTGACGCTCGCCGCCGCGCCGGCCAACGCCACCACCGCGCTACGCCGCACGGACAAGTTCGCCCTCGAGCTTGTCCTCCCCGCGCCGACGCCCGACACCCGCGTGCCAGTCCCCGTCCTCACCGCGCTCGGCCCCGGCTGGAGCGGGCCAACTGACGACATGCTCTGGCTGCGCCGCGACGCCACCGCGCTCACCGTCACCATCAACCGCGCCGACGGCCGCGCCCTCACCCTCCGCCCCGAGCTCCCGCTGTCGCTCGCCGAAGCCGACCGCTGGCATCTCGCGGTGCTGGTCATGGGCGGGCGCGCGCCGGAGGACCTGCCCGCCGCGCACGTCCTCGCGCTGCCGCGTTCGCCGCAGCCCAACACCGACACGTTGGAGTTCCGCCTTGCCAGCGCCGGCCCCGGCGGCCCGCTGCCCTTGCCGAAGTCGCTCACCCTGCACGTCCGCGCCGGCTACCCGCTGCCGCCCGGCGCGACGAACTTCTCCGCCCTCGCCTGCGAGCAAGCCGCGCCCGGCCTCTACCGCGCGCCGCGCGGCCAGCTCGCCTCCGGCCCGGTCAGCGCCGAACTCCTCCTCGGCTCCAGCCCTTCGCCCACCTTCCCGCTCGTGCTCACCGACGCCGCCACCCTCGGTGCCGCCACGCTCACCACACATCACAACCGCTGCGACTACTACCGGGGCGAGGAAGTGCAGCTCGCCGTCATCGTCCGCGCGCTGAAGGCACTCCCCGCCACCGCCGCGCGGCTCACGCTGCGCCACGAATCAGGCGAGGCATTCCCGCTCGGGGAAATCTCCCTCGCCGCGCCCGCCGGCCAGCCGCGCACCTTCTTCGTCAAGCTCCCCACCGCGCGCTGGCAGCTTGGCCGCCACGAGCTGCACCTCGCCGCGCCCGGCCTGCTCGCCTACGCCCACGCCGTCACGCTCTACTCGGCCACGCCCGCCTCCACGTTCGCGCTGCCGAGCTGGATGCCCGCCAGCTTCTCCGGCCCGCCGCGCGTGGGCGGCGAGACGATTGCAAACCTCCTGCTGGACCAGGCCCCGAGCAAGTTCCTCGCGCCGCACGAGCTCGCGGCCTTCACCGCGCAACCCGTCGCGCCCCACGCGTTGCGTGCGTGGTTCGCCCACGATGCCTTGCTCCCCGCGCCGGAGAAGACCGCCACTTACGACGCCGACACCGAACGCGAAATGGCCGTGGCCATGCGGCTCGGGCTGCGTTACGCGCCCGCCTACGGCTGGGGCATGAACGGCCAGGAAGCCGCGTGGAATCCCAAGCACAGCCTGCCCGAGGACCTCGCGCGCATGCAGCGCCTCTCCTCGCTCGTCACGCAACGCCACCGCGACTTCGGCAACTTCGCCGGCCTCCACCTCAACTGGTATCCCACCGCCGGCGGTTACTGGGAGGACCACCCGCCCACCGACGGCCACGCCACCGCGCGCGCCGCCCGCCTCGCCGCCGAGCTCGCGCAACTCCAGACCAACTCCGCCGCCCGCCCCGGCCTTACCGAACTCGACCGCGCCGTGCAGGCGCACCACTACCGCGTCGGCGCGCTGCCGCGTGCCTACCGCGCGTGGACCGAGCAAACATCCCGGCTCCTGCCCGGTCTCGCGGAGCACGCGCTCTCCGAGGACGTCGCGCAACCGGGCTTGTCGCCGCAAACGCCCGTGGCCAGCTCGTTCCTGCCCGTGAGCTGGTTCAACCAATCGGCGTATTACCCGAGCGTTTACTTCGCCACGCTGCCGGCGGCGACGGTTCACGCCTACACCGACTACGGCTTCTCGCCCTTCCAGCACTTGTGGGCGCTGGACTTCTGGGCCGCCGGCGTCGGCGCCAAGCCCAAATGGCTCACCTCCATGTCCAACGGCCGCGACCTCATGCTCCAGCAGGCGCTGCTCGCCGTCGGACGCGGCGCGGCCGGCGTGGACCTGCACGGCGACGACCCCGCCGCCGCGAAGCTGCTCGCGCGTTTGCTCACCGCCTACGGCCCGATGTTCCGCCGGCTCACGCCCGAGAGCGATGTCGCCATCGTCACCTCCCTGCGCCAGCAGTTCGCGGACAGCAAGCTCGTCGGCCGGTGGATGGGCTACACCGGCGGCAGCTACTTCGACCTTTACACCAAGCTCTGGTATGCGCGCCGCCCGCCCGCTGTGTTGCTCGAAGAAGAGCTCACGCCCGAGCGGCTGCGGGCGTTCCGCGCGGTCTTCCTCGTCCATCAACAAACGCCCTTCCCCGCGCCCGCCACCGCCGCGCTCGCCGCGTTCAGCGCGAGCGGCGGACGCGTCTTCAAGGACGCGGCCTCGGGCGCGGACCTGCCCGGCCAAGTCTTCTCCCTCGCGCCCGGAGAAGCCATCGGTCCCGCGTGGGACCCGAAGCAATACCGCGACACGCGCGACGCGCACTTCGTCGGCGTGCAGGCCGGTTACGAAGCCGCCGCCCGCTCGCTCGACAAACTCTTGGCCCAGCTCCCGCCGCCGCGCGTGACCAGCGATTCGCACCACACGCTGCTCGCCACGCTCGCGGGCCGCGAGGTCGCCGTGGTCATGGCCGCGAACGACACGCACCCGCCGCCGGGCATTTACCACCCGTGGAACTTCTGGTCCGCCACGCTACTCGCGTCGGAGGGCCGGCTGTCCTTCGCGCAGGACTGCGTCGTTTACGACGTGCTCGCGGGCGGCCAAGAACTGCGGCCCACGCGCGGCGCGGACGGGCGCTTCACCTTGCCCGTCGCCTTCGACCGCGCAGCCGCGCGCCCGCTCGTCGTGCTGCCCGCCGCGTTGCGCGAGCTGCGGCTGACCCTGGCACCGCGCAGCGACCAGACGGAACTGGCCGTGAGCGTGGAAGTGGTGGACGCGCGGCAACAGGTGCTCGCCGACGCGCTGCCGCTGGAGATTGCCCTGCTCGACGCAGCGGGGCGCAGCGTGGAAACCATTTACCGCGCGCTCGCCCCGGGCGAGCCGTGCCGGCTCGCGCTCCCCACCACGACCCGGCAAGAGCCTTGGCGTGTGCGCGTGCGCGAGCTCGTCTGCGGGCTCACCACCGAGCAGACCGTGCGGCCCCCGGCCCCGGTGCCCGCCGTGCTCCCCGCCACGCCCGTGCTGGTGGCGCGGCCGGCGGACGTGCGGCGTTTCCTCACGCCGCCCAAGCCGGCACCAGCCAGTCAGTCGGTGGAGTTCGATCCGTTGCAAGCCGTCGCCCTGCCGGAGGACGCCGCGCTGCCGCCGAAGACTTCCGCCCGCGTCGTCATTCTGCTCGACCGCCCGCAAGTCGTGGCCGGCGGCACCGCGCTCACGGAGCTTGCCACGCAGTTCGCCGCCCAGCTCCGCACGCGCGGGCTCGACGCGCGCGTCGAGGTCGTGGACCCGCTGGACATCGTCGAGCTGCCGTTGCGCTGGCAGCTCACGGCGCGGGACCGCGCGCAGCGCGAGGCCGTCGCTACGGGTCAACGCGTCGCCGCCGTCGCCTCGCTGGCCACGCGCTACTTTCAGGGCGAGAAGAAGCTGAACCAGCCCGACTACCTGCATCCCGACTCCGGCTACGCCGAGCCCGCCACGCGCCACCGCATCAGCGACCACGTCGTGCTGCTCGGCACGATGGCGGACAACCGTTACCTCGCGGACCTGCACGCGACCGCAGGCCAGGCGGCCACCGAGCAAATCCCCGCTGCGGGCGGCGCGTTGGTGCAAGTGGTCTTTGATGCGTTCACCGCCGACCGCCACGCGCTCTCCGTGCAAGCGCCGGACCTTGCCGGGCTTCAGCGGGGCTTTGAAGCGGCGCTAGCCACGACGGCGTTTGCTCCCGCCGCGCCGCCCGCACCCGTCGCCATCCTAGCCGGCAAGTCGAGCTCGGCGCAGCGCACCGCGTTGACCCTCGTGCGCGAGGACACGCTCGGCGCGAGCGTGTCGCCCATCGCCTTCACGCCGGACGGCGGCGTGCTCGCGAGCGCGAACTTGCAGGCGAACACCTACTTCCAGTTCACCCCCGGCGCGCAGCTCGCGAAGGCTTGGCTCGGCAAATACGGCCTGCTCCCCGCCGCCAGCGGCAACGTCCTCTGGGCGCATCAGTGGTGGGGCGCGCCGGGCCAGCTCGACAAGCTCGTCCGCTGCGACGCGACCGCGCGGCCGCAGTGGGTCATGGAGGCACCACGCCACAGCGGCAGCTTCCAAGGCTGGCGGCACCCCGGCAGCACCGCGCTCCCGGACCGCGCGAGCGACGACCTATTCCTCGCCGGCCACGGCCGCCTCGCGCGCGTCAACGCCGCCGGCCAGATGCTCTGGCTGCACGACGACACCGCGGCGGCGGCGGACGTGCGCGCCTTCCGCTTCCGCCGCGACTTCATGCTGCACGACGTCAGCCCGGACGGGCGGCACCTGCTGGTCGCGGCGTTCGGCGTCGAGCCTTACAGCCACTTCGTCAGCCACTTCGTGCGCCCGGCCTTGCTGCTGTTCGAGGCGGCCACGGGCAAGCTGTTGTGGGAGAAAACCGGCGTGCTCATTGACCACTCGGCGTGTGCGTTCACCCCGGCGGGCGACCTGAGAATCCTCGCCGGCGACGCCACGCCCGAGCGGCGACGCCTGCTCCTGCTCGGCCTGGACGGGCGCGAAGAGTGGTCGCTCCCGCGTGCGGAAGGCACATCCGCCGCCGCGCTCACGGCGGACGGCAAACGCGTCATCGTGCGCCCCGAGGCCGCGCGCGACCGCAACCATCAGGTCATCGGCGAACCGCAGGGCTTGGCGGTGGTTGACCTCACGACGCAGCGCACCACGACCTTTCCGCTGACGGCACCCGTCTCGGCGTGGCGGCTGCTCCCGCGCTCCGGCCGCGTGCTGGTGAGCACGACCGACGGTCTGCTCACACTCTTCGAGAGCGACACGCGGCGGGTGTGGGAACGGCAGTTCACCGGGCCGGCCAGCCTGCTGGTGTCCGGGGATGAACAGCAGTTGGTCGTGGGGACGCCCGATGGTTTCCTCCGCTGGCTCGGACCGGACGGCACGCCGCGCCAGACCGCCGACCTCATGCCGCACAACCGCGTGACCGACCTCGCCCGGTATGTGCGCGATTACACGCAAGCCCCCGTGGGCGTGCCGCAGATGGAGCCCGCGCCCGCGCCGCCGCCGACCATCGAGGCGCGCGGCCGGGGCGTCGTGAACTTCTCCCCGAACCTCCTCGCCGACCAGCACGCCACCGCCGCGTTGCTCGGCAAGCCCTTGACCGGGGAACACACGCTCACGGCGGAGCCCGTGGCCGGACGGACGCACGTCTTGTCCCTCGTGCAACGCGCGCCCGCCGCCGCGAACGCGCGCCTGCTCGTGCGCGTGACCGCCGCCGGACGCAAGGACCCGCTGTGCGAGGCCGAGCTGCCGTTGAGCGCGACGTGGGCGGAACGCACCGTCGCGTGGCCGGTGCCGGCGGGCACGGGGCGGCTGACGATTTCGCTGCGGCTGAACGGCCCGAGTGCGGCGGGCGCGGAAGTGCAGCGCGCCGGCTTGTTCGCCATGAAGTTCGCCTCCGGCAACTTGCTCGCCCAGCGCGGCCCCGCCGACCCGACGGCCCCGCCCGGCGCGTTGCTGGACGAGGCGCAGGCGAAGCCACCCACGCTGCGCTACTTCGCGCCGAACGATGTGGACCTCGCCGCCCGCGCGCGCGGCGCGCCGCCGTTCCCCTGCACGCTGGAGCCAGCCACCCCCTTCGACGGGCGCGTGAGCGGGCAGCGCACTTCATGGACCGGCAAACCGCTGACCGGCAGCACGCACGCGACGCTCGAAGTGAAGTTCGCCAAGCCGGTCAAGCTCGGCGCGCTCGCCATGCACGAGGACCCGACCTCCGCCGCGCATTACACGGACACTTACGCGCTGCTGGCCCGCGAGGCGAAGACGGGCCGGGCCGTGCAGCTCGGCAGCGTCGTGGGCAACCGCAATCCCTACAACCTCTTCGTCTTCCCCGCCGTCGAGATCGAGTCGCTCACCTATCTGTGGCTGAAATCCCCCGACGGCCACGCGCGCGTGATGGAGCTGGAAGGCTACCGGGCAGAGCAGGATTTGTTGGAGTGATGTCCGTCGAGCGCGACGACCTTTCGACTCCGCTGTGACGCCCATGCCCCGGCGGTGGCAACACCCCAGAACTACCCCAGCCAGTGGCTCAAGTGGCTCGGCACAACGGCGACGTAATCAAACGCCACGCCCGGCCTGCCCAGCCCGGCGAAATCCACGAGCAAATCCTCGTCGGCAAGGTGCTCGATTTCCTCCAGCTCCAGGCCAACGTCGAGGAAGTCCCGGCCAGCGCCCCGGCGGCCTGAAGCTCCGGTAGCAACCCAACTTAAAACGCAAAGCGGCGGTCATTGACCGCCGCTTTTGCTTTTGTAGGAGCCGCCGCGAGGGGTTGTCGATGATTACTCCTGCAACGCCGCCAGCACCTCCGGGTCCCGCACATCCACCCAGCGACCGGCGATTTGCTGCCCCGCCATCTGGTGCCCCGCTGCGAGCATCGCGGTCAGTGCATCTGTCAGCTCGAATTCGCCGCGCGGGGACTTTTCCAGCCGCGCCGTGAACTCGAAGAGCACCGGCTCGAACAGGTAAATGCCCGCGTTATACCAAGCGGTCTCGCCCGGCTTCAGCCAGCCCTGCGCCTGGAGTTCAGCGAGCTGCGCCACACTGGGCTTCTCCACGAGATGCTTCAGGCAGAAGGCCGAGTTGAAGAAGAACAACCCGCCCTTGGTCACGTCCTCGCTGCCCGTCACCGTCACGAGACCGGCGAACTTCCCTTCGTGCCAGCGCTTCAGCATCGCCGCGTATGTCTCCGGCTTCACCAGGATGTCGCCGTAAGTCAGCAGGAACGGCTCGCTGCCCGCGAAGGCCTTGGCCAGCTCCGGCGCCTTGCCCGTCCCATCCTGCACGACCTGTCGCACGTAGCTTATGCGCGCGCCAAACTTGGCACCGTCGCCGAAGAACTCCTCCACCACCTCCGCGTGCCAGCCGGTGACGATGCAAAACTCCCGGATGCCCACGCTCAACAGCCCCTCGACGATGTGCTGGAGAATGGGCTTGCCCTGCACCTTGAGCATGGGCTTGGGGATTTCGTTGGTGAGGTCGCGCATGCGCGTGCCTTTGCCGGCGGCGAGGATGACAGCTTTCATTTCAGGTAAGTTTGTTTGCCGGCGGATTGTCCGCGAAGTCGCGTGCCTTTTCCAGACTGCACGGGCGAAAAGTTGCCGCGCACTTGTAGCTACAGGCTGGTTCGAGTGCCACCCAATCCGCCTCCTCACGTCGGCGGCTACATGGGTGGCGTTGCTATTTCTTTACGGGTGGCGGAACGGGAACTGGCGCCGGCGCTGCGGGAGCTGCAGGGACCGGAGCCGGGTTGGACGTGGGCGGTGGCACAGTGCGCGGCACAGCGGGGAAGGCCCCGTAGGACTTGTTGCCCACGGTGTCCGTCGGGCCGGAGAAGTGGGGGCCTCCAGCGGCCACGTAGCCCATGCTGCGGCCCAGTTGCCCCGGCCCGACCCAGAACGAGTAGAGGCTCGCGTTTTTGAGGTGGAAGCGGATGCGCACAGTGCGGCCTGCGAGCATGGAGAGGTCTTGAATCCCGTTCTGCCAGTTCACTCCCATGAGGGTTTGATCGCCGTTCATGGCGTTGGATTTGTCCACCGTGAAGGGTTGCGTCTGTTCTTTGGTATCGTTCTTCGTGACGGTGATGGGGCGTCCGTCCGGGTGCAAAATCTCGATCCGCAAGGAGCCGTCGGGTGCGTTGGTCTTCATGTTTACGAACATGAAGCGGGCATTGAACTTCACCGGGCGGGTCGTCAGCACCGCACCTTCCGGCCCCGCGTCCATGGAGCAGAAACCATCGCGGCGCAGGAACGCCAAGCCCATCGCGCCGCCCGCGTCGCGCTTGTCCGGTGCCCCACCGCGGCCGCTGAAGTAAAACCAGAGGTTCCGCCCGTTGACCAGAAAGCCACCGCCGGCGGACTGCACATTGCCCCAGTTCCAGTCGCCCTGCTTCTCGGAGACATCAATGAGCGGACGGCGATCCGGGCGGTCCCAGTGGTAGCCGTCCCGGCTGAAACCGAGCCAGATGGAGTTGGGCTTGGGCCGGCCGGCTGGAATGTTTTTGTCCCCGCGCCAAATGGTGAAGAGGCCGACCATCAGGCTCTCGTAAGGCGTGGCGTCGAGGTTGTAGAGCTGCGGCGTCACCTGCAAATCCGGGCGCATCGGATCGAGGCGGTCCGCCCCCACCCACATCGTCGGCTCGGTGATGTCCTTCCAGTGCGGCCCGGCCAGCAGATCCTTCACCTCCCAATAACTGCGGGCGCGCGGCTCACCCCATTTGTCGCGCAGGCTGTAAACCCACACGTTGCGGAACGGGTTGTAAAAGACCGTGCTCCGGTCGCCAACACCGCCCGTGCGCAGTGCCGGGGCTCCCCAATGAACTCCATCCGGCGAGAAGTGCAGGGTCAGGCCAAAGGCTCGGTTTTGTCCGTGCGAGCGCCACATTTTGTAGCGGCGGGTGGCGTCGAGATCGTTCTGGTCCAGCCACACCGTGGAGGAGTCACGCGGGTCGGTCTGCACGAGGTTGCTGCCGGCCTGCACATCGAAGTGCGGCTTCTCCCAATCAAGTCCGTTGGTGGAAAGCGCCAGCGCCGTGCCGCGCGCATAGCCGGCCATATACCAGGCGGCGAACACGGACTGCATGCGGAACAGTTCGCGCGGAAACACGTCTTCCAGCAGCCAGCGGTTGAGGCGTTCCACCGTGCTGCCTTTGGGGGACCGGGCGAGCAGCAGCATCGTGCGATCTTGCAGACGCACCCCGGTGAAGCGGTCGTGGGTGTGCAGCAGCGGACCGGCGATGAGCTTGTTCAATTCGGCTGCGAGCATGGCGCGCATCGGCTCGTGCAGCGCGGCATTCGTCGCATTGAAGGTCGGCAGCTTGGCGCGGGTTTCAGCGGAGAGCTGGGCGTTGAGATACTGCAAGACGGCATTGGTGCCGGGTGTCTTGAGCTTCTCCGCCAGCGCCGCCACATCCTGAAGCTCGGCTGGCTGGAAGGCGGGCCGCGAGATCGGGTTGAGCGGGTCCAGCCATACGCCATCGCTGAAGGGCATGGCCATCGGGGCCTTGCCGGCGGTTTCCCATGCCTGCTCGGGCTTGAGCACGGGGTTGTTCGAGTAGAGCGTAGCGGAGTGCCATGTGCGTTTCGTGGTGTTGCTCTCGATGAGGAAATTGTCCACGAACAACTGCCGACCCAAGGTGATGTCGATGACCGGTGGTGGGTTGCTCAGATAGGGCACGGGCATCGGCTCCCCGGGCTGGTATTCGCCCTTGGGCGGCCAGACCGCTGGCAGGACGATCCCGTTGTAAAGTGTCTCGCCGGAGGGTTGGGGCGGGGCCACTGGCGCGGTTGGGGTTTTGGCCGGTGTGCTCAACAGCGCGGGCGGGGTGGGGCCGGTGGCGGTGGCGGCCACCTGATTCGTCATTTTGAAAATCGCATTGGACTGTGCTGTCGTGAGCCCGGTCCCGGCGGGCAGTGTCGCCGAGGGCAGCGCCAGCGGAGCAGGGGTGGTTGCCGCCGGGACTACGGTTCCGGTCGGTGGAGCGGGCTTGCCGGCGGAGCGGAAAGAATTGGCGTTGGCCGCCGCCCAGCCCACTACGCCGCCCGCCGCGACCGCGAGCACAAGCCAGAGCCAAGGAATGGCCGCCGGGGGCGTTGCTGGTGCCGGGGTTACCGCCGCTGCTGGCGCAGGTGCGGCGGCGGTTGAATGCTTGGGCTGCTTCTTTTTCGGCATGGCATGATTAAGCCAAACCACACGTGAGAAGCCATCCGTTTTTCACCGGAGCCGCTGCTTTTGGGGCAGTGCCGGGTGTGCTGCCAGAAGCGAACCCGTGCCCACAATGGAGTGACGCAACAGGCGTAGTCCCGTTTACCCCGGTCAGGGCTTGGTAGTGGCCGGAACGAGTGTTGGAGACGCGTTGGTGGCTGCGGAGTCGGACCCGGTCAGGGGCTTTTGCTTGGCCTTGGCCGGCGGGCTGTTGGTGCCGGTGGGGCGCTTTTCCTTGCGATCCGGGTCTTGCTTCTTCGGAGTCCGGGAGAGTTTCAGCTCGGCATCATACTTCTTGAGCTGTTCCGGCGTGAGCTGGGCGCGGATCTTTTCGCCCACGGTCCGGACTTCCTCTTTCATCTTCACGGCCACCGGATCCCAGTAGGGCTTTGTGCGCTGGTTGCTCTCGCGGAGAATCTGGCCGATGTGATCGTGCTGTTCCGGCGTGAGCGCGAGCTGCTTGTCGAGGTGGTTCAGAAACTCGGCGCGCTGAATCTGGCTGTAGGTGAGTGACGGCGGCGGCTTGGCGGCGCGGTGCGGCCGTTCAACCAGCGTGGTCACCAGTGCCCCGGTCACCACTCCGGTCCCGTAAATCAGGACCGTGGCCAGAATGAACTTCCATGGATTCACGGGTTATTCACCAGACACGTCGTCGCTGGAGAGGATGGTGTTTTCGAGGGCCTGTTCGAGGCTGTGTGGGTCGGGTTCCGACGGCATGGTGACCAGCACCCAGATGGCGAGGCCGGCCATGACGGAGAAGCACGGCGTGACGGCCCGCCAGAGCCAGCGACCATAAAGCGTCCACACGTCCACGACCGCGTGCGCGGCGAGGCGGGCCATGATGCGTTTCTCAAAAGCGTAGGGCACTCCGTTGCCCGGCGGATTGGCCTGCGCGACGGCCACCAGTTTTTTGTGGAGTTTGTCCAATTCCATAACTGCAACGACAGACGAGGGCTTCACCAATGGAGTTACAAGAACTTTTCCCGCGTCATGGTTTCCAGGATTTTTCGCATCTGCGCGCGGGCCCGGAAGGCACGCACTTTCACCAGCGGGACCGACCATCCGGTGAGTTCGGCGATTTCCTTCACCGAACGGTCCTCGATTTCCAGCAGAGTGATGATCAGCCGGGCTTCGGGGGAGAGTTGCGTCAACACGCGTTCGACCAGCGCGCGCGCCGCGTCGCCGCCCTCATGATCCTGCGTCGGGGCGGCTGCGAAGCGTTCGAGCCAGTCCACTTCGGGGTCGCTCAGTTCGGTCAGGGTGGTTTCGCGATTGCGCTGGTGGACCCGCAGAAAATCGTAGCAGGTGCGCACGGCCAGCCGCATGAGCCAGTGCTCGAAGGGGGCTTCGGCGCGGAAACTGTCGAGCTTTTGGAAGGCCTTGATGAAGACTTCCTGCACGATGTCCTGCACCTCGTCCTCCCGCCGGGCATAGCGCCGCGCGGTGGCAAAGACCCGCGGCTGGTAGCGGGTAATGAGGGGCTCGAACTGTGCGACATCGCCCTTGCGGACGGCGGCGATCAATTCGGCATCGCTGGGTTCCATCGGGGCGAACTATGCAGAATCAAAGGGTTAAAAGCAAAAACACTAAGCCACCGCCCAACTGGCGGTGGCTTGGCGAAGAGACGAAATCGGGGCGGATTGGTTACTGGTCCGCTGGCGGCCGACGCGGGGTCTCCGGGCGGCGATCTTCTACGGGCTTGCGGCCGCGCTCCCCATCGGGCTTCGGTCCACGGTCGCCGTCCACCCGAGGTCCCTTGTCTCCATCCGGCCGGGGGCCACGATCACCGTCTGGCCGCGGACCACGGTCTCCATCTGGCCGAGGTGCGCGGTCACCTTCGCCGGGTCGACGCACTTGGTCGCCATCGCGCGGGCCTGCCGGGCGACGGAAATCTCCCTCGGCAGGCCGGCGAACGTCGCCGCCCTCGCGGCGGACGTCTGGCCCACCTTGTGGCTGAGGTTGGAAGCCTGGGCGCGAACCCGCCCCGGCCACCATCATTCGCAGCCGCTCAGTAGTTTCCTTGGGCAGTTGGTCGCGCACTCGGGCATAAGCGCGGGCGCGGGCAATGGTGGCATCGGCTTCCAGCTTGGCGACCTCCATGGATTTCTCCCTGATCAGCACTTCATTGGGCTTGTCGGCCAGCGCCGATTCGGTGATTTCGCGGCGGAGGCGCATCATCTTCTCGGTCGTTTCCCGCGTGATGTCCTGATTGGCTTCAAAGAAGCCGCGCAAGGCCATGCGCTGGTTTTCGTTCAGGTTCTGAAACATCTCCTGCGGATTGAACCCGCCCCGTTGACCTTCCACGGATCGGAACTCGCCGCGCTCGCGGTCGGCTGGTCGGGCCTCACCGCGCGGGGCCTGATCCCGGCGGATTTCTTCGCGGCGGGGCTCCTCGCGGCGGACGTCGTTCGGTCGGGCATCGCCCCGGGGACGCTCGTCGCCCTTGAAATCACCCCGGGGCGGACGCTGGCCCTCAACGGGGCGTTCGTCGCGCGCACGGTCCTCGCGGGGGCGGTCTTGGGCAAGGGTGGGCTGAGGTAGCGCCGCGATCACCAGCCCGCACAAGGCGGCGCTCAATGGGCGGAGAACGGTGGATGATTTCATAGTCTGGTGGCTTGGCTGTCGCGCAGTATGTGAGGCAGCATCTGTTCATTCAACGCTGCATCTCGACAAATAGTTCGCGGCGGAAGTGAAATGACAGACGCCCTCGCACAGAACGGGGTTACTGGGCTGCCAAAACCCGCCGCCCGCCATGTGCTAAATGTCGGTGCTCATTGAACAATCATCGAACTCCCCCCCTGCCCGGGGCGTCCGAAAAGGGAAGCCAATGCTGTCACAACGCATGAATCCGCTCCGGCCTGCTGCATACCGTGGCAGGAGCCTACCATGGCTGGCCGCGCTCGCGTGCTTCGTGTTCAGCGCCACCGCTTCCGCCACGCCGGCGAACCGCGCCGCGTTTGAGCAGCACTACGACCGTTTCCTCGCGAAGGAGTTGAACCGCTGCACGACCTGCCACCTGCCCAGCGAGCGCAAGGAGCCGAAGTCGCTGGCAGAGTTCCCCCACAACGCCTTCGGCAAACGCCTGCACCAGCTCGGCGGGGAACTTACCGCCGCCGGCAAGCCGTCGAGTCTCGCCGCCCGCCTCGCGCTCGTGGCGAAAGAGGACAGCGACGGTGACAGCGTGCCGAACGAGGTGGAGTTGCTGCTCGGCAAAAATCCCGGCGACGCGAAGGACAAGCCGCCGGCCAAGGAACTTTCCAAGGCGAGTGCCAAGCAGGCGGAGTTCGCCAAGTTCCTCGCGGCCTACCGCTGGCGACCCTTCGAGACCGTGCAGCGGCCGGCAGTGCCCGTGGTGAAGAACGCGGCCTGGGTGCGGAACCCGGTGGACGCGTTTATCGCCGCCGAGCATGAGGCGCGCGGGTTGAAGCCCCGGCCCGAGGCGACGAAGGAAGTTTTGCTGCGCCGCGTTTATCTCGACTTGACCGGCCTCAACCCGACGCCCGAGGAGCAGCGGAAGTTCCTCGCTGACACCAGCAGCGACGCCTACGAGAAGGTCGTCAATCATCTGCTCGACGACCCGCGCCACGGCGAGCGCTGGGGCCGGCACTGGATGGATGTGTGGCGTTATAGCGACTGGGCCGGATGGAGCGGCGGCAACCAAATCCGCGACAGCAAGCCGCACATCTGGCGCTGGCGCGACTGGATTGTGGAGGCGCTCAACAAGGACAAGGGCTACGACCGCATGGTGCTGGAGATGCTCGCCGCCGATGAACTCGCGCCGCTCGACACCGACGCCCTGCGCGCCACCGGCTTCCTCGTCCGCAACTTCAAGATGCTCAGTCGCGAGCAGTGGATGGAGGACACGATCAAGCACACGTCGCAGGCGTTCCTCGGCGTCACCGTGGGCTGCGCCAAGTGCCACGACCACATGGTGGACCCCATTTCGCAGCGCGAGTATTACCAGCTCCGCGCCGTGTTCGACCCGCACGATGTCCGCACCGACCGCATTCCCGGCCAGCTCGACACGGCGAAGGACGGCCTCGTGCGCACGTTCGATAAGAAGCCTGACCAGCGCACGCACCTGCTTATCCGCGGCGACGAGCGCACGCCGGACACAAACAAGGTCATGGAAGCGGGCGTGCCCTTCGCGCTCTGCGGCTTGACCAGCGTCGCGCGCACCGGTGGCAAGCTCGCGGTGGAGCCGGTGAAGCTGCCGCTGCTCGCCGCGCAGCCGGACCAGCGGGAGTTCGTCTTCCAAGACACCTTGGCCGCGAGCGAACGCGGCTTGGCAGATGTGCGGGAGGCGTTCGCGAAGCTGAAGACCAATTCTGCCACCGCTCCCGAGAAGCTCCGCGAACAGGAACTCACGGTGGTCGCGACCGAAACCAAGCACGCCGCGCTCGCCGCTGTGATTCGCGCGGAGAAGTTCGATGTCGCAGGCCGGAAGGACTCTGACGACTGGAAGCGGGCCGCCACCGAGGCCGTCGCCGCGCAACGCCACCAAGCCGTCGTCGACGCGCGGCTCAAGCTGCATCAGACCCAGACTACGCTCGCCGCTGCGCTCAAGAAGGCTGAGGACGGCAAGCCCGCCGAACCGAAAGCTCCCGCAAAGAAAGGCGACAAGCCCGCCGACCCCGAGGCGCTCAAGAAGCAGCTCGCAGACAGCGAGAAAGCCCTCGCTGCCGCTGAGAAGGATTTGTCCGCCGCGCCCGGCACGGCCTTCAAGCCGCGCACCGTCGAGTCCTACCCCGCCACCAGCACGGGCCGCCGGACCGCCTTCGCTCAATGGGTTGCGGACACGCAGAACCCACTCACCGCGCGCGTCGCTGTGAACCAGATGTGGCTCCGCCATTTCGGGCGCGGCATCGTGCCTACACCCGCTGACTTCGGCCGTAATGGCCGGCCGCCCTCGCACCCGCAGTTGCTCGACTGGCTGGCGTCGGAGTTCGTTACGCGCGGCTGGAGCATGAAGGCCATCCATCGTCTGCTCGTGACCAGCAGCACGTATCGCATGGCGTCCACGCCGGACGCGGCGAGCGCGAAGCTGGACCAGGACAACTTCTTCCTCTGGCGCATGAACTCGCGTCGCCTCGAAGCCGAAGCCGTGCGCGACAACCTCCTCTTCGTCTGCGGCAGCCTCGACCTCGCGATGGGCGGGCCGGAGATTGACCACAACCTCGGCCTGACCTCCAAGCGCCGCAGCCTCTACCTGCGCCTCGCCGCCGAGAAGGAAGTCGAGTTCCTGAAAATCTTCGATGGTCCCGCCGTGACCGAGTGCTACGAGCGGCGTCCCAGCGTGATGCCGCAGCAGGCGCTGGCGTTGGCGAACAGCGAGCTGGCTTTCACAGAGGCCCGGCGGTTGGCGAAGCACCTCGCGACCGACGATGACGAAGGCTTCGTGCGCAGCGCCTTCGCGCAAGTGCTCGCGCGTCGTCCGACGGTGGAGGAGGCGCGACTGGGCCGGGACTTCCTCGCGGCCAAGCCCGCCGACGCGGCCACCGGCAAGGACCGCGCCCGCGAAAACCTTGTGCTCGTGCTGCTCAACCACAACGACTTCGTGACCGTGCGATGAACCATTTTCCTTCCTCTTGTGCTGGCGTCACCCGACGCTCCTTTCTCGCCGACACAGGCATGGGCTTCACCGGCCTCGCCCTCGGCGCGATGCTTTTCCGCGACGCGCGGGCTGCCGCGCCTTCCGCCGGGCTTTCACCCAGCGGCCTCCCGCACTTCGCCCCGCGTGCCAAGTCTGTCATCTGGATTTTCCTCTGCGGCGGCGTCAGCCATCTGGAGAGCTTCGATGTGAAGCCGGAGCTGAACAAATACGCCGGCAAGTCCATCGCCGAGACGCCTTACGCGAAGGTGCTGGAGACCGAGGGCAAGAACATCATCGGCGGCAATCCCGGCCACGGGAACCGCAAGGTCATCATGCCGCTCCAGACCGGCTACGAAACTTACGGCCAGAGCGGGCTGGTGGTGGGCGACTGGTTCAAGCACATCGGCACGTGCGCGGACGACCTCGCGGTGGTGCGCTCGCTCTGGACGATCCACAACGATCACGGCGCGCAGCTCACGTGGCAGACGGGGCGGCATCCGCGCGAGCTGGAACACCCGACGCTCGGCGGCTGGGTGAGCTACGGGCTCGGCTCCTTGAACGAGAACCTGCCCGAGTATGTCGTGCTGGGCACGCCCACGGGCGATTGCTGCGGCGGCACCTTCACCTACGGCTCCGCGTATCTCGGCCCGGAGCACGGTGGCGTGCGCTTCAGCACCGACCCGAAGAAGCCGCTGCCGTTCATCGCGCCGCCCGCCGGCAGCATCACGCCGGCGGAGCAGCTCCAAAACCTCAGCCTGCTCGGCAAGTTGAACCAGCTCGCCGGCATTGATTACCCCGACGACCAAAACCTCCGCGCCCGCATCAAGTCCTACGAGCTCGCCTACCAGATGCAGGCCAGCGTGCCGGAGACGATGCAGCTCGAACGGGAGACCGAAGCCACGCGCCAGCTCTACGGCATGGACCGCAGCGAGACGAAGGCCTTCGGCGAGCAATGCCTTGTGGCGCGGCGGCTCGTCGAGCGGGGCGTGCGGTTCGTGCAAGTCTTCCACGGCGGCGGCGGCGGCGGCGCGTGGGACGCGCACTCGGCCATCAAGTCCAACCACACCAACCTCTCAACACAGGTGGACAAGCCCATCGCCGGCCTGTTGAAAGACCTCAAGCAACGCGGCCTGCTTAACGACACGCTTGTCGTCTTCGGCACGGAGTTCGGCCGCACGCCCGGCGCGCAAGGCGACGGGCGCGACCATCATCCACAGGGCTTCTGCGCGTGGCTCGCGGGCGGCGGCATCAAGCCCGGTGTCCAGCACGGGGTCACGGACGAGCTGGGTTTCCACGCCGTCGAAGACCGCCACTACGTCACGGATATCCATGCAACTGCGTTGCACCAGTTGGGTCTGGACTCGCACAAGCTGGAGATTCCCAGCCGTAAGCGCCTGGAGATGGACCACGGCGAACCCATCCGCGCGATCATCACCTGATCGCAACGCTGCATGGGGCAACCTTATCCCTGAAGTTTGTAACGGTAGTTGCGGAACTGGCCGGCATTACCGCAGTGGCCGTCCTCCGCCGCGTGGAGGATGTTCACCAATTCGCGCGCCGTGACGTAGTGAAGCCGCCATCCCTTCGCCTCCGTGTAGGTTTCGGCAAGGTGCTGGTGAAACGCACGGTAGGGTTCGCCGAGGAAGACGCCGGAGTTCGGCGGCGGCGCACCATGACAGTGCAGCTTGATGAAGCACCATTCCGGCCGGCCCAGCACATGGATGTGCTGCTGCAACCACAGGCGCATCCGATCAGGGCGGGGCGGGTTGGCGGCGGTGAGGTCGGAGTTTTCAATGCGCGGGAGGAACCCGAGCTTGCGGCGCTCCCAGTTCAGCGCGAGCGGGCCTTGGACGATGAGCAGGTCGCCGAAGAGCGGGGCCGGCGACTGCAAGTCGTCGGCACGGAGCACTCTCACCTGCACGCCTGTGTCATGGGACTTCGGTTTCGCCGTGTCCTGCGCGTAGTAGAAACGGTTGATGGTGCGCGTCTGCGTCACGTCAGGGCACGACGGCAAGGTGAAGTCCGCGTAACAGCCGAGTTCGCGCAGGATGGAAAGCTCGTTGCTCACGCCGCACTGCGCGCCGTCGGGATGCGAGTTGTCCAAGGCCCAGTCGCCATGCACAAAACCCCACCGGGTGCGGCCTGCCGCGTCGTGCGGAAGGAAGCCGTGGCGGGCGAAGTTGGCGATGCCCTGCGCCAACTTCGCGCGCAGCGTCTCCTCCGTGTCGCGGTCGTGGTGGAGATGCACCTCCACCTCCGCACCGGACGCACGGCACAGCTCGGCGACTTCGTTGAGCAGGTCGGGATCGTATTGTTCGATGGGATAAAAGCAGGTGTGGCGTGGCTGGATGCCGTCCGCATCGCGGAAGGGGGCGATGTTCTTCGGAAACTCGGTCTTCCACTGCGACATGCGGCGGAGCGCCTCGGGCTTGTCCGCGCGGTGGAGCGGCTCGAAGTGGTCGCAGACGCAGAGCAGCACGTCCTTCACGCCATCGGGCAACGGCGCGGGCGTTTGCCGGAGGTAACTCGGCAGCCAGAGCGGGAGCGTGCGGAGCTGTTCAGACATGGGAGAGAAAGTAAGAAGCGTGAAGGATGAAGGCTGAGCGGCCGGAGGGCATGTCGGCACGGTTCATCATTCGTAGTTCATCCTTCATCCTTTGCTTCAAGCGGTGGGCCGGTGCAAGCGCCAGGCGAAGTGCGGGAGCGTGGCGCAGCAGTTCAGGCGCGGAAGTTGGTGCAGGTCGGCGCCGGGCTTCACGAAGCCGGGCTGGGTCGTCACGGCGGCGGTGTAGTTCAGGCGGGTGAGCTGCGTGACCTGCGGATTGAAATCGCCGTTTGGGTAGCAGAAGAACTCGACCGGGCGGGTCAGTGCCTGTTCCAGCAACGCGCGGCAGTCGCTGACCTCGTGGAGGAGTTCCTCCGGCGAGCAGGTGGCGAGAATCGGATGGTGCGTGCTGTGCGCGCCGAGCGTGATGAGCGCCGGGTCGAGCGCCTTCAGCTCGTCCCAGTTCATCAGGTCGAACTCGATGCGTTGCGCCTCGCTGGGGCGGAAGTTGGGCGTGGCGTCGCGGACGATGCGCTCGATGTGCGTGCGCGAGCGTAGCGGGAGGCTCTTCATCCACTTGATGACGGCTTCGAGGTTTTCCCCCGTGCGGCCGAAGCTGTCGGCCAGCGCAGCGAACTCGGCTGGCGGCAAGGTGCGCAGGCGCTCGCGGGCCTCGTGATTCCAGAGCCAGACGCCGCGCCCGACGAGGCCAGGGCAGATGAAGAACGTCGCGGGCAGGCTAAGGCGTTTCAGGATGGGCGCGGCGACGGTGCCGTTGTTGCGCGCGCCGTCGTCGAAGGTGAGCGCCACCCAATGGGCGATGTCGGGCTGGCGGTCACGCAGGGCTTGCACCAACTCGGCCAGTGAGACGACGTGGAAGTGCTGCTTCAGATACTCCAGTTGCGCGGTGAAGGCTGCCGTCGAACAACTCGGCACACCGACGGCGTGGAAGGTGATGATGCGCGCGACGGGGAACTCTTTCGCCCGCGAGAGCGAAAGGCCGGCGGCGTGGCCGAGGCCATGCACGAGGGGGGCGATGGCGGTCTTGAGGCTCATGGCAATCCCGCAGGCCTCAGTCGCCCTTGGTCTTGCGCTTGAACGCCGACTTCACCCGGCGCAGCAACGTGAGGGCGACGGAGGCGTAGTTGCTTTCCTCAACGAGTTCGCCGCCGAAGCTGTCCTTGAATTCGTTGATGTGCTGGAGCGCGGGGTCGGTGGTGTTGGCTGCGTAACCGCCGAAGTCGTAGGTCTTGAAGCCCTGTTCCCGCAGCCATGTCATGTCGCGGAAGTGGAGCAGGCGGTTCGCCCGGCCAATGAGGTTGCGGCGCTGCTGGGCATCCTCGCCGTCCGCGCCTCGGAACTGCGACGCGGAATGCCAGAGCGTCGCGCGGCCGGCTGACTTGTCCATCACGTAGCAGTGCATCACGAGCACTTCGGCGGCGTTGGTCATCTGCGTGACGGCCAGATGCGGCCAGTAGGCTCGCAGGATTTTGCCGTCCATGGTCGCCATGTCCTTGGTGGCCGCGAAGCCGTTGTAGAACTGGAGGAAGACGTCGGGGTTGTCCACGAGGCTGAAGGCGAGGCCTTCCTTTTGCGCGCGGCGGACCTCGTATTGGGTGTTCTTGCGGAAGTCCTTTTGGATCGCGTCGTCGGACCGGTTCACCTCCACCAGCTTGGTGAATTTGGCGTGCCGCTCAAAGCCTTTCACCGGCCCGGTGAACTTGCAGTGGTAGTAGTAGGTGAGCTTGAGCGCGTCAGCGGGTTTGGGTTTGGCAGCAAACCAGATGTGGGCGGCCTGCACGGCCTTGGTGCGCTGAAGGGCGAGGGGGATGGTGATCATGGGGGAAGCTAGGCGTCGGCAGAGGCGGGTGACAGCGCGTTTTGGTTCATGCTCGTAATCCTAATCGTATTCCTGCTCCTCGACTACGCCTGCTTCCCCCGCAGGAGCCGGTTGAGCTTGCGCGCCCAGTGCAGGGGCTTGGAGATGTAGGTGCTTTCCTCAACGAGCTGGCCGCCGAAGCTGTCCTTGAACTCGTTGATTTCCTGCAATTCCGGATCCTTCGTGTTCAGCGCATAGCCGCCGAGATCGTAGGTCGTGAGACCACGATCCTTGAAGCACAGCATGTTCAGGTAGTGCAGCGCGCGGTTGGCGCGGCCAATCAGGCTACGGCGCTCGCTGTCATCCGTGCTGCGAAAGAGCGAGGCGGAGTAGAGGTGGTTGGCGCGCTTCAACCCCTCGTCCACGAGGAATGCGTGCATGACGAGGGCGTCGTGATCCGCGCTGATCTTCGTGGCCAGCATCTTCGGCCAATAGGCGCGGAAGGTGCGCTCCTCCAGCGGCGGCCGGCCCTTGCCCCGGGCAAATTCGTTGTAGAGGTCACGGACTTCGTTTGGCTGATCAATGAGGGCGAAGCGAAGGCCGCCCTCGGAGAGCGCGCGTTTGATCTTGGGTTTGGTGTTCTTCCCGATCTGGTCGAAAATGTCGTCCTCGCTCCCAGTCAGGCTGATGAACTTGGTGTGTTTGGCCTCCCGGACGAACCCGCGCACCGGTTCCGTGCACTTGCATTGATAATAAATGGCGAGCCCCCGGGCATCCTCGGGCAGCGGGCGTTCGGCAAACCAAGTGTGGGTGGCCTTGCCGAAGGGCAGGCGCTGGAGGGGAAATTCAAAGCGGAGCATCGGGCGCGAAGGGGAGCAGAACTTGGGTCACCACTTTCCCTGTCGATACGCGCCGCGCAGCCAGTTCACGAAGCCGCCGACGGTCATCAGGTTGAGGAAAACAAAACCGGCGGGAACGGAAAACGGCTTCCACCGCAGCCCGGGCAGCGCCAGGCCCGCCACGGCCAGAGCGTAGAAGGCGCAGTGCGCCAGCAGCAACGCCCGGTAGAACGGCCCGTCGGCCAGCGCGACATTGGCCGCAAACATGGTCACCATGAACACCGGCGCGACGATGCGGGAATACTTGTGGGAAAGCAATTGCCACCACAGACCGGTGCGCCACGGCAGGAGCCAGCCGGGATGGTGCGCGAGCAGTTGGAAATTGCCGGCCAGCGTGCGCAGCTTGCGGCGCTTTTCCTTCGCGGGGTCAGTGGTCTGGGGATCGTAAGCGTGCGCAGTTGGATCGAAGGAAATGCGTCGGCCGTGGTTCACGGCGATTTGCATGGGGATGACCACGTCATCCAACAGCGTGTCGTCGGGGATGGGCTGGAAGAGTTCGCGGCGAATGGCGTAAACCGCCCCGGTGGCGCCAATCGTGGAGCTGAACCGGCCTTCGCAGCCGCGGATGAATTTCTCCAGCTTCCAATAGAGATCCACGCCGCCGCCCACCCCGGTCGCCGCTGGATCAATTTCCAGCGAGCCGCTCACCGCTCCGAGTCCGGGATCAGAGAAGTTCGCGACCAATTCCGGGATGGTGTGCGGCGCGAAGCGCTGGCGGGCATCGCAAAGCACAACGATCTCGCCAGTCGCCGCCGGGATGGCGGCGTTGAGGCAGGCGGACTTGCCGGAGCGTTGCTCCCGAGCGAGCACCCGCACGCGCGGGTCGGCCAGCGCACGCAGCCGCGCTGCGGTGCTGTCGGTGGAGCCATCCGTGACGACGAGGACTTCAATGCGGTCGGCGGGATAGTTCGCGGCGAGCAGGTTCTCGATGCGCGGGATGATGCGGTCCTGCTCGTTGAACGCGACGAGGACGACGGAAACGAAGGGCGGGGAAGCGGGCGCAGACTTGCCCGGTGGGCGCCCGGCCAGTTTAGCCAGCAGACCGATGCACAGCGCGTAACCGATAAACGTGTAGAACAGCGCCGCCAAGCTGGCCCAGAAGAGGAGTTCCCACGAGTCAGCGCGGCTCATGCGGGGTGGGGGTCACAAGCTGATGGCGTAGTCGCGGATGTAGAGCACCAATCGAAGGCTGAGATAAATGCCAACGGCGTCATACCAGCGGAACCTGGGCCACGGCATGAAGGAGGCGCTGCCGACCGCCCCCGCCAGCGCCCCGGAGTCGTCCTTAACCGCTGCGACATAGCCAGTGGCTTGCCGGGGTTGGTCTCGCTGCGCCACCACCCCAACTTGGGCCGAAAGCATCTGGCGCGGACGCGTCGGTGCGCCCCGAACCATCTTCCGTTGCAGCACATAATCCTGCGCCGTCATCGCCGGGACGCCGTCGGATCCCGCCCCAGCCTGACCCAGCTTGCTCTCGGCGACCCCCAGAATGCCCCCCCATTCTGCCTGCTCCTGAGTGGTCGGGTTGTAACCAGCCGTGCGGTCCATGAGAATGCGGTGGAAGGCGCTGATCATAGCCACCATGACGAAGAGCGACGCGCGGAAGCCGAAGTCGATCATCCACGACGAGATGACGTAGGACAACAGCATGCAAAACAACATGCGGCGCACCCGCTCTTCGTTGTCATCGGCCGTGCGGGCGCGCGTCAGCGAATGGAAGCAGGTGTAAAGAATGCCCGAAAAAATCAGCAGCCCCCAAAAGCCGAATTCCGCCTGCACTTGGTTGAACGAGGAGTGCGAAGCGCGGGCCTGCAGGTCGCCGGCCTTGCGGACATAGGCGGCGTAAAAATTACCGTAACCCACGCCGTAGGGCATGTTTTCAAAGGCCCATTTGCCGAACTCGAAGGCTTGGATGCGGCCCAGCACGGCTTCGTCATTACGACCTTGGCCGCTACCGAGCGGCGTGTCGCTAAAGCGCGGGAGCAGCGGCAGGGCGGCGCTGCCAATGACCAGCAAGATGGGCAGCAGGACGAACTGCACCCACTTGGGCCGCCCAAACGCCAGCGTGGCAATAATCGCCCCGATGCCGGACACTGCAGCCCCTTTGGACTGGGTGAAATAGGTGCAGAGCATCGGCAGAAAGATAAGCGGCAGGCCGACCTCTTTCACGAAGATGGGCCGCTTCCAAAACATGAAGAAGAAAAGGAGGGGCACGGCCACCATGACGGAGTGCCCCAGCCCGTTTGGATTGCTGAAGAGCGAGGTGTTCAAGGTCAGGCGTCCCTGCGAGCCGGCGGTGGTGGTCGCCGAGTCCAGCGGGTCGAGGCCGATCATGCTCAACAACGCCATGACCGCGATGAACATGACGCAGCCGCACCACCAGGCCAGATACTGGTAGATCCGGCGGAAGTTGGTCAGCGCCAGCACCACCAGAAAGTAGAAACCGACGAAGGGATAGATTTGGCCCCACAACTCACCAAAGCTGCCGGGCGTCCAGACTAGGATGTAAACGAAATACGCTGTTATCATCCAGTCCATCGGCGTGCGGATGATCTGTTTGGGGGAGATACCGCTCTCGCGGATGAACAACCCCAAACCCGCCATGGCCAAGGACAACTGCGCGGGCCGCAAAGCCGAGAGGAACCCGATGAACTCCTGCGGCCGCACGTAAAGCGCGATGGCGAAGAGCACGATGCCGGCGAAATCCATAGGACAGGCTGATCATGGCAAAAGCCGGTTCGAGAGACAAAATCTTTGTTGGCACTGCTCCCCGGTGCCCGGACTTCACGCCGGAGGGCTGGGCTGCTATTCTCACTCACACCTCGGATCTGCCATGAAACTACTCCTCAAAATGAGCCGCCGCCGCCTGCTGCTGTCCACCGGTGTGGCCGTGCCGGCCGCAGTGCTGGGCGATGCGCTGGCCTTGGAGCCCAACTGGTTGCAGGTGCGCACGATCCGGCTGACGCAGTCGAAGCCGACCCACCGCATTGTGCATTTCACCGACCTGCACCACAAAGGTGACCGTGCACTGCTCCAAGCCGTGGTCCAGCGCATTAACAACTTGAAACCGGATCTGGTCTGCTTCACGGGCGATTTGGTCGAGGAATCCGTCCATGTGGAAGAGGCGCTGGCCTACCTCCGTGAGCTGCGTGCCCCGCTCTACGGTGTGCCGGGCAACCACGACTATTGGGCGAACGTGGACTTTGAGAAGATCAGCCAAACGTTTGCGGCCACCGGCGGAGCGTGGCTGATGGACCGCTCCGTCCGCACGCATGACGGGCGGTTCACCCTCCATGGCCTGACCTGCACCAATGGCAAGCAGCCGGAACCGGTGCAAGGCACGCGAAACCTGCTGCTGGTGCATTATCCGGCCTGGGTGAAGCGTTTCCCCGGCCGCCGGTTCGACCTCGCGCTCGCCGGCCACTCGCACGGTGGTCAGGTTCGACTGCCGTTCATCGGGGCTGCGGTGGTGCCTTGGGGCGTGGACGAATACGACTGGGGACTCTTCCAGACGGTGACCGGCCCGCTTTACGTGAACGCGGGCATCGGCTGGTTTTATCTCAACGTCCGGTTTCGTTGCCGGCCGGAGATCACGGTGTTGGAGCTTTAAGCGCCGGGCTGAATTGGCCTCACCCCGCCTATTTGTCCGCCAGCCGAATCAGCGCGGACTTCCCGTGCGCGTCCAGCCCTTCCAGTTCGGCGAACTTCTGCACCGCCCTCAGCGCCTTCTTAAGCGCGGGTTTGGCGTAGTTCACCACGCTGGTCCGACGCTGGAACTGATCCACGGTCAGGCCCGCGAAGGAGCGGCCCGCACCACCCGTGGGCAAGGTATGGCTCGGGCCGGCCACGTAGTCGCCCAGCACCGTGGGCGACCAGCCGCCGAGGAAGAGCGCGCCCGCCGTGGTGATCTCCGCGACGGCCTGCTGCTGCTGGCGGATCATCACCTCGCAGTGCTCCGGCGCGAGCCGGTTCACGAGCGCGAAGCCGTCGGCCAGGGACTTCACTTGGATGAGCCAGCCGTTGCTGGCCAGCGCCTTGGCGATGAACTCGCGGCGGGACAACTTGGGCAGTTGCCGCGCGATCTCCTTCTCCGTGGCCTTGAGAATCCTGGCTGAGGTCGTCACCAGCCAGACACGTTCGTGGCCGGAACCGTGCTCGGCCTGGGCGAGCAAATCAGCGGCGATGAATTTCGGATTGGCCGAGTCATCCGCGAGCACCAGCACCTCGCTCGGGCCGGGCAGGAGGTCAATCGCCACATGGCCGACGAGCAGCCGCTTGGCCGCGACGACGTAGGCATTGCCCGGACCGAAAACCTTCTGCACCGGGCGGATGGTGGCCGTGCCCAGCGCCAGCGCGGCGATGGCTTGAGCGCCGCCAGCCTTGTAAATCTCTGTCGCCCCCGCCGTGCGCGCAGCGAAGAGCAGGGCGGGATTCACCGAGCCATCGCGGCCCGGCGGCGTGCAGACGACGATCTCGCGGCAGCCGGCCACCCGGGCCAGCGTGATGGTCATCAACGCGGTGGAAACCAATGGCGCGGTGCCGCCCGGGATGTAGATGCCCACGCGCCCGAAGCCGTCGAACTTCTCCCCGACGGTGGCGCCATGCGAGTTACGGGCAGACCAGTTTTTGCGCAGGGACTTTTTGGCGAAGGTGGCGATATTCTTCTCCGCCTCAGTGACGGCGGCGCGCAGCGCGGCATCCGCGGTGAGGGAGGCGTTGAAGATTTCCGCCTGCGAAACCGCCAACTGCTCCGCCGTGAGCTGTGCGCCGTCGAAGCGCTCGGTCAGCTCTAACAAGGCTGCATCGCCCCGCGTGCGGACCGCCTCCACAATGCCGCGTGCGCGCTCCTCCACGACGGGGTCAAAGAGGCTGGACGCCGCCGCAAGCTGGCTCAGCCGCGCCGCGTAGTGCTTGTCCGAAAACTTGAGGACGTTCATGCGGCGGGAGGCTAGGGGGGGGAATGGCCTGAAGCAATCCTGCGTGCGGATCGGTGCGGGCGGATGGCTGCGGCCACCATTGCTTTCCACAATGAGAAAATTCCTATTTATCAATTAACTCAATGGCGCGGCAGGCCGCCATTCTGGGCCGGTGAAACCCGTGTTCGCGATGCACCCGATGCGGTGGTCATGCGGAGGCGTTTCCAAAGCACCTTGGAAACGCCTCCGCTCCGCCGCTGCTCTCAGACTCTCAGGCCAAGTCATCCTTTTGGCCCTCGCCCTCGCGACTGGCGTGGGCTGCGTCGGGACTCAGCGGCATCCTGATGCCGACATGGTGGGGACCAAGCGCGTCATCGCGATGGCCCAGCCCACCGAGCAAGCCACCCCGCACCAGTTGCATCGCCTTCACGCCGCCTTTGTCCGCGACGACGGCACCATCCTGCTCCAAATCCACGGCAAGCCGGTGAACGAAGCCAAGACCCAGCCCTGCACGCTTGAAATCCCACCGCCCAAGCGCACTACCCAAAAGGAGACAGTCGCTCGCCGCGTGGAAGTCCCCAGCTCCGCGCTGCACTTGGGATGGGACACAAATGCAGTCATTGCCACCAACCTACACCCGCTCCCCATCGGCCCCGTCATGACCATCACGGCCAAGGAAGTCTATGTTTGGAACGACATCGCGCTGACCGAGGGCCGGGCCGAGGAAATCCGCCTCGTGCGACGGCTCGGCACGGTGAACCAATGGGAACTCCTCCACTTGCGCGCGCAACCCACCGCCGCGCAAGCCCGCTTCACCGTCTACGAAGTCCGCCCCATCATGGTCCCAGTCAACCACCGTGCCGCGCTGGCACTCATGCCCTTCGCGCTTGCGGAGGACGTGATGACGAACGTGGGCAGCCCGGTGGCCATGGCGGGAGCCATCCCCGCAATCGGGGCGGCCCTCATCTATACTGGCTACCTCCCGTTTGCGGCCGCGCTGTGGACTTGTGAGCAGCTCGGCAAGGGAGCCAAAGCGGTAGGCCGGGCCGTCGGTTTGGTTGAGCCGGAAAACTCCCAGTGAAATCCCGCGCAACTCAACCCCCAACCACCAGCACCATGACAGCTAGCCCGATTACCAACCAAACGCGCCTCGGCTTTGCCCTGGTTTGGGTGCTCTTTGGCATCTCCCTCACGCTGCCTGCCTTTGATTCCGACTCTGGATGGAAATGTGCTTTGACGGTCCTCAGCGTCCTTCCAGAACTCCAATCAATGGACATCGGAGGCTGGCTTTATTACTTCGCCTTCAATGTCACAAACCTCGTGTTGCTCGTGCTGCCCATCTTGGCCTTCACGCCTTTCTTGAACCGCTTCTACCGAGCAACGCGATGGCTAGTTGGTGCGTGTTTTCTTCACACCCTTTCTTGGTTCGTGATTGCGCTTTGCAAAGGTGGAATCACCGGTCTGAAAGCCGGTTACTACCTTTGGCTGCTGGCGGTCGGAACTCTGCTGGCCTCCTGCCTTCTCCGTGCTCGTCAAATCGCCACTCAAGACTCAACGAACTAACGCCATGAAAGCTCCTCCCCCGCGTGACCGCTCCCGCCTCGGCTTTGCCTTAGCTGGGGCGCTCTTTGTCACCTCCCTGCTGCTGCCCGCCTATCGAGTAGTCTCAGGGAATCCTGACTTTTCCACACATATGGCGGGTTGGGAGTGCGCGCACGCCGTTGGGGCCAACCTGCTCGGGTTCCTAGACGACTCGTTCAACTTCAAAAAGGACTTCGCCGAATGGGTCTATTACTCCGCCTTCAACGTAACGAATTTGGCCCTCCTCGTGTTGCCAATCATGGCTTTCACCAAGCGCTTCGGTCAATTTAGCCCGCTCCTTCCGTGGTTCGTTGGGACCTGTTTCCTCCACACCGCCTCATGGTGGTTTAGCGAGAAGCAACAAATCCTAGCCGGCTACTACGTCTGGCTGCTGGCGGTGGGCGTTTTGTTTGCCGCCTGCGTTGCCCGCGTCCGCAGTCAGAATATACCTTTGGAAACAAAGAACTAACCCCACCCTGCTTATGAAAAAATGGTCCTTCGTCGTCGCCGCACTCTACGGACTGCTCTTGGCGGCATTGTTTATCCCAGTGGCCGCCATTGCGTGCATGAAGAAGTGGGAAGTAGATATGAAGTGGCCTGCTGAAGCGCTTCTCCACTGGGAGTTCTGGAGCATCATCACCGTGCTGGCCATCGCCCAGTTTGCTTTGCTGCGCATTCCCGTGGAGATGGCTCACCGCCGACCCGTGAAACAGCGCTCGCTCTGGACCACAGTCATCACGGCAGCGCTCATGATGGGCTTGCTGGTGTTTGGCGCTGGCGCGTCACTTTGGGAATGCATCTCTATTATCACAAAGATTGAGGGCTGGGACAATGGCCTGTGGCTGGTAATCGCGCTTGCGCTGACTAGCTGGGGGGGATGGGCCATTTACTTCTACCGCTCCACCCAGACTGCCGCGCCAGAAATGCAGATGAGCCGCATGAAGCGCCACTTGTGGACCGGCAGCATCCTCGAACTGCTGGTTGCTGTTCCCACGCACATCGTTGTGCGCCAGCGGGACATTTGTTGCGCAGGGTTCCACACTTTTCTCGGTCTCACCTGCGGCATCTCAGTCATGCTCTTCGCCTTTGGCCCCGCCGTGTATTTCCTCTTTGTCGAAAGGTGGAAGCGCCTGCATCCCGAAGCTTGAGAACTCCGCCCCTAAGCTATGTCTCCCCACCCAAACCAACCGCTCCAAATCACCACGGACATTCTCCACCCCCACACGACAACCACCAACCACACCCCCATGAACATTACACCCCACCAAACCACAGAACCCCGCCTCGCCTCGTTACCTCAACTCATTCCCCTGCTAGGCGGCGCAATTTCTTTTCTGTAAAAGCAGCGATCATCAGGTTGCGGGTTGGGTCACTGGTTCCATGTTGAGGTAGATTTTTCCGGTTTCCCAGTCGTCGCTGGTCTCGGCCAGGAGGGCGGCGATTAAGCGCAGGAGGGATTTTTCA
>CAMCFN010000026.1 GCA_945874145.1 Akkermansia muciniphila
GCTACGCTCCGGCCTCCGCAAGCCCTCGCCCCTGGGACGGTGCCAGCCACCAAACCACCAGTCCCCTTTTGAACTCGCAGCCGTCCCCTTTTGTTCCCGCCCCGACAGGAAATTCCCCGGTCCTCAAAGTGTCGGCACGACTTGACCCCGCCTCTAACGGGACGCGGAAGCGGCCTGGTGGCCGCGCCCCGGGGCGGCTTGCTTGCCAGCCCCGGCGGCGTGCCCTTACGCTGCGGGCCAATGCGCCTGCTCGACCGCTATTTGCTGCGCGAGTTGATGGTCCCGCTGCTTTACTGCCTGGGGGGCTTTTTCATCTTCTTCGTGTCAGCGGACTTGATGAACGAGCTGCCCATGTTGCAAGGGCGCGGGCTGACCGGGCGCGACATCGCGGAGTTCTACCTCTACAAATCGCCGGAGATGCTGCCCACGGTGCTGCCCATGGGCTTGCTGCTGGCGCTGCTCTACGCGCTGGCCCAACATGCCAAGCACCACGAGTTGATCGCCATCCGGGCGGCGGGCGTGAGCTTGTGGCGGCTGGCCGCGCCTTACCTAGGGGTGGGGCTGTTGTTTAGCCTCTTGCTGTTCGTCAGCAGCGAGTTCCTCGGACCGAACGGGCAGGAAGCGGCGGAGGCCGTGCTAAACCGCCACCAGACCCAGCCTGAGCAGCAGACCGAACTGCAATGGCATCGCAACTTGAACTTCCACAACGATGTGGCCGGACGCTCCTGGAAGATTGGCGCCTACGGCCTCTATGTGCACGAGATGCTCCGGGTGAACGTGGAGTGGACCGGGCCCGACCGCATGCGGCGCGTGCTCTTCGCCGAGCGGGCCGCCTATCGGGATGGCGGCTGGCATTTTACGAACGCGCTCTACTTCACCTACGAGCCGCCCAACCTCGACTTCCCCGTGCGCACGCACACCAACTACATCAGCTTTCCCGAGTTCGACGAAACCCCCCGGCTCATCAAAAGCGAGATCAAGGTCAGCTCGCTCAGCGCGTTGAAGGCGGCGAAGAAGCTGCGCCTCAGCCTCGCGGAGATTCTGGACTACCAGCGGCTCCATCCGCACCTGACCGGCTCCAAGGCCGACGAGTTGAGCACGCAATTCCACGGACGGCTGGCTGCCCCCCTGACCTGCCTCGTCGTGGTGCTGCTGGCGCTGCCCTTCGGAGCCGCGCCGGGCCGGCGCAATGTGGCCATCGGCGTCGCGGTGAGCATCGGCGTCGGGTTCGCTTTCTTCGTGTTGTCGCGGTTGTCGCTCGTGCTGGGCACCGGCGGGCATGTGCCCGGCTGGCTGGCCGGCTGGGGGCCTAATGCCATCTTTGCCGCCATCGGCTTCTGGTTGATCCGGCGGTTGCGCTGAGGAACCCGCATGAAGGATGAACTCGAACAACTCCGGGCCCGCTGTGCGCGGCTCGAACTGCTGAACCAGGTCGGGCACGTCATCCACTCCACGCTCGATGCGCAGGAGGCGCTGCAACTCATCCTGCGCGAGGCGGTGCGGCTCATGCGCGCCGCCAGCGGTTCGGTCGTGCTGGTGAACCCCACCTCCCGCTACGTGGAAATCCACGCCTCCTATGGCCTGCCGCCGGAGCTGGCCGACTGCCGGCTGCCCGTGGGCGTGGGCATCACTGGCTGGGTCGCGCGCACCGGCCAGCCCGCTCGCGTGGGCGATGTGACGCGCGATCCGCGCTACGTGCGCCTGCGCGCGGAAGTGCGGTCTGAACTCGCCGTGCCGCTGCTGCTCAACAACGAAGTGCGCGGCGTGCTGAACGTGGATGCCGACCGCATCGACGCCTTCACGCCGGAAGACCAGACGTTGCTTCAGGAACTTGCGCTCCAGGCCGCACGAGTCATCCAGAACACCTGGCTTTATGAGCAGCTCCGCCTCAAGGCCCGGCTCTTCGAGTCGCTCGCCAGCGTGGGGCAGGCGATCAATTCCACGTTGAACCTCGCCGACGCCTTGCAGGTCATCACCCGTGAGGCCAGCCAGCTCATGGATGCCCGCATGGCCTCCCTGCTGCTTTTGGACGAGTCCAAGGAGTGGCTGGAATTGCGCGCGAGCCATGGGGCTGGCCCCGATTACATAGCGCGCCCGCGCCTCAGCGTGGCCGAAAGCCTCGTTGGCAACGTGGTCCGCCGCCGCCGCCCGGTGCAGGACGAGAACGTTCAGACCTCGGGCCGTTACCAGAATGTGCGGCTGGCGCGGCAGGAAGGGCTGGTCGCACTCCTCAGCGTGCCGCTGCTCTTCGGCGGGCAGGTGCTGGGCGTGCTCAATGTTTATAAGGGTGAGCCGCATGTTTTCTCGAACGAGGAAGTCCGCATTCTCGCCGCGCTGGCCGAGCTGTCCGGCATCGCCATCGAGAAGGCGCGGCTCTACGAGCGCATCGTGGATGTCGAGGAGTTGCTCCGCCAGAACGAGCGCCTCTCCGCGCTGGGGCTGCTCGCCGCCGAGGTAGCGCACGAGATCCGCAACCCGCTGACGGTGATGAAAATGCTCTTCCACTCGCTCGACCTGAAGTTCCCGCCTGGCGATCCGCGCACGCAGGACACCAAGATCATGGGCGAGAAGATGGACCACTTGAACCGCGTCGTGGAGCAGGTGCTCGACTTCGCGCGCAGCACCGAGCCGCAGCTCGTGCCCGTGAACGTGAACCAACTCCTCGACGATCTGAGCCTGCTCACCCGCCACAAGCTCCGCCAGCAGCGGGTGGAGATTGTGCGCGACCTGGCCCCGCACCTGCCCGCCGTCCAGGCCGATGCCACCCAGTTGGAGCAGGCCTTTCTCAACCTCACGCTCAATGCCGTGGAAGCCATGCCCAAGGGCGGTCGGCTCACCGTCACCACCCGCGTGATCCGGCAGCCGCGCACGCGTAAGGAGCCGACCCATGTGGTCATTGAATTTACGGACACGGGCGCCGGCATGACCGAAGAGCAGCAGAAAAAGGCCTTCAGCTCGCTGCTGGCGACCACCAAGGCTAAGGGCACCGGGTTGGGGCTGGCGATCGTGGCCCGCGTGATCGAAACCCACCGGGGCGAAGTGAAGATTCAGTCCAAGCCCGGCGAGGGGACGACTTTTACCATCACGCTGCCGGTGGGGTGACACAGCGCGGCTATCGAAGTCGCCGCCCGTTCGTGTGAGACGACGCAGGTTGGACACCTGCGCTCCGGAAGAATCAAGCTGCCGCCTGCGCGGGCTTGCGCTGGACCAGCGGCGGCGCTTCACCACGCACGATGGCGGCGGTAATCGTCACCTTCTCCACATCGTCCGCGCCAGGGATGTCATACATCACGTCAAGCATCAGCTTTTCCAGCAACGCCCGGAGCGCGCGCGCACCAGTGCCCTTCTTGATGGCTTGCGCGGCAAGTTCACGCAGCGCATCGGGCGTGATTTCCAAGGCCACATCCTCCATCCACAGCAGCTTGCTAAACTGTTTCACCAGCGCGTTGCGCGGCTCGGTGAGGATGCTGATCAACTGCTCCTCGGTCAGCTCCTCCAGCACCGTGACCATCGGCAGGCGGCCAATCAGCTCCGGGATGTAGCCAAATGCCAGCAAGTCCTCCGGCTCGACTTTCGCGAGCACTTCACGCTTCTCGACGGAGCTGAGCGTGTTTTGCGCCGCGCTGAAGCCCATCACGCGGTTGCCCAGCCGGCGCTGAATCACCTTGTCCAGCCCGACAAACGCGCCGCCGCAGATGAACAGGATGTTGGTGGTGTCCACCTTGATGTATTCCTGATGCGGATGCTTGCGACCGCCGGCGGGCGGGACGTTGCAGACGGTGCCTTCGAGCATTTTGAGCAGCGCCTGCTGCACGCCCTCGCCGGACACGTCGCGGGTTATGGAGACGTTGTCCGTCTTGCGCGCAATCTTGTCGATCTCGTCCACGTAAATGATGCCGACCTGCGCGCGGCCAACGTCGTAGTCGGCGGCTTGAAGCAGGCGCAGGATGATGTTCTCCACGTCCTCGCCCACGTAACCGGCCTCGGTTAGCGTGGTGGCGTCGGCGATGGCGAAGGGCACATCGAGAATGCGCGCCAGCGTGCGGGCGAGCAGGGTCTTGCCGCAGCCGGTGGGGCCGATGACGAGAATGTTGCTCTTCTCAATCTCCACGTCGGCATGCCGGGCGTCGGCCGCGCCTTTCTGAGCGTGGATGATACGCTTGTAGTGGTTGTGGACGGCGACCGCGAGCGTCCGCTTGGCGTGCTCCTGCCCGATGCAGTGCTGGTCCAGCTCGCGCTTTATGGCCGCCGGCTTGGGGACTTTGAGCTTGGGCGTGGTGCGCTTGGTGTCCGCCGCAAGTTCCTTGTCCAGCACGCCCTTGCAGACGTGGATGCAGTTGTCGCAGATATAGACCCCGGGACCGGCGATGAGCTTCTTCACCTCGGCGTGGGATTTGCCGCAGAAGGAGCAGAGCGTGAGATTGTGCGGGCGAGCCACGAGAGGAAATTATGAAGTGGGAAGGATGAAGTGCCTATGCGGCCACGTTGCTCTTCTCGGGCAGGCCGGGAACGTCCTTTCGCGAGGCAACCACTTCGTCCACGAGGCCGAACGCCTTGGCTTCCTCGGAGGACATGAAGTTGTCGCGGTCGCAGGCCTTCTCGACGACCTCGATGGTCTGCCCGGTGTGCTTGGCGATGATGGCGTTCAGGCGTTGCTTGAGCTTGAGCATGTATTTGACGCGGATTTCCACGTCGCTGGCCTGGCCTTCCGCGCCGCCGAGCACCTGATGAATCATGATGTTCGCGTTGGGCAGCGCGTGACGCTTGCCTTTCGTGCCGCCGCAGAGCAGGACCGCGCCCATGCTGGCGGCTTGGCCGATGCAGTAGGTGTTCACGTCGCAGGTCATGAACTGCATCGTGTCGTAAATGGCGAGGCCCGCCGTGACGCTGCCACCGGGCGAGTTGATGTAGAGATGAATGTCCTTCTTCGGGTCGTTCATCTGGAGGAAGAGGAGCTGCGCGATGATGACGTTGGCCACCATGTCATCCACGGGTGTGCCGAGGAAGACGATGCGGTCAATCAGCAGCCGCGAGTAGATGTCGTAGCCGCGCTCGCCGCGACCGGTCTGCTCCACGACCATCGGCACCAGTAAGCTGTTTTTTGGATCGTTCATTTAAGGGGCGGACGGTAACGCCCGACCGGGTGGAGCGCAAGGGTGGCTGAATCAAAACGCCAGTTGCACCACGCGCTCCTGCAACTGCGCCGTCCACCGACTGAGAAAGCTGAATGTTCGGTAAAGCTGCTCCAACCGCGCCAGCGGCAACGCAGCCCGCCGTGCCTCCAGCTCAGCGGGAGCCGCCGTCCATGTCTCGTTCATCGCCTGCACCTGCGATTCCAACTCGCCGCGCTTGGCATTGAGCCGCGTTTGCAGCGCGTTGATTTGGTTCGTCCAGTCCATTGCGCGCTGGAACATCTTCACCTTGAGCAACGGCGAGCTGGCGCGGCCCTTCTCCAGCAAGAAGAAATCCACGTCGCGGCACAGGCGACCCACCTCGAAGAACAAGTCGGTAAGTTCGACGGGCGTGGACTGGATGTTCCCCGGCTTCGCACCGGACTCCAGTTCTAGCAGGTGTTGCAATCGGTCCTTCGGCTCCCGCAGCGTGTTGAACGCGGCGTTCAGCGCGGTGTAACGCTCCTGCGCGGCGGCGCGCTCGGCTTCGGGTGCGCTGTGGACACGGTCGGGATGAACCTCGGCGGAGCGGGTGTGGAACTTGGTCTTGAGCGCAACGACATCCAGCCACGGACGGCGCGGCTCGTCGAGCAGGGCGAAGTAGTCGGTCACGCGCTGAAACTCTCGCCGCACGAGCAGCTCGTCGCGGCGTTGGGATTCGTCACCTTGAAGCCGCCGTCGGTCAGCGCCTCCACGTAGTCCAGCTCGCTGCCGGTCACGTAAAGCGCGCTCTTCGGGTCCACGACCACCTTCACGCCCGCGCTCTCGACGAGGAAGTCGCGGTTCTGCGGGCGGTCTTGCAGGTCCATCTTGTATTGCAGACCAGAGCAGCCGCCGCCGATGACGGCCACGCGCAGCACGCCCGCGGGCCGGCCTTGCTTGGTCAGCAACGTGGAAACCTTCTTCGCGGCGTTGGCGGTGAGCTTGATGAGCCGCTCGTCACCCACGCGGAAACTCGGTTGGGCATTCGTCGCGGTTGTCGTTGCAGTTCCAGCCATCATAGGACGTGAAGGTATCGGCGCGACTGTTGGGCGTCAATCAATGCACCTCCCGGGCGGAAGTGTTATCGCAGTTCGATTCCCACCGGACAATGGTCGCTGCCCGTCACGTCCTTGCGGATGAAGGCGGACTTGAGCTTGGGCCGGAGCGCGGCGCTGAGGAGGAAGTAATCCAGCCGCCACCCAACGTTCCGCGCGCGCGCGCCGCCCATCGGACTCCACCAAGTGTAATGCCCGCCGCCCTTTTCGAATTCGCGGAACGTGTCCACAAAACCCGCGTCCACGAAGGCGTCGAAGCCCGCGCGCTCCTCGGGCGTGAAGCCGTGGTTCTTCACGTTGGCCTTTGGATTCGCGAGGTCGATTTCCGTGTGTGCCACGTTCAAGTCGCCGCACCAGATGACGGGCTTGGCCTGCTCCAGCTTCTTGAGGTAGGCGAGAAAGTCCTTGTCCCACTGCTGGCGATACGGCAGGCGCGTCAGTTCGCGTTTCGAGTTCGGCACATAGACGTTCACGAGGAAGAAGCCCGGATACTCGGCGGTGATGACGCGGCCTTCGCGGTCGTGCTCGGCGATGCCGAAGTGGTTGTTGACCTGGAGCGGGCGCTCTTTGGTGAAAACTGCCGTGCCGCTATAACCCTTCTTCTCGGCGCTGTTCCAATAAGACGTGTAGTCCGCCGGCCAGAGCTGCTCGACATCATCCGGCGTGCATTTGGTTTCCTGTAGGCAAAGCACGTCCGGCGCTTCGTCGGCGAGGTAGGCCAGGAAATTCTTCTTCAGCACGGCACGTAGGCCGTTGACGTTCCAAGAAATCAGCTTCACCCGCAAAGGGTAGCCAATGGCTGGCAGGTGCCAAGCCCGTAGCGCGGCAAGGGGTTTCGCTCAGATTCGTGGAGCCGAAGGAGAGGTTCGGATGCATCGTTTAGATGGCACTCGAACGCAACAGGGCCGGGGCTCAACGTTTACGCCGCTTCACGGTGCGTCCGTCCGCAGGTCAGTCGGGTTGTCCTAACCTGTTCGGATGCTGAAGCGACCTGAAGGCCGCGCCCCGGGGCATGCGGCTTATGCCCCAAGGAGCGCTTGGCTGAAATGGGCTGTTGACACCCTTCCGCCTTTCTGGTCCTATGCGCGTCCCTTTTTGGGACAAATTATGTATGCAGTCTTAGAAGCGTGCGGAAAACAGTATCGTGTCATTGCGGGCGACACCTTGGAAGTGGATCGGCTCGCCGTGGAAGCCGGCCAGACCGTTACTTTCGATCGCGTGTTGCTCCTCAATGCGGATGGCAAACTTACGGTCGGTAACCCGACGGTCGCCTCCGCAAGTGTGGTGGCCGACGTGGTGGAGCATAAGCGGGGCAAGAAGGTCATCGCCTTCAAGATGAAGCGCCGCAAGGGCTACCATCGCACGGTGGGTCATCGGCAGGACCTCACCGTCATCAAAATCAAAGAAATCAAAGCTTAACTTAAGCGCGCGGCTGGAACCCCAGCTCCGCCGGAAGGAAATTTATGGCACATAAGAAAGGTCAAGGCAGTAGCCGCAACGGGCGCGATTCAAATTCCAAGCGCCGTGGCGTGAAGCGGTTTGGTGGCGAGTTCGTCTCCGCCGGCACCATCATCGTCCGTCAGGTTGGCTCCAAGTTTAACGCAGGGCAAAACGTCGGCACAGGCCGGGATTGGACCTTGTTTGCACTCGTGGATGGGCATGTAAAGTTCGAGAAGGCCAAGCGCCGCGTGAACATCGTGCCCCCTGCCCCCGCCCCGGTGACTCCGGCGGTGGCGGCAACCAACTAAGCGCGTCCGCGCGCACATTTCCGGGCGAGGCTTGGGCCTCGCCCTTTTTGTTTTCCGGGTGAACGGACGGCTGGCAAGGCTGGGCTGGGTCGCTTGGGGCCATGAATTTCATGGGTGTTCGTCGTGGTCCATTAGTGGTCTCTTCGCTGTATGTTTGTAGATGAAGTAAAGATTTACGCCCGGGCCGGCCACGGTGGGAAGGGTTGCATTGCCTTCTGCCGTGAGGCTTATCGGCCCAAAGGCGGGCCGGCCGGCGGCAATGGCGGACGCGGGGGCAATGTGATTCTTCAGGCCAGCAACGACCTGAACAATTTGATCGCCCAGTTCTATGTGTCGCGCTTGATCGCCGCGAATGGTGAGTTTGGCATGGGCAAGGGGATGGACGGCCACGCCGGCAAGGATCTCATCATCAAGGTTCCTTGCGGCACCTTGGTTTGGAAACTGCCCACGCCGGTTGAAGCCCTGCCTGAAGAGGAGTTTCCCTTGCCTGAGCCTGAAGCCCAGCCCTCACCCGCCAAACCGGCGCGAATTTCGGTTCCCAAGCGTCCGCTGCTCCGTTACGCGGGTGGTGCACTGGCAGAGGAAATCGATCTGGCCGGAGATGAACCCGAGGCCCCTATCCTTGGTGCCGATGATGCGGAACTCGTCGCCGACCTGACGGTGCATGGGCAGGAGTTCGTGTTGTGCAAGGGCGGACGCGGCGGCCAGGGCAACCGGAACTTCGCCACGGCCACCCGGCAGGCCCCGCGTTTCGCCCAGCCGGGCGAGCAGGGTGACGAGGGGCACTACCGCTTTGAGCTGCGGATGGTTGCCGAGGTTGGCCTAGTGGGCTATCCCAATGCTGGAAAGTCCACCCTCCTCACGGCCATTTCCCGCGCCCGCCCCCGGGTGGCTGCCTATCCCTTCACCACGCTTACGCCCCAGGTGGGAATTGTGGAATACGAGGACTTTCACCGCCTGACCGTCTGTGATGTTCCGGGACTCATCGCGGGGGCGCATGAGAATGTCGGACTCGGACACGCCTTCCTGCGGCATATCTTGCGCTGCAAGGGCTTGGTCATCCTGTTGGACATGGCCGGCACGGACGGCCGCGATCCCGTGGACGACTACCGGCAGTTGCTCCGGGAGCTCGAGCTTTACAACCCCGTGCTGCTCGCCAGGCCACGCTTGGTGGTGGCCAACAAAATGGACGAGCCGGTCGCGGAGCAGAATCTCAAGCGCTTCAAGCGCCGCGTCACCCGGACGCCGGTCTTGCCCATTGCCGCCGCTTTCGATGAAGGCATCCCCAAGTTCCGGGCGATGATCCGCGAACTCGTCACCGAGGCTGAAACGGGCAAATAATTACTCTGGACGCCCTGCGCCCCAGCCGTTAGACAGTCCGCCGCGTTGCGGTCAACCATGGCGGAACAGACGCCCTTCGGGAGCCCGTATTGGGCGGCGGTAAATGAACGAAACAGGGCTTGACGCCCCCGGGCCCCTCGCCTACAGACAACCAACCAAAACGAACACGAACATGGCTGATAAAACCATTGAGCAGAAGGTCAAGGACATCATCGTCGAGCAGCTCGGCGTGAACGCCGATCAAGTCGTCCCCGAAGCCAAGTTCATCGAGGATCTCGGTGCGGACTCGCTCGACACCGTCGAGCTGATCATGGCCCTCGAAGAGGAATTTGGCATCGAGGTGCCCGACGAGGAAGCGGAGAAGCTCGTCAGCGTCGGTGACGTCACCCGCTACATCGAGGACACCAAGAAGTAAGCGGCAGCGCTTTTTCCGGGGCAGCCGGCCTGAACACCGCGCTGCCCCTTTTCTTTTATGGCAAGCCACGGGTCGGACCGCAGAGTTGTCATCACGGGCCTCGGCACGGTCACCGCGCTGGGGCATGACATTGACACGTTTTGGAAGAACATCATCGCCGGCCAGTGTGGCATTGACCGCATCGCCTCCTTTGATGTGACGAACTACGATTGCCAAATCGCCGCCGAGGTGAAGGGATTTGACCCCGTTCCCGCCTTCCCCTCGGCCAAGGAAGTCCGTCGCACCGACCGCTTTGCTCAGCTTGGCATTTACGCTGGCTGGCGCGCGCTTCAGGACTCCGGCATGGACTTGGAGAAGCTGGATCGCGACCAGATCGGTGCCTTCATCGGCTCCGGCATTGGCGGCCTCCAGACCCACGACGAGCAGCACACCGTGCTGATGAACAAGGGCCCCGGCCGCATCTCGCCCTTCCTCATCCCGATGATGATCCTGAACATGGCCTCCGGCGTGTTCAGCATGTATTACAAGCTGCGCGGTCCCAACCTCGCCACCTGCTCTGCCTGCGCCACTAGCACCCACGCCCTCGGTGAGGCTTGGCGCACCATCAAGATGGGCGATGCGAACGCCATCTTCGCCGGCGGCACCGAAGCGGCGGTTTGCGAAATGGGCATTGGCGGCTTTGCCGCCATGCGCGCGTTGTCCACGCGCAACAACGAACCCAAGCGCGCCTCCCGCCCCTTCGACAAAGACCGCGACGGCTTTGTCATGGGTGAAGGCGCTGCCGTCCTCGTGGTGGAGGAACTCGAACACGCCAAGGCCCGTGGCGCGCGCATCTACTGCGAACTGGTCGGCTACGGCAACACCGCCGACGCCAACCATCTCACCGCCCCTGCGCCCGAAGGCGAAGGCGCGGCCCGCTGCATGAAGATGGCCCTCCGCAATGCCGGACTCCGCCCCGAGGACATCAGCTATATCAACGCCCACGGCACCAGCACCCCGCAGGGCGATGTCTGCGAAACGCAGGCCATCAAGAGCGTCTTTGGTGAGCACGCCAAAAAGCTTGCCGTCAGCTCCACCAAGGGGGCGACCGGTCACCTTCTCGGAGCCGCCGGTGCGGCGGAAATGGCGCTGTGCGCCAAGGCTCTGCAAATGCAGATCGCGCCGCCCACGCTCAACTTGGACAAGCCCGATCCGCTCTGCGACCTCGACTACGTGCCGCACACCGCGCGCGAGATGAAGATCGAGGCCATCGCGAACAACTCCTTCGGCTTCGGCGGCCACAACGCCACCGTCATCGCCAAGCGCTTCGTGGGTTGATCGGCTGCCGTGGGTCGGGCGCAAGGCCAACCCCTTCAACTCGCCGCAAACTTCGTCTCCGCTGGGGAAGCCCCGGACGATTTCAGCACCCCCCGGCCCACATTGGCCGCCAAATGCTCGGCGATCTTGAAAAGCGTTTCCTCCTGCCCCTTGGCACCGAGCGCCTCGGCAAGCTGCGTTGGGGTGAAAGCCTGACCACGATTCGCACTCAGGAAGGCCGTAAGCTTCCCTTGCAGGGTCAGCACGGTCCCGGCGGCTTTCTTGCCCGCCTCCACACCTGGCTGGTGGTAGGCATTGATGTTCACCAGCGTGGCGTAAAAACCCACCGCCCGCTCGAAGAGCGCGATCAGCACGCCGATGGTGAACGGTGAAACTTCCCGCACTGTGAGGGTGACGGACTCACGCCCGTTCTCGTGGAGCGCCTGCCGCGTGCCCAGCAGGAAGCCGCTCAAGAAATCGCCGCTGGTGGTGCCCGGCTCGACTTCGATGCTGTCGCCGGCGCGGTCCGCCAGCACCTCGATGAACGTGACGAAGAAATTCAGCACCCCATCCCGGAGCTGCTGCACGTAGGCGTGTTGATCGGTGGAACCCTTGTTGCCATAGACCGCGAGGCCTTGATGCACCACTTGGCCGTCGAGGTCGCGCTCCTTGCCGAGGGACTCCATGACCAGTTGCTGGAGGTATTTGGAGAACAGCTCCAGCCGGTCCTTGTAAGGCAGCACGACCATGTCCTTGCGCCCGCGTCCGCCGCCGGCGTAGTGCCACATCAAGGCCAGTTGCGCGGCCGGGTTGCGCGCCGCATCCAGGGTTCGGGTCACGTCATCGCACGCTTTTGCTCCGGCGAGCAGTTCGCGGATGGCCAAGCCCTGCAACGCGGCGGGCAGCAAGCCGACGGCCGAGCATTCGCTCGTGCGGCCACCCACCCAATCCCACATCGGAAAACGCCGGAGCCAGCCATGCTGCACCGCGTATTTGTCCAGTTCGCTGCCCACCCCGGTGACAGCGACCGCGTGGGCCTCGAAGCGCAGCCCGCTTCGGGCGTAGGCGGCCTTGGCTTCCAACAGGCCGTTGCGGGTCTCCTTGGTGCCACCGGACTTCGAGATGACCACGCACAGCGTGCGGTCCAAGTCTCCGCCGATGACCGCGAGCACCTTGTCCACTCCGTCGGGATCGGTGTTGTCAAAGAAATGAACCGCCATGCGGTCTTGATCCGGCTGCCCGAGGGCGTGGGCGACGAACTGTGGCCCCAGCGCCGAGCCGCCGATGCCCACGACGAGCAGCCGCTTGAAAGGCCCGCCCGTGCCCCGGACCGTTTCGCCGGCGTGGACTTCCGCCGTGAACTTTTCGATGGCGGCGAGGGTGTTCTCGATTTCCTGGCGCAGCTCCGGTGTGGGCGCTAGCGCGGCATTGCGCAGCCAATAATGGCCCACCATGCGCTTTTCATCAGGGTTCGCGATGGCCCCCGCTTCGAGCGCGTTCATCGCGGTGAAGGCGCGGGCGAGCTGCGGCTGCATTTGGGCTAGGTAGTCATCGCCGAAGTTCATCCGGCTGAGATCCACGGCGAGGCCGAGCGTGGGGAACTCGGTGTAATGCTTTTGAAACCGCTGCCAAAGTTGCTCCTGAATCACGCTCATAGTGTGGCGAGTGTAGCCCTGTCCGGCCGGTCCTTGCAGCAAGGAAATGTGCCGGTTCCAAGGCCCGGGCGCATTCGGACATCACCCCGGCCCTGTTGCGTTCGCTGCCGCTTCTGGGCTTAACTGCCGCCATGCGCTGGCGTGCCGGTCGTTTTGAATTTCACTTTCCCCGCCCCACCCTCGTGATGGGCGTGCTGAACGTGACGCCGGATTCATTTTCTGATGGCGGTCAGCATATCTCCCCCTCGGTGGCGCTCGCCCACGCTGAGGTGATGGTGGCCGCCGGGGCGGACCTCATTGACGTTGGCGGCGAATCCACTCGCCCCGGCGCGGCAACGGTGTCCGTTGAGGAGGAAATTCGCCGAGTGGTGCCGGTCATTGCAGCACTCGCGCAGCGGTGCCCTGTCCCACTGTCCATCGACACGCAGAAGCCTGAAGTTGCCCGGGCCGCGCTGCTGGCCGGAGCCAGCATCGTGAACGACATCGCCGCCAACCGGACGGATGCGGCCATGTGGGAATGTGTGCGGGAGTTCCGGGCCGGCTACGTGGCCATGCACATGCAAGGCACGCCGCAGACCATGCAGGCGCAGCCCACTTATACCGACGTGGTGGGAGAAGTGGACGGCTTTTTCACCGACCGGCTGGCCCGCTTGCGTGCCGCCGGCGTGGCTCCGGAGCAAGTGGTGCTGGACCCAGGCATCGGCTTCGGCAAGACCGTGGCGCACAATGTGCGGCTCCTCGCGGCGCTCCGCCAATTTTGCCGACACGGCCGCCCACTGCTGCTGGGGGTCTCGCGGAAATCCTTCCTTGGCGTGCTCACCGGCGTCGGCCGGCCCGAGGAACGCCTGCCCGGGGCGCTTGCCTGTGCGGCACTCGCGGTGCGCGACGGCGTGGGCATCCTCCGCGTGCACGACGTGCGGGAAACGGTGCAGGCGGCGCGGGTGGCCGAGGCGATTTCGGCCTGAAGCAAGGGGCGGGAAGCCGGCCGCTGTTCAGCGCACCGCTTTGACCTTCTTGGACTGCGGGTCAATGACCAGCCGGTAGCCCGGCGGCACGGGGATGGGCTTGTAATACATCCTGGTCAGCTCCGGAATGGTGGGCAGGCGCTTGTTCTTTTCGTAGAAACCACCCACGAGCCCGTTCAGATCGGAGTATTCCACGCTGGATTCCAACAACGGGATGTTCACCGGGGGCGCAGGCGAAGCTGCGGGTGCGCCGCCGGGAACCGGAGCGACGGCTTCCGTCGTCGGGGTTGGTGCTGGTTCGGACGGCGTGACCGGTGCCGGGCGGGGTTTCCGGCATCCGGCGTTCAATCCGATTGTAATTAGCAAGATCAGGAGGGTCTGCTTCATGGGAAAGCTCGTCAGGCCGTGTGGTTGGTGTCTATCTCGGCGCGGAGGCGTGGTCAGACAACCACAGTGAGTCCACGGTTGAAGTCTGAGAACCAACTGGTCCGTTCGGGTAAACAGTGGGGCTGGTAAACCGGGCTTCCTGCCACTTGTGAATCTCCGTGTGGCCATCGGCGAAGGAGAAGGAGCTCGCCAGGCTGTGGTAATTGGCCGGGGTATCCACAAGGTATCCAGTCGGGGTGGCGCTGGTCCGGATGGTCACCGCAAAGCCATCGTCATTGATGCTGGTCGGGTGCTCATCCACAAATGTGAAGAGGCTTTGCGCGCCCCCGGGTTTGCTTTGCATGTCCGACTCACGTCCATACCGCTGAAAGAGCACGCTGGTGGTGGTGGCCCCACCATTCAGGTTGTAGTCCTGCCATTCGCCGTTCGTGGTGAACGCCCCCGCAGCGTCGTAGCCGCCAATCGCCTGGTTCATGGAAATACTGCGCACGCGGCTCTGGTTGCTCGCTCGGTCAACGCTCTTGTCTGCGGGACACACGAACACTTTGATGTTGCCGCTGAGGTAGGGGGTGATGATGGAGTTGGTCCGCAGCTTCGTTCCATCCGAGTTGTCCGCCGAGCCGGCGGCAGCAGAGGTCATGTTCACCCCGCCCCACCGGTTGCGCATGATCAGCTTCCCGTCGTGGTCGGGGAAGTAGAGGTTAAAGGCCAGCGCCATCTGCTTCATGCTGTTGGCGCAGGTGGTGCCTTGGGTCTTTTGCTTGGCCTTGGCCAGCGCGGGCAGAAGCATGCCTGAGAGAATGGCAATGATGGCGATGACGACGAGGAGTTCGATGAGGGTGAAGCCCTTTGCCTGCGCGCCAAGCCGGTCAGAACGAGTGGGTGCGGAGAAATGGTAGCTCATGGGAATAATTAGTGGCGACACACTGCCTATAGGGCAAGTTTCCCCGGGAGTCAATCCGGCACCATGGCTCCCGCCGGAAGAGTCACCACTATCTGGCCTTGCTCAAAACGGGGACGACCCCCTGCTGATTTGGCGATCGTCGCAATGCTGCGGGCAGTTCAGCGAAGGTGAAGCTGCGAAGGGCGCAGCGGTGGGAATGCGTGGGCCGACAAGGAAAAGCCTGCGCCCAGGTGTCAGTCAGCTCCGCTGCCCGGCCAGTTCAAGGGTCATACCGATACAGCAGCCAACTGAAATCGTTGGTCGTCGGAATGGCGGCGTCCCATTTCTTCAATTCCGCGTGGCTGTCTGCGTAAATGAGTCCTCCGCTGCGGGAGTGGTAGGTGGCTGGCTTCTCATTGCCCCATGCGGTGCCGGTCATGAACCAGCCACCGTCGTCGAGCGATTCCAAGCCTTCTTCGATGAACACGAAGGTGTCCGTCGGCTTGTTAAAATCTTGCGTCCGCCGAAACTTGATCTGCGCGGTGCCGACGAACCCTACTTTTTGAGGCATGGAGAAGCTCCGCGCATACTTGGGAAAAGTCGTGATGGCGGAGCCGGGAGCCTTTTCCGGCTTGGCGCAGGCGAAAACCTTGGCGCTCCCCCCCGTGTATCTCCCGAGCTGCCCCAGCGTGACGTAGGTTTCGTTGCTGGCGTGTGCGGCGATCTTCATGTTGCCGGTGCACCAGTTGAATTCGAACCGGCCGGTCGCATCCGGCGTCGGGGTGGTGCCCGCGGCGTAACCGGGGCCACCCCAGCCGTAGTTGTTCACCAGCCTGCCATCGTTGTCCTCGGGATAGAGCGCAAAGGCCAAGCCAAGCTGCTTCTGGTTCGAGAGGCACTGCGTGGCCATGGCCTTCTGCTTGGCCTTGCTCAAAGCCGGCAGAAGCATGCCCGCCAGAATGGCGATGATAGCGATGACGACGAGCAGCTCGATCAGGGTAAAGGCCCTGTTTCCAGCGGGAGACGAGTGGGAGTGCATGGTGATTTTTCGAAAAGCGATTGTGTCTTAATAACTAGCCGTTTCTCCGGTCCGCGTCAACCGGCCCGAACTGCCGGCCATTCTTTGCCTTGCCGCTGGCCGGGGGATTCCGAAAGATGCCGCCCGCGCGCCCGCGTAGGAACCGTCTTCCTCGTCCGGCGCACTGCTCTCATGAAACAAAAAGCATACGCCGCCGCCGGGGTGGACATCGATTTGGGCAACAAGGTCAAGGGCACGCTGCCCCAACTGCTCGCCACCACGCACCGGCGCGAGGTGCTGGGCAAGGTAGGCGGCTTCGGCGGCCTCTTCGCACTAAACGTTAAGAAGCATCGTCAGCCTGTGCTGGTCAGCTCCGCCGATGGGGTGGGCACCAAGCTCAAGATCGCCTTCGCCATGAACCGGCATGACACGATCGGCGAAGACCTCGTCAACCACTGCGTGAACGACATCGCCGTGCTCGGGGCGGAGCCGCTGTTCTTCCTCGATTATCTCGGCACTGGGAAGCTGGAGCCGCATGTCTTCACGGAGATCATCCGCGGCTTCGTGCGCGGTTGCCGGGCCAATGGCTGCACGCTCATCGGCGGCGAGACGGCGCAGATGCCGGGCTTTTATCAGGCCGGCGAATACGATGTCAGCGGCACCATCGTCGGCGTGGTCGAGAAGTCCCGCATGCTCAACGGCCAGAAAACCGTCCGCCGGGGCGATGTGCTCATTGGCATGGCTTCCAGCGGCCTGCACACCAACGGCTATTCGCTGGCCCGGAAGATTTTGTTCGAGCAACTCAAGCTCCAGCCGGGCGACTTTCTGCCCGAACTTCACAACACCGTGGGCGAAGAACTGCTCAAGGTGCATGTGAGCTACGGTCCGCTCGTGCAGGCGCTGCTGAAGAAGTTCAACCGGAACGGAAAACCCAACACGGTGAAGGCGTTCGCGCACATCACCGGTGGCGGGTTTGTGGACAATCTTCCCCGCGTCCTTCCCGCCAAGTGTGACGCCGTGGTCCGCAAAGGAACCTGGGACAGCCTGCCGATTTTTGAGCTGTTGAAGGAACGCGGCGGCGTGGATGAGGCCGAGCTGTATCAGGTCTTCAACATGGGCGTGGGCATGGTCGCCATCGTGGCCGCCGAGCAGGCCGATGCGGCGCTCCGCTTCATCCGTGCGCAAAAGCACAAGGCATGGCACATCGGCGAGATCGTCAAGGGCACCGGTCTGGCGCGGGTGGAATAGTCCCCCCTTTCCGCCGAAGAATCGTGTCGGCGGCTTGCAGCCGTCGGGTTGCGCGTGGGCAGGCGCGAGTCGATCCTGCCAGGTGACACCAGCGGCGACTGCAAGTCGCCCGCACCACAACCGCCATCCGCTCCGAAAACAGGCTGGCCTCGCCGCTCCGCTTTCCTATTCTCCGCCCATGCATCGCCGCCATTTTCTCTGCTTTGCCACTGTTTCGTTTGCCGCCGTCGCTCTGTCCGCCGCCCAGCCGGACGCCGCCAAAGCCAAGGCCATTCCCGCCCGGATGCAGGAATTCGTGGACCGGCAGGTCGTCGCCGGAGCGGTCACCCTCGTGGCGCAGGGCGGCAAAGTCGTCGCCTTGGATGCTGTCGGCTACTCGGACCTCAAGACCAAGCGGCCGATGCGCACGGATGATCTCTTCTGGATCGCCTCGATGACCAAGCCCATCACCGGCGTGGCGGTGCTGATGCTGCAGGACGAGGGCAAGCTCTCCGTGGATGACGCGGTGGAAAAATTCCTGCCGGAATTCAAGGGCCAGATGCTGCTCGCCACCAAGACGCCCGACGCCACCGTGCTCAAGAAACCCGGCCGCCGCATCACCCTGCGCGACCTGCTCACCCACACCGCCGGACTGAACAGCGACGTGCCGGAAACCGGCCGTGACCTGATGCTGGGCGAGCGCACCCTGGCCTACGCCCTCCAGCCGCTGTCCTTCGAGCCCGGCAGCAAATGGCAATACAGCAACCCTGGCATCAACACGCTCGGCCGGATTGTCGAAGTCGTCTCTGGTCAGAACTTCGCGGACTTTCTTGCCACCCGACTCTTTCAGCCGTTGGGCATGAAGGATACCACCTTCTGGCCCAGCGAAGGTCAGGCCCGCCGCGTGGCCAAATCCTACCAGCCTGGACCTGACAACAAGGGCCTTGCCGAGGTGGACAACTACTTCCTCAAGGGCCTGCCCCTCACCGCCCGTTGGCGCACGGCCATTCCGGCCGGCGGGCTATACTCCACGGCCGGCGACATCGCGAAGTTTTACCAGATGATGCTCAGCGGCGGCACCGCCCACGGCAAACGCTTCCTCTCCGCCACCGCTCATCAGCAGCTTACCAGCACGCAAACCGGCGACATCAAGACCGGCTTCACCGAGGGCTTGAGCTGGGGCTTTGGCTTCCAGGTGGTCAAGCAGCCCACTGGTGTCACGGCCATGCTGGCGCCCGGCACCTACGGCCACGGCGGCGCCTACGGCACGCAGAGCTGGGCGGACCCGAAGACCGGCACGATTTACATCCTCATGATCCAACGCGCCCGCATGCAGAACGGCGACGCCTCCGACATTCGCAAGGCGTTCCAAGAGACCGCCTCCGCAACTTGGGTGCGTTGATCGGGCGGCATCCGCGATTTTTCAGCTCACCAATCTGTCCCATGAAACTCAACCGCCTCATCCACCGCTTCACAATCACCCTCTTGCTTGCCTTCGCCAGTCGGGCCAGCGCCGCCGACACCAAGCCGCTGCGCGTGCTCATGGTCACGGGCGGTTGCTGCCATGACTACGAGCAGCAGAAAAAGATTCTTTCCCAGGGCATCTCCGCCCGCGCGAATGTCGCGTGGACCATTGTCCACGAAGGCGGCGATTCCCGGACGCATCAAGTCAGTCTTTACGCCAAGGACGACTGGGCCAAGGGCTTCGATGTCATCGTCCACAACGAGTGCTTCGGCCAGGTGACGGATGTTGCGTTCGTCGAGCGCATCGCCAAGGCGCACGCGGACGGCGTGCCGGCGGTGATGCTCCATTGCTCCACCCACAGCTATCGTGTCGCCGCCACCGACGAGTGGCGCAAGGCCATCGGCCAGACCTCGATGAGCCACGAGAAGAACCGCGACCTCTTCGTGAAGAACCTCAAGCCCGAACACCCGGTGATGAAGGGTTTCCCCAAGGAGTGGACCAGCCCCAAGGACGAACTCTACAAGAACGAGAAAGTCTGGCCGAACACCATCCCGCTCGCGCAGGCCTACGGCGAGGACACGAAGAAGGACCACATGGTCATCTGGGTGAACCAGCACGGCAAAGGCAAGGTCTTCGGCACCACGCTGGGCCACGGCAACCACACCATGGCCGACCCGGTGTATCTGGACCTCGTCACGCGCGGCCTGCTCTGGGCCTGTGGCAAGCTGGGCGACGACGGCAAGCCCAAGTCTGGCTTTGGTCCGGTGAAGTAGTAGCGTCCGGGGCGCGAAATTCTTGTTTCGGACCGCCATGGGTTTCGGCATGTTTTTGCCCAACCCACACCCGAAGCACGCGCATGAAGCCCCCTTCACGGACGCCCCGTTGGCGGAAGGATTCCAGCCCGAAGAGAACCGCCTTCACCCTGCTGGAACTGCTGGTCGTCATCGCCATCATCGGCGTGCTGGTGAGCCTGTTGTTGCCCAGTTTAAGTCGCGTAAAAATCCGCGCGCGCGACGCGCAATGCTTGAGCAACTACAAGCAGATTGGCCTCTCGTTCAAATACTTCGTGGACGAACATGGCAGCTTCCCGCCGAACCGCGTCCGCGAGCTTGATCCGACCTCCCAGACGTGGATCGTGAAGTCCGTCACCGCGACCATCGGCGGGGTGAACCCGGCCCCATTCCCTTACAATGCTCAGTATTGTCAGGCTACCAATCGCCCCCTCTTCAGCTACCAGGGCAACCCGCGCATCTTCCAGTGCCCGATGGACAAAGGCCATCGCGGAGACATTGATTGGCCACTCCCCACCAACTTCAGCGTCAAGCCCTCTGCATGGGAGCAAGCAGGCTGTAGCTACCGTTACAACGCTCGCTTGGAAGGGCCAAGGGATCCCAGCCGCTCCCCTCCCTTGCCACCGCTGACCCTGTTGAGTAACAGCGGCACCATCGCCCGCAAGCTCGAATCGTGGGTCATCCAGCCCGAACGCTATATCTTGATGCACGAACCGCCGGCCGCCCCGCTCTCCAAACGCATCTCCCTGACGCGAGCAATCCCGTTCTGGACACAGTGGCACCGCAACCGCGGGCGGATTGATTTTCGCGATCCCACCATCGCGCCCACCATGTTCGTTTCGCCCATTCTCTTCGTGGATGGCCACGCAGCGGTCCACGACTTTTCCCAATCCGTGATGCGCGACCCTTATTACCCTTACGAAGAAACCAAAGACTGGATCTGGTATCAGCCGCGCCAGTAGTCCATTTGCCCGCCCGCACCATGTCCTCACCCGCCCCGCTCCTGCGCCAAATTGGCCTCGGCCTCTTTCCCGTCTTCGCCCGGAATCTCGCCCAAGCCCTGTCCGCCGCCGGCATCGCTCCGCGGGACACTGCGACCACTTGCGCCACGCATCTGTCCGCCAAATGTGTCATCTGCGATGCACGGGTGGATGGCCGGGAGCTGGCCGCCTTGATCCAGGGTGAAGAACTGCCCGCGACCAGCCCGCTCAAACGCCTGCCCCAAGGTTACTGCGTGAACGAAGGCTGCAAGTCGAGCTACTACGAGTTCACCTTTCTGCCCCATCCGCTCGTGGACTGGAGCCAGGTCGGCACCGCTGAGACTATTCTCCCCGTCACGCCGCCGGCGGACACGAACTGGCAGGCCGCCGCGCTCCGGGCGGGCTGGCGTCGAGTCGCTGACGCCTTCACCTGGCGCTTCGCGGCGGGTTTGGCGGTGCTGCTCGCGCTGTGGATTTGGCGGCAATGGTGGACCGGCGGCAGCATCCCCTTCCTCCGCGAGGCAAAGTCCTTCTCGAGCGAAGGGAGCGGGGTTGAGCCGGCCGTGATGGACGATGGTGACAAGTGACGGCCCAGCCCAAGCGCCTTGCCTGTAGCAGCCGGCTGCGCCCCGCCCGCTTCATTGACACCCCCGCCGCTGGTTCCTACCGTGCCGCGAAATGAATGCTTTGAAAGACTCGCTGGTTGAACTGATCCGCCGGACTTCCGCCGAGCTGCCCGATGACGTGAACCGCGCGCTCGTCACCGCCTTGGAAAACGAGAAGAAGGGCACCATCGCTGCCAGCGCGCTCAAGATCATCGAGCAGAACATCGAGCTGGCCAAGCGCAAGTCCCAGCCCATCTGCCAGGACACCGGCAGCGTGATCTTCTACGTCGAGTGCCCCGTGGGCTTCGACCAGATCGCCTGCGAGGAAGCCGCGCGCGAAGCGGTGAAGGCAGCGACGAAGATTGGTTATCTCCGCCAAAATTCCGTGGATTCCCTCACCGGCAAAAACGACGGCACGAACCTCGGACCCGGCGCGCCGGCCATCCACTTCCACCAACATCGCTCGCCGGAAATCGCCGTGCGCCTCGTGCTCAAGGGCGGCGGTTGCGAAAACGTCGGCGCGCAATACTCGCTGCCCGCCGAGAAGCTCCACGCCAACCGCGACCTCGACGGCTGCCGCAAGGTCATCCTCGACGCCGTGCTCCAGGCGCAGGGCAAGGGCTGCGGGCCGGGCATCCTCGGCGTGTGCATCGGCGGCGACCGCGCGACGGGCTACGAGTTCAGCAAGCAGCAGTTCCTCCGCCTCCTTGACGACCGCAACCCAAACCCGGAGCTGGACGCGCTGGAACAGGACATCTTGAAGACCGCTAACGAACTCGGCATCGGCCCGATGGGCTTCGGCGGCAAGACGACGTTGCTCGGCGTGAAAATCTGCGCGGCCAACCGCGTCCCTGCGTCGTTCTTCGTGAGCGTCAGCTACATGTGCTGGGCGTATCGCCGGCAGGGCGTGGTGCTGGGGGCGGAGGGGAAGATTGAAAAGTGGCTGTATTGAACCGCCAAGATAAACCCTAATTCATGCCCTTACCATCAAACAGAGGCCTTCACCGAAGCCAAGGTCCGCGCACTCAAAGTCAGCGAAGAGGTGTCCGTTTCGGACATCCTCCTCACCGAGCGCGGGCTAGGCAGGGTGGAGAGTGGTGGTCTTGAACCCCGAACAATCTGTTGAGTCGGGGCGCCTGGAAGCAGGGGTTGCCCGGGAACAACTCGGACGGTAGCGTGATGGCGGTTATGGCAGATCAAACGAAGCGCATCGAGCAACTGGAAACCCAGTTTCCCGCCGTCTCCGGTTCGGCCTTCGCGACGGCGCGCGAACAAGTCCTCGCTTCCGGGCAAAGTGTGCTGCAATCCGATCAGGGCTGTCTTTACGAGGTGTTCCCGGATGGGCGGCGTGTTCTGATCAAGCAGCTTGCCCCACCCACCCATGCCGTAGCCGGCAGCAAGCTCCCCATCCGGTGAGCGCGGCCTTGGCACGCCTTCGGATGTTCGCTGGGCCGAATGGTTCCGGCAAAAGCACGCTCAAGTCCCATCTGCCGAATGAATTGCTCGGGGTTTATTTGAACGCCGATGAAATCGAGCAGACCATTCGCACCCACGGTTTGCTCGACTTTGCCGCCTTCGGTGTGACGGCGACGGCGGATGAAACGCGGTCGTTCTTTCAGGGTTCTTCGTTTTTGGCCGCTGCCGGAATGAGCAAAGCCGTCAAACAACTCCGCTTCACTGAGAGCCGATTGGACTTCGCGAACGTGGCGGTGAATTCCTACTTCGCATCCGTCGCGGTTGATTTCCTCCGGCGCAAACTTCTGGAGCGCAAAATCTCTTTCACATTCGAGACGGTGATGTCGCATCCCAGCAAGTTGGCGTTGCTCGCCGAGGCGCAGCAGTCGGGCTATCGGACGTATTTGTATTTCGTGGCCACCGACGATCCGGCCATCAACATCTCCCGCGTGCGCAACCGGGTCCGGTTGGGCGGACACGACGTGCCGGAAGACCGGATCGTGACCCGCTACCATCGGTCGCTGGAACTATTGCTGGAAGCCATTCGGCACACGAACCGCGCCTATGTGTTCGACAACTCCGGCGATAACAAGGCCGGGCCCACACATGGCTCGCAGAAATCATGGATGGCCAGGTGCTCGAACTGAAATCCAACCAGATTCCCGCTTGGTTTCAGCGAGCGGTTCTGGACAAAATTGCCCCGCACAACACTGGCATACTCTAACATGACCTCCCTCACCTTCCCCTTCACCGAAGCCCAGGTTCGCGCGCTCAAAGTCGGCGACGAGGTGTCCATCTCGGGCATCGTCTTCACCGGGCGCGACGCGGTGCACAAATACCTGCACGAGGGCGGCGCGCTGCCACCGGGTGTCTCGCTCCGCGACGGCATCATCTACCACTGCGGGCCGGTGATGATGAAACAGCCCGATGGCTCCTACAAATGCACTGCGGCTGGCCCCACCACTTCCATCCGCGAGGAACCGTATCAGTGGCAGATCATCCGCGACTTCGGCGTGCGCGGCGTCATCGGCAAGGGCGGCATGGGCGACAAGACGCTCGCCGCCTGCAAGGAGCACGGCTGCGTGTATCTGCACGCCATCGGTGGCGCTGCGCAGGTGCTGGCCGAGTGCGTGAAGAAGGTGCGCAACGTGTATTTAGCCGAGGAGTTCGGATCACCCGAGGCCATCTGGGAACTGGAAATCGAGAACTTCCCTGCGGTCGTCACGATTGATGCGCACGGCAACTCGCTGCACAAGGAAGTCTTGGCGCACAGTCAGGCGGAACTGGCGAAGCGGCTTTGACCCGGCGGCGGCCTGCTAAAACTTTCGGCGCGGGGCTTCCAGCTTGATGGGGGCGGCCGTGGGTCGGGCCGTGGTGGTGGGCTGCATGACCGTCTCTGGCCCACCGTAGTTCAACGGGTTCTTTGCGTCGAAGCCATCCTGTCCTCCGAGGGCTCCGAGGTTCGCGGGTCCGCGCGTTGCCGGTCCCAAACTGGCCCCCGCCCCGCTGCGTTGGAGGTCGTTCACCGGGAAACCGCTTGGGCGGGCCAGGCCACTGGCGGAACCGGTCAACGGAGTGCCGCCGCTGGTGGTGGTTTGCGCCCAGGGGTTGTTGAAGTTGCGCTGGAAGGTTTCCATGCTGGCGGCGTTTTCGCGCTGGCGTTCCCGTTCCCGGGCTTCGGTCGCCATGCGGCCAAAAGAGCCGCTGCGCGCCGGGCCGGTGCTGAAGAGCCCATTGGCTTCGGAGCCGGGGGACGATCCGGTTTGGCGGGTGTCCAAGACGTTGCGTCCATCAGTGGATTTGCCAGCCAGGCTGTTCTCCTGTGCGTCGCGGGAGTTATCCTGATTACGCGTGCTACGGTCGCGGCGTTCTTTGTCGGAAGGGGCTTCTTGCTTCAGTTTGCCGCTTGGGTCGGTGGCAGCATCGGGCTTTTCCAGGAACCGGGTCGCGGCCGACTTGAGGTCGTCGTCACGCAAGAGCGGGTTACGATTGGCTTCGTCCTGCCGTTCAGCCTGTTTGAGAATGGCCTCGGGGGATTGCAGCAGCCAGTTGCGCTTTTGATCCTGCGCCTCCATTTGCCGGCGGGTGAGGCCGGTGGTGGGGGTCATCGCCTGTGTGGGCGGCATGAACGCGTCCATCGGCAGTTCGGCCCGGAAACCTGACTTGTTGCCGGACCGGGCTTCGGTGGGCAGCAAGGGTTCGCGCCGGTCGAACTCCTGCGTGGTGGCCGGCCCGGTCCGGCGCGAGAAACGAATCGGCTCCGCTGTCACGGCCACCGGCCAGAGGCCGGCGAGCGCGAGGGCCAGCAGCATGGCTGGCCGGGGGCGGGGGCAAATGCGGCGGATCAAGTGCATGAGCCTTCATAGTCCAAGCCAGTGGCCGGGTCAAAGTGGAATGCACGCGCTGGCGTCAGGTGGTTCCTCCATCGGAGGGGCACGGCGTTTACGCCGCTTCACTGTCCGCAAGTTCACATGTCAATCGTGGCGCCGGGGTCGGCTCGGACGGCGAAGCGGCCTGAAGGTCACGCCCTGGGCGTCCGGCCGCGCTCGCCGCCGGTCCTTGCGCCGACAATGAACTTGTGTCCGAAGGTTGTTGGACTACGCTCGCCGGACAGAAATCCTGCCGTGTTCCGGCGTGGTTCAGCCCTGTGGTGCCATTGATTCCAACGCATTCAGCCTTGCTGCCTTCATCGTTGGCGGCATGCCCGGGCAGTCGGCCGGGGGAGATTGGCTGGCGTCTCCGCGCCACATGAAAACCATCACGATCATCCAGCGGCTACGGTCTGGTTTTGCGTTACTGTATCTGGTGGCAATTCTCGGGGCGGGCGTGGTGGCGTGGCACGGCTGGCGGCTGGCCATGGCGGAACTCGGGGCGGAGACCTTGCGGCGGCAGGTGGGCGTGGCGGGGGAGCGCATCCGGTATGCGACGCTGCAAATGGGAGATTCGCTGCGCGGGGTGATGCTGGAGCCCGGCAGCCAAGTGGACCGCCGCCGCAAGCGGGAGGCGGATGCGGACTTGGCCCGTGCCATCGGGGAGCTACGGCCGTTGCTGCGGGCGCAAACAGATCTGTTGCGGGCGCTGGAGGCGGTAGGGGATTACGACACCGTGACGCTCAACCCCATCGAAGACCGCTTGATGCAACTGGCGACCGATGATCCGGCCAAGGCCCGGACTGACTACGTCGAGACTTACCTGCCGGCGCGGCGCGTGCAGGAACAGGCGTTGAACGAGCTCATCAACCGCGTCGAGCGGTTGGCCATCGCGACCAATCTCGAATGGCAACGCCTCGCCTTCAGCAGCGCGGCCGTGGTGTTTGCGCTGGCCGTGCTCGCGTTGTTCCTCGCCCGGCGCATTGAGACGTCGCTGGCCACTTCCTTGCAAGTGCTCTGGCAGGGCGTGGACCGCATCCGCAGCGGCACCCTCAACGTCCCGGTGCAACTGCCCGAGCGCAATGAATTCACCGTGCTCGGCGACAGCCTGAACCGGCTGGGCGCGGAGCTGGCGGAGCTGGCGGAACAACTGCGCGCGGCCGGCGGGGAGGTGCTGACCGAGAATCACGGCCTGTCGGCAGCCCTCGGGGCCGGCCAGAAGAACGTGACCGAAATGGAGGCGCTCGCCACCGGCTTGGGCACGTCGGCGCGGCGCGTGCTTAACACCTCCGCCGAGATGTCCCGCACCATCCATGCCGTTTCGGTGGTCGCTGATCAGACCGCGATGCTCACCGACTCCAGCCGGATTGGGCTGGCGCGCATGGGGGAAACCATGGCGTCCATCCATCACGCCGCCGACCGCATCAACGCCAAGCTTGCCGTGCTTAATGAGAAGGCCGGGAACATCAATCAAGTGATCGTCACCATGGCCAAGGTCGCCGATCAGACCAACCTGCTCTCGCTCAATGCCGCCATCGAAGCCGAGAAGGCCGGCGAATACGGCCGTGGCTTCGCCGTGGTCGCCACCGAGATCCAACGCCTCGCCGATCAGACCGCCGTCGCGGCCGAGGACATCGAGCAGATGGTCAAGGAGATGCAAAGTGCCGTTACTGCCGGGGTGATGGGCATGGACAAGTTCGCCGACGAAGTTCGCCGGGGCGTGGGCGATGTCCATCAAGTCAGCGGCCAGCTCGACCGGGTGCTGCAGCACGTGCAGGGCATCTCGCCCCAGATTGAAGCGGTCAACACCACCATGAACGCGCAAACCGAGGGGGCCCGCCAGATTTACGACGTGGCCACCAAGTTCGGCGGCTGCTCCCGCGCCACCACGGATGCCCAGCAACAGGCGTGGGTGCGCGTGGAAGCCTTTGAAGCGACCGCCCGCCGGATGCAGGAGCATCTGGCGCGGTTCAAGTCCAAGAATTGATGCTCTCTTTCCGCCCATGAAATGGCTCTACAACCTCAAGGTCTGGCAGAAGCTCATCCTGCTGGGCTTCCTCTTCGCGATCCCCTTCGGGGCGGTCGTGGCCTGGGACCTCCTCTTCGTCAAAGCCCCCCGCGACTTGGGCAGTGCGCGCAACGAGATTGCCGCCGTGGGGGTGCAAACGCGCCTGATCAAGCTGCTGCATGAACTCCAGCTCTACCGCGACCTCGGCCATGCCGTGGCCAACACCAACGAGACGTTGCGTGTGGCGTTTGAGCAGCAGCTCGCCACGCTCCCGGCGGCGGCGGCTCCAGCGGGCGAGGCCATCCGCAACCTGGCTGACAAAGTGGACCTCTCGTTGGAGTGGAACACGCTGAACGCCCAACTGGACGAGGTGCTCAAGCGGAAGAATTACGAACGCCCGGCGCTGGCCTACGAGAGCCGCACGCGGCTCATCGCCGATTGCAAGGCCCTGATCGAACTTGCCGGCGACCGCTCCAAGCTCAGCGATGAAGCCATCGGCGAACGCTTCCACCTCATGGCGGCCTTGCAATATCGCGGGCCGGATTTGCTCGACGCGCTGTCCAACGCCCGGGGCATCTGCAACGGCCTGGCCGCGCGCCAGAACGTGGCCGACACCTCCAGCCAGAAAGCCGAGTTCGACGAACTGGAGCGGAACCTCAACCGCATTGAGGCCGCCATGACCAGCTCCGAGGGCACGTTGTTCACTTCCGTCGCGCGCGTGATGCGGGATCGCCCGGAGCTGAAAGAACGTTTCAGCATCGAGTTCGCACTCGCCCGCGCCGCCGTGGATGAGTCCGCCAAACTCATTCGTCGCAGCCTGACGGAGCACCACGCGGCGGTGCCGCTGCGCGAGTTTCACGACACCCTCACGCGGGGCACCTCCGCCATCCTTCGCCTGGAGGACAAGGTGGCCCTCACCTTGAGCGAGCTGCTCCGGGCGCGCATTGACAGCTTTTACACAGACGTGGGCAAGACGCTGGCCATCGTGGCGGTGAGCTTCCTGCTGGTGACGCTGGTCGCGGTGTTCATTGGTCGAAACATCACCGGCCCGCTCAACGAAGTGGTCGAAGTCGCCGACCAGATCGCCGAGGGCGATCTGGCCGTGAACGTCTCCGCGCAGGATCGCACCGACGAGATGGGTGGCCTCATGCGTGCCCTCCAGCGGATGGTGCGCAGCCTGACCGACATCGTCGGACAGGTGCAAAAATCCGGGTTGCAGGTGAACACCTCGGTCAACCAAATCTCCGTCACCGGCAAGCAGCAGCAGACCACTGCCACCAACATCGCCAGCACCACCACGCAAATCGGGGCTACCGCCAGGGAAATCTCCGCCACTTCCATTGAGCTGGTGAAGATGATGAAGGACGCCACCGCCGTGGCCGAGGACACCGCCGCGCTCGCCAACAAAGGCCAGGAAGGCCTGGCCCGCATGCGCGACACGATGAGCCAGCTCACGTCCGCCGCCGGCCTCATTCAGGCCAAGCTCAGTGTGCTCAATGAAAAGGCTGCGAACGTCAACCAGGTCGTCACCGCCATCACGAAGATTGCCGACCGCACCAACCTGCTCTCGCTCAACGCCGCCATTGAGGCGGAGAAGGCCGGCGAATACGGACGCGGCTTCTCCGTCGTGGCCACGGAAATCCGCCGCCTCGCCGATCAGACCGCCGTGGCCACCTATGACATCGAGCAGATGGTCAAGGAGATGCAGGCCGCCGTGTCCGCCGGCACGCTGGCCATGAACCAGACCGCCGAGGAAATCCGCACGGGCGTGAAGGAAGTTCAATCCGTCGGCACGCAGCTCGCGCAGATCATTCAACAAGTGCAGCAGCTTGCCCCGCGCTTCGAAAAGGTGAACTCCGGCATGCAATCGCAATCCGCCGGCGGCCAGCAAATCAGCGAGGCGCTCACCCAGTTGAGCCGGGCCGTCCAGCAAACGGCGCAATCCCTGGAGCAGTCCAACCAGGCCATCGAGCAGCTCAAGACCACCGCCTACGGCCTGCGCGAGGGCGTGGCCCGGTTCAAATTGCCCGGCAGCCGATGAGCTTGCAGCGTTCACCGTTCAGCGTTCAGCCGGGGCACGAGGGTGCCGGACGGCGGCCTGACCGCTGTCGGCTGATCGCTGACCGCTAACATGCTCTTCCTCACCTTCCAGCTTGGAGCTGACCGTTACGCGTTGGAGGCGGCGCGCGTGATCGAGGTGCTGGCGATGGTGGAGCTGCGGAAGATCGCGGGTGCGCCGGTGGGCACGGCGGGTGAGTTCGACTATCGCGGGGCCGCCGTGCCGGTGCTGGACCTCTGCCAGTTGGCGTTGGGCCGGTCCTCCAATCATCGCCTTAGCACGCGCATCCTGCTGCTGCACCACGAATCCCAGTCCGGGGGCCTGCGGCCGCTGGGCTTGATTGCCGAGCACGCCACGGAATTGGTGGCGAAGCATTTGGGCGAGTTCACCAGCGCGGGCGATACGCTGGTGGCCCCCGACCAGCGGGGCCGGCTCCGCTTGTTGCAACTGGACAAGCTGCTGACCGATGAGCTGCGCGATCTGCTCGCGGTGTTTTACCTCACGCAAAATCTGAACGCGGATGCTGTCTGAGTTCAAAACCCGCCGCCGCACCCATGCGGAGGACGCCCCGCCCGCCCCGCCGGCAGAGACCGCGCTGGCGGTGGGCTTGCCAGCGGCGCGGACGGATTGCTGGCAGCACATCGGCATCTGGGGCAACGGTTCCTGCCAGGAATTGCAGGTCCACCTCCACTGTCGGAACTGCCCCGTCTATGCCGCCGCTGCGATGCGGTTGCTGGATTCCCGGCCGCCTGCCGACTACCGGCGCGAGTGGACCGAGCGCATCGCCGAACTCGCGGCCGTCACGGCGGTGGGCACGCCCATGCTCGTGTTTCGCATCGGTGATGAATGGCTGGCGCTGGGCATCGGCGTGATGGAGGAGGTCGGCGAGACCCGGCCCATCCACACGCTGCCGCATCGGCGCGAGGGCGTGCTGCTGGGCGTGGTCAACGTGCGGGGCGAACTGCAGGTCTGCGTATCCGTGGGCCGGCTGCTGGGGATTGAGAAGGGCGTTGGCTCGGGCGGCTTGCTGCCCAAGGCCTCCGCTGGCCGGCTGCTGGTGGTGAGCCATGAAGGCGAGCATTATGCGTTTCCCGTGACGGAGGTGCGCGGCGTGCAACACCTCGCCTTGCCTGAGACCCCGGCCGAGTCCAGCGCGGATGACCGCATCCTGCGCACGGCGGGCCGTGGCCGGGTGGTCTGGCGCGGCCAAAGTGTCTGCTGCCTCGATGAGGGTAAGCTGTTCGCGGCCTTGAGCCGCAGCCTCGCATGAATCTTTTGCTGCATCGCTTGCCAGCCAGGCACGGGATTTTCCCCGAAGGCAATTTCACCTCGTGAGCAATTCCCTGCCCGACGACCTCAGCAGTTTCTCGATGCTCGACCTGTTCAAGGCCGAGGCCGAGAACCAAGAAGCCGTGCTCAACTCCGGGCTGCTGGGCTTGGAGAAGGATGCCAGCCCCGCGCAGCTCGAATCCCTCATGCGCGCGGCGCATTCGCTCAAGGGGGCGGCGCGGATCGTGGGGCTGGATGCCGCCGTCCGCGTGGCGCATGCGATGGAGGATGCCTTTGTCGCCGTGCAGCAAAGCCCTGTGCCGCTGGCGAAGAAGCCCGTCGCCGGCCTGCTGGATCGGGCGGATCTCGCGCAAAAGTATCGCGGGCAGACCGCCTTCACCACCTTGCTGGTGGACATGATGCTGGAGGGCGTGGACTTGCTGGATCGCATCGCCCACACGCCCGAAGCGCAGATCGAGGAGTGGAACACCGTGCATGCGCCGGAGATAAGCCAGTATCTCACCAGCGTGGCCGCGCTGATGGAGGTGCACGGGCAGGCGGAGAAATTCGCGCTGGGTGGCGGCTCCCCGATGGCTGGAGCCGCACCGGCGAGCAAGCCGGTGGCGGAGGGGCAATTGCCCGCGACCACCCCGGCCAACGGAGAGGAACAGGAGCGTTCCCTGCGCATCACGGCCGACAGCCTGAACCGGCTGCTCGCGCTGGCCGGCGAATCGCAGGTGGAAGCCCGGCGGTTGCGGCCGTTTGCGGAGGCGCTGTTGCGGCTGAAGCGCCAGCTCGGGGACGTGAGCGAAGCCTTTGACCATCTGCGTGAGTCGCTGCCGACACCGCTCACCAGCGACACTTTGCGGGACCGCGTTCACACGTTGCAGGCTTGTCTTGCGGGCGCGCGCCAGTATCTCGGCGAGCAGCTCGTGGATCTGGAGCAACTGGGCCGGCGCTCGGCGAATCTCTCCGGCCGCATGTATGGCGCCACGCTGGCCTGCCGGATGCGACCATTCGCCGATGGCATCCAAGGTTTCCCCCGGATGGTGCGGGATCTGTGCAAGCGGCTGGGCAAGGAAGCGACGCTGGAGATTCTGGGCGAGGACACGCAGGTGGATCGCGACATCCTCGAAAAGCTGGAGCCGCTCATCACTCAAATGTTGCGCAATGCGTTGGACCACGGCTTGGAGCTGCCGGACGACCGGGTGAGCCGGGGCAAGTCGCGCGCGGGCCGGCTGACACTCGAAGCGCGGCACAGCAACGGCAAATTGCTCGTCTCCGTCGCCGATGACGGGCGCGGAGTGGATTACGATCATCTCCGGCGGTCCATCGTGCGCAAAGGGTTGGTTGCCGCCGGGACCGCCACGCAGCTGAGCGAAGCGGAATTGCTGGAATTCCTCTTCCTGCCGGGCTTTTCCACCAAGGATGAGGTGTCGGAAATGTCCGGGCGCGGTGTGGGGCTGGACATCGTGATGAACGTGGTCAAGAGCGTGCGCGGAGCCGTGCGCGTGACCTCGGCGGCGGGGGCGGGCACGCGCTTCCAGATGCAATTGCCCCTCACCCTCTCCGTGATCCGCACGCTGCTGGTGGAGGTGGCGGGCGAGCCTTACGCGGTGCCGCTGGCCGCCGTCAGCCGCACCTTGAAGGTGGAGCGGGCCGCCATCGAGACGGTGGATAATCACCAGACTTTCCTGCATGAGGGCCGGCGCGTGGCCTTGGTGACAGCGCATCAAGTGCTGGAACGGGGCGAGCCGGCCGGCCTCAACGGCGAATTGCCGATCATCGTCCTCGGCGAACGTGACCGGTGCGTGGGCTTGCTCGTGGATCGCTTTGCCGGTGAACGCGAACTGGTAGTCCAACCCTTGGACTCCAAGCTGGGCAAGATTCGCGATATCGCCGCCGGGGCGCTCATGGAAGAGGGTGCCCCGGTGTTGCTTTTGGATGTGGATGACGTGCTGCTTTCTGCCGAGCGAATCTTGTCGGCGGGCGCGGCGGACGGCTTGCAGGAGACGTTGCGCACCGGGGCATCCGTCCGCCGTCGGCAGCGGATCTTGGTGGTGGATGATTCGCTCACCGTCCGCGAACTCGAGCGCAAGCTGCTCCAGGAACAAGGCTACGAAGTGACCGTCGCGGTCGATGGCATGGATGGTTGGAACGCGGTGCGCACGGGTGTGTTTGACCTCGTCATCACGGACATGGACATGCCGCGCATGGATGGCTCGGAGCTGACCCGCCTGATCAAGCAGGACGTGCTGCTGCGCCGCTTGCCCGTGATGATGATCACCTACAAGGAACGGGAGGAGGATCGCCAGCGCGGGCTGCGGGCGGGCGTGGATGTCTTCCTTACCAAGGGCAGCTTTCAAGACGCGACCTTTCTGCGGGAGGTGGATGGGCTCATCGGTCCGGTCGTGAAGTAAGCCTAGAATTCGCGCGGGTTCCGCAGCCTTTTCTCCGCTCGACAAGCCGGTGGTAGCCAGCGGACATTTTTCATCGTATGGACCAACGCACGCTTACCCTCGGCCACTCGCCTGATCCCGACGACGCCTTCATGTTCTACGCCTTGGCGAAGGAGCTGATCCCCACGCTGGGCTATCGTTTCGAGCACATTTTGCAGGACATCCAAACCCTCAACGAGCGCGCGACCCAGGGTGAATTGGACATCTCCGCTGTGAGCATCCACGCCTACGCCCACGTCGCCGACCAGTATGCGCTCCTGCCCAGCGGCGCGAGCATGGGCGATGGTTACGGTCCGATGTTGGTGGCCAAACGCCCGCTCACCCGAGATGCCATGGCGACCCGCCGCATCGCGGTGCCGGGACGCATGACCAGCGCCTTCCTCGCGCTCCAGCTATACCTAGGCCGGCCAGCCCGCGAGTTTGAGCATGTGATTGTGCCCTTCGACCTCATCTTCGAGGCGGTGCAGAACGGCGTGGCTGACGTGGGGCTCATCATTCACGAAGGCCAGCTTACCTTTGAGAAGCAGGGTTTTCACCTGTGTGAAGATTTGGGTGCTTGGTGGGGTCGGGAGCACGACGGCCTGCCTTTGCCCCTCGGCGGTAATGTGATTCACAAGCGCATCCCGGCCGCCGAGCGGAAGGTGATTTCTGACCTGCTCACCGCGAGCATCCAATACAGTTTGGAGCATCGTCCCGAAGCGGTGAAACACTCCCTCCGGTGGGCGCGGGGCATGGGCCAGGAGCTCGCGGACAAGTTCGTGGGGATGTATGTGAACCACTGGACCCTGGACTACGGCGAACGCGGTCGCGAGGCCATCCGACGGTTTCTCGGCGAGGCTGCGAAGCACGGGTTGATCCCCCGTCAGCCGGAGCTGGAGTTCGTGGTCTGACCGGGCCGCACTATTGCGAGCGCACGCGGTCCATCTTGGCGCGACAATCCGGACAGCAAGCGTGGAACTCGGTGTCGCCCGTCTGGGTCGGGAAGGGCAGTGTGACCTTGTGCCACTGGTCGTGCAGATCGCGCGCCTGGCCACAAACACTGCACACAGCGATGAATTGCTTGAGCTGCGCGACGCTTTGGAGCTGCGCCTCAGCATCAGAGAGCCGCTGAATCAGGTAGGACTGCAGCTCCACAGCTTGAACCGCCACTTTGAGCCGGGCTTGGAGCACTTCCTTGTCGAAGGGCTTGCTGACAAAATCGTTGGCCCCGGCTTCCAAGGCTTCCAGCAGGCTGTCCTTTCCGCCACGGGCCGTGACAAGGATGATGTAGAACGGCGCAATATTGGCCTCCCGGATGCGACGAGTCAGCTCCATGCCGTTAACCTCAGGCATGAACCAGTCAAACAGGCCGATGCGCAGGCTCGTGTCATGCTGGAGCACTTCCCATGCTTCCGCGCCGTTTGTCGTGGGGACCACCCCATACCCCCATTTTGAGAGCAGGTTCATCATCACCTGCCGGATGATCGGATCGTCATCAGCGATTAGCAGCTTCATGAAATGGAGAGCAAGACGGGATCACAACGCGCCACACGGACTAGCTTAGTAGTCACAAATCATCGGCCCGACAATCAAAATACCCCAGAAGCTGTAGTGGCCGGGCGTATTCACGAAGGGGGAGGCTGGGCCGCGCAATTTCTTTTCTGTAAAAGCAGCGATCATCAGGTTGCGGGTTGGGTCACTGGTTCCATGTTGAGGTAGATTTTTCCGGTTTCCCATTGCTCGCTAATCTCGACGAGCAGGGCGGTGTCGAGGCGCAGGACGGAGGCTTCGTTGTGGAACAGGCGTGCGCACACGGCCCTGGTCGTCGCGACGGGAGAGATCCAGCCGGGCGTTTACAGGTTTGCCGAATTAACCGAGAAAGCGATTCGGCGGGGCAGCCTCGTGAGTGTGCCCGATGTACAAGCGGCCAGCGTCAAGTTTTTGGAGGCGTGGAACCGGAAGCCCAAGCCGTTCATCTGGGCGGCAAAGGTGGAAGACATCCTCCGGAAGCTTGAGCGGGCCCGGGCCAATCTGGAGCAAATCAAACCCGGCTACGCCCAACCCAGAGCAAAAAGGAAGGCGAATCCAGCGTGAAGCCATTTTCCAGACACTACATTAGCCCGTGAGCAGGCGCTGGTGGTGGCGGGGCTCATGCGGATTCGCAAACAGATGCCGGTGACCACGCTGGGCATCGACTCGGACGACGACGGGGCGTTCATCAACGAGACGGTCGCGGCTTACTGCAAGGCGGAGGGCCTGGCGTTCACGCGCTCGCGTCCGCATCACAAGAACGTTCAGGCCTGGATTGAACAGAAGAACGGGGCCGTGATCCGCAGAATGGTGGGCCACGAGCAGCTTTCCGGGCTGGTCACCGGGCAAGGACTGGCGAAGTTGCTGGCGGCTGTGCGCCTCTACGTGAACTACTTTCAGTCCTCCTTCAAACTGCGGGAGCGAATCCGCGTGGGAGCCAAAGTGAAGAAAGCGTATCACCCGCCGGCCACGCCCTGCGACCGGTTGCTGGCGCACGCGGCCACTGTCTCCGTAGCAGGGTAGGCCACGCTCCGGCTCGCTACGGTGTCTCAACCGCGTGAAACAACGCGCAGCGACACAGGAAAAAGCAGCGTTTATCTGGCCCTGTTCATGGTAACAATTTGGAATGAGGCAACGGGCATCCGCGCGCGCCAGTCGCCCGCAAGACCGCTTTCAATTTCGCGAACGCCAGCGCGATAGGATTGAGGTCCGGGGCTGTAGGCGGGTAGGTAAAGCAAGTCCGCCCCATGGGCCGCAAGCACCGCCCCCCCCCGCCACCTTGCGGCTGGCAAGGTTGTCACAGATGACCAGGTCGCCCCGTTGCAGGGTAGGCCCCACTCACTCTCTGACGTAGGCCAAGAACATCTCCCCGTCCAGGGGGGCATCAATCAGCAACGGAGCCGTCAGCCGGTCGTGGCGCAGCGCGGCCAGCAAAGTCGCACTGCGCCAGTGGCCGTGGGGCAGGCGATCCAGACAGCGGCGGGGCTTGGGGGCGCGGCCATACCGGCGGAACATTTGGGTGTTCAGGACGATTTAATCGAGAAACACGACTCGCCTGCCACAGCCACCAACGGACGCGCTCGGCCTGGGCCGGAGCTGGGCGGTGCGTAGGAGCCGCCCAGCATAGTTGCGGTCGTAGCCAAAGTCCTCGCAGAGCTCGTCGAGGAGCCGGGCTTTGCCCAAGCGGGCTTCGAGCTTGGGCGACAGTTCGGTTTTAAGCGCGGGACTCATGTTCATCGGATCGGGTTGTGCGGCGCCTTTTAACCGTGAAACAACGATGGCTCTGCGCCCAAATCTGTGCGCGCCCTTGGTCGTCTATTTGGAGTCCACGCAGACCGTAAAGTATTTTGAAAAACCTCTTGCGCTCTTCAGAACCTGTGCTAAGTTGTTTGTGTTGTCGCGAGCTAAGTAGCTCAAAACAAGCTGTCAACAAATTTGTTGACAATTGAAATTTTGTTATTATTTTTGGCATCAACAGGATTGAGTTCATACTCAAATCCTTGTTTCTGTGTCGGAAAATATAATAATGTTCTAGGTCTTTGAAAACTAAATTGTGCGACAATAGATAGCCCCTTTTATAATTCGGTAGCGAATTATACAAAGTTTTAATATTGCAATATGTTGAATTAAATGTTCAACAGATTCAAGCTAACCATTTAAACGGAGAGTTTGATTCTGGCTCAGAACGAACGCTGGCGGCGTGGATAAGACATGCAAGTCGAGCGGAGTATAGCAGGTAGCAATATTTGCTGTATTCAGCGGCGCAAGGGTGTGTAACACGTGGGTAATATTCCCTAGAGTTTGGAATAACTCCGAGAAATCGGAGCTAATACCAGATGGTGTGTTTGTTTGGCATCATTCAAACACCAAAGTTGGGGACCGCAAGGCCTGACGCTTTGGGATTAGCCCGCGGCCTATCAGCTAGTTGGTAAGGTAAAAGCTTACCAAGGCTAAGACGGGTAGCTGGTCTGAGAGGACGACCAGCCACACTGGAACTGAGACACGGTCCAGACACCTACGGGTGGCAGCAGTCGAGAATTTTTCTCAATGGGGGAAACCCTGAAGGAGCGACGCCGCGTGGGGGATGAATGGCTTCGGCCCGTAAACCCCTGTCATCTGCGAGCAATACTTTTAATTTAAAAGATTAAAAGTTGATAGTAGCGGAAGAGGAAGGGACGGCTAACTCTGTGCCAGCAGCCGCGGTAATACAGAGGTCCCAAGCGTTGTTCGGATTTACTGGGCGTAAAGGGTGCGTAGGCGGCTTGAAAAGTCTGGTGTGAAATCTCAAAGCTTAACTTTGAAACTGCACTGGAAACTGTTAAGCTAGAGTAGTGGAGGGGAGACTGGAATGCTCGGTGTAGCAGTGAAATGCGTAGATATCGAGCGGAACACCAGTGGCGAAGGCGAGTCTCTGGACACTAACTGACGCTGAGGCACGAAAGCCAAGGGAGCAAACGGGATTAGATACCCCGGTAGTCTTGGCTGTAAACGGTGCGCATTTGCTGTGGGCGGATTCGACCCCGCTCGTGGCGTAGCTAACGCGATAAATGCGCCGCCTGGGGAGTACGGTCGCAAGATTAAAACTCAAAGAAATTGACGGGGGCCTGCACAAGCGGTGGAGTATGTGGCTTAATTCGATGCAACGCGAAGAACCTTACCTGGCCTTGACATGCAAGTAGTAGAAACCTGAAAAGGCAACGAGATAGCAATATCAGCTTGCACAGGTGCTGCATGGCTGTCGTCAGCTCGTGTCGTGAGATGTTGGGTTAAGTCCCGCAACGAGCGCAACCCCTGTATTCTGTTGCTACCTAGTGTAAAACTAAAGCACTCTGAATAGACTGCCTCGCTTTAACGAGGAGGAAGGTGGGGATGACGTCAAGTCAGTATGGCCCTTACGGCCAGGGCTGCACACGTACTACAATGCCCGGCACAAAAGGAAGCAAAACGGCAACGTGGAGCAAATCCAAAAAACCGGGCCCAGTTCAGATTGTCGTCTGCAATTCGACGGCATGAAGCTGGAATCGCTAGTAATGGCGCATCAGCTACGGCGCCGTGAATACGTTCCCAGGCCTTGTACACACCGCCCGTCACATCATGAAAGTCGGTCGCACCCGAAGTCGCTAAGCTAACCGCAAGGAAGCAGGTGCCGAAGGTGTGGCTGGTAATTGGGATGAAGTCGTAACAAGGTAGCCGTAGGGGAACCTGCGGCTGGATCACCTCCTTTCTAAGGAGAATAATAGGACTAAACGGTTCTTAGGTCGTTTCAATCAAGTTGATTGTACATTGGGTTGGTATATTGTCGCACAATTTAATTTTTAGAGCGTTCTTTAACTCAAATTATACCGTATAGACGTAAGATTATACGGGGCTGTAGCTCAGTTGGTAGAGCGGTAGCTTTGCAAGCTATAGGTCAGGAGTTCAACTCTCCTCAGCTCCATGCCTTGCGAGGGCCTGTAGCTCAGTTGGTTAGAGCATGCGCTTGATAAGCGCAGGGTCACTGGTTCGAATCCAGTCAGGCCCACCATCAATTTAGTATTTTGAAATGAGTTCTTTGAAAACTACACACAATGTAAATAATGTTTCGTCAGTTCCGTCTTTTTAGACTGGACAAAATTGTAATCAAGCTAGTAAGGGCTTGTGGTGGATGCCTTGGTGTCAAGAGGCTATGAAGGACGCAGCAAGCTGCGATAAGCTACGGCTAGCCGCAAGCAGGCTTTTAACCGTAGGTTTCCGAATGGGGCAACCCAATAACGTAAACGTTATTACTGTTAAGTGAATTCATATCTTAACAGAGCAAAACGTGGTGAAGTGAAACATCTCAGTAACCACAGGAAAATAAAACGACGTGATTCCGTTAGTAGTGGCGAGCGAAAGCGGAACAGCCCAAACTAGGAAAACTTGTTTTTCTAGGGTAGCGGGACTCAGATGTGATAGATGAATTAGGAGCTAAATTACTTGGAAAAGTAAGCCTAAGACCGTGAAAGCCGGGTTAGTTAACTGAAACATCGTCTATGAGTATCCCAAGTAGCACGGTGCAAGTGAAACTCTGTGCGAATCAGTCCGGACCACCGGATAAGGCTAAATACTACTTGGCAACCGATAGTGAACTAGTACCGCGAGGGAAAGGTGAAAAGAACCCCTGCTAGGGGAATTAAAAGATCCTGAAACCACAAGCCTACAATGTGTAGGAGCGTTGAAAGACGTGACTGCTTGCCTTTTGCATAATGAGTCTGCGAGTTATTGTCAGTGGCCAGCTTAAGCAGATAATGCTAAAGCGAAGGGAAACCAAGTGCAAACAGCGCGTTTAGTCGCTGGCAATAGACCCGAAGCGGAGGTGATCTACTCTTGAGCAGGTTGAAGCTGTGGTAACACACAGTGAAGGACCGAACTCGTGAATGTTGAAAAATTCTGAGATGACTTGAGAGTAGGAGCGAAAGACTAATCAAACCCCGTGATAGCTGGTTCTCTTCGAAATCGCTTGAGGGCGAGCGTTGAGTAAGTACTCCAAGGAGGTAGAGCACTGGATGGCTTAGGGACCCTACCAGGTTGCCAAAACCAATCAAACTCCGAATTCCTTGGATCTCATTAACTCAGCATTCAGGCTGCGAGGGATAAGCTTCGTAGCCAAAAGGGCAACAGCCCAGATCAACAGCTAAGGTGCCAAAATATTGTTTAGTGGAAAGGATGTGATGTTGCTTAGACAGTGAGGATGTTGGCTTAGAGGCAGCCATCATTTAAACAGTGCGTAATAGCTGACTCATCGAGCGATCTTGCGCCGAAAATGATTGGCGATCAAACAATATACCGAAGCTTTGAATTTTTTATCGGTTCGCCGATAAGAAGTGGTAGAAGAGCGTAATCAAATCATTGAAGCTGAACCTAAAGGGACAGCGGAGATCTGATTAGTGAGAATGCAGACACGAGTAGCGATAAACCAAGTAAGAATCTTGGTCGCCGTAAACCTAAGGTTTCCTGGGCTAGGTTCGTCCTCCCAGGGTTAGTCGGGAGCTAAGACGAGGCTGTAAAGCGTAGTCGATGCACAGCAGATTAATATTTCTGCACCGAAGTAGTTTAAGCACTTTGCCGACACAGAGAGAAAAGTAATAGAGTCATTGAAAGACTCTGCCTAGGTTTCGGCCGAAGCAAGTTACCGGACAATCTGTCTAGAAAAAGCTTCTTGCGTTTCCTACTTTGCCCGTACCGTAAACCGACACAGGTGGGTGAGTGTAAGTGCACTAAGGCGCGCGAGAGAGACCTCTCTAAGGAACTCGGCACATTAGCCCCGTAACTTCGGGAAAAGGGGTGCTCACGTAAGTGAGTCACAGTAAATTGCGTTTACCGACTGTTTAACAAAAACACAGCTCTCTGCCAAGTCGTTAAGACGACGTATAGGGAGTGACACGTGACCAATGCGGAAAGATCAAGGTAAGCTGTTAGCCGTAAGGTGAAGCAGTGAGCCCAAGTCCCCGTGAATGTCGGCCGTAACTATAACGGTCCTAAGGTAGCGAAATTCCTTGTCGGGTAAGTTCCGACCTGCACGAATCGTGTAACGAGTGAACGACTGTCTCGGAGAGGATCTCGGCGAAACTGTAATTGCGGTGAAGATGCCGCATGCCCGCAGTAGGACGGAAAGACCCTATGCACCTTTACTGTAAGCTGGTATTGTGTTCTGGTTATTAATGCGTAGCGTAGGTGGGAGACTTTGAAGCGAAAGCTCTGGTTTTCGTTGAGTCGCAATGTGAAACACCACTCTTTTATAACTAGAATTCTAACCCCAATTCCTATTAATCTAGGTGGGGGACAGTGCTTGCGGGTCAGTTTGGCTGGGGCGGCTTCCTCCCAAATGGTAACGGAGGAGCGCGAAGCTGGGTTCAGCATGGTTGGCAATCATGCGTCGAGGGTATGGCTAGAAACCCGGTTAACTGTAAGACAAACAAGTCGAGCAGATGCGAAAGCAGGCCCAAATGATCCGATGGTTTAAAGTGGAATTGCCATCGCTCAACGGACAAAAGGTACGCTAGGGATAACAGGCTGATCGGTTCCAAGAGTTCACATCGACGAACCGGTTTGGCACCTCGATGTCGGCTCATCGCATCCTGGGGCTGGAGAAGGTCCCAAGGGTCCGGCTGTTCGCCGGTTAAAGCGGTACGCGAGCTGGGTTCAGAACGTCGTGAGACAGTTCGGTCCTTATCCACTGTGGGCGAAGGATACTTGAGGGGTTCTAACTCTAGTACGAGAGGACCGAGTTAGACGCACTTCTGGTGTGGCAGTTGTTCCATCAGGGGCATCGCTGCGTAGCCATGTGCGGAAGAGATAAGCGCTGAAAGCATCTAAGTGCCAAGCTCGTCCCAAGATTGAGTATCCCGGACGTAAGTCCCTAAAGACCTCCGGCAGACTACCGGATTGATAGGTTAGGCGTGCAAGAATTGCGAGATTTTAAGCGTACTAATACTAATTGGTCGTGAGGCTTGATTGCTTTCCAATGAAAGCATCTATCGAGACATTAAATTGTGTGTAGTTTTCCAAGGACTTATGACATTAGTTCTTTGCTTTTATTGGTGGCCATAAAGCTGTGGTCCGACCCGATCCCTTTCCGAACTCGGCCGTCAAACACAGTATTGCCGATGGTAGTAGTTGTATAGCCTCTGCGAGAGTAGGTAGCCGCCAATTTTTTCTTAAAAAGCCGAACCTATGTTCGGCTTTTTTTTTTGTAGGCTCCAGGCTAGAAGAGAATTCACGATTAGACGTTTTCGTTTTAACTTGCTAAAAATGGCTGTCACCTGATAGTTTCAATATAAATATATGGCAGCGATCGGCCGATTCCAGAAGGGCGATGAGATATTCTTCGCGAAGGTCGTAGATGGTGAGCTTTTTCGCCTACATGGCGATGTGTTCGGATCGCCTTCTTTTGACAAAAAGCCATTCCCGATAAAGGGAATAAAAACGTTGATACCAGTTCAGCCGTCAAAAGTAATTGCTGTAGGCTTGAACTATGCTGATCATGCTCGTGAGTCTGGAAAACCACTTCCTAAAGAGCCGTTATTTTGGTTGAAGGCTCCCACTTCACTCCTCCCTGACGGTGCAAAGATTGAGATTCCATTTCCGCATCATCGGACTGATTTTGAAGCTGAGATGGCTATCGTAATTGGTCGCCGCGTTCGAAATGTTACACCTGCTGCAGCCGCTCGCTATATATTTGGATACACGTCCGCCCAAGATGTAAGCGATCGGACGATCCAGAACTCTGAGAGTCAGTGGGCGCGTTGTAAATCGTTCGATTCATTTACGCCTCTTGGCCCATACGTCGAGACGAAAATTGATCCGCATGATCTAACCATCCAATTGTTTCAGAACGGGCAATTGCGTCAGAATTCCAATACTAGCCAGATGATCTTCAACTGCTTTGAGCTAGTTAGTTTTGTAAGCACAAACATGACCCTGTTGCCTGGTGACGTAATTGTGACTGGGACTCCTAGTGGGGTGGGGCCAATCGAATCTGGCGATCGTCTTGAGGTTCGGATTCAAGGACTGGCTCCCTTGGTAAATACTGTTAAGTAATAGACTCCATTTTGCTGAAATTGGGCGGTGTCCCACGTAGGATTTCTTATTAAAATTTCACCAAATGCGTTGGTCCCGTTCGTTCATACCCACACTTAAGGAAAGCCCCGCAGAAGCGGAAATTCTGTCTCACAAGCTGCTCCTTCGAGCAGGAGTTGTCAGAAGATTGACCGGAGGGCTATATACCTTCTTGCCTTTGGGGTTGCGGGTTTTGCGGAAGATTGAAGGGATCATTCGTGAAGAGATCAGTTCTGTTGGTGGTTTGGAAGTGCTCATGCCAGCGCTTCAGCCTTCAGAGATCTGGCACCAATCAGGACGTTATGAAACAGCGAGTGGCGTCTTGTATAAGGCCAGAGATCGGTCCAACAAGGAATGGGTTTTAAGTCCAACAGCGGAGGAGGTTATCACCACGTTGGCGGCCGGTGAGATAAGTTCCTATCGCCAAATGCCTCTGAATTTTTTCCAAGTCAGCGTAAAATTTCGGGATGAGATTCGACCTCGATTTGGATTAATGCGCGCGAAGGAGTTCATTATGAAGGACGCATATTCCTTCGATTGCAGCGACGAAGCCGCTACGATTAGCTATCGTAAAATGTTCGCGGCTTATCAACGCATCTTCAACCGCTGCGGGTTAATAAACTTTCCGGTTGAAGCGGACACTGGAGTCATTGGCGGCAGCCATTCCCATGAATTCATGGTGCCAGCTGAAACAGGGGAAAACGACGTTGTTTACTGCGATTCAGGTCAATACGCAGCAAACATCGAGAAAGCTACTAGCGCTGGGCCTTTAGAGCCGGCCTCAAAGAGCGAGACAGGTGATGCGCCCGAAAAATTTTACACACCTGGCGTTACCTCAATCGAAGGGTTGAGGGCTGCCCCTTTTAATGTATCTGGCTCTCAACAGATCAAAACGCTGATCTTCATGGTCAAACCATCAGTTGCGGATGCAACTAAAGCAGTTGTTGTGCTCCTCCGTGGCGACGACCAGTTGAATGAGGCAAAATTTGCGGGATTGGTGGGGTCAACGGTCTTTCGTCCAGCGACAGGGGATGAAATCTTCTCGATGTTGAATGCGCACCCTGGGTCTTTGGGTGCTGTCACTTCTACGCTCTCCACCAGCAGCCTGACTTTAACAGTGCTGGCTGATGAAGCACTTCGTGGGGCAAGAGGTATGACTACGGGCGCAAATGAAGACGGCTTTCATCTCCGCCACGTCAACATGGACCGAGACGTCTTGGTGACGTGCTGGGGCGATTTGCGCACAGTCAAGGCCGGCGAATTGTGCGTATCGACTGGAAAACCTCTGAAAATACAACGTGCCATTGAGGTTGGCCATGTTTTTAAGCTCGGAACCAAATACAGCGAAAAATTTAATGCCCGATTTCTCGATGCCGAAGGTAAATCCCAGCTCTGTGTAATGGGTTGCTACGGCATCGGCGTCACGCGGACGCTTCAGGCCATTATTGAGCAGAGCAATGACAAGGACGGAATCATCTGGCCTCTTGCTGTTGCTCCTTACGCAGTCTGTATCACCCCGCTCTCGGTCGTGCCGGGTTCAGCAGTAATGCAGACAGCGGAGCGGCTTTATACTGAACTCACGGCTGCTGGCGTGGAGGTGATGCTGGACGACCGCGATGATCGCCCAGGGGTAAAATTTAAGGATGCCGACCTTGTCGGGTTCCCAATTCGGCTGGGGATCGGGGAGAAATCTCTGGCCAAGGGAGAAGTCGAACTCAAGCCCCGTGGCGGGGTGCTGCAAGCGGTCAAAGTGGAGGATGCGGTCAAACAGGTTCTGGCGGTGATTGCCGCTAAGACTCTGTCTGAATAATCGGTTTTTGGGAAAATGGTTGAGATTCTGGCGGTCCGCTGGAGGACGAGGGAACGACCAGTGAAGAAGTGAATTGCCATCCGCTGGCCAATCCGGCGGCACATTTTAAGCACCGCTTCCGTTGGGGCGTGAAAACGCCAGCTACGAAACCAGCCTCACCGAGGCCCTATTGGTCAAAGGCCGCCGCCTTTAACTGGCCGTCGCGGTCGTCAAATGCTCTGATGCCACCGTGGGTTTCAAAGTATTGGCGCGCCGCTGGGTAGTGGAGCGCACCTTCGGCTGGTTGATGCACCAGCGCCCAAGCTTGGGTGCATATCGCAATTATCCGAATCCAACTCCGCCGACGGGCTTGATTCCTCGGCGCTCATGATTTTCGGACCCAATCTTAGGCAGTTTAGTGTCTGCTGGCGCTTCGCCCCCCCCCCTTCTGTTTGGGAGCAATCAAGACTTGATTCCGGCGATCAGTCGTTCCAAACGGTGGCCATACTCCACGAAATTTTGGCGCACTGGTTCATCGCTGGTGGCCTTCGCGTTGGCGTCGTGAAAGACCACGACCATGTGTGGTTCAATGCTGATGCCGGCATTGTAGCCTCGCCCCAAAGCATCCGCGAGAATGCGCTGCACCTGCCCTTGCCCTTCTCCGGGCCAGTTGTAGTCCGCGTCATTCTTCGCCGGAATCCAAGTGGCGTCCTTTACGTGGATGTGCGCGACGTGATCCCTCACGGTGGTCCAAAACTCCCATGCGTTCTGCTTGGGCCACGGCGCGGGGAGCCGGCGGTCAGCGTTGAAAATCGGGTTGGCGGTGTCGAAGACCCACTTCATGCCGGGGCAGTGCTCCAGCATTTCCAACGCATGGGCGGAGCTCATGCCGCCGTAATTCATGCAGTTCTCGTGGACCGGTGTGAGGCCGGCGTCCGTGAACATCTTCACGACCTCGCGCACCCTCTCGAAGACGACGGGAGGCGTGATCGCGTCAGAGTCCTTCGGCTTGAAACTCATGATGCGAACAAATTTTGTGCCCAGCCGTTGCATGCGTGGGATGGCGCGGCGCACTTCGGCAACCGTGACCTCGAAGGGGGTCTCGATGGATTTCGCCCAGTTCATGATCGTGGAGCCAAAGCAATAAACGTTCAGGCCGTTCTCCTGAAGCTTGGCACAGGCGAGATCGAAAGCGGCATCGGGGATATCATGGAAGTTGGCTTTCGGAAAGCCCGGCACTTCCACGCCCCGCATTTCGATGTGTTTCCAGCCCAGTTCCTGTGCGGCCCGTATCTGTGAGTCAAGGCTGCTGCCTGCTTCGTCGCCGATTCCCATGAAATTCATAGTCGTGCTTTCGTTTTGGCAATTAAGTCACAGATGTGGCGGGCAACTCAACCCAGATCCTGCCATGCTCTCTGGTGCTGGCCTAGCAAAACCTGCTCGTTACGCCTGGCATCTTTGCTTTGGAGGGTGTCCCGCTAGCACAGCCGTCTGTTGGTTCGACATCCGGAGTTGGTTGGTTCAGCGTGCCAATGGGCGGCAGGCCAGATCACCGTCCAGAAGCGCAGGCTCCGGACGCTGGCGGCATGAAAAGAAATGTAGCGTGGCACTCGTCGCCCAATGCGACATCCCACTCTCCAAGCGGCTGGTTTTTGCTCGTTCGATGAGAGCGCCGAGGGCTCAAACGGGCTGGCGTTTGCATGTTGATTGTTGTCTTCTGCTGGCTTTACTACGGGAGAGATTCCGCCCCGGTTCTGCCGAAAGGGGCCATGACTCGCAAAGAAATGCAGCAGCATCTCCAGAATCATTCAGCGATTACATTACCTGCGTGGACGAGGTTGGTGACGATGGATGACGAATATCGACCGTGCTTTTCTGTTTTTTGACCCGCCCGTTCTGTCGTGTCTGATTTCACCCTTTCCCACGTCCGCGATAGAAAGCTGCCAATGAACGACGTGATCATCATCGGTGGCGGTCCGGGGGGCTCGACCGTTGCCGCGCTGATGGCGGCGCGCGGGCGGCGCGTGATCCTGCTGGAGCGCGAGCATTTCCCTCGCTTCCACATTGGTGAGTCGCTGCTGCCCTACAACTGGCCCATCTTCGAGGAGTTGGGTGTGCTGCCAGCGCTGGAGGCGGCGGGCTTCCCGCGTAAGACCGGCGCGCAGTTCCATCTCGGCGACGGCCGCAAGTCACTCAAGCTCGTGTTCCGCGAAGGACGCTTCACCGAGCAGCCGCAGACCTTCCAAGTCGAGCGCTCTATCTTCGACCACATGCTGCTCAGGAACGCCGCCGCCAAGGGCGCGGCCGTGCGCGAGGGCTGGCAGTTTCAGCGTTTTGAACAACTCCCTGACCGCGTGCGCGTGAACGCCACGGACCCTCAGGGCGCGCAGCACACGCTGGAGGGGCGTTACCTCGTGGACGCCAGCGGTCGTGGTAACGTGACCGGTAATCAGGAGGGGCTGCGCGTCATCCATCCAAAACTGAAGAAGATGGCCATCTTCGGCCATTTCAACGGAGTCATGCGCGACGAAGGCGAGAAGGGCGGCGACACCGTCGTGGTGCGGCTCGCGGACAAGTGGTTCTGGCTCATCCCGGTGTCGGCCACCAAGGTCAGCGTCGGCTGCGTGCTCGATGCAAAGGAGCTGGCGGCTGCCAAGACCTCGCCGGAAGTGCTGTTCCACCAAATCGTCGCCACCAGCCCGGTCCTGTGCGAGCGGATGAAGGATGCGCAACTCGTCGGCGAGTTCCGCACCACGAGCGATTTCTCCTACTACAACCGCCGCCTCACCGGCCCGCGCCTGCTACGCGTGGGTGATGCCGCCGGTTTCATGGACCCGATTTTCTCCGCCGGTGTTTACCTCGCGATGTTCTCCGGCAAACTCGCCGCTGAGACGATTGATGCGTGCCTGTATCGGCCGTTCGGCACGCGCTGGCGGTTCGCGCACTACGAGCGAAAGACCTTCCGGGCGCTGCGCTTTTACTGGGAAATGGTCGAGCAGTATTACACCAAACCCTTCATGGAACTCTTCCTCGAACCTCGCGAGAAGTGGAGCCTCCCCGCCGCCGTGAACGCCGCGCTCGCCGGTGAACTAACCGGGCGCTGGGCCATCCACTGGCGCATGAGGCTCTTCTTTTGGCTGGTGAAACTCCAAGCCCGCCGCCCCATCGTGCCGCGCATCCGTTTCGACTGAAGCCATGCGCCCCTGCTTTCTTGCCTTGCTGCTCACGCTGCTCTGCGCCTGTCGCACCGCGCCGCAGCCACGCATAGATACTTCGGCTCCCGGCTGGACGCAGCGCAGCGGCCAGGCCGTCTGGACTCCGGCGCGCAGCGCGAGTGATGTCGTCATTGACCTGCAAGTCTGGAACCGCGCGGGTGGTGAATGCGTGTTGGACGTGTCCAAGGCCGGCCTGTCTTTCGTCCTCGCGCACGTCACCGACGACCGCTGGCGCATCGAAGCTTCCACCGGCCAGCGCCATTCCACGGCCGGCAAACCACCTGCGCGCATCGGCTGGCTCCAACTCGCGCGCTCTCTCTCCGGCCAGCCGCCCTCCGCACCGTGGCAGTTCGAGCGCCGTGACTCCGGTGCGTGGCGGCTCACAAACCCGCAGACCGGCGAACGCTTCGACGGCTCGCTCACGCCATGAAGCGCTGGCTCTGGCTCCTGCTGATTCCGCTCGCGCTCGGACTCGCCCGGCTGCGCTTCGATGTCGAGGTGCTGAACCTCCTCCCGCGCGAACTCCCCGTCGTCCACGGCCTCCAGCTTTACCAACGCCACTTCGCCAGCGCAAACGAGCTGCTCGTCACGCTCGAAGCCCCCGACACCGAGCGTGCCGAGACCGCCGCCCGCTCGCTTGCCGAACATCTCCGCACCGCCACCAACTTCGTCGTCGCCGCACACTGGCAACCACCGTGGCTGGAGCAGCCGGAACTCGCCGCTGAACTCGCCGCCGTCACCTGGCTAAACCAGCCGCCCGCCGTCTTCGCGGAACTCACCAACCAACTCGTCAACCCCGCCGCCACGCTCGCCGCGACTCGCGAACGACTCGCCACCTCGTTCTCGCCCGAGGAAATCGCGCGCGCGAGCTTCGACCCCTTCGGCCTCACGCAACTGCCCGCGTCCGTGAGCGCTCCCGCCTCCTTCGGTCGCGGCGACGGTATGTTCGCCTCTGCCGACGGCACGTTCCGCCTCCTCTTCGTCAAGCCGCGCGGCGCGCTTGCCACCTATCCCGAGTGCGCCGCGTGGCTGGATTCGTTGCGTGCCCACACCGTCACTTGGCAGCAAGGCAACGCCACCAGCGGCATCACGCTGCACTTCACCGGCCGCCCCGTGTTCGTCGCGGAAATCGCCTCGCGGATGGAACGCGACATGCAGAATTCCGTGCTCGGCACACTCGGCATCATCGCCGTGCTGTTCTGGTGGGTGCACCGCCGGTGGCGTCCGTTGCTCTGGCTGCTCGCGCTGCTCACGCTCACGCTCGCCGGCACGCTCGCGCTGGGCGGGTTGGTCATCGGCACGCTCAACGTGGTGAGCATGGGCTTCGCCGCCATCCTGCTCGGTCTCGCCGTGGACTACGGGCTCGTGATGTATCAGGAGGCGCTCGCAATGCCCGGCGCGAGCGCGACGGAAGTGCGCCGTCACGTCGCGCCGGGCATCCTGTGGTCCGCCGTAACGACCGCCGGCGCGTTCCTCGTCTTGAACTTCAGCGGCCTGCCCGGCCTCGGTCAGCTCGGCACGCTCGTGGCCCTCGGCATCGCCCTCGGCGCGCTGGCGATGGTCTTCGCTTACTTACCGCCGCTGCTCGTATCGCTTAGCAGTCGACGGGAGGAGGCTTCATCTCAAATCGGAAATCAAAGTCAGAGCCTCCTCACATCGGCTGCTGCGGTTCAAGTGGATGTAAAACAGCACACTACAAGCACGGCCGGCCTCCTCGCCACACTCGTCCTTCTGGTCATTTCCGCGCTCATCTTAGCACGCGGTCTTCCACCTTTGTTGCGCTCCGCCGACCCGCTGCGTCCCACACGCAGCGAGGCTTACTCCACTGCCGAACTCATCGGCCAGCGCCTCGGCGACCGCCGCGACCCACTCTGGCTCGTCGTCTCTGGTCGCGACGAATCGGAAGTCGCGCGCCGCCTCGCCGCGATTCAGCCAGTGCTCCAGCAAGCCGTCTCGAACCAAGTCCTCACCAACCTCCTCCTCCCCGACGCGCTCTGGCCGCACCCCGGACATCAGCAGGCGAATCGCGACACTGCCCTCTGGCTCGCCGCGCAACGCGATGCGCTCCGCACCTCCGCGCTTCAAGCCGGCTTCTCCACGAACGCCCTCCTGCTTGCCGACCGCATCCTCACCGTGTGGGCCAACGCTGCCAGCACCACACATCCCGTCTGGCCCACCAACTCCGTGAGCGCTTGGACGCTCGAACGCTTCGTCGCGCGCGTCGAAGGTGGCTTTCTTCTGGCGGGCATTGCGTATCCGGGCGCACGCGCGGAAGCCGGTGGAAATCTCGCTGAACTCGCCATGAACTTGCCCCCGCACGGCGCGTGGCTCACGGGCTGGAGCCTGCTCGGCGAAGCGTTGCTTGGCCTTGTGCAACGCGACCTCTGGGTCGTCCTCGCGCCGATGCTCGCCGTGCTGCTTGCCTCGCTCTGGTTTGCGTTTCGGCGTTGGACTGAAGTGCTGTTGAGCCTCGCGGCGTTGGCCTTGAGCGGGCTGCTGCTGCTCGCGGTGATGCGCCTTGCCGGCTGGTCGTGGGATTTGCTGAACCTGATGGCGCTGCCGCTTCTGCTCGGCTGTGGGGTGGACTACGGCATCCACATGCAGATGGCACTGCGTCGTCACGGCGGCGACCTCGCGCTGGCGCGTCGCACCACGGGCAGCGCGTTGTTTCTTTGCGCCGCAACGACCGTGGCCGGTTTCGGTTCGCTCGCGTGGTCGAGCAACGCCGGCCTCGCCAGCCTCGGCCTCGTGTGCGCGACGGGTGTGGCGGCGGCGTTCATCGTCGCGTGGGCACTGCTGCCCGGCTGGTGGCGAGTGTTGCAACACGACACGCTCCCCCTCACCCCGGCCCTCTCCCGCCGGGAGAGGGAGGAACGCAGTCCGCTTCCTACCTCTACGAACACGCCGGAAGCTTCAACGCTGGCTGACTTTCCCCCTCTCCCAGCGGGAGAGGGCCGGGGTGAGGGAGAACGGCCACCTTCGTCATCGAAACCTTCTGCCCTCTACGGCTCGCTTGGCTGGCGCTTCGGTTTATCCGCTGCGCGAGTCCTACCGCGAAGTTTAGCTCAACTCCTCTGCCGTATCGGGGCCCGCGCCTACTGGCTCGCGCAACCGCAACGCCGCGAAGTGGTCATCCAAAACCTGCTCCCGCTCCACGACGGCGACCGCCCTGCCGCTGTCCTTGCCGCACAGCGCCTGTTCCTGAACTTCACGCGCAAACTCGCTGACCTCTGGCGCTTCGAGAGCGGCACGCCGGTGATGGCGTCGTTCAACCAGCTCGCCGGTTGGGAGCGTTTCGAGACCGCACACGCTCGCGGCCGCGGCGTGCTCCTCGTCACGTTGCACCTCGGCAACTGGGAGCTCGGCGGCCCCATCCTCACGCACAAGGGCCATCGCCTCCTCGCGCTCTCGAACCCCGAGCCGGACCCGCGCCTCACCGAATTGCGTCAAGCCGCGCGCGCGCGCTGGGGCGTCGAGACGCTCCTCGTGGGCGGCGACCCGTTTGCGTTCGTGGAAGTCATCAAGCGGATGAACGCCGGTGGCGCGGTAGCGTTGCTGCTCGACCGGCCCGCCGAGAAGAGCGCGGTGGAGGTGGAGCTGTTCGGGCGGCCCTTCCTCGCCTCCAACGCGGCGGCGGAACTCGCGCGCGCTTCCGGTTGCGCCGTGGTGCCGGTGGTCATCGTCCGACGCGGCGACGGCTACGCGGCGCAGATTCTGCCGGAAGCAACTTACGACCGCGCCGCGCTCGGCAACCGCGAGCAACGCCGCGCGTTCACGCAGGAAATCCTGCGTGCCTTCGAGCCGTGGCTGCGCGAACATCCTGACCAATGGTATCACTTCGTCCCCATCTGGCCGCAGCGGTAGGGCCGACCTGCCGGTCGGCCTCTGTCCTGCGCGTCAGCGAGCGGAGCGATGCGAGCGCCTCGAAGCCGCGCAGCAGCGCGGCCCTACCAAGTTTGAAGGCCATGCGGAAGCGCTTCGCCGTTTCGCTGCTCTTTCTGACGCTCACAGTCCTTTCTCTCCCCGCGACCGACACCAATGCCATCGTCAACACCTGGCTCGCCTCGCAAACAAACCTCACCACCTGGCAGGCGGACTTCACGCAGACGCGCGCCTTGAGCACGCTCACGCAGCCGCTCACCGCATGCGGGCGTGTGTGGTTCGCCGCGCCGCGCCGCTTCCGCTGGGAACTCGGCGAGCCGCCGCAGACCATCGCCGTGCGCCAGCCCACCGAGGTGCTCATCCTCTACCCGCGCCTCAAGCGCGCCGAGCGTTACCCGCTGGACGCCACCGCTGGCGGCCCGTGGAAGGACGCAATGGCCCTGCTCGACGCCGGCTTCCCGCGCAGCCGCGCCGAGCTGGACGCGACCTTCGCCATTGCCGCGCTCACGGAGACCAACGGCCTGCACACGCTCGCGCTCCAGCCCCGGTCCGCCTCCGCGCGCAAGCTCATGCCGGAAATCCAGCTCACCTTCAGCCTGCGCGACAACGTGCTCCGCGCCACCCAGCTCCGCTTCACCGACGGCTCCCTGCTGCGCAACGACTTCACCAACGTCGTGATGAACTCGAAGCTCGACGACGCGCTGTTCGCGCCCGTCATCGGCGCGGACTACCAAGTGAGCCAGCCAGCGGCGAAGGGAGGGAGGAAGTGAACTTTGGAAGCCGATTCAACGCAAAGGCGCGAGGGCGCAGGGGAGAGGATAGAGGGGAGAGGATAGCGGATAGCGCCATGTCTGTTCGCTATCTTCTCTCCTCTATCCGCTTCTTTTCCCACGGCTCTGCGCCTCCGCGACTTTGCGTCCTTGCGTTGAATATCAACCGCCGAGATTAAGGTGAACGACCCTGACACACTCGCCCAGGCGCTCGCCTTCCTGCCGCACGGCCCGGAGTTCCGCTTCGTGGACCGGCTCACCGCGCTGGAGCCGGGCGTGCGCGGCGAGGGCGAATATACGGTGCGCGGTGATGAGCCGTTCCTGCGCGGCCACTTCCCCGGCGACCCGATGATGCCCGGCGTGCTGCTCGTGGAAGCCGCCGCCCAGCTCGCCGGCATCGTCGCGCAAAGCGACCCGAACCACACGCCCATGCCCGGCCTCAAGCTCACCGCGCTGCGACAGGTAAAAATCCTCGGCACCGCCAAGCCCGGCGACACGTTGCACATCCGCGCGGA
>CAMCFN010000027.1 GCA_945874145.1 Akkermansia muciniphila
AATTGCCGCTGGTGCAGATGACCCGCATGTCGGGCACGACGGCATGCAGGCGCTGGATCAGTTGGTGGCCGTCCATGTGGGGCATCACCAGATCCGTCACCACCAGGTCCACATGGGAGTCAGGGTGCTCGATGACTTCCATGGCCTGCTGGCCATTGGCGGCGGTGAGCACCCGGTAGCCGAAGGAGGTGAGCACCATCTCGCTCATGGTGAGGAGCAGTTCCTCGTCGTCCACGATGAGCACGGTTTGGTCCCCGCGCAGGTCCTCGTCGGCCAGCAGGCCCTCTTCGAGGGATTTGCGGTCGGCCGGGAGGTAAACACGGACGGTGGTGCCCTGGCCGGGCGAGCTGGAAATGGCAAGGCTGCCGCCGTGGTTGGTGACGATGCCGTAGGCCCACGCGAGACCGAGGCCGCGATGACCGCGCTTGGTCGTGAAAAAGGGATCCACCACTTGCGGCAGCACGTCTGCCGGGATGCCGGGGCCGGTGTCGTTGATTTCGATGCAAACGTAAGTGCCGGGCTGAAGCGTGACGCGCCCGTCTTCCGTGGGTCGGCTGAGCTCACGGTTCTGCGTGGAGACAGAGAGCGTGCCCTCTGCGCCGACGGCCTCAACCGCATTGTCGAGAATCTTCTCCAACGCCTGCGCCAGCTTGGCCTCGCTGAACGGCGAGGAGAACTGGCGGGTCTCTAGATTGACACGCCAGCTCACGCCGCCAGCGGCGCGGCCCTTGAACTGGTCCACCAGCTTGCGCACGAGTTGGTTCAAGTTTCCCGCCGCTTCGGGCTGCGCCTCCTGCTCCTCGCGGCTGAAGGTGGACAAATCAAACGCAACCTGTGCCGCGCGCTCGGCGGCTTTCTCAATCTGCTGCACCGAGCCGCGCCACTGGTGCTCCGGCGGCATCTGGCCGAGGACGTGCGTGGTGTGGCCCAGGATGCTGGTGAGAGCGTTGTTGAAATCCATCGCCACCGTGCGCGTGAGCTGGAGGGCGCAGAGGAGCTTCTGCTCGAGCATGAAAACCCTCGAGCCAGGTTCGGGCCGGGGTTCGGTATGCGCAACTGATTCCAGTGCCGGACATGCGGGACTGGCCAGCTCGCTAGGCGACTGCTGCGGGGATGAAGGCTCGCCGGATTTCGCGGCGGATACGGCAGGTCGGGCGTGAATCTGGAGGATGTATTCCTTCTTCCCGTCCCGCTGCCATGGGCAGACATGGACGGAGAAGGCCACCAGGCCGCCCTTCGTTGTCTGCAGCTTGAGCGGGAAGGTGAAGGTGGACGCGCTCTCCAACTGCCGCAGAAACTGCTCGGCCGAGCAGCCGTTCTCGAAGGTCCACAGGCCGACAAGTCGTTTGGGTGGGTTGCCATCCCCGCCGCCGAAGACCGCACGTGCGAAGGCGTTGGCCTGTTGGATCTCGCCCGTGATGCCCACGACCAAGACCGGCCACGACGCGGTCTCCAGTGGGAACCCGGCCGCCTTCGCATCCGCCTCGGCCTGGGGCCGGCGGAAAAACATCTGAGTGAATCCGGTGCCTTTCACTTGCGCGCGTGTTTGTTGCGCAGAGAGCGAAACGCTTCGGGTAGCAGTTGGTCAACGGTGAATTCGCGGAACTTCGACGGACGCCGGCTGTCCGCGACGAACACACGCGCGTCCGGCGCGTATTCCGCGAGCAACTGCCGGCACGCGCCACACGGCGCGGTCTTCGCACTCGGCGCGACGATGGCAACAGCGGTGAAATCCTTGTGTCCTTCGGTGAGCGCCTTGAAGAGCGCAATTCGCTCCGCGCAGCACGTCAGCCCGTAGCTGACGCTCTCGACGTTCGCGCCGCGAATGACCGTGCCATCGCGCGTGAGTAGCGCCGCGCCGACACGGAACTTCGAGTAAGGCGCGACCGCGCGGCGGCTGGCGCGCACGGCTTCGCGGAGGAGGGAGAGGGGGTCAAGGTCTGCCATAAAGCCGGGCGAATTCTTCCAGCAACGCGCCGGTGTGGCGACTCGCGTCTTTGGCCGTCGCGAGCACTTCGTCGTGGGAGAGTGCGTGTGGACTCAGGCCGGCGGCTTGATTGCTGATGCACGAGACCGCCGCCACACGCAGGCCAAGATGCCGCGCCACGATGGCTTCCGGCACCGTGCTCATCCCCACCACGTCCGCGCCGAGCTTGGCGAACGCGCGAATCTCAGCGGGTGTCTCGTAAGTCGGCCCGGACAGCGCGAGATACACGCCGCGATGCCAGCGCACGCGTGCCGTCCTTGCCGCCTTGTCCAACAAGCCGCCGAGCGCCGGGTCATAGACCTGCGAGAGGTCGAGAAAGCGTTTCAGCCCCGGAGGACACGGGCCGCGCAGCGGGTTCGTGCCCATGAAGTTGAGGTGGTCCGTCAGTCGCATGAAGTCGCCGGGGCGGAAGCGCCGGTTCACGCCGCCTGCCGCGTTGGTCAGCAACAAGTCGCGGATGCCGAACTCAGCGAGCACCCGCACGGCGAAGGTGACTTCCGCCATGGAGTGTCCCTCGTAGTAGTGCGCCCGGCCACTCAGCACGGCGACGGGTGTGCCACCGAGCTTGCCCAGCACGAGCTTGCCCGCGTGGCCTGGCACCGCCGTCTGCGGAAACCCCGGCAGCTTCGCGTAAGGAATCTCCTTCTCCACTTCGACACGCTCCAGCACCGGCCCGAACCCGCTGCCCAGCACGATGGCGAGCCGGGGCCGCAGCTTGCTGGCCTTCGCCACGACGCGCGTCGTGGACGCGGCTAACCCTCGACCCTCGACCCTCGACTTTCGACTCATAACGGGCTGTCAGCTTGCATTCTCATCGCGCGGAATTAGGCTGCGCACCCTATTTGACTTATGCAATTGAGCAACGAAGAAATCCGCCGCTACTCCCGCCACCTCATCCTGCCCGAGGTCGGCATGGCGGGGCAGAAGAAGATTAAGGGCACCTCCGTCCTGTGCATCGGCGCGGGCGGACTCGGCTCGCCCATCGCGATGTATCTCGCTGCCGCCGGCATCGGGAAGATTGGCATCGTGGACTTCGACACGGTGGATTACTCGAACCTCCAGCGCCAAATCCTCCACACCGACGCCGACGTGGGCCGCTCCAAGGCCGAGTCCGCGAAGGAAACCCTCGCCGGCATCAACCCGAACACGGAAGTCGTCCTCCACAACACCCGCATCTCCGCCGAGAACGCCCTCGACCTCATCCGCCCCTACGACATCGTCGTGGACGGCACGGACAACTTCCCCACGCGCTACCTCACCAACGACGCCTGCGTGCTGCTCAAGAAGCCCAACGTCTATGGCTCCATCTTCCGCTTCGAGGGCCAGGCCAGCGTCTTCGCGCCGCACCTCGGCGGGCCGTGCTACCGCTGCCTTTACCCCGAGCCGCCGCCGCCCGGCATGGTGCCGAGCTGCGCGGAAGGCGGCGTGCTCGGCGTATTGCCCGGCATCATCGGCTGCATCCAGGCCACGGAGATTTTGAAACTCGCGCTCGGCAAAGGCACGACGCTCGTCAACCGCCTCGTGCTCTTCAACGCGCTGGACATGAAGTTCCGCGAACTCAAACTCCGCCGCGACCCGAAGTGCCCGCTCTGCGGTGACGCGCCGACCATCAAGGAGTTGATTGACTACGAGATTTTCTGCGGCATCCAGCCCGCGTCCACCGAGCCGGCGTCGAATCCCGACGAAGTCACCGTGCAGGACATGAAGCGCGCGCTCGACGACCCGAAGCTCGGCATCAAGGTCGTGGACGTGCGCGAGGCGGACGAATACGAAATCGCGAAGGTCAACGGTGTGCCGCTGCTCCCCCTGAGCCAGCTTAACCAGCGCTTCACCGAACTGGACCCGAACCAGCAATACTACCTGCATTGCAAAGGCGGCGTGCGCTCGCTCAAGGCGCTGAACTTCCTCCGCGAACAGGGCTTCAAGTATGTGAAGTCCGTGAAGGGTGGCATTAGCGCTTGGAGCGACGAGGTGGATCACAGCGTGCCGAAGTATTGAGCGCTCGTGCCGGCGCTTGCAGTCGCTGCGGCAGCCATAGACAACTTTGAGTCGTTGATTGCTTGTGGGCCGAATGAAGCGCCGAACCAAATTTGTCATCGGCATCATTGGCGCGTTTTGCAGCCTTGGCCTGTTGCTCGTTTTACCATTTGTGTTTCTGGCGCTGATGAGCGGCCAGGCAACGACCGCTCAGGAAATCCCCGTAACCGAAGAGCGGCGTGAGCAGATGCGCGCTGTCGGCTATCCCATCACGCTGCTTCGCGAGTTTGAAGTAAGCAGTTCCAGCGGCTTCAACGGCGACGGCACCACCATCAACGCAAACCTGTTTCCGGCTCGGGAATCGGCCGACTTGGTGGCGGCGCTCAAACGGAACCTTCCCGACCACACTTGGGGCGAGACCAGCTTGGGAATGGCTGTCAGTGGAACCTCGCTGCTCCAGAAGCTACCCACCGCGTTCTGGCCTGCTGGAGGTGCCGCACCAGTGCTAGCAGGCGGCTTCACAAACCGGACTTTGGAGCGCATCGCGGTGGACCGGACAAACGGGTTTTTGTATTTCATTTCGTGGCGGATGTGAGCCGCCGACGAACTTTCATTGGCCCTCTTCAGCAGCCGACATCGGAACGCCGAGCTACTTGGCCGCCGCTTGCGTCGCCTTCCGCACTTTGATGAGCACGGGGGAACTCGTCGGCTTGCCATCTCCCGCGTTCTGGCGGGCGCTGCGGTTGATGACGTGACAGAGGCGGTCCGTCTCCGGCACCCAGCGGGAGCAAGTGAAGAAGATCTTCCGCTCCGTCTCGCCCGCCGCGATTTGCACGCCGTTCAGACCGATGTCCGACACGATGATGCCGTGCGGCAGGTTCTCGATGTCCATGTCCACGAGGTTCGTGTCGCCGTTGCGCACGACGCGCAGCCACGCTGGGACTTCCGTGCCGGGCGCGATGGTGATTTCGGGGATGCTCGTGGGAATCGAGCCCACGGCAGCGGCGGGCAATGGCGACGCGGAGTTTTGCAGCGAAAGGAAAACCTTCGGCGCGTCCGCGAGTTTGAGCGTGCCGAAGTTGTTTAACGGCTTCGTGACCGGCTGACCGTCCACCGTGGCGGTGGCCGTGAGCTTCACATCCTTCCACGCGTCAGCAGTGGATTCGGCGGCGTCCGCGCTAGCGAAGATGGTGCCGTCCGCTTCGAAGTGTCCGGCCTCGACCACCAGCGGCGTCGAGGCGAACCAGCCCTTCGGCATGCCGCTCACGTCCACGCGCACCGCGCCGGTGAAGCCGTCGGCGCGGTCGAGCTTCACCGAGAAGTTTCGGCCCGAGCCGCGCGGGATGGTTTGGTTCGCGCCGGTCAGCGTCGCCGTGAAGTCCGGCTTTGCCTCGCGCACGATGAGCCGGTAGGCGTAGCGGTCGCCGCTGAAACCCTTCGACTCCGTGACGCGCACGAGGTAGCTGCCGTCGGCGGGCGGAGTGAAGTTCACGCGCGAGTCAGTGCCCAGCTTGCGCTCGCCGTCGTCGTCGTTCGCGTAGGTCAGTTTGAAAAGCGGCAGGCCGTTCGGCACGAACTGCGCGCCCGGCGGATGCGGCTCGATGATATAGGCCGGCTCGTCGAGCGGATGCGCGACAGGGCTGGTGTCGAAGTAAGCGAGGCGACCGCCGCGATTGTAGAGCAGGAAGCCCGCGTCCGGCCCGCGGGGCGCGCGGAAGAGCCGAGCGACCTCGCCGCCGAAGTAAAGGAACTGGTTCAGCTCCATCTCTTCCCAGTTCACGAGCCGCACGTCGGGGTTGTTCGAGTCAATGCCCCGGAAGGTCACGCTCGAATCGCGCACGGCCTGTAGCCACAGCCGCTCGACGGGCCGGCCATCGGCGTGCAGCACCTCAATCTTCGTGTCTGCCGGAGAACCGCGCCGCGACGCCATCGTCTCGATGACCCAGCGCTGCCCTTTCTTCGCGTCGAAGCGGAAATGGTCGGTGTCCGTGGGTTTGCTCAGGCGACCGTTCACCGCGCCGGGGACTTGCATCGAAGTCGCACCGGCCGGTGTGTCGTTTGGCTCAGCTTCCAACAGCTCCGGCGTCGCGCTGGCGAGCGCCTTGAACTCCTTTCGCGCGCGGAACCGCTCAGCGTCCACGGGCACGGTGATTTCGCCCATCGCGCCGGCCTTCACCTTCACGGTCGCACCGGCCGGCAGGTTTTCGCCCGCGAGTTGGATGACCGATTCCTTCTCCGCCGGCACCGCCATCGGGAAGACGCCGGTGACCACCGGCAACTCGCCCACCGACAAGCGGAAGAAATGCTCCGGCGATGCCATGTATTGCAGGTCGCTCACACGCACGGTGTAACGGCCCGCGGCGGCGAGGCGATGCACGAGCAGCGCGTCCGAACTGCCATCAAAACCACGGTTCACCACCAGCACGCGCCCGCGCGCGTCGAGCAGCGTGAGCATCGCGTTCAAGGCCTTCGAGCCGAGGCGCTCGGCGGCGAGGTCGCAGACGAGGTTCTGGCCTGCGACGGCGTTGAAGCTGAACTCCACCGGCCTGCCCGGCTGCTCCAGCGTGCCCCAGAAACTCACGGGCAACGTCTCGGTCTTCGTCGTGTCCGTCGCCTGCCGCAAATCATCCACATGCAGCTTCACCCGCGCGCTTTCGCCCGCCGCGCTCTTCACGGACAGCTCATAGCTCCCGCGTGCGAGGTCCGGCGCGACAGTGACCGCGAGCCACGCCTCACCCGCCTTCGCCTCCGGCAGCAACGCGCCGGTGAGCTTGGGACTGTGGAACGTGACATTGGTCAGCCCCGCGAGATTGCTGCCGACAAGCTTGAGCCGCGTCTCCACGCCGCGCTGGACTCCGCGCGGTTCGAGTCGCGTGATGGCGGGCGCAGCGGCGGGAGCCATTTCCTTCGCCTTCGCCTTCGGCTTTGGCTCAGCGGCGGACAATGATGCTAACGCCACTGTGACCAATAGGGCGGCGCAGCGAATCACGAAGTTCATGTGCCGGAATCTGACGAAACTCCCGTCCTGCCGCGACAAGATTTCTCAAGGAAGTCCGCAGCAAAAATTTCGGGCCGGCAGGGAGTCGATCCCATGCCGGCCCAAAGTGTTCGAGAGGCTGTGTTCTGCAGGTCAGGCCATGATGCCTTTGACCACGCTGCCGTAAACATCGGTGAGGCGGAAGTCGCGGCCGTTGTAGCGGAAGGTGAGCTTCTCGTGGTCGAAGCCCAAGGCGTGCAGGATGGTCGCGTGTAGGTCGTGGTTGTGGACTTTGTTCTCGACGGCGTTGTAGCCGAATTCGTCGGTCGCGCCGTAGGCTTGGCCACCCTTGACGCCGCCACCGGCGAGCCAAGCGCAGAAGCCCTTGTTGTGGTGGTCGCGGCCGGGTTCGCCGCGTTGCCCGCGGTCGTGGCGGGGGGTGCGGCCAAATTCGCCGCCCCAGATGACGAGGGTGTCGTCGAGCATGCCGCGTTGCTTAAGATCGGTGAGCAGCGCGGCCAACGGTTGGTCGCACTCGGAGGCTTTCTTCCGGAGGTTGGTGCCGACAGCAGTGTGGTGGTCCCAGCCGCCGTGCCAAGTCTGGACGAAGCGCACGCCTTTCTCGACGAGTCGGCGGGCGACGAGCAATTGCCGGCCTTGCTGGCTGTCCCCGTAGAGCTTCTTCACGCTCTCGGGTTCGCGGCTGATGTCGAAGGCGTCGGTCGCCTCGGTCTGCATCTGGTAGGCGAGTTCAAAGCTCTGGACGCGGGCTTCGAGCTGAGCTTCACGGCCGAGGTCTTGTGCGTGGGCTTCGTTGAAGGCTTTGACGAGGTCGAGTTGTTCGCGCTGGCGGGCGAGGCTCAGGTGCTGGCTCTTGATATTCTCGATGATCTTGTCCACCGAGGCGGATGCGTTGTTCACGAGGGTGCCTTGATACGCGCCGGGCAGGAAGGCGGAGCGCCAGTTGGCCGCGCCACCGAGGCCGCCGCCGAGGGCGATGAAGCCGGGCAAATTCTGGTTCTCCGTGCCGAGGCCGTAGGTGACCCAGGAGCCCATGGAGGGTTTCACAAGCCGACCGGAGCCGGTGGTCATCATCAGCGTAGCGAACTCATGCGAGGGGACATCGGTTGTCATGGAGCGCACGACGCAGATGTCGTCTATGCACTTGCCGAGGCTTTCCCAGATCTCGCTGACCTCGACGCCCGACTTGCCTTGCTTGGCGAACTTGAACTGCGTGGGCAGCGGCACGCCGCCGATGGCATCCAGTTTTTCGTCACCGTGCTTGGCCAGCGCAGGTTTGGGATCCCAGGTGTCGATGTGCGAGGGGCCGCCTTGAGCCATCACGTGGATGACACGTTTGGCGCGGCCGGTGAAGTGCGGCTGTTTGGGGGAGAGCGGATTGGCGGAGCTGGCCGCCTGGGCGCGTCCGCCCAGCTCGGGACCGAGCAACCAGGCGAGGCTGAGGGCCCCCATGCCCATGCCGAAGCGATTCAAAAACTGGCGGCGGCTGCTGAAGAAATCCTCGATTTGGGGCTGATGTTGTTTCGGATCCATAGTAGCTGTAGCTAATTGACTAACACTTTGGTAGTTTGAAGCCAAAGCGCTCGAATAATTCAAGCGCTGTGCATTTCAGTCGCATTCACAATGCGGCGCCCGCGTATTCTGCAAGACGCAAAGAGGGAGGGGGTGGTTACAGTCCGGGATTCACGGCTGCCGGCCGAGTGGCTCTGGGCATAGAGGTTGGCTTTGGTTGGTTTACAGCCAAATGAAGTGGTCGCCAAGGCTGCTGCGGTCGCCAAGGAAAAATAGTTTGTTAGAACTGTGACTGATCGGCAAAAGATGTAGTGAGACGGGCCTGTGAATCCGCAAAGCGGGTTGGACGTCTTAGAAAAAGCAAAGCAACGCCCAACAACGAAAATTTATGTATCCCACCTGTGGCAAACATCCCGGTCAGGAGTTGAACCCGGCACTTTATTCCACGCGCCGCGAGTTCCTTAATCGCGTGGGCACCGGTTTTGGCTCTTTGGCTTTAGCTAGTTTGCTCGCTGATAAGGCTCAAGGTCAGTCTGCTGGCGGTGGCGGTTTGCTCGCACCCAAGCAACCGCACTACCCCGGCACGGCTAAGCGGGTTTGCCACATCTATTTCAGTGGAGCGCAGTCCCACATCGACACTTGGGATCCCAAGCCAGAGATGGCGAAGGCGGACGGCAAGACGGCGGGGCGCGGCAAGATTCTTCCTTCGCCGTTTGAATTCCCGAAATCTGGCCAGAGTGGGCTGCAGATCAGTGAGATTTGGACCGAGCTTAGCAAGTGCGTTGATGAAATGTGCATCATCCGCTCCAGTTGGACAGATGTGCCGGCGCACGAAGAGGCTACGAAGATTATGACTTCTGGCGACTTCCGTCTGCCGAAGCCTTCGATTGGAGCTTGGGTCACTTACGGATTGGGGTCCGATAACCAGAACCTCCCTGCATTTGTGGCTATGAATCCCGGTGGGTTTCCCAGTGCGGGTGCGGCGAACTGGCAGTCAGCCTTCATGCCGGGCGCCTATCAGGGCACCTATGTGGACCCTACAAACACTCGGATCGAGCAGATCATCGAGAACATTAAGAGTCAGTTTATTGGCACCAGTGCTGAACAGCGTCAGCAGTTGGACCTCCTCAGTCGGCTTAACGAGATTCATAAGCAAAAACGGCAGGCGGAAGGTCAGTTGGATGCGCGCATCCAGTCCTTTGAGCTCGCGTATCGCATGCAGACAGATGCGACGGAAGCGTTTGACATGAGCAAGGAGCCAGCTCACATCCTTAAGCTTTATGGAGCGGATTCCGCCGATCGTGGTGAAGCCACCCAAGGTCGCCAGTTCATTATTGCCCGCCGCTTGCTGGAGCGTGGTGTGAAGTTCGTGCAGTGCTGGAACGGCGGTTGGGACATGCATGCGGGCATCGCCGCTGCTGGTCGGGCTCGGGCTGCTGCCTTGGATCGTCCGATGGCCGGCTTCATTCAAGATCTGAAGCAGCGCGGGTTGCTTAAGGACACTTTGGTCGCTGCCAGCACCGAATTTGGTCGCAGCTCCACGGAAGACGGCCCTGGTGGTCGCACGCACAATGCCAAGGCATTTGCCTCATGGCTGGCTGGCGGAGGGGTCAAAGGCGGCACCAGCTATGGCAGCACCGATGAACTCGGTAGCGCGGCAGTGGAGAACAAGGTGCATGTCCATGAGTTCCATTCGACAATCCTGCACGCCCTTGGTTTTGATTCCGAGAAGCTGACGTTCCGGTCTGGTGGTCGTGACTTCCGTCTGACCGATGTGTCGGGCGCTCAGCCGGTGAAGTCCATTTTCGCCTAATCTTGGTGATGAAACTTAGCCGGGCGCGTGTTTCATCACGCGCCCGGCCTTCCATTTGCGGGTAGAAAGCTGGATTGTTTGAGAGCATAAGTTGGAAAAAGACTATGAAAAATCTGCGTCTGACACACTTGGCCGTTGTGGTCGCTTTCGTTTCCGCGCAGTTGCACGCGCAGGAAAAGCCATTGACGGCGGAAGAGAACGAATTTTTTGAAGCCAAGATCCGCCCTGCTCTTATTGAGCATTGCCATAAGTGCCATAGCGGTGATACGGACGCCAAGATCAAGGGCGGTCTCCAATTGGATTCCAAGGCCGGTCTCCTAAAAGGTGGGACAACGGGTCCTGGATTAGTTGCTGGCCAGCCAGATCGCTCGCTCATTATCAAGGCGATGCGGTTCACGGATCCGAACCTCCAGATGCCGCCCAAGGATAAACTTCCCGATTCGGTATTGGCGGACTTTGAAAATTGGGTTCGGATGGGGGCCCCCGACCCGCGAACCGGCAAAGCGGCTGCCATGCTCAAGACTGATGAGGATCTAGCCAAAGCCAAGAAGCATTGGGCCTTTCAGCAAATTGTAAAACCGGAACCGCCCAAGCCAAAAGCTCACCTTAAAGGCTGGATTCAGAACGACATCGACCTGTTTATTGTGGCCAAGCTTGAGGAAAAAGGCCTGTTCCCCTCTCCGATCACCGACAAATGGACCTTGGTGCGACGGGCATACTTTGATCTGCTTGGCATGCCCCCCACAGCCAAAGAGGCCGAGGATTTCATCAACGACCAATCCAAGGATGCTTGGCCCAAGTTGCTCGATAAATTGCTGGCTTCTCCGCACTACGGCGAACGTTGGGGCCGTTACTGGCTGGACATCGCCCGATATGCGGACACGCGAGGCGGAGGCAACAATAACAACATGGGTGATAACCGCCTGCTGCACGCATATACCTATCGCGATTGGGTCGTAAATGCGATCAATGATGACATGCCCTATGACAAGTTTCTCAAGTATCAGATCGCGGCTGATTGTCTTCCGAATACCGAGACTAAAAATCTTGCTGCCCTTGGGTTTATTACGCTGAATCGCGGTGTAAACAACCAGCAGGAACGGATCGATGACCGCATCGACGTTGTGACCCGGGGAACCATGTCACTCTCTGTCTATTGCGCTCGCTGCCACGATCATAAATTCGACCCTATTCCAACCAAGGATTATTACTCTCTTTATGGTGTGTTTGATAGCAGTTCAGATGCTGTCACCAAGCCTCTACTCCAAAAAATCGACGACACTCCTGAGTATCGGGATTATCTGGCCAAAAAGGCCCGGGTTGAGGCGGACTTGGATAGCTATCGCCAAGGCGCGGTGGTGAATTTTGTCAGCGAGGCGAAAGCCAAAACGATCGACTACATGCTTGCAGTTCAGGCCATGAACAGCGGCAACACGAATTACGCCATCGGTCAGCGTGCTGACCAGCAGAGGTTTGAGCGCTTCACTAAGCTTCAATTTGAAGTTGCTGGTCCTTGGAAGCGATACCTGGACAAGCATGTAACTGCAGCACAGGGTAGTAAGGTGGATCCAATATTCACTCCTTGGGCGGACTACGCTGAACTCACTGACAAAGAATTTTCAAATAAGAGCCGAGCGCTAGCTGCGAAGTATTTCAAGGATGGAGAGCCGCTGAAGGGACTCAATCCAATTGTGGCCAAGGCCTTTTCGACACCCGTGTCCAGCATGCGAATGGTGGCGGAGCGCTACTTCAAGCTGTTTAACGATGCTGAAAGAGCGTGGGTCACCGCGATCACAGCGGACGCCAAGAAGAAAAAGGAAGACGATGCGGCCATACTCAAGAAGCTCAGTGATCCAGCGCAAGAGCAGCTTCGGCTTGTATTTTACGGACAGGATTCGCCTGTAAATATCAACTACACTCGGCTCTCTGGTTTTGACAACAACCGCATCCGCAACGGTGAGCAGCAGTTCACGCTGCTCGCGGATCGGCTGGATGCCACTCATCCCGGTGCCCCTACCCGCGCAATGGCGGTCAGCGACGGAACTCCTCGCAATGCGAAGGTGCTCATCAAGGGCATGCCCAATAACCCGGGCCCCGAGGTTCCTCGTCAGTTTATCGAAGTGCTAAACCCGGAACGCAAGCCCTTCAACAGCAAGACCAGCGGTCGGGCTGAACTGGCTGAGGAAATCGCCAGCAAGAAAAATCCCCTGACCGCCCGCGTTCTGGTTAACCGGGTTTGGATGAACCACTTTGGCGGTGCGCTGGTTCGCACGCCAACCGACTTTGGCGTGCGGGCAGACGATCCCACCCATCCAGAGCTTTTGAATTATTTGTCGGCTTGGGTGATGGAAAATGGCTGGTCCCTGAAGGCGTTGCACAAGTTGGTGATGAGTTCCGCCACCTACATGCAGAGCAGCGATGACCGCGCCAAACCCCTGTTGAGTGATCCCTCCAACCTCTACACGTGGAAGATGAACCGCCGTCGCCTTGATTTTGAGGGTTTCCGGGATTCTCTGCTTGCTGTGAGTGGACAGATGGATGCCACGATGGGTGGTCGGCCAGTAAAAATCACCCCGGATGGTGCGAATCCCATGGGTTACAAGGAAAACCCTTTGCGGCGAACCATCTACGGCTATATTGACCGGGGTAACCTCGCTTCAATTTACCGGACGTTCGACTTTGCCAATCCTGAAGCCACGGCGGGTATGCGTTTCAGCTCTACCGTGCCTCAGCAGGCGCTCTATTTGATGAACAGTCCCTTTGTTGCCACGCTGGCTCGCGGTATGGTTCAACGCGATGAAGTGAAAGGCAAAGTTGACGAAGAACAGCGCATCGAAGCCCTTTATCAACTCTGCTTTCAGCGCATGCCTAGTGCGCTGGAGACTAAGTTGGGCATTCGCTTCTTGGAGGCCCAGTCCGGTCTCAAGAGCGCTGATCAGAAACCTATCTGGCAGGCTGGTTACGGCCAATACAATGTCAGAACCAAGCAAGTCTCCTTCTATAAACTGACCAACTACGTTGCTGCGGCTCAGGGTGGAATGATGAACAACCGCATGAATCAGACACCTGCAGGTCATTACGACGGTGGGGTTCGCATCCCGGGCGTGAGGCTGGATAAAGATGGTGGCACGGTCGGAACCGTCTCGGTTATCCGCCGGTTCACTTCGCCGGTGGATTCTGTTGTATCCATTGATGGGACGATTGCCCAAAAGAGCGGTTTGGGTGACGGGGTCAATGGTTTTATAGTCCACAACCGGACCGGACAGCTTGGGTCCTATACCCTAAGTGGTGGCCGTGGCCGGGCTGACACCAAAGTTGCCAAGGTCGAGGTGAAGAAAGGCGACACCATCGACTTCATCGTGGACAATGGTGGCAAGGGCAACACCGTTGGTGACGCCTTTGAATGGGCTCCAACTTTGCGGGTGGCTGTGACAGCAACTGCTGCAACCGGTCCGGCTATGGCGACGCCTTTTGGCGGGCCAATGGCCTCCGGTGCCCCCGCAATGAATGCTGGGCAAGGAATGGCGATGGGCGGCGGGCAAGGCGCGAATGCCAATGTCTGGAGTGCTGCAGCAGGTTTTCAGTCCCCTTCAGCCGCAGCTCAAAAGCCGTTGGATACCTGGGAGAAATACGCCCAAATGCTCCTGCTTTCAAACGAGCTCTCCTTCGTGGACTGAACTCGGACGAGATTAGATCTTCAATCGAGTCGAAGGCTGCCGTTAAGGCGGCCTTCGTGCTTTTGGCGGGCGAATTCCGCGCTTGGAAATCTGCTGCAACTCCGCTCCCTTTTTCAGCGTCCAAATCACCGCCATGCCATCAGTTCGCCAAGCCTGCGCCGTTTATCGCATCATCGCGCTTGGCGTAGCTGCCTTTCCTTTCGCACTCGCCGCCGCACCCGTGGATTTTTCCCGCGAAGTGCTCCCCATCCTCCAACGCGCCTGCTTCGAGTGCCACGACGCGAAACTGTCGAAGGGCAAACTCCGGCTCGACTCGCGGGACACCGCGTTCCAGAAGCCTAGCATCGTCGTGCCCGGTAACTCAGCAAAGAGCGAACTCTTCCGCCGCATCACTCTGCCCAAGGGCCACGACGACGTGATGCCCAACCGTGGCGAACCGCTCTCCACGACGCAGGCCGACCTCCTCAAAGCGTGGATAGATCAAGGCGCAGCGTGGCCCGAAGGCGCGCAAACCGCGAAGCATTGGTCCTACGTCAGTCCCGTTCGTCCCGCTGCTCCGCCCCTTTCCAATCCCCAATTACCGATCTCCAATCCCCTTGACGCCTTCATCCTCGCCCGCCTCCGGAAGGAAGGCGTGCAACCTTCTCCCGAAGCTTTGCCCGAAATCCTCGTGCGCCGCCTCCATCTCGACCTCGTCGGCCTCCCGCCCACACCCGCCGAAGTGGACGCCTTTGTCCGCGACTTCCAATCGGCAACCGCGAATCGACAATCGGCAATTGAAAAGTTGGTGGACTGCCTCCTCGCCTCTCCGCAATTCGGCGTTCGCTGGGCGCGCCCGTGGCTGGACTATGCTCGTTACGCCGACTCGCATGGCTTCCAGCGCGACGACTTCCGCGACCTCTGGCCATACCGCGACTGGGTCGTGAACGCGCTCAATGCCGACATGCCTTTTACGCAGTTCACCATCGAGCAGCTCGCCGGCGACCTCCTGCCCAACGCCACCGAGTCGCAGCGCATCGCCACCGGTTTCAATCGCAGTGCGCCCACGAATGTCGAGGCCGGAACCGACCCCGAGGAGACGCGCGTCAATCAAGTCCACGATCGCGTCAGCACGCTCGGCATCGTCTGGTTCGGCGCGACGCTGGAGTGCGCCCAGTGCCACGACCACAAATACGACCCCATCTCCCAGCGCGACTACTACGGCCTCTTCGCTTTTTTCAACAACACGGAACTTGAGGCCGACCGCACGAACCCCAAAGTTCCCGGCTCCATCCAGTTCAAAGGCCCGACCATGGAACTCGCCGACACCGTTTCCTCCGGCGAGCGGGCTTCCCTCACCGCCCGCATCGCCACCGTCCGCGAGCAACTCGCCGCGCTGGAGAAAAGCGCCTCCACCGGTCAGGCCGAATGGGAAGCCACGCTGGCAAAGAGCACCGCACAAGCCGCGCAGGAGCACATCCTCGACATCGCCGACTTCGACTCCACGGGCGGCGCGACGCACGAAATCCTCCCCGACAAATCCGTCCTCATCAGCGGCGAACCCGCACCGGACAAGGACACCTATCTCTTCGAAGTCCGCACCTCGCTCATGGGCATCCGCGTGTTCAAGCTGGAAACGCTCACGCACGACTCACTCCCGGGCAAAGGCCCCGGTCGCGGCGACGCCCAACGCCCGAACTTCGTGCTGAATAATTTCACCGCAACCGCCGAGCCGGCGGACAAATCCGCCGCCGCCCGCCCGGTGAAATTTGCCTTTGCTCAGGCCTCCTTCTCCCAAGCCAATTTTCCTGTCGCCAACCTGCTCAAGTCTGACAACCCCGCGCGCACCGGTGGCTGGGCTATCAACCCCAAATTCCATGAACCGCACTGGGTCTTGCTCGAAACCGCTGCGCCCGTTGGCTTTTCCGGCGGCACCGTGCTGCGGTTCAAGCTGGAACAAAACTTCGGCGGCGGCCGCACCATCGGCCGCCTGCGCTTCACCGCCATCACCGGCAGCGTGGGCGGCACTGCCTTGCCGGCCGAGGTGGCCGATGCGTTGAATATCCCCGCCGCCAAGCGCACCGCCGCACAGACCAAGGCCATCGTTGCTTACCGCCTCAAGTCCGACTCCGGGCACGCGAAGCTCACCGCAGAGCTGACGCGCCTCGAAGCCGAGCTGCGCAAGCTCAAGCTCCCGACCACGCTTGTCATGCGCGAGACCACGCCTCGCATGAGCACGTTGTTCATGCGCGGCGAGTTCCGCACGCCGGGCGACAAGGTGGAACCGCACACCCCCGCAGTGCTGCATCCCCTCCGCCCCGTAGCAGGCGACGTCAGTAGGCTTCATCTTCCCCAGACCCAAAGCACTCAGCGCCTCCTCACGTCGGCTCCTACCCGGCTGGATTTGGCGCAATGGCTTGTGAGCCGCAAAAATCCGCTCGTGGCGCGTGTCGTGGTCAACCGCTGGTGGGCCGAGTTGTTCGGTCACGGCCTCGTCACCACGCCTGAAGATTTCGGCATCAAGGGTGAGCCGCCGACGCATCCCGAGTTGCTCGACTGGCTCGCGGTCGAGTTCATGGACAACGGCTGGTCCATGAAGAAGCTGCTCAAGACCATCGTGACCAGCGCCGCCTATCGCCAGTCCTCGCGCGTTACGCCGGAGTTGTTCGCGCGCGATGACCAAAACCTCCTCTACGCGCGCGGCCCGCGTCACCGGCTCGATGCCGAGATGATTCGCGACAACGCGCTCGCCATCGCCGGGCTGCTCAACCCCAAGCAGGGCGGCGCGCCTATCCATCCGTATCAGCCCGACGGCCTGTGGGTGAAGGTCGGCGGCCAGCGTTACGACTACGTGGTCAGCCCCGGCGACGAGAAATACCGGCGCGGTCTCTACGTCATCTGGAAGCGCGGTGCGCCCTACCCGAGCTTCGTGAACTTCGACGCCAACAGCCGCATGGCCTGCCGTGTCAAGCGCCCGCGCTCGAACACGCCGCTCCAAGCGCTCACGCTGATGAACGACCCCGTATACGTGGAAGCCGCGATGGGCTTCGCGAAACGCGTGCTCACGGAGAAGTTCAGTGTTCCTGACCGCCTCACGCACGCGTTCCGCCTTGCCACCGCACGCGCCCCGCGCCCCGAGGAACTCGCCACGCTCACGCAACTCCTCACCTCCGCCCGTGCGACCGACGCGAAGTCGGCGAAGGATTTTGTCGGCAAGTTTGAGTTGCCCACCGGTGTGAGCGCCGAGGAATTCGCCACATGGTATGCGGTGGCGGCGGCTCTACTGAACCTCGACGAAACCATCTCCAAAGGCTAAGTGGAGGCTGACCATGAAACTACTCGACTACCTGATTGTGGTTGCGCTCGTTGGCTGCATGTTCCTCGGCTACTCTGGCCACCGATTCATCGCCCTCTTGCTGTTTATGCTGTTCACCATCCTTGCTTCGTGGTGTTTCTATGACAAGCGGCGGGAGCGGGAGATGATGCGCACCGGTGGTTCCGGAGAATTGAACCCTGAGCACGATAACTGGGCGGATGTGTGGAGCGAGAGTGACTCGGCTCGCGACGCTGCCGGAGATGGAGGAAGGCATGATTGAAGGTGTTAGTTCAAGCTGCGAGGCAACGTGTCGTGGACACTCACTCAAGCTGGCTGGCCTCGACCCCAGCGGAGCCGAATGTGGCGTGTGCAAACCACGGCTCGGCCGTCTGGATTCTTTCGTCATTCCGCCTGCGTCCTTCGTCATTATCCAAGCCATGAAATCTGCCGAGTTTCTCGCCTTGCTCCTCTTCGCCTTCACCGCATCGGCCGCCGACAAACCCAAGCCCGCCTTCCAATACCAGTCCGGCGACATTCGCGTGAGCATCCCCACGGCGGACGAGCCGCGCGTCAAGCAGTTTGGGCCCGCTTCGCTGAAGCTCGCCGCGAAATATCTCGAAGACGGCGCCTTGACCTGGGTGCGCGAAAAATCTTGCGTGAATTGCCACACCACCGGCCCCTACCTAGCCGAGCGCACCGCGTGGACCAAGCAATTCGGCCCGGCCAGCGCGGAGGTTCACAAGGACTTCGTTGGCTCCGTGCCGAAGGAGGTCAAGCCGGTGAAAGAGACCGAGACACGCGGCCACAAGCATTACCCCAGCACGTTCTACAGCGTGTGGCGCAGTCTCGGGCTGGCCGAGTGGGACAAGAATATCACTGGCAAACTCTCCGAACCGACCGAGCGCTCGCTGCGCGACCTGTTCGAGCGGCAGTCGGAAAACGGCGCGTTCGTCAGCCACGGCGAAGTTGAGATTCCGCACATCACCACGGACTACGAACTGTCGCTGCAAGCCGCGCGCGCCATCACGGCTGCGCCGGGTTGGCTGGCGGGCTTGAAGGATGAGTCGTTGAAAAGCCGCGTGGCCAAGTTGAAGGACTACCTCCGCACCGGCGCGCCGAAAAACGACTTCGACCGTGTGCTGAAACTCCAGCTCGCGCACTACCTGTCGGAACTCGTCCTGCCCGCCGAGCGCGACGCCGCGCTCAAGCTGCTCTCCGCCAAGCAACATCCCGACGGCGGCTGGTGCATCCGCGATTTCTCCGCGCTGAACGACTGGCACTTCGAGATGAGCACAACCGTCGTGAACCTCATCAAAGGCCTGCCCGACGCCGCGAACCCCGGGAGTGACGCCTACATGACCGCGATCGCCGTCGTGCTGCTGCGCCAGAGCAACGTGCCCACCTCCGACTCGCGCGTGCAGCGCGGCCTCGCGTGGTTGCGCCGCGAGCAGCGCGAGACCGGCCGCTGGTGGATGCACTCGCTCTATCGCGGCAACTACCACTACATCACCTACATCGCCACCGCGCAGGCGGTGAAAGCCTTCGACCTGTGCGGGGAGCTCACGATCGCTTCTGAAGAAAGTCGCCCATGAGATTGCCCCTGATCTCCGTAGACCGGAAATTCTTTGCGCTTTCTCGCCTCGGCTTATCGTTCCAATTCGGGGCATTCGCGCCTGGGGTTCTCACTCTCCTCTTCCTGTTGCTCTCCTTACCTATAGTGGGTGGGGCAGAGCTCGTGCTGACTTCCCCGCGCGATTTCCAAGTGGTGCAGCGTGCCACTCCGGCAAAGGGCACGTTGCGGCTCGCCGGGCAGCTCTCTGAAGACGCGCCGGGCGACGCGGTCGTCGAGACCCGGCTCGTCGTCGGCAAGAGCCACGCGGCGTGGCAGCGGCTGAATGCGAAGGTGGCCGGGCGAGCTGTTTCCGGTTCGCTCGAAGCGCCGGCGGGCGGCTGGTGGCGGCTTGAAGTGCGCGTGTCACATGCGGGCAAGGTCCTCGCGACCGGCGGCGTCGAGCATGTCGGCGTGGGCGAGGTGTTCGTCGTCGCCGGACAGTCGAACTCGGCAAATTACGGCGAGGTAAAGCAGACGCCGCAGACGGGCCGCGTCGCCGCGTTTGACGGCGCGAACTGGCAGCTCGCCAACGACCCGCAGCCCGGTGCTGGCGGCAAAGGCGGCAGTTTCATGCCGCCGCTGGGCGACGCGCTGACGAAGAAGTTCGACGTGCCCATAGGCTTCGTCGCCTGTGGCATCGGTGCGACGAGCGTGCGCGAATGGCTGCCGAAGGGCGCGACATTTCCCAATCCTCCGACACTGACCGGCCGCGTGGAGCAACTGGCGGATGGCCGGTGGGCCAGCAAGGGCGCGGCGTTTGACATGTTCATCACGCGGATGAAGGCGCTTGGCCCGAATGGCTTTCGTGCCGTGCTCTGGCATCAGGGTGAGAGCGACGCGAACCAGAAAGACCCGACCCGCACGTTACTGGGCAAGCTCTACCGCGAGCATCTGGAGCAGATCATTCGCGAGTCCCGCCGCGCCATCGGCTGGGACGCGCCGTGGTTTGTCGCGCAGGCCAGCTACCATGTGCCCGGCGATGAAGGCAGCGATGATATCCGCGCCGCGCAGGCTTCGCTTTGGAAGGGTGGCGTCGCACAGGTAGGCCCGGACAGCGACGCGCTCAAAGGCGACCTCCGCGAGCGCAACGGCCAGGGCGTTCACTACAGTGGCAAAGGTCTCCGCGAGCACGGCGCGAAGTGGGCGGAGAAAGTTGGTCCGTGGCTCGACCAGCAATGGACCGCGCCGCGCAAGGCAAACAGCGGCACCGAGTGGACGACTTTTGAGCAACTACCCGAGTGCCACAGCCTCGGTTGGGTCAGCGCGAACTTGCAATCCAAGGACACGAAGAGCTGGAACGGCGTCCTCGACGAGGCGAAGTGGGGCATGCCCTCGCCGCAGCAGGCCGTCGGACGCAACTGGGACTGGAAAGTCAGCGACGCCCAATGGCGCGAGGCCGTGAAGCAGAAGGGCGAAGGCAACCGCGAGGAAGTGCGCTTCGAACTTTGGGTGCCGGACCATGTCGGCATCGTGCGCGGCATCGTCGTCATCTCCGGCCACGGCAGCGGCGAGACGTTGTTCCGCCACGCGGACCTGCGTGCGCTCGCCAAGGAACTGCGGCTCGCGCTGTTCAAGTTCACCGGCAATCCCATGCAGCGCGGTTTCTGGCCGGGGCGCTTGCTGTTCGACCAACTCAAGACCTTCGGCGCGAAGTGCGGCCATGCTGAGTTGGAGCACGCGCCGCTCTTCCTTTACGGCCACTCGAACGGCACCGGCTTCTCCGCCGTGTTTCCCGCATATCTGCCGGAGCGCGTGTGGGGCTGGGTCTCCATGCGGCCGGGCATCACCTTCCAAGTCTATCAACCCGGCGCAGCACGAGTGCCCGGCCTCGTCATCTTCGGTGAGGACGACCACTTCCTCGCGCGCCCGTCGAAAGAGGAAAACCTCGCCGTCGTGCCCGCCGTGCGGAAGCGGCACCAAGCGCTCTGGAACTTCGCCGTCGAAGCCAAGACCGGCCACGGGCCCGCCGAAAAGACCTGGCCGCTCGTGTTCTCCTTCCTCCGCCACACCTTCACCGCCCGCGTGCCCGCGAATGCGGACGCACGCACCGGCCCCGTGAAACTCAACGCGCTCCCCCTCGAATCCGGCCACCTCGGCCAAAACTGGAACCCCGCGAAAGGCGGCCACCAAACCTTGTCCACCGCGCCCTACGCCACCTTCCCCGGGGACAAATCTACCGCCTCCTGGCTACCCACCGCCGTCTACGCAGCCGACTGGCAGGCATTTCAGCGGGATGGGGCGGTGGGGAAGTGAGTTGCCGATTCACTGATTTAGAAGATGCCGTCTAAACCTAATCTTCCAAAAGCCCAAGCGCCTGAAATGTGCTTTGAACTGCACACTCTCGGGTGGAAGGCGTTACAGCATCTCGCTGCAACCATGGGCGGAGATATCTTCGGCCAGACAGTGCAAGGTTTCTTCGATTCTCGCGCCGGAGGGCGGGACGGTGCATTTCACGGAACGTGGACTCCGAAGGCAGCGGAGTGGTTTGCCGGGAGTTTCACGGTTCAGTTCAAATTCTCTGCGAAACAGGGAAAGCACCTATCGCTGGCAGATGTCCGTGGGGAACTCACCAAGGCCGTGCGCCTCGCCAAACGGGGGGCGGCAGACCCCTGCCTGCTGTTCACCAACGCATATATCACATGAAGCAACGACGAGGAATTGACGGGCATTCACTGCTATACCGGGCGTCCGCCACTTTGCTTCTTACGGCTTGGAACGCATTTCGCAGATTACCAGAGAACCCGGCGACGCCGACCCGCCCAGCCGGAGCAAATGAGGGTGCTTAGTGAAACCGGCTTGCTCCTATCAACCTTCACTATCCCCCAAATGAAGCACTTAACGCTCATCTCATTACTGTTCGCACTTCCCACCTTTGCCGCTGACCAACCGGTCGAGACCGACCCGCGTCTGCACTCCGACGGCAAGGGTTGGAAGCTCAACCAAGCCACCGTCAAAGATCCGAAGCGACCGCGCGTGCTGCTCATCGCGATTCCATCCTCGGCGGCTACATGGCCCACGCCATCAAGGCACTCGACGGCAAAGCCTACGTGGATGCCTGGGTGAACCCGTATAACCAAAGCGACTATCTCAACAACAAAGTGCTGCCCGACGTGCTGGCGAAAGGCCCGTATGATGTCATTCACTTCAACATGGGCCTGCACGGCTGGCAGGAAGGCCGCATCAAGCCCGGCACCTTCGAGCCGCTCACGAAGGGCTACGTGGAGGCCATCCGCAAGGCATTGCCCAAAGCCAAAATCATCTGGGCCAGCAGCACGCCCGTGCTGCTCGAAGGCGACGTGAAGAAGTTCGGCCCCGGCATCAACCCCAACATCCTCGAGCAAAACCGCATGGCCGCCAAGGTCATGGCCGAATGCAGCGTGCTCGTGAGCGACTTCTACGCGCTGCTCGTGGACAAGCTCGAACTCGCGCGGGGTGGCAAGGACAAGTTCCACTGGACTCCGCCCGCCTACAGAATACTCGGCGACAAGTGCGTCGAGGAGGTCTTGAAGGCGCTTCCAGCCGCGAATTGACCATGAAAGTTTCCATCTTCCTCAGCGTGTGCCTGACGGTCGGCGGCCTTGTTGTTGCTGATTCCGCTGTCGCCGATTCGAAGCCGACCGTCGTGCGCGATGACGCCACTTGGTTGCGGACGAATGGCACGCTGCTGTTTCACGACACATTCGAGCGTGCGGTGACCGGCAGCGGTGCCAAAGCCATCGGCAACGGCTGGAACAGCGCCACTGCCGACCGTGTCCCGCAGTTCAAGCAGTCCGACCTGGATGGCGGTATTCTCAAGGTCGCCAGCGCCACCAAGGAAGCCGGTCACGCCGCGCACATTCATCACGAGGCGGGCTTCACCGACGGCGGCGTGATCGTGCGTTTCAAGTTTCCCGGGCTGAACACAGTAGAATCACTCCAGCTTGGGTTCGTGGATCGCGAGACGAAGGGTGTTCACGCTGGACACCTATGCTACGGCATTCTTTCGCCGACGAGCGTCACCCTCATTGACCACAAGACCGGCGTAATGAACCTCGACATCCGCAATCGCCGCCAGGGTTTCCTCGACCGCAAGGAGCCCTTGCCCGCTGAACTCGCCGCGCTTTTGAATGCCAAGCAGGTGGTCGTGCCGTGGAAGGCGGACACGGAATGGCACGTGCTTGTGCTGGTGACCGAAGGCGACGAGTTGCGCCTGAGTCTCGACGGCAAATGTTTCGCGACGCACCGCTCCGACGGCTTCGCGCATCCGATGAAGCGCTGGCTAAGTTTCCTTGTGCCGGCCACCGTCTGGATTGAAGACGTGAGGATTTGGAGGGTTAAGTGAGCGACGGGTGGCCACACGGGTTCTGGCAGCCGCTTGAGGGCACGGGCGGCGCAAGCGCCGGGTGGCGGGTCTCGAAGCTACCGGGTTGCACTGCGGCGGTGAGACTCTAACCTTGTGGGCACGTAGCAATCTGCAAAGCAACCAGCCATGAGCATCACGCGTCTCGAGCCTCTCCACCGGCGGCGGTTCTTTCAGCGCGCTGGTTTCGGAGCCGGCTCATTCGCGCTCGCATCGCTGTTGCGCGGTTCAGTCATTGCCGCACCGACGAATCCGCTGGTGTCGAAGCACCCGATGTTCGCTCCGCGCGCGAAACGGGTGATCTTTCTGCACATGATTGGTGCGCCGTCGCAGCTCGACATGTTCGATTCCAAGCCGGAGCTGGTGAAGCGTGACGGCGAGGATTGCCCGGAGTCGCTGCTCAAGGGCCGGCGCTTCGCGTTCATCGGCGGGAAGATGCAGCTTGCTGGCAGCAGGTTTAGGTTCGCCAAGCACGGACGCAGTGGACAGGAAATCTCCGAGACGCTCCCGCACCTCGCGAAGGTGGCCGACGACATCGCGATCGTGAAGACGCTTCACACGGAGGAGATTAACCACGCGCCGGCGCAGATGTTTTTGCACACGGGCTTCGGGCGCGGCGGGCGCCCCAGCTTTGGCTCGTGGGTGACTTACGGACTCGGCACGGAGAATCAGGATTTTCCCGCCTACACGGTGCTGCTCTCCGGCCCGCCCGGCGGCGCGGGCACGTCGCTGTGGGCGAACGGTTTTCTGCCGAGCGTGTATCAGGGCATCCAGTTCCGCTCTAGCGGCGATCCGGTGCTGTTTCTGAGCAATCCGAAAGGCCAGTCCCAGGACGACCGGCGGCGCATTCTCGACGCGGTGAAGTCACTGAACGAACGCCAGCTTGCCGACGTGGGCGATCCCGAGACCGCCACGCGCATCAGCCAATACGAGATGGCGTTCAAGATGCAAACCAGTGTGCCGGAGCTGATGGACATTTCGCGCGAGCCGAAGTCCGTGCTCGACCTCTACGGCGCGAAGCCAGGCGCGGCGTCGTTCTCGAACAACTGTCTGCTCGCGCGCCGGCTCATCGAGCGCGGCGTGCGCGTCGTCGAGCTTTACGACGCCGATTGGGACCACCACTCCGGCCTCGCCACACGCCTGCCCGCCAAGTGCCGCGACGTGGACCAGGGCATGGCCGGCCTCATCACCGACCTGAAATCACGCGGCCTGCTCGACGACACGCTCGTCATCTGGGGCGCGGAGTTCGGGCGCACGCCGCTGCGGCAGGGCATTGATGGCGATGGCAAGAGCACGAATCCCGGTCGCGACCATCACAAGGACGCCTACACGATGTGGCTGGCCGGCGGCGGCATCAAAGGCGGTGTGACTTACGGACGCACCGACGACTTCGGCTTCAGCCCGGTGGAGAATCCCGTGCATGTCCACGACCTCAATGCGACGGTGCTCCATCTCCTTGGCCTCGACCACGAGCGGCTCACGTTCAAGTATCAAGGCCGCGAGTTCCGCCTGACGGATGTGCATGGCCAGGTGCTGCGTGGGTTGCTGGCGTAGGCGGAACCCTCTTGTCCCGCAGGAACTTCAGGGTTCTCCTCGGAGCAACTGCATGATCGGGGACAGGAGTGTCCCCGCTACAAACGAACCAGCCGGTGAAGTCTCCTTCACCGGCTGGTGCGTGATTAAGTTGAGGGAGGGCTTACTTCAAGACTGCCGCGTGGAACTCGAACCAGTCGTCGAGGTTGTTCAGGTCCACCGCGCCGGGCAGTACGCTGCCGTCGTCGGGGAGGCCGCTGGCGCTGAGGATGCCCTTGCGCGTGCCGTCATCGTGGCAATAGCCGAGGATGGCGAGGTTGTGGCGGTGGATGTCAGCCTTCGTCAGCTTCTTGCCGCTCTTCTTCACCCAGGCCTCGAAAGCCGGATAGGTCGGCTTGTTGGTCTTGATGAACTCCACCACTGCGGCGGCATCCAAGCCGAGCGCGTCGCAGGTCATCTGGTCGTAACCCTTGCCTAGGCCGGGGTAGCCGGCGGCGAGCTTGCCGGCGGCTTCGAGGGAAACCTTCAGCCAAAGACGGGGGAGGTGAAGCGCGCCGAGGGGGCCGGCGACGCCCGAACTGATCATGGGAACGTAAGTGCTCATTGGTAGTGTATGTGTGTGAAACGGATTTCGTGGTGAGCTTAGGGAATCGCCTTCCCATGGGTCAAAGGGTTTTTCATCACAATCTCGTTTCCTTTCCTGCCGGGGACGGAACACTTGCCGTGTGCGTGCGCGTGCCGCCCTGCTTCAACTCTACCGCCTCGGGGTCCTGCTGGCCGTGGCCTGGCTCATCCGTGCGCACCACTTGCGGCTGCGGGTGGAAGGTGATCGCCCGGTGCGCGTTGAGGAGGTCGCGGGCTGGTTCACCAATGCCGCCGGGTTGCAGCTCGATCTGACCGCGCGTGGCGGTTTCCACGTGCTGGACAAGGCCGGTGCGGAACTCGGCTATCTCATCCGCACGCTGCCGCACGCGGACCGCACCATCGGCTACTGCGGCATCACGGATACGTTGGTGGCATTGGATCTCAATGGACGGGTGCTGGGTTTCAAGATCCGCCACTCGGAGGACACCAAGACGCATGTCGGCGATGTGATGGCCGACCGGCATTTTCGCAAAACATTTAACCAGATGACTTGGGACCAGGTCGCGGGGATGGACCTGAAGCAGGCCGGGGTGGAAGGTGTCTCTGGCGCAACCATGACCAGCCTCGCGGTCGCGGAAGGCATCGTTCATCGCTTCCGGGTCGCGCAAGGGGAGTTGCGCCCGCAGCCCGTCCGCTGGGGAACACGGGACATTGGGTTGGCCGCTGTGCTCGCGTTCGCATTGTGGCTGAGCTTCGCCAAGGCCGAGGGACGTGAGCGCTGGCGGCGTTGGTTCCAGTGGCTGGTGATTGGCTACGTGGGATTCCTGAATGGCGACTTGCTCGCCCAGTCGCTGTTCGCCGGGTGGGCGAAGTCAGGCATCGCCTGGCGCATGGCCCCGGGCTTGGTGTTGTTTGCGGCAGCGGCTGTCCTTGTGCCGTGGGCAACGCGGCGTCCGCTTTATTGTCAGCAGTTGTGTCCGCATGGCGCGTTGCAGGAGGTGGTCACGCGGTTTGCGCCGGGGCGATGGCGTTGGACGGTTCCAGCGTCACTGGACCGGGCACTGCGCTGGCTTCCCGGGGCGCTGCTGTTTGGGGTTCTGTTTGTGGTGATGCTGCCGTTGGACTTCGATCTCGCCAGTTTGGAGCCCTTTGATGCCTACGTGATCCGCTCCGCTGGGGTCGCCACCATATTGGTGGCGGTCGTCGGGCTAGGGGCGGCCATGTTCGTGCCCAAGGCCTACTGCAAATACGGCTGTCCAACCGGGGCCTTGCTGGAATTCGTGCGCGCCCGTGGAGTGGAAGACAAGTTTGGGCGGCGTGATTGGGTGGCTGGGCTGTTGCTGCTGGCCGGCTTAGCCATGCACTGGCAGCACGCCGCCTTTTTCCAACTCATCTTTGGCACGGCGGTTTGATCTGGGACTGGCCGCCAACTCGCCGCCTGGGGACTTCCTACTTGCTTTGGAACAACTCGCTCCCGACCACCGCGTGGATTAAGGAGCGCAGGCCGTAGTCGGTGGCTTTCGCTTCCGCCAGGATCTTGTTCACCGCCGCGTGGTCGCCGAAGCCAACCGGCTGGCCGGTCGCGTAGGTGACCAGCTTCTCGGATAGACATCGGGTGATTTGTCCGGGGTCGGTGAGCAGCAGCTTCTTGAACTCCTCGACGGTGGCGAACTTGCGTCCGTCCGGCAGTTCGTCGCCGGCATCCACGGGCCGGCCTTCGCCGTATTGATACGCGGCCAGGTATTTCGCCAGCGGGCCGACCCGGTTGTTCACCCAGTTCTTCCGCTCGGCCACCACGCGATACTTTTCCCGCCAGCCACCGATGACGTCGTAGTTCTCCAACGCAAACCCCGGCGGGTCTATCCGTGAGTGGCAGCCAGCGCAGTTCTCTGTCGCGCGATGCTTCGCGAGCTGCTCGCGGATGGTCGTCGCGCCGCGGATGTCCGGCTCGACGGCGGGGACGTTCGGCGGCGGCGGCGGCGCGGGCCGGCCGATGATGCGGTCCAGCACCCACACGCCACGCAGGACCGGTGAGGTCGTCGTGCCATTGGCTGTGACCTTGAGCACGCTCGCGTGAGTCAGCACGCCGCCGCGATGCCACTCCGGCTTCAGCGCCACCTTGCGGAACGCGACGCCATGCACCTCCGGGATGCCGTAGTGCTTGGCCAGCCGCGCGTTCAGCATGGCGAAGTCCGAGTCTATGAAGTTCCGCACGCTGAGGTTGTGCTTCAGCAACTCCTCGAAAAACAGATGCGTCTCGCGCACCGCCGACCATTGCAGCAGCTCCTCGAACTCGGGGTAAAGCGTCTTGTCCGGCGTGGTGGCTTCGATGTCGCGCAGGCTCAACCACTGGCCGGTGAAGTTCTCGGTGAACGCCTGCGCCTTGGGATGCTTCAGCATCCTCTCCACCTGCGCGCGGAGCACCTCGGGCTTGCGCAGTTCACCCTTCGCCGCCAGCGCGAGCAGCGGCTCATCCGGCATCGTGCTCCAGAGGAAATACGAGAGCCGCGCCGCCAGCGCATGGTCATCGAGCGGGCCGGTCGGCTCGCGGAAGTAGAGGAATTTCGGCGAGGCCAGCACCGCCTTATAGCCCACACGCAACGCCGCCTCAAACGGCTGGCCCATCTCCAGAGACTTCGCCGCGACGGCAACGAACGGCTTCTCCTCGCCTTCCTTCACCGGGCGACGGAACGCGCGCGGGAGCAGCGCACGAATCAACTTCTCCGCGTCGGCGAGTGTGCCCTTCTTTGGGTCCGCGTCGCCGAACACGCGGCGGTAGCTCTCCGTCGGCCACGCCTCCGGGAACGGCCCCTCCGTCTCGACCCAGTGGACCTTTAGCCCCGGCCCCGGATACTCCGCCATCGTCTCCTGCTTGAGATACACGAAGGGCAGCGCCATCGGCATGAGCTTGACCGTGTCGTTCTTCGCGCCGAGGCGCTCCTCGAACTCGATGACCGTCGGCTTCGGTCCCGGCGGCGCGTCGAAGTAGCCGAGGTGCCGCGCGTAGTTGCCGCTCACCACGAAGTTGCCCAGCAGCAGGCCCAGCGGCAGCGGCGTCGGCGAGTTGTGCGCGGAGACGGCGATGCGAAACTTGTAGCGTCCCGGGGCGGGGGCCTTGAACTGCCGCACATCCGTCGCGCCGCCGCGAAAGAGCACCACGCCGTCGTCCTGCTTGTAAACGCCGTTGGCGAACCACTTGGGCAACGACTCATAGAAGTCGAAGCGCTCCTGCTTGCTCTCCAGCTTGTGAACGGGCGCGAGCGCCGCCGTGATGACCGCATCCGCCGCTTCGAGATAGCGCTCCATCAGCACCGGCGAGACGTTCAACGCCGCTCCCACGTTGTCGAAGCCCTGCGCGATGGTGTCCTCCGGCAGCATCTCCTTCACCATCACGTTCACGGCGAAGAGGTCGCGCACGGTGTTCTCGTATTCCACGCGGTTGAGGCGACGTAACACCACGCGTCCGTCCGCGCGATGCTTCGCCGCCGCCTCGTCGAGCTGCGCGTTCAACTGCCGCACGAACGTCTGCACCTGAGCTGGCTCCGGGCGCGGCTCCTTCTTTGGCGGCATTTCCCCTGACTGCACTCGTGTGACGACTTCTCGCCACCGCTCGAAGGCGCTAGGTTTGGAGAAATCCGTGTCCAACTGATCGAGCCGCAAATCTCCCTTCACCTTCTCCGGTCCGTGGCAGCGGAGACAGTGCGCTTTGAGAAACGCACTGTTCGGTGCGTTCAGTGATGCCGGCGCGGCAAACAAGTTATTCGTTCCCCCGAGCCAGCCCAGCAGCGTGAGCACAGTGATAATGCGTGTCTTCATCGGAAGTGAGTCTCGTCAGGTGATCAACTCCCGAACCACTTCGCCGCTCACGTCGGTGAGGCGGTAGTCGCGGCCCGTGTTGCGATAGGTGAGCTGCTCGTGGTTTAGGCCGAGCTGGTGGAGAATCGTCGCGTGCAGGTCGGGGACGGAGACGGGCTTGTCCACCGCGTTGTAGCCGAACTCGTCCGTCGCGCCGTGGACCATGCCGCCTTTGATGCCGCCGCCGGCCATCCACATCGTAAAACCTTTCGGATGATGGTCGCGGCCCTTGCCGTTTTCCGCGACGGGCGAACGCCCAAACTCGCCGCCCCAGATGACCAGCGTGGTGTCGAGCAGGCCGGTGGCCTTGAGGTCGTTGAGCAACGCGGCGATGGGCTGGTCCGTTTCGGCGCAGTGGAGGTCGTGGTTTTTTTTCAAGTCGTCGTGCGCGTCCCACGCCTTCGGACCTTCGTTGCCGCCGCTGTAGAGTTGGACAAACCGCACGCCGCGCTCGACGAGCCGGCGGGCGAGCAGGCAGTTGCGACCGAAGTGCTGCGTGACCGGACGGTCGAGGCCGTAGAGCTTACGAATGGACTCCGGCTCGCGTGCGACATCCACGCACTCGGCGGCGCTCATCTGCATGCGGAAGGCGAGTTCGTAGGACGCGATGCGCGCGGCGAGGCTGGTCTCGGAGGGATTCGCGGCGGCGTATTCCTCGTTCCACTGCCGGAGCAGGTCGAGGCGCGCGCGCTGCTGGCTGGCGGTGACACTCTTCGGCGGCGTGAGGTAGGCGATGGGGTCGCCGCTGGAGCGGAACGGCACGCCTTGAAAGGAGGCGGGCATGAAGCCGTTCGACCAGTTCAACGCCCCGTTCACCGGCGCGCCTTGGTGGTCGAGCAGCACGACGTAGGCAGGGAGATTTTCGCTCTCCGAGCCGAGGCCGTAAGTCACCCACGAGCCCATGCTCGGGCGGCCCGGCAGCGTGAAGCCGCTGTTCATCTGGAAGAGCGCCGGGCCGTGGTTGTTGCTCTCCGTGTGCATCGAGCGGATGACGCACAGGTCGTCCGCGTGGCGCGCGAGGTGCGGATACGTCTCCGCGATATCTATGCCGGCCGCGCCGTGCTTCGCGAAGCCGTAGTAGCTTTTCATCGCCACGTTCTGCGTTTTGCGGCCCATGAACGCGTCCTCGGGTTTCCACACGGGGATGGCCTTGCCGTGCCATTTCTCCAGCTCTGGCTTTGGGTCGAAGAGGTCCACATGGCTCGGCCCGCCATACATGAAGAGGAAGATGACGGACTTGGCGCGCGGCGCGAAATGCGGCGGATGCGCTGCCAGCGGGTTCGTGGAGGCCGGGGCGGAGAGAGCGCCCTCCGCGCGCAGCAACGAGTTCAGCGCCAGCGCGCCGAAGCCGCCGCCGCTCAACTGAAGCATTCGTCTCCGGGTCAGGTTCATTCGATGTAGATGAACTCGCTGCTGTTGAACATCACATGGGCCAGGTCCGTGAGCGCACGCTGGCGCGGCAAGTTCGTGGGCGAAGGCACCTTCGCATAGACGGCCTCGCGCGCCTCGACGAACGCCACCGCCTGCTTCAGCCGTTCCGGGCCCGCCGGCTTGGCCAGCGCGAGCAACAGCATCCGCTCGATGACACGAGCTAAGTTCTCCCCCGCCTCGGCCACGGCGCGTAGCGCGAGGAAGCCCGCCTGGTCCTCGACAAACTCGTCGTTCATCAGCACCAGCGCCTGGGTCGGCACCACACTCTGCATCCGCTCGGCGCAACTGTCCGTGGTCGTGGGCGCATCGAAGAGTTCCATCATCGGCATGAGCAGCTGGCGCTTCGCGTAGATATAGACGCTGCGCCGCCACTGTGACGGGCCTTCGGACATAAGCACGGGCCACTTGTTACGCTGGCTGGCTGTCAGCAGGTCGGCGCGAATGCGCGGCTTGATGCCCGGCCCCCCGAGTTGCGGGTTCAGCTTCCCGCTCACTGCAAGAATACTGTCGCGCAGCGCCTCGGCTTCGAGCCGCTGCCGACTTGCGCGCCAGAGCAACGCGTTCTCCGGGTCGATCCGTTGGCCAAGCTCGTTGGGCTGCGATGCCTGCCGATACGTCGCCGACATCAACAGCAGCTTGTGCAACGCCTTCCACCCTCCGCCGTCGGCGATGAGCCGGGCCGCGAGGTAATCAAGCAACTCCGGGTGCGTGGGGCGCTCTCCGTTGAAACCGAAGTTGCTCGGCGTCGCGACCAGTCCCCGGCCGAAGTGATGCTGCCAGATGCGGTTTGCCAGCACTCGCCATGTCAGCGGGTTCTCCGGTGCGGCAATCCACTCCGCCAGCGTGCGGCGGCGCCCAGAGGACTTCGCGTCCGGCTCCGGTTCCGGAAACCGCAGCGGGTTCGACACGAGCACGAGCGGAGCCGCGGGCGGGACTACGGGCCCCTTGTTTTGCAGGCTGCCGCGTCCGAGCAAATGCGTCGGCGGCACTGCGCCCTTCGTCTCCACGAGCGCTTGCAACTTCACCACCTGCTTCGCCTTGTCCTTATCGTCGCTCTCCATGGGCACGCCGCGCTTCACCGTGCCATTGAAGACCGCGAGCAGGCTGTAGTAATCCGCGCTCGTGACTGGGTCATACTTGTGGTCGTGGCAACGCGCGCAGCCCACGGTGAGGCCGAGGAATACCGTCGAGGTGGTGGAGATGACATCGTCCAACTCGTCGAGGCGATACTGCTCCTTGTTGTTGCCCATGTTGTCGTCGTTGCTTGGGCCGTTGCGGCAGAAGCCGGTGGCCACCAGCGTCTCCTCGTCCGCGCCCGGCACCTCGTCGCCCGCTAGTTGCTCGGCGATGAACCGCGCGTAGGGCTTGTCCTCATTGAAGCTGCGGATGACGTAGTCGCGGTAACGCCAGGCATGCGGACGGTCGAGGTCGTTGTGGAAGCCGCTGCTGTCTGCGTAGCGCGCAAGGTCCAGCCAGTGCCGCCCCCATCGCTCGCCGTAGTGCGGACTCGCCAGCAATCGGTCCACGACGCGTTCCCACGCTCGCGGCGCGGGGTCCTTCACAAACGCCTCTACTTCCTCCGGCGTCGGCGGCAAGCCTATGAGGTCGAAGCTGGCGCGGCGAATCAACGTGCGCCGGTCTGCTTCCGGCGAAGGTTTCAGCCCCTTTGCTTCCAAGGCCGTGAGGATGAAGCGGTCCACTTCGGTTCGCGCCCAAGCTGCATCCTTCACGGTCGGGAGTTTGCCTGAATGCAAGGGCTGAAAAGCCCAATGTTTGCGCCCGACTTCCAATGACGGCGTCGCCGCGAAGCTGACCGCACAACCCACAGCGAGGCAGACCGCCGCTAGTCTCAGGATGGAGCGAAGCGTGTTCAATTGACTCTCTCTATGCTGGCGGCAAGGGCCAGAGAGCGCAACGCCCGCTTCACAGCATCTCCAGCCCCTGTAGCGGCCCGGTTCCCGAACTGAACTTCTCCGTCTCAATGCCCATGCGCTGGAGCATGGAGACGTAGAGGTTGCACAGCGGTGGCGGGGACTTCGGGTCGAAGGCGAGGTGCTGGCCGTGCTTGAAGCCGCCACCGGCCAGCAGCACGGGGAGGTTGCGCGTGGAGTGGTTGCTGGCGTTGCCGAGGTTGCTGCTGAAGAAAACCATCGTGCGGTCGAGGAGGCTTTCGCCCTGCTCCTCGGTCTGCTTCAGCTTGTTGAGCAGTTCGACGAGCGTCTTCATCTTCTCGATTTCGAGGGTCTTGAGCTGCGCGAGCTTCGTGGGGTCCTGGCCGTGGTGCGAGAGGTCGTGGTGGCCCTGCGACACGCCCTGAATCGGTGGCACGAGGCTGGTGCCGAGGAGGAGCATCGAGATGAGGCGCGTCGAGTCGGTCTGGAGCGCGAGGTGGATGAGGTCGAACATGCTCCGGTTTTTGCCGATGAGGTCGGCGGAGTTCAGGTTGTTCTGCGGCGGCTTCGCCTCGACCTTCGGCTTGGGCTTCTTGGACCATTCTTCGTTCGTGACCATGCGCTGCTCCAGCTCGCGGACGCTGGTGAAATACTCGTCCATCTTCTCGCGGTCGCGCGTGCCGAGCGAGGTCTGCAAGCGCCTCGCCTGCTCGCGCACGGTGTCGAGGATGCTCTGGCCGTCGCGCAAACGCCGCGCCTGTGCCTGCACTTCGTCGGGCCGGCCTTCGAGGAAGAGGCGCGCGAAGACGTTCGCGGGATACAAGTCTGGCGGCACCAGTGCGCCGCTGCGCGTCCACGAGAGTCCAAAGCCCTCCGCCGAGAGCGACAGGCTGGGGAAACGCGTCTGCCCGCCGATGCGCTCGGCGGCGAACTGGTCCACGGAAATGCTGTTGCGGAAGCCCGCGCGAATCTCCGGGTGCGGCGCGCCGGTGAGGAAGCTGAAGATGGAATCGTGGCTCGACCCGACCTCGGGATGCGCCAGCCCAGACATCACGGTGAATTCGTTGCGGAAATTCTTGAGCACGTCGAGATACGGCGTGGGCGCGTAGTCGCGGCCCGCCTCGGTGGGGAAGAAGTTCGCGGGATGCACCCCGAGCGGCGTGCAAATGAAGAGAGCGCGGCGAATCGCCGGGCCTTTTCCAGCGGCGAAGGCACGCGGCTGGAGCGACTCCAGCACGGGCAAGGCGAGCGAGACGCCGGCAGCCCGGAGGAAGGTGCGGCGGGTGAGGGCGGGGCGAGTAAGCGGAGTGGTGGACTGAAGGAGTGGTGCGATCATGGCTGGCTCACTTGCTCTGAAACAACTGGCTGGCGACGACTTCGTGGATGAGGGAACGGAAGCCGTAGTTCATCGCGTGCACCTTGCCAACGATGTCGTTGACTGCGCCCCTGTCCGCTGGCTCCAGCCCTCGACCGGTGGCGTAGGTGAGGAGTTTCGTGGTGAGGGAGCGGGCGAGCTGGTCCTTGTCGGTGAGGAGGAGCTGCTTGAGTTCGTCAATGTCCCGGAAGGAGCGGCCATCGGGCAGCACGTCGGAGGGGTCCACCTTCGGCCCGTGGAGATAAGGCATCCGGCGTCCGTCAATGGTCACGGACTTGCCGTTGCCGCTCACGCGGTAGAACTCCCGCCAGCCGCCAATCACATCGAAGCTCTCCAGCGCAAAGCCCGGCGGGTCCATCTTCACATGGCAGCTCGCGCAGGACTCCAGTTGCCGGTGCTTGGCGAGCTGCTCGCGGATGTTCTTCGTGCCGCGCGTGTCGGGCTCGAGCGTGCCGACGTTCTCCGGTGGCTTGGGCGGCGGCGTGCCGAGAATTCGGTCGAGCACCCACGCGCCGCGCAGCACAGGCGAGGTCGTCGTGCCATTCGCCGTGACCTTGAGCACGCTGGCCATGGTGAGCACGCCGCCGCGATGGCTGTCCGGCGGCAGCTTCATCTTGCGGAACTCGAACCCGCTCACGCCGGGAATGCCGTAGTGCTTCGCGAGCCGGCCGTTGAGCATGGTGAAGTCCGACGCGATGAAGTTCGCCAGGCTCAGGTCGTGCCGCAGCACTTCGGCGAAGAACAGCTCGGTCTCGCGCACCATCGAGACCTTCAGCATGTCGTCGAACTCCGGGTAGTGGATGTGGCTCGGCACCGTGAAATCAATGTCCCGCAGTCCAAGCCACTGGCCGGTGAAGTTCTCGGTGAACTGCGCCGCCTTCGGGTGGTTCAGGAGCCGCTCGGTCTGCGCGCGGAGCGTCGCTGGATGGGAAAGCTGCTTCTGCTCGGCAAGCGTGAGGAGTTCCTCATCCGGCATCGTGCTCCAGAGGAAGTAGCTCAAGCGGGAGGCCAGCGCAAAGTCGTCGAGCTTGCCGGGCTTCTCCCGGAGGAAGAGGAACTCCGGCGAGACCATCACCGCCGACAGCGCGGCGCGCATCGCCTGCTCGAAGGTGCGTTGCTCCGCCAGCTTCGCCTCGACCAGCGCGGCGAACGGTTTCACGTCCGCATCGGTCACACTGCGGCGGAACGCCCGGCGTGCGAACGAGCGCAGGATGCGGTCGGGGTCCGCGAGTGGCTCACTGGAGACGACTTCCAAGCGGTCGCGGAAAATATAGCCGGGAAACGACGCTTGCTTCATCTCACCGAAGAGGCGGCGATGACTCTCCGGCGGCCATGTCTGGTTCAGCGGCCCTTCCACGTCCACCCAATCCACCACGAGGCCCGGCCCTTCCCACGCGTCCGCGCCGACCTTGTTCACCGTCTGCGAGGACGCGAGGCCGTAGGGCAGAATCGAGATCGAGGTGCGTGGCTCCATGTGGTCCACGAACTCGATGACCTTCGGCTTGTCCGGCGGCGCATCGAAGTAATTGACGAGGTGCCCGCGCGCGCCGCCCATGCCGCCGGAGCCGGACCACACGCGGAAGACGACGGGCTGGTTCGAGCTTTGCACGGCGGACGCGGAGATTTGAAAGCGATAGGAGCCGCGTTCCTGCGGATAAAACTTCGTCGGCCCGACCTGCTGCCACGCGGATGACGTGAAGGCCACGATGCGACCGGTGTCGTTCGTGCGGAACACCTTCTCCGTGGTCGAGCGGACTTGGTGCGAATCCGTCAGCAGGTAGCGGGTCTTGGTGGACTTGGGCTGCGGGCGGTTGGCGATGGCTTGATTGAGCGCGGTGTCGGCCGCTTCGAGATACTTGTCGAGCAGGAAGGACGACGTGTGCAGCGCCTCGCCGATGTTGTCGAAGCCGTCGGCGGAAGAGTCCTGCGGCAGCAAGTCCCTGAGCGGTGTCTGCACGCCGAGCAGGTCGCGCACGGTGTTCTCGTATTCGGTGCGGTTGAGCCGGCGCAGCACGCCGCGGCCCTCGGCCCGTCGCTTCGCGCCCGCTTGGTTTAGCCGCGTGGATAATTGGCGCACGAACGCCTGCAACTGGGCCGGTTCCGGGCGCGGTTCCTTCTTCGGCGGCATTTCACCTGACTGCACGCGCGTCAAGACCTCCCACCAGCGTCCGAGCGTCGCAGACTTGCTGAAATCCAGGTTCAACTGGTCGAGCCGCAAGTCGCCCTTCGTTTTCTCCGGCCCGTGGCAGCGGAGGCAGTGCGTCTGGATGAAGCCGCTGGTCTGGATGGCCAGCGCTGCACCGGACTCGGCGCCGGGGAGTTCAGAAGCGCACGCGAGCGCGAGCAGCAGCGCCAGGGTGACGCTGCGCCGCGTGTGGTGGAAGACTGGCCGGGTGGACATTGCGGTGTTCGACGGTGCGGAGCGATAAATTGCTTGAAGCGGATGTTGCCGACTGAGGCACGGCCCCCGAAAAGGAGCGCGCTATTGCTTCGCCGTTGACCTGACGTAGTCAGTCAAGGCTTCGAGATGCTTGTTGAACACCTCGCTGGCGAGGAACTGGAAGCCGGGAGCGAACTTGGGCTGGCCGACGAGTTTCATGCCCTCGGTGGCGGTGCTCACCCAGCGGCCTTGCGCATCGAGGTCGCGGAGGATTTGGCGGACTTGCGCTTCGGTTGGGGCTTTCGGCTGTGGAGCCTTTGCCTTGCCCGACTGCGCGGTGGCGAGGGCCTGCTCCAACTGCTCGACGTGCGCGGCGTTCTTCCAGCCGTAGTGCTGCGGCACCTCGGCATCGCTGTTGGTGAGTTGGTAGTCCGAGGTCATGTAGAGGGGCTTGTTGGTGCGCAGCTCGTAGTAGCGGGCGAGGCGGCCATCGGCGAGGCGCGAGCGCTTGAGCCACGCGAGCGCGCGGGGGATTGGCTCCAGATACTTCGCGTCGCCGGTGACGCGGTGGACTTGCAGCAGGGTCTCGATGGCGTCCTGCGATTCGTGGCCAGCGAGCGCGGGCGGCTCGAACTTGCGCGCCCAGATGGGTCGCGTCTTGAAATCGTATTGCTGCGCCCAGCCGGGCTGCGGCTCGGGCAACTGCGCGAGCAGGAGGAAGTCGCCGAGCTTCGCGAGCGCAGTGCGGCAGCGCTCGTCTTGGTAAATCGTCCAGCCGTCCTCCAGCATTTGCGCGACGTAGGTGCAGAGGTCGTCGTTGAGCGTTGGCATGTTGTAGTAATTCTTGAGGCGGTTCTCGGTGCGCCACTCGTAGTCGGGGAAGCTGGCCTTCACCGGCGGATACTGCGGTGCAGGTCCAATCCAGACCTGTGGGAACGCGCCATTCGGATGCTGCGCGGCGAACACCGCCTTCCGCGCGAACTCGGTGGCCTCGTGAATCGCCCCGTGCTTGAAGCCGAGTGCCTGGTCCGCGTGCATGAGGAAGCGCAGCGCGCTCTGCGAGATGCCGTCGTCGAAGGTCGAGTAGTTGCGCCTGCGCGACTTGCCGTTGCGATACTGCCCGGCCTTCGCACCACGCGGGTCAAAGTCAATCACCTGCGCCCAGCCGCCGGACTGGAGCTGACCGAATACGAGCGCTTCGGCGGCGGCTTGCGCGGCGTCGAGGTAAAACTTGTCCCCGGTGGCAGTGTGCGCCTTGAGGAACGCCATGCCGACGGCAGGGGTGCCGGGCGGCTGGATGAAGATTTGGTCGTCAGTTGCCTTGCCCTCGCCCCAGCGCTGTCGGAGGTCGAGCGAGGTGTAATAAACGTAGCCGCCGTGCGCCGCCGCCTTCGCTCGGTAGAACTCAGCGGCGCGCTTCATGCCGACGATGGCTTGCTCGCGGAGTGGTGACTCGGCGGCCAAGGCCGCGATGGGCAGGTAGAACGAGGCGAGCAGGAGGAAACGCAGTGGGTTCATGGGTCACTCATAGACGAACGTCACGGTCGCGGTAGTTTCACGATCCGCGACGGCGCGGACCCAGTAGGCTGTGTAGGCCGCTGGGAAGGTGTGTTCCGTCGGCTTGCCCGGCTCGACGATAAACTCGCGATACGTCACCCACATTCCCGTGCCAGTGAGGTCCGCTTCGAGGCGGATTTTCACGGACTCCTTCGCGGTGTGTGAGAGCGTGACGCGCTTGCGGTCGTAGCCGGTCATCAAGTAGGCGTCGCTCGGCTGGTCGGCTTTCACGGCCGAGTCCTTCCACGGGCCACCGATGCCGCGCGGCTTGCCGAGGTGCCACAGGTCATCCACCGCGCCGACCCAGAGCGCGCACTTGCCGTCGTCGCTGCGGACGACGTGCTCGCCGGCGGGTGCGTCGGCTCCGAGGCCGGACAGGACGAGCAGGCCACGATAGCTCGCATAGTCCTTGATGCGGCGGTTGTGCGTGGTGATGGGGCGGACCTTCGCGAAGCCACCCGCGTTGTCGGCGGGCAGCTCGTAGAACGTCCCCGCAGCATTGAACATGTCGCGCTCCGTGCAGACCTCGCGGCAGATGCGTTCGTCGCCGAGCGGGCCGGGGCGCTCGAAAGACGCTTCGCCCTTCGGCAAGCGCCAGCGGCCCTTGTTGTCCACGTAGAGCACGGAGGCGGCGTCCAGGCTCAGCACGTTCTGCGGAATGGCGACGTTCTTCTTCATCCACGCGATGCCGGGCGCGTCATTGGTCTTGCGCAGCTTCAGCTCGCTGTCGAGGTCGTAGCAGCCGAGTTCGCCGGAGGCATCGCTGGCGACGAAGCGCAGGTTTTTGAACTCCGCGCCACGCGCGTAGAGCAGGCCGCCGTTGGCTCCGGCTTCACCGGGCTTGGCGAGGCTCGCGAACATCGGAGCCGCCGTGATGGGCCGCTCGTCCGCGCTGCGATAGTGGAAGAACGCGGTGGCCTTCGCGCAGTCGCGGCTGGCCTTCACGCGCACCCACACGCCCTTTTCTTGCGCGCTGAACTCCATCCACGCGTAGCCGTTGGCGGCCACTTCCACGTCGCGCAGCTTGGTCCACTGGTCGTTGCCCTGGGCATTCACTTCGAGCGTGAACGTCACGGCTTGGCCGGATGACTGCGCGAGATGCAACGTCCGATGGGTGTAGCCGGAGAACATGTAAGCATCGCTGGGCACGCCCGCTTTTACCGGCTCATCGAACCACACCGCACCCCGACCGATGGCGGGCCCAAGCTGGTCGAGGCGCGCCGGCTCGGTGAACCACAGGTTCGACTGCGAGCGGCCCGGTCCGACGATTTCGCCCTTGGCCTTGCGCTTGTTGAGGAACTCGCTCTTTGCCGTGTCATCGCAGCCGAAGACGAGCTGGTCATTCCAGCGACAGAAGTCGCCGATGACTTTCAGGTAGTTCGAGCGCGGGGCGAGGCCGGCGGAGTTTCCCGCGCTGAAAGTCTTGGGGAATTTCCAGAACGTGCCGTGCATGGTCATCAGGAACTCGCCGCCTCCGATCTCGCGGATGCGCGGCCACTCGGTGTTCCAGCCGTGCGCGCCATCGTAGCTGTGCGAGCCTTTGGGCAGGCGGAAGCTGTGCCACTTGCCAGCATCAAGCACCTGCAGGATTAGCGAGCGATGGTCCCAACCGATGCTCCAGACCGGGTCGCGGTCGGGCTGTTCGTTGCCATAGATGCCGCCGGGGCCGGTGACCTCGGTGAACTGGTTGCGGCGCACGACGGTCCACGCGGCGGCCTTGCCGTCCCACTCGGCCAGCACGCCGCTGGGCACGGCGGGATTCGACAACGCTGCCTGCGCGTGGTCGCCGTTGTTCGCGTAGATGATCCGGCCGAAGCCGGAGTAAAGCCCCTTGCCATGGTAGCCGGGCAGGTTGGAGTGACGGCCTTCCTTCTTCTGCTCGTCGGCCCACAGCTCCGTTACGGCGAGGGTTTTCACATCAATCTCGTAAAGGCCCTCCTCCATTGTCGCAGAGTAGATCTTCCCCGCCGGATCGGTCAGATGACGGGCATTGCCCGTGGGCCGGCCGAACATCTGCGAGTAAGGAATCACGCGCACCTTGCCCTGCGCATCCACCGCGTATGGTCCGATGAAAAGCTGTTGGGATTCGCGATGAATCATCCGGTTCGCCGGCGTGCCACCGATGCTCTCGGGGCGGATGATCTGTTCCAGCGCGGGCGTGATTTCGTAGAGCTTGTCGGACGAGCCGCGCGGCATGTGCGGCGCGTAAGTGATGACCCACAGCCGCCCCGCCCACGGCACCACTGCGCCAGTGCCGCATTCACCCTCGTTGTTGAACATGGCGAGGTGCGGGTAGATGCCGGAGACGCTGTGGGGTGCGGCGATGGTAACTTGACTCCACAAGGTGCAAGTCAGAGCTAGCAATGACAGGTTCTTTCGCATGACGTGGACCATTTCACTTTTCAACGGGGACTGTCGAGTGAGCAGGGCCTTGGGTGGTGGGGCGGGCGTCTTTCCGATTGACGCGGCGGCGGGCTTGGCGAGATTTTGCGGCATGCAAAAATGTCGTTTGTCCGCTCGTGCATTTCTTCGTTTCAAGGCCTTGGCCGCTGCTTTCGCGGTGTTGGCCACCGTCAACCTCCGCGCCGAGGTCAAGCTGCCGACGATTTTCTCCGACCACATGGTGCTTCAGCAGGGCATAAGCGTGCCCGTCTGGGGCTGGGCGGACGAGGGGGAGCTGGTGGTGGTCCAGTATCGCGACCAGGTCGTGCAAACGCGGGCGAGGAACGGCAAGTGGCAGGTGAAGCTCGGCTCCATGAAGGCGGACGCCAGACCGGCCACGCTGCTGGTGAATGGCAGCAACCGAATCGAGTTGAAGAACGTGGTCGTGGGCGAGGTGTGGATTGCCAGCGGTCAGTCGAACATGCAGTGGGCGCTGCGCCAGACCGTGAACTGGCAGGCGGCCGCCGCCGCGTCGGCGAATCCCAACCTCCGCCTGTTCTACGTGCCGCGCGTGAAGGCGCCGCAGCCGGTGGCGGACATTCAGGGGCAATACAACAACGCCAAGCCCGCGTGGACGGTGGCTAGCCCGGAGACGACGCCAGATTTTTCGGCGGTGGCCTACTTCTTCGGCCGCGACCTGCAAAAGGCGCGTGGTGTGCCCGTGGGCGTCATCCACACGTCCTGGGGCGGTTCGCCGGCCGAGGTGTGGATGAGCGAGCGCGTGCTGGCGGGCAACCCATCCTACAAGAAGGACATCCTCGACAACTATCAGGTGGCGACGAAGAACTTCGAGGCGGCCAAGGCGCGCTTCCCAGAGCTGCTCGCCAAGGCCAAGCAGTCCGGTGCCAAGGCTTTACCGCAGGCTCCGCGCGAGCCGTGGCGGCCCACCGAGCTTTACAACTCCATGATTCATCCGCTCCTGCCCTTCGCCATTAAGGGGGCGATCTGGTATCAGGGCGAGTCCAATGCGGGCCGTGCCTGGCAGTATCGCACGCTCTTCGCGGACATGATCCAGAACTGGCGGCAGGATTGGAGGCAGGGAAGCTTCACCTTCCTCACCGTGCAGCTCGCCCCGTTCACGGCGATCTTGCCGGAGCCGGCGGACAGCACGTGGGCGGAGTTGCGTGAGGCGCAGATTATCGCCAGCAAGAACGTGGGCAACGCCGGCACGGTGGTCATCACCGATGTGGGTGACGAGAAGGACATTCATCCGCAGCAGAAGGAGCCGGTGGGCACGCGGCTCGCGCTGGTGGCCCGCAAGCTGACCTACGGTGAAGACGTCGTCGCCAGCGGCCCGACCTTCAAGGGCGTGAGCTTCAGCGGCGGCAAGGCAATGGTGACCTTCGGCGATGTGGGGCAGGGCTTGGAAGCCCGGGGCGGCGATCTGAAGGGCTTCACCATCGCCGGGGCGGACGGCAAGTTCGCATGGGCCAACGCGAAGCTCGTCGGCAAGGACAAGGTCGAGGTGTCCAGTTCCGCCGTGGGCAAGCCCAACGCAGTCCGTTTTGGCTGGGCGAATTACCCCGTCGTGAATCTGTGGAACAAGGACGGCCTGCCCGCCCATCCCTTCCGCACCGATGATTTTCCGCTCTCGACCAAGCCCAAGCCGGTCGTTGCGGCCAAGGCCGACGCCAAGAAGTAGTGCCTGATGCCGACTTCTTCTCCAGCAAAGCAGGCGCGCAGCTGGTTTCGCTGCCTGAGTGCTGGGCTCTTGGTGGGTTGCTGGCTGGCATCAGCTGCTCAGGCCGGCGAGATCCACGATGCCGTGCTCGCGCATGACGTGCAGCGGGTGCGGCAGTTGTTGCTGGAGAATCCTGACTGGGTGAACCAGCCCACCGAAAAAGGAGACACCCCACTCTACATTGCCACCTTCCGCCGTTACTCAAAGCAGATGATGCCGCTGCTGCTGGAGTTTGGCGCAGAGGTGAATCCACCACCCAACCAGCGCGGCGAGACCCCGCTCTCCATCGCCCGGGAAATCAACCTTCGGCAGGGCGCCGACTTGTTAATTCGGGCGGGGGCGAAAGAAGACGACCGCTCCCGGGGCGCTGAGATCCGCTACCTGGCAGGGAAGCGCGACGCCACGGAACTAGCCGCGCGGTTGGCCCGCCACCCGCACCTCGTCAATGCGCGCGACGCGTTTCAGCAGACCGCGCTGATGCTTACGATGCTGGATGAGCGACCGGATGCGAACGTTGCCCAGACGTTGCTTCGGCTCGGAGCGGACCCTAATGCCACCAACCTCTTCGGCGGCACTCCCTTCTCCGCTGCGGTGGAGCGCGAGCAGGAGGGCATGGTCGCGCTGCTCCGCCAGCATGGGGGGAGGGAGACGCCGATGAGCCGCAGCGCGCCACTGAGAATCGCCCTGCAAAAGGGGCTGCTGAATGAAGCCCAGCAGATGTTGAAGGAGCATCCGGAATGGGCTGGGGAGCATGATTATTTGCGCCGAAGCCCGCTGTATTTGGTGAGCAGCCGGAGCCTGCCGTTGGTGAAGTTGCTCCTCCAGCACGGGGCGGATGAGAATGCCCGGGACTTCGGCGACAACACGCCCTTGCACGCTGCCGCCGGGGCTGGGAATGTGGAAATCGTCGGTGCGCTGCTTGCCAAAAAAGCCGATGCACGGGCCGTGAACCGCCAGCGGGTGACGCCCATTTTGAGCTCTGCCAGCAGCGGTTCGGTGCCCATCGTCGAGATGTTGTTTGCGGCGGACGCGGACCTCAAGGCCGCTGACAACCTCGGAGAAACCGCGTTGCATCGTGCGGCCACCGGCGGTCATCTGGACTTGATCAAGTTCCTGCTGGCGCGCGGCTTCGCGGTGGATGTTTTGGATCGGCAGCGGCAGACCCCGCTTCACCAAGGAGTCTTGGCGGCGCGCACTGAAGCGGTGAAATTGCTCCTCGCCCATGGGGCCAATCCGACGCTGGTCGACGTGAACGGTGACAGTCCGCTGCGAGTTGCCGAGCGCAACAAACGCGAGGAACTCGTGAAGCTGCTGCGCGCTGGATCGCCTGCGAAGTAGGTCGAGTCTTCGCCGGTCGGCGGCTTGCCGGGCTTCAAAGACGAACGGCCAACGGAGTGGAAAAATCCTGATCGACCGACTGAACTTACTTCCCCACCGGACGGCGATACAGCTTGTGAACGGCCGCTTGGTCCGTGCATTTCACCAGCAGTTCGTCAATGCACACGTGCGCCGGACGGCTGGCGCACCAGACGAGGATTTCGGCGATGTCGTTGGCCGTGAGCGGAATAACGCCTTCGTAAACCTTGGTGGACCGTTGCTCGTCGCCCTTGAAGCGGACCATGGAGAACTCCGTTTCCGCCATGCCGGGGTCAATGGTGCCCACGCGCACGCCGGTGCCGTTTAGTTCGAGGCGCAGCGAGCGGGTGATCATGATCTCCGCCGCCTTCACGCCGCAATACACCGAGCCGCCCTCGTAGGCCTGCCGGCCCGCGACGGAGCCAATGTTCAAAATGTAGCTGCCCGGATTCTTCACCATGAAGGGCAGCACCGCGCGGGTGACGCGCATGACACCCAGCAGGTTCGTCTGCACCATCGCTTCCCAGTCCTCGTCCTTGCCGTTGGCCACGGTGTCGAGTCCATGCGCGCCGCCGGCGTTGTTGACCAGCACGTCAATCTGCGGGGTCACCGAGGGGATGGCCTCGGCAAAGGCATTCACGCTCTTGGTGCTGCTCACGTCCAGCTTGTGGAAGTTCGCGGTCGGGGCTCCCAGCTTCTTCGCCTCGGCGGCCACGGCTTCGAGCTTGTCCGTGCGGCGGGCGCCGAGGATCAGGTTACAGCCCTCGGCGGCAAAGGCGCGGGCGGCGGCCGCACCGAATCCGCTGGAGGCACCGGTGATGAGAACCCACTTGTTGGCAAGACGTGATGACATAGGCATGGATGTTAGTTAAGCGCGCGAAGTTCTAGCCGTCGCCCGCGCGGGCGCAAAGGAAAAAGGCCGGCTCGACTTTCCGGCGGCCGGCTTCTACACGTCGCCCGTGCACGATTGGTCCTCATTCCTGCTGGCGGCGGTGGCGGTGCTGTTCATCGGCCTTTCCAAGGCCGGTTTTGGCGGCGGTTTGGGAATGTTGACCACCCCGCTGTGCGTGCTGGCGTTCGGCCCGAAGGACGCCATCGGCATCCTGCTGCCCCTGCTGTGTGCGGGCGATGCGTTCAGCCTTTATCACTATTGGGGCAAGTGGGAGCGCAAGAATCTGAGGTTTCTCCTCCCGGGCGTGGTGGTCGGGGTGGTCATCGGCGTGCAGCTCATCGGGCGCTTCTCCGCGCGGGAGCTGAATGTGTGCATCGGGGTGCTCGCGGTGGCGTTCGTGGTCTTCCAGCTCACCAAGGAACGCATCTTTGCTGCGGAGGGAGCCTTTGCTCCGAACCATGCGTTTGGGGTGCCGTGCGGCATCGGGGCGGGCATCACCAGCACGTTTGCGCATGGGGCCGGACCGGTGGTGAGCGTCTTCCTGATTCCCCAGCAAATGCCCAAGGAACGCTATGTGGCCACCACGGTGCTTGTCTTCACCTGCATCAACTGGATCAAGATGCCGTTCTTCATGGTGGACCGGGAAATGATGAGCCTGCCGGTGCTTGCACCCGTCGCCATCATCAACCGCCACACGCTGGAGCAAAGCCTGACGTTTCTTCCGTTCATTCCGGCTGGGGTTTGGCTGGGCGTGTGGTTGAACCGCAAGTTCTCCGAGAAAACCTTCATGAAGGTGGTGTATGTGATGACCTTTGTGACTGGCGTGCAGCTCATCACCGGCTTCAACCCGGCGAAGTGGCTGCACTAGGCGCACCGTTCCCTGACCAACTGCCCCATCCGCTGAAAACTCGACAACGAAGCTGCCGCGCCCCGGGCAAGGAGAAAAACAGAGCCGACATTTTCTCCACCGTGCCTATTGACGGGCGGAGAGCGGGTTTGTAGTTTCGCCCCGCTTTCGAGTTCCAAAGTAGCTCAATGGTAGAGCATCCGGCTGTTAACCGGAATGTTGTAGGTTCGAGTCCTACCTTTGGAGCCATCTTCTTTCCCCGTGTTTACGGGGGAGTTCCTCCTTCCGTGGGCCCCACTGCCAGTAAAATTTCCAGTAATTTGGGGCACGAAACACTGCCCCTTCACTACCGGCGAGGCCAGCGGCCTGCCCGCTTACTGCTCGGTAACGGGGAAAACAATTGAACCATGAGGAAAAATGTCGCCGAAAACCGCTACCGACTCTACCAGCGTGCCAATGGGGTGTTCTACGCGGAGTGCGTTGTCAGCCGAAAGCAGCAGAGCCTCGGCACGAAGGACGTGGACATCGCAAAATCAATCCTTGGCGAGATGAGCGAAGCCAAGAGCGCTAGTTAAATCCAACGCGCAAGAGGGGTTGTTGTCCTCAAAGTTTGTGACCCGCTCACGCCCACGCGAACGTGGGCCGGTGTCGGAGCTTGAACCCAATCAGTCCGCCGCGTCCTTCTGTTCCAAAAAGGCACGGATTGCCGCCAGTTCCGGTTCCCCCGCGATCGTGTGCTCTTTGGCATACTCCAGCCATTGGATTTGGAGGCCTCCGTCTTGAAGAATTTGAACTTGGCTCCGCACCGGCGCAATCGGAATCACCGGGTCGAGCCTTCCGTGCGTGAGCAGCAGCCTTTGTTGGTTGGCGATGGCGGATTTCTCCCGCAACAACCGCCCCGGGTCATGCACGTAGCCGCTCACGCCCACCAAGCCCGCGAACCGGTGTGGGTAGCGAAGGCCTGTTTCAATGGTCATCAGGCATCCCTGTGAGAAGCCAAAGAGCACCGTCTCCTCGGTTGGATAACCATGTTCCCGCTGGGCATCCAGCAAGCGAAACAACAGGCGGACACTACGCTCAATATCGGCCCGGGCGTCCCCCGGAAACGCATACCACGAATAGCCGCCGTAGTATTCGTCCGGCGCGTTGACCAGCAGGTAATTCATGTCCGGCAGATCGAGCGCTGACGGCAGCCAGCGGTAGCCGTCCATGCTGTCGCCCAGGCCGTGGAGCACGATCATGAGGCGGCGAGAACTCTGATTGACGGCTGGAAGCAGTTCGGAAGAAAGCATCCGGGTGGTTTAGCCGACCCGGGAGGCGTGGAGAAGCGCAAGTTGTCGGCCTGGCTGCGCATTATTGGGGCGACTTGCTTTTGCAACCCCTCAGGAATCGGGGCGGGAGCAGGGGCGTCGTCGTCAGCTTTGCACTTGCTTGCAACTTTTAGGGCTCCTCGTCAGTTTGCTCCCCACCATGCGCCACCTCGCTTTTCTATTCCTCGCCCTCGCAGGTTCTTCATTGGCTCAGCAGCCGCCGTATGATGTCTTTCCGCCGGCCGAGCCCCCCTACTATCGGGTGCGCTACGCGGCCTCGACGAAACCGGGCGAACTGGTCTTTCCCGTGAACTACACCGTGTGGTTGCCGCCGGGTGTAAAAGTGCTGCGCGGCCTCATCGTCCACCAGCACGGCTGTGGCGAAGGCTCCTGCAAATCTGGCCTCACCGGCGCCTTTGACCTGCACTGGCAGGCGCTTGCCCAGAAGCACGGCTGCGCGTTGATGTCCCCTTCGTATGAGCAGCCCGACAAGGCCAACTGCCAGCTCTGGTGTGATCCGCGCAACGGCTCCGATACGGCGTTTCAGAAGTCGCTGACCGAGTTGGGTGCCAAGAGCGGCCATCCGGAGTTGGCGACGGTCCCATGGGCCCTTTGGGGACACAGTGGCGGCGGGCATTGGGCCGGCGGCATGGTGCTGTTGCACCCGGAACGCGTCGCGGCGGCATGGCTTCGCTCCGGCGTGCCCCCGGTGAAAGCCGCCGAGGGCAAACCTGCGCCCTACACCATTTCCAACGCCGCGTGCCTAGTGCCGGTGATGTGCAATCTCGGCACCAAGGAAGGCGTGACCGACAAGACCAACCGCTTTGCCGGCGTCTGGCCGGGCGTGGAAACCTTCTTCACGACGATGCGAGCCAAGGGTGCGCTCATCTGCGTCTCCGCCGATCCGCTAACCAGTCACGAGTGCGGCAATCAACGCTACCTCGCCATACCTTGGCTCGACGCCTGCCTCACCGCTCGCCTGCCTGCCACGGGTGGCAACCCGCTGAAACTGATGCCGGCAGCGGATGCCTGGATTGCCCCGCTGCACACGGGGGGGGCTACCGTCATCGCCCCCGTGCCGGCAGCGAAGTTTGCCGGGCCGACGGAGCGGACGGTGTGGCTCCCCAATGAGCTGATTGCCAAAGCCTGGGCGCAGTATGTCAAAGACTCCGCCGTGACCGATGTCACCCCACCTCCGGCTCCCATGAACCTCCGCGTCCGGGGAAATGAGCTGAGCTGGGAAGCCACCGCCGACCTCGAAAGCGGTCTCGCCAGCTTCATCATCGAGCGCGACGGCCAGTTCCTCGCCAACGTCCCTGAGCAAGGGAAGAACCCGTTTGGCCGCCCGATCTTCCAAAACCTCCAATACAGCGACACCCCAAGCCAACCGCTGGTCCAAATGCGTTTTACCGATGCCAAAGTGGTAGCTGGCAAGACCCATCAGTATCGCGTGATCGCGGTGAACACGGTTGGGCTGAGGTCAAAATAGCCGCCCGGTGCTTCATTCCTTTGCTAAAAGCCTCCGATGGCTACGGCAGGCCGAAGAGTCCGATTCACGGTTTTGCCTGTGCGACCACCAGAGCCAACTGCCCTTTGACCTCCTTCCGCCAGACGTTCGCGTCTGCCTCCACGTAGGACTGGTGCCCCAACTTGGGGAAGACCACGAGCGACTTTTCACCGCCGAGCCGCTCGTAAATGCGCTCGACCTCGCGGACGTAAACGCGCGGATCTTTAGCCCCGTGCATCAAGAGCGTTGGACACCGCACTGATGGAGCATAGTCCACGGGGTTGTGGGCAAACGCATCGAAGCCGCCGGTTTGGCCGCCCCAGAACACGAGTAGTTCCGCGAACGGAAAGGACGGCAGCCGCATCGCGTGGAAGCGGTGTTGCACGGTCGTCAGCATCCGGTCAAAGGGACATTCTAGAATGAGCGCGTCCGGCCTCACTCCCTGCACATGGAGCGCGCGCAGGCAGGCTGCCGCCCCCATCGAAACACCGTAGAGCACGCGGGGCTTGCTCGGCGCGAGCTTCGCCGCTTCTGCGAAGGCCGCCGCCACGTCCTCCGCCTCGTGCCAGCCCACGCTCGTAGTGTCGCCTGCCGAACCGCCGCTGCCGTGAAAGTCCACCAGCAGCGTGTTCCAGCCCAGCGCGTGGAACTCAGCAGCGGGCGGGAGCAGCGCAGCCTTGCTCGCGCCGTAGCCGTGGAAAAGCAGGATGGTGCCATTGGTTGTTGGTGGGATGGCGGGGACGAACCACGCCGCCAATTGAATGCCCTTCGCTCCGGGGAAGTGGACAGTTTGAAACTCCAACCCTACGTCCTTCGGCGTCTGGCGGTTCTCCGGTCGCGTCAGCGTCACGCCAGTCAGCAGCACCCGCGCCTTGGCGAGGCCGCCGAGTTTCTCCGGCGACGCCGTCCGCTCGCCGCTCCGCACGAAGCGCGACATTGCCCGCGCGTGTGCCCAGGCAATGACATTACCCGCGACGACGCCAGCCACTAGCAGGATGGTCACGGCCAAGCGCCAGTGCGCTCGGAATCCATGCAGCAAGCTTTTTACCATTCAGGCTACGGCGCGAAGTTCACGGCCACCGGCTCGCGCTCGAAGTCGTTCGCCAGCATGAGCGGCTGCGGTTGCAGTCCCCCCAGCGCCGCGACAAAGCGGTCGGGGATGACCTCCAGCCGCGTGTTGTAGTAGGTGGCAATTTCGTTGAAGTAGCCCCGCGCCAGCGCGATGCGGTGCTCCGTGTCCACGAGCGATTTCTGGAGTTCGAGGAACAGCGGCTGCGCGGTGAGTTCGGGATAAGCCTCGCGCACGGCGACGAGGATTTTGGTGCAAGCCGCATAGTCTGGCCCGGCCACTCCGGGCGGCGTGGCGGTCTGTTGCGCGCGGAGCAGGGCGATGCTTTCCTGCAACTTCGCCTCGTGGTCGCGCAGGCCGGTGACGGTGGCGACGAGATTCGGGATGAGGTCGAAGCGGCGCTTGAGTTGCACGTCCACTTGCGCCCAGCCCTGTCGCACGCGCTGGCGCAGGTCAATGAGGCTGTTGAAGACCATCCACACCCAGCCGAGCGCGACCGTGAGTCCGAAGCCAAACGCGGGCAGCAGATAAACCGGCCATTGCCGCTGCAAGTCGCGGCCTTGCACGCCATCGCGCCACACGAAGCCGCCGACCGCCAGCACGAGGCCGAAGATGAGCCAGCCCCAGAATGCCCACGCGAAGCCCGAGCTGATTTGCTGCTCGCTGCGCGTCGAGATCAGGAACATCGGCGCGCTCTTGTCCGCCGCGATTTCTGGCGCGACCACGCCCGCCCGCTCGCGCGACTGCCCCATAACGTAGATGGGCGTGTGCAGCGGGAGGGCGTGCTCATGGAAGTGCCTCCGGCCCGTCGAGTTCATGATGCCACCTGCCGGGCCTTTGCCGTAGTATAGCGCGTCCCAACTCGTGCAGGTCTGGTCGAAGACGCTGAGCGCCTCAATGTCTGCGCCTTCAGGCCGCACCAACACCGCGCCGGAGTCGTCGTTCAGGTAAAAGGGAATCATCTCGCCGCCGCTCGCCACCGTGGTCCAGCCGCGCTCCGTCCGCCTGCGGGTCTGGGTCTTGCCGTTGCTGTCGGTGTAAGTCTCGGTGACGGTGCGCTCCCATTCCTCGTCCACGCCCCACGAGTAGTGAACACAACGGCATTCCGCGAGGAAGCTCTTAAGCGGCGAATCAATTTCCGCCGTGCCCTTTAGCTCGACGAGGCCGATGAACACGCCCGTGGTCTTCGACGTGGGCAAGTTGTCCACGAGCCGGCGACGCCTGCCCGCGCGCAACGCGCCGAGCAGGCACAGGAAACCCAGCACGCAGCCAATCACTGGCAGCCACGGGACAAGCTCGTTCATGGCCCTTGGCTATAGCAAAGCCGGACGGGGGAAGGACACTACAGAAACCGGGCGGGAGTGGAGCAGGCCTGCTGTTCGCCACTTTCTCCAATAACCTGCCCAGATTTCTCAATGGTGACATCTCAACAATCGCCTGCTAAACCATGCGCCAATGAAACGCAAAACAACTTCTCCCGGCCCGCGCTACGCGGCGCTCATCCAGTTGCTCCGCACGGCGGAGGAGCTGTGGAACGCCAGCCGCGTCTTCTTCGCCCGCTGGGACTTAAGCCCCAGCCAGTTCAACCTCCTCAACGTCCTCACCGACTATCCGGACGGCTGCACGCAGTCCGACCTCAGCCGCCAGCTCATCATGCACCGCTCAAACGTCACTGGCCTCGTTGACCGCCTTGAGGAGCGTGGCTTGGTCGCACGTAAAGAGAACGCCACTGACCGCCGCGCCTGGCTCGTCGTCCTCACGCCGACCGCGCGCAAGCTGCTGGCTGAGATTTCCCCACACTACTACGCCGCCGCCGAACTGGTCTGGGGCAAGCTCCCCGCCGACCGTGCCGAGAAGCTGCTCACCGAACTCGCCGTCATCAGCGAAAACGCCACCCGCGCCGCCCAAGCCAATTCCTAAACCACCCCCATGAAATCTAACCGCAACTATCCACTGCTCCTCGCCAGCCAGTTCCTCGGCGCGCTGGGCGACAACGCCATCCTCGCCGTCATCGTCGGCCAGCTCACGCTGCTGGCGAAGACCGGCGCCATCACCTCGGACGAGCTGCGCACCCGCAGCACGATTTACACAAGCATCTTGTTCATCCCCTACATCCTGCTTGCGCCGCTCGCCGGCTACCTCAACGACCGCTACGCGAAGACCTCGTGGCTCGCCGGCGGAAACTTCCTCAAGCTGCTGGGCACTGCCATGTGCGCCATGAGCATCTGGTTCGGCTACATCTGGCAGGCCCCGGGCTACTTCCTTGTCGGCATCGGTGCGACGGTTTATGGCCCGGCCAAATACGGCATCCTCCCCGAAATCCTCCCCCGCGAGCGCCTCGTCAAGGCCAACGGCATGGTCGAACTGCTCACGCTGCTCGCCATCCTCATGGGCGCCATCGTCGGCTCGGTGATGGTGGACCAACTTCCCGTCGGCACCTGCTACATCATCGTCGCTGGCATCTTCGGTGCCTCCCTCGCCTTGAACTTCTTCATGGAGCGCACGCCCTCCGATGCGAACGTCCGCGTTGGCCAGAGCGTTGGCGAGTTCTTCGGTCACTTCGGCGCGCTGTTCGCGGGGCCTCGGCTGGGCAAAGTCCTCGTCGGCACCGCGCTCTTCTGGGTCTGCGGCGCGACCATGAAAATCAACTTCCAGGCGTGGGGCCTCGACGTGCTCAAGCTCCCCGACAACACCCAAATCGCCCTGCTCGGTCTGTGGCTCAGTGTCGGTGTCATGGCCGGCAGCCTCACCGCCGGCAAGCTCCTCGCCGTGAGCGACCTCAGCCGCACACGTCGCTACGGCGTCCTGCTCGCGGGGATGTTGCTCGCGGTCTTCGCCGTCGAGCCACTGGGCCTGCAGCACATCGGTCAGCAACTTATCCAGAAGGCCGGCCCCGGTGGCGGGCAGCAGACCGTGCTCGTCATCCTCCCTGTGGTGATGGGCCTGCTCATCGGCGCGGGCTTCGCAGCGGGCCTGTTCCTTATCCCGCTCAACGCCGCGCTCCAGGCCGAGTCCGACCCCACCAAGCTGGGCAAGACCATTGCCGTGCAGAACTTCTGCGACAATCTCGGCATGGTCATCGCGGGTCTGCTGGTCTTCATCTGCGTGAAGATGCACCTCTCCGCCTCCCAAGTCTTCCTCGTCCTCGCGGTCATGGTGGCCGCCGCGCTCACCTGGCTCAAATTCCCGACATCCGTGAAGGAGGAGGTAAAGCAGTGAACTGATTGGCTACCCACGAAACACGCGAAAGGACACGCATGAACACCAACGCTGACCAACCCACAGGAGCGGGGGGGG
>CAMCFN010000028.1 GCA_945874145.1 Akkermansia muciniphila
GAGGCTGGCCGGGATCAGCGACAAGGAGAGCGCGAACCGGTTCCTGGACGGGAAGTATCTGCGAGCCTTCCACCGGCAGTTTGGGCGGGAAGCGGCGAGTCCCGTGGACGTGCATCGGGAGGTGCCGCGGAACCTGGACGAAGTGTTGAGCTGGGAGGAAGAGCGCGTGGTGCAGGGGGACTGGACGGTGGCGTGTGGCGGGCAGCGCTATCAGTTGGACCGGCAGCACGAGGCGCTGAGCCTGGTGCGGCGCAAGGTGATCGTGAGGCGGCTGCGCAACGGGCGAGTGCAACTGGTGCATCGAGGCCAGCAGCTCAAATGGCGGGGACTGCCTGAAGGAACGATGCGGAAGGAGCCGGCGGTGAAGAAGAAGACAGAGCAGAAGGCGACCCCAAAGCAGAGCGTGCCTGCGGCGGACCATCCATGGCGACGGGCAGGAGTGGGAGCTGGGAGAAAGTATTGGAACGGGATCCGGGCGCGTGGAGAAATGGTGCGCGCGGCGGCGAGGCTGGGGGTGCGGGACTCCGGTCAGCCTACGCTACGCTCCGGCCTCCCTGCGTCCCGCACCCCCAGCCGTGGAAGACGAAGAACAAACAACCAAGGGGACATTCTCTCGTGAGTTAAACAGGGGACATTTCTAAAGAGTTTTGACACGGTTCAGTTGCGCCACCTGCCGGGGCGCATTTTCCCATTGCACAAGCCCGTCCGCTCGCCCGAAATCCCCACCCATGAGCGAACTTGACTACTCGGTGGAACACCTCGGCGTGCCGGCGCGCGACCCCATCGCCCTGAAGGATTGGTATGTGCGGGTGCTCGGGGCCAAGGTCCGCTTCGATAACGGACAGACGCCGCCAGCTTTCTTCCTCGCACTCGCCGGCGGCCTGATGCTGGAGATTTACCCAGCAAGCGCGACGGCGAAGGACACGGCGAACAACGGGCTCGCGGGCTGGCGGCACCTCGCGTTGCGCGTGGCGACCATCGAGACCGCGCAGGCCGAATTGGCCCAGCGCGGCGTGGCCTTCAGCGAGCAGCCCAAGCCGGCGGGCGGCGGCGGGCGCGTGCTGTTCTTCGCGGATGCGGAAGGGAATTTGCTCCACCTCGTCGAGCGGCCGAAGGACTCGGTGTTTCATTGAACCGCAAGGAGCGGGATTGCGAGCAGGAGATAACTCTGTCTGCCATCCATCGGCTCCGACTCTGATCCGCTTCCCAATTTCCAATGTCCTCCCCCAACTTCTCCGCCGTCATTTTCGACATGGACGGTGTCATCATCGATAGCGAGCCCCGCCACGAACGCGCCTTCCTCGACGTGTTTGAGCAGATGGGTTACGCGCAGACGCACGGCATCCATTTCGAGCAATACCTTGGCCGTTCGGACCGGGCGGTGTGGATCGATTTCATCGCCCAGCACAAACCGAAGTGGACCTTGGATGAACTCACCGCGTGGAAGCAAAACCACCTCATCGGGATCCTCCGCCGCGAGCAGCCCATCTTCGACGGCCTGCCGGAACTGGTGGCCAAGGTCGCGGCCCGTTACCGGCTCGCGGTCGCATCCGGCTCAGTGCATCCAGTCATTGATGAAGTGCTGGCGATGAAGGAGCTGCGCCGCTTTTTCCCCATCGTGGTCAGCGCGCAGGATGTGGCGCACGGCAAGCCCGCGCCGGACATCTTCCTGCGCACGGCTGAATTGCTGGGCGTGGAGCCGGGCACTTGCTGCGTGATCGAAGATTCGGCGGCGGGCGTCACGGCAGCACGCGTGGCGGGCATGACGGCCATCGCCATCACGAACACGTTGCCGGCGGAGAAACTCACGCACGCGCACCACATCGTGCGGACTTACGAGGATGTTGAGCGGCTGCTGGGGGTGTGACGGCGCACGCCGAGCCCAAGCCGCCGCAGCGGACAAGCGTCTCCGCCTCACGGTTGATCACACGTCAATCACCGGCCCGTTGCCATCACCACCAGTAGGCTTGTTTCCCGGAGCCGAGCGGCGCACCCGCACGCGGCCTTCGCCCGTGCCGGTCAGCGTGTTGAGCACCAACGAGACGATGCTGATAACCAGCGCGCCCCAGAACGCCGGCCAGAAACCGTCCACGTAAAAGCCCTTCACCAGCGAGCCGACGAGGTAGAGCAACCCGGCATTGATGATAAGCACGAACAAACCCAATGTGACGACCACCAGCGGCAGGGTGAGGAGGAACAGCAGCGGACGCAGGAAGGCAATCAGGATGCCGAAGAGCAGCGAGGCGACGAACAGGCTGGTGATGTCGCCCTTGTCGTAGTGGATGCCAGGGACGATGTGGGTGGCAACAAGGACAGCGAGGGTGCTGATCACCCAGCGTTGGAGGAAGACCACCGCCACGGGACGGTTCCCACCTTGCTTCTCACGTTGCTCGCCTGACGGATCACCGATTCGCACGCGCGGAACATGGTGGCCGAGGCTTCAAACCGCAAGGAATGGTTGGGCGCGGGGCGCGGCGAGAGTGTAGGGGCGGCCGTTGGCACGTGCCCGCTGGTTGCGAAGGTGGAATCGGCCCTGCCGGAGATGTTCGGCCCGCAAACCCGCCCGGCGCAGCCCACCCACCAGTGGAACCTCATTCCTCAAGTGGCCAAGCCGTGGGCGGAGCACACAGCCGCAGCACATGGATGGGTTTCGCAGCAACCGGTTCAGCCAGCGGTTGTAAACTGGCGTGGCTGGCCTGCGACATAGCCGCGCTCGTTGACAAAACACGCCGTTCCCTCGGACACTAATCTCATGTTCCGCCGCACTTTGCTTTGCTCCGCACTGGGCCTTCTGCTCGCCGCGTTCGCCGCCTGCACGCACACTCCGAGCGCCTTCAATTCGCCCCGGCTGGTTGGCGTGGCGCAGGTGGATCTCACGCCGGACTATCCGGTGCGCCTCAACGGCTACGGTGGCCGCCGCCTGGAGTCCGAGGGCGTCGAGCAGCGCATCCGCGCGAAGGCCATTGCCATCGGGAGCGACGCGGAGGGACCGTTCGTTCTCATCACCGTGGACAACTGCGGCGTGCCTGAATGGATTCGCACCGAGGTCATCAAGCGCCTCGCCTCTCGGCGCGTCACGAGCGAGCGTTTCGCTCTCTGCTCCAGCCACACGCACTCCGCGCCGATGCTCAACGGCGTGCTGCCCACTATCTTCGGCGTTCCCATCCCGCCGGAGCACCAGCGCAACATTGACCGCTACACGAAGGAGTTCACCGACAAGCTGGAGCAACTTTCCCTGGCCGCGCTCGCCGACCGGCAACCCGCGCAGCTCGCTTGGGCGAAGGGCAAGGTCACGTTCGCCAAGAACCGCCGTAAACCTAGTCCCACCGGCTTCCAGAACGCCGAGTATCCCGAAGGCCCCACCGACCACGAGTTGCCGCTGCTCCGCGTCACCGCGCCCGACGGCAAGCTGCGCGCCGTGCTGTCGAATTACGCCTGTCATTGCACCACCAGCGGCTTTAACAAAATGCACGCCGACTGGGCCGGTTGCGCACAGGTCGCGATTGAGAAGGCACACCCCGGGATCATCGCGCTCACGGCCATCGGCTGCGGGGCGGACCAGAATCCGTATCCGCGCGGAACCTATGAGCTGGCCGACAAGCACGGCCAGTCGCTCGCGGACGAAGTCGCGCGGCTCTTGAGGGAAGGCAAGTTCACCCCGCTCGACGGCCCGCTCACCGGCGTGACCAAGCGCATCGAACTACCCTTTGACAAGCTGCCCACGCGCGCGGAATGGGAAGCGGCAGCCAAGAAGCCGGGGGCCGAGGGGCTGCGGGCGCAGTTCGCCCTCGCGAAGCTGGACAAGGACGAGAAGATTTCCGACCGACTCCCGTATCTCGTGCAAGTCTGGAGTTTCGGTCGCGACCTCGCGATGGTCTTCCTGCCCGGCGAAGTCGTGGTTGATTACGGCCTGCGCATCAAACGCGAGTTCGACGGCCAGCGCGTCTGGGTGAACGCCTACGCGAACGACGTGCCCTGCTACATCCCCTCGCGCCGCGTCTGGGACGAGGGCGGCTACGAGGCGGCCGGCGCGATGGTCTATTACAACCGCCCCAACCGTTTCGACGGCACGCAGGAGACGCGCATCATGGACGCCGTGCAGGCGCTGATGCCGAAGTGGTTTGCCGCTCCGGCCAAGTAACCTTCCTCCAACGTCCCCGTCCGACTCACACACACTATGAACCGTCTGCCTTGTCTGCTCCCCCTGCTACTCCTTGCCTCGGCTTTCACTTCGCGCGCCGCCGAACTCGCCATCCCGGACAATGTCACTTTCGAGCGGGACATCACTTACGCCGAAGCGGGCGGCGCACGGATGCAACTCAACCTCGCGCGTCCGAAGAACGCGAGCGGGCCGCTCCCTACCGTGCTGTGCATCCACGGCGGCGGTTTCCGCGCCGGCAGCCGCGAGGGTTACAACAAGCTCTGCCTCTCACTCGCGCAGCGTGGCTTTGTGGCGGCCACCATCAGCTACCGGCTTGCGCCAATGCACCAGTTTCCTGCCGCCGTCCACGACACGAAGGCTGCCGTGCGCTGGCTGCGCGCCAATGCCGCGAAGTATGGCATCAACCCGGACCGCATCGGTGTGACGGGCGGCTCGGCGGGCGGCCACCTCGCGCAGTTCCTCGGCGTGACGGCAGGTGTGAAGGACTTCGAGGGCGCGGACAACCCCGGCTTCTCCAGCGCCGTAACCTGCGTGGTGAATGTCTACGGCCCAAGTGATTTCACCAAATCCTACGGTAAGAGCGTGGACGCGCACGTCGTCTTGCCCATGTGGCTCGGCGGCGACGTGGAGACCGCGCGCGCGAAACACATCCAGTCCAGCCCGCTGAACTGGGTCAACCCCAGCGCCGCGCCCACGCTCATCATCCACGGCACCGAGGACAAATACGTGGCATACGAGCAGGCGGTTTGGATGCGCGACCGCCTCACGGCCTGCGGCGTGCCTGTGGTGCTGCTGACGCTGGAAGGTGCAGGGCACGGTTTCAAGGGAGCGGACGCGGAGAAGGCCGAGGTGGCGCTCCTCGCCTACTTCGAGCAGCGGCTGAAGAAGTAGCAGCGGACGGAGTGCGGTCTCCGACCCGGCGCGTTCGCAGGCAGCAGATCCACACCGGGTCGGAGACCCGCACCCCACAATTTCACCTGCGCCCAACGGGATTTACTCGTTGACGCACTTCCCTTCGCCACTACTATCCGCCCCCTGTCGGTATCTGACCTCATCCTGGACACGAACCTTAACGAACACGAACTATGGCAGTGAAAGTTGCAATCAACGGATTCGGCCGCATCGGCCGCCTGGTCTTCCGCGCAATGGTCGAGCAGGGGCTCGTCGGCAAGGAAGTCGAAGTCGTCGCGGTCGGTGACATTGTCCCGGCGGACAACCTCGCCTACCTGCTCAAGTATGATTCTACTCAGGGCCGCTTCAGCGGCACGGTCGGATCCAAGAAGTCCGCCGCCGACAAGGTCGAGGACGATATTCTCATCGTCAACGGCGCGGAGATCCGCGTCGTGTCCGCGAAGTCCCCCGCCGAGCTGCCTTGGAAGGCCTTGGGCGTGGACATCGTCATCGAGTCCACCGGTCTCTTCACCGAGGCCGAGAAGGCCAAGGGCCACCTCGTCGCCGGCGCAAAGAAGGTCATCATCTCCGCCCCCGCCAAGGGCGAAGACATCACCATCGTGATGGGCGTGAACCACGAGAAATACGATGCCGCCGCGCACAACATTATCTCCAACGCGAGCTGCACCACGAACTGCCTCGCGCCGGTCGTCCACGTCCTGCTCAAGGAAGGCATCGGCATTGAGGAAGGCCTGATGACCACCGTTCACGCCTACACCGCCACGCAGAAGACCGTGGACGGCCCGTCCAAGAAGGACTGGAAGGGCGGCCGCACGGCGGCGCAGAACGTCATCCCCAGCACCACCGGCGCGGCGAAGGCCACGGCCTTGGTCTGCCCCGAGGTGAAGGGCAAGCTCACCGGCGTCGCGTTCCGCGTCCCGGTGCCAACCGTCTCCGTCGTGGACCTGACCTTCCGCTCGGTGAAGGAGACTTCGCTCAAGGAAATCAACGCCCTGATGCAGAAGGCCAGCCAGACCTACCTCAAGGGGATCCTCGACTACACCGCCGACGAGGTGGTCTCGACCGACTTCATCCACGACAAGCACAGTTCCATCTACGACTCGACCTCGGGCGTGGAACTCAACAGCCGCTTCTTCAAGCTGGTGAGTTGGTATGACAACGAGTGGGGCTACAGCAACCGCGTCGGCGATCTGGTGAAATACATCATCGGCAAGGGTCTGTAAGCCAGGAGGCTACGCGAATTCAGCGAACGGCGTTCCGGCAACGGGACGCCGTTTGGCTTTTGCGACCTGAGGTTATTGAAGGTTGAAACCCCCGTGGTGCATGCCTAGCCTCACGGTCACGCCGGTCTGCGGGCTGGCGGAATCACAAAGTTGACCATGAAAGCTCTACTCACGCGTCGGCACGCTCTCACCGCCATTGCCGTTTCCACGGTTTCCATCCTCACCGCCTGCAAGAAAGCGGACGACACCAGCAAAGGTGGCGCGGGCGACGCAATCAAAGTCGGTGAATTCGCCTCGCTCACGGGCAAGGAAGCCACGTTCGGCCAGTCATCACACAAGGGCACGTTGCTCGCCATCGAGGAGCTGAACGCGGCGGGTGGCGTGCTGGGCCGGAAGTTCGAGCTCATCACTGAGGACACGCAGTCCAAGCAGGGCGAATCCGCCAGCGTCGTGCGCAAGCTCGTCTCGCGGGACAAGGTCATCGCGATCCTCGGCGAGGTCGCGTCGGGCCGGTCGATGGAAGCCGCGCCCATCTGTCAGAACGCCAAAGTGCCGATGATCTCGCCCAGTTCGACGAACCCCAAGGTCACCGAGGTCGGCGACTTCGTCTTCCGCGTCTGCTTCATCGATCCCTTCCAAGGCACGGTGATGGCGCTCTTCGCCAAGAACACGCTCAAGGCCAAGAACGTCGCCGTGCTCACCGACGCCGCCGCGCCCTACAGCGTCGGCCTCGCGACCTTCTTCAAGGAGAAGTTCATCGCGGACGGCGGGAAGATTTCCGTCGAGCAGAAATTCAGCAGCGGCGACAAGGACTTCAAGGCCCAGCTCACCGCCATCAAGGCCTCGAACCCCGAGGCCATCTTTGCGCCGTGCTACTACACCGAGGCCGGCCTCATCACGCAGCAGGCGCGGCAGCTCGGCATCAATCTCCCCATCTTCGGCGGCGACGGCTGGGAAGCGCCGGAGCTGCTGACCATCGGCGGCAAGGCGATGGACGGGACGTTCTACTCCACGCACTACTCGCCCGAGGACAAGGCCGAGATGGTTCAGACCTTCGTGAAGAAGTTCAAAGCCCGCTGGAACAATGAAGTCCCCGACGCGATGGCCGCGCTCGGCTACGATTCCGCGCTGGTCCTCGCCGACGCCATCAAACGCGCCGGCGGCACCGATGGCCAGAAACTGCGCGACGCGCTCGCCGCCACGAAGGACTTCGTCGGCATCACCGGCAAGACCACGCTCGACGCGAAGCGCAACGCGACGAAGCCGGCGGTCATCATCGAGGTGCGGGACGGAAAGTTTGTTTACAAGGAAACCGTCAACCCGTAGGCGCTAAAGTGGCAGCAGTAACCTGCGGCAAGCATGACCGAGTTTTTACAGCAGCTCATCAACGGCCTGTCACTCGGCGCGATCTATGCGCTCATCGCGCTGGGTTACACGATGGTTTACGGCGTGCTGCGCTTCATCAACTTTGCGCACAGCGATGTGTTCATGGTCGGGTCGTTTGCGGGGTTTTACATCGGGCGCGGGATGCCGAAGGAGTCGTTCGTGACGGGCTTCCTCGCACTCACCGGTGCGATGCTGGTGTGCGCCGTGCTAGGCGTCGTGATTGAGCGGCTCGCCTATCGACCGCTGCGGAGCCGATCCAAGCTCACCGTCCTCATCACGGCCATCGGCGTCTCGCTGCTGCTGGAGAACCTCGGGCAATTCGTCTTCGGTGCGGCACCGAAGGCTTTTCCCACGCTCTTCCCCGTCCACACGTTCAACGTCGCCGGCCTCGTCATTGGCTCGAACCAACTCGTCGTCCTCGTCGTCGCGCTGGCGCTGCTCGGCGCGCTGCAATACATCGTGCTGCGGACCAAGGTCGGCACGGCGATGCGCGCGGTGTCCTTCAATCCACAGGCCGCCTCCCTCGTGGGCATCAACAACGACCACATCATCTCGTTCACCTTCGCGCTTGGCTCGGCGCTGGCGGCGGCGGGCGGCATCCTCTATTCGCTGAACTACCAGGCCATCGACCCGCTCATGGGCGTGCTGCCGGGACTGAAGGCCTTCGTCGCGGCGGTGCTAGGCGGCATCGGCAACATCCCCGGCGCGGCGCTCGGCGGACTGCTGCTCGGCGTGGTCGAGACCTTCGTCAACGGCAGCCGCTTTAGCACCTTCACCGATGCGATTGCCTTCGCCATCCTGATCGCCATCCTACTTTTCCGCCCGGCGGGCTTGCTGGGGAAAATGCAGGTGGAAAAGGTCTAGCCACGGATGACATGATCCCTCGTTCCCAAATCGTCCTTGTCTCCGCAATCGCCGGTGCCGGCGTGCTCGCCGCGCTGGCTCCGCGCATTGACTCCTACTTCGCCCTCATCATCTCGAACATCGGCATCAACGTCATCCTCGCGGTCAGCCTGAACCTCATCAACGGCTACACCGGCCAGTTCTCGCTCGGCCATGCGGGCTTCATGGCGGTGGGTGCCTACTCAGCGGCGGCCATCACCATGTTCGGTGCGCCGAAGTTTGCGCCCGCGCTCACGCAGGGCGCGGGTGTTCACGCCTTGTTTCCCATCGCGCTGGTCGGCGGTGGGCTGGCAGCGGCCTTGGCCGGCGTGCTCGTTGGCGCGCCTTCATTGCGGCTGAAGGGCGACTATCTCGCCATTGTGACGCTCGGTTTCGGTGAGATTATCCGCGTCATATTCCGCAACGTGGACTCGCTCGGCGGCGCGCTGGGGCTGAACGGCATTCCCGCCTACACGAACCTCTTCTGGGTCTATGCCTTCGCAGCGCTGACGGTTTACGTCGTCGTCAGCATGGTGAACTCGACTTACGGACGCGGCTTCCTCGCCGTGCATGACGACGAGATCGCCGCCGAGGCGATGGGCATCAACACCACGCGCTACAAGATCACGGCGTTCGTCGTGGGCGCGTTCTTCGCCGGTGTGGCGGGCGGGCTGTATGGCCACTCGATCCTCACCATTGCGCCTACGGGCTTCGACTTCATGCGCTCCATCGAGATCGTGGTGATGGTCATCCTGGGCGGCATGGGCAATACCACGGGCGTCATCATCGCCGCCGTGCTGCTGACGCTGCTGCCGGAGGGCTTGCGGATGCTGGCAGGCGCACCGGTGTCGCTGCCCTTCTCCGCGCCGTTCAACAACCTTAAGTGGATCGCCGACACGCGGATGATCATCTATTCGCTGCTGGTCATCGTGCTGATGCTGGCCCGCCCGCAAGGCCTCTTCAACTGGGCCAACCGCAGCGCGATGAGGCCAAAAGTTTAGAATCTCGTGGCTAGCCCGGGCAGAGCCGGTTGAGTCGCTGCTGAGACTTATTGCAGACAAACAGCTCATCACCCACCAGCAGGTGAAAGCCAGCTTCCGCTGCCTGAAGACCTCGTTCCACGTCAGGCTTTCTTCACGAAGCAGGCTTTGAGGCCGATGGCCATCCCGTCCATCTTGCACGAGATTTCGTGGTCGCCATCCACCAAGCGGATGGGTTTCGACTTCGAGCCGCCTTTGAGCACCTGTGAACCACCGCCCAATTTCAGATCCTTGATCAGGATGACGCAGTCGCCGTCCGCGAGCACGTTGCCGTGGGCGTCCTTCACGATGCGCTGCCCGGCGGCGGCTTCGGGCTCAAGAGCGCGTTCCCACTCATGTCCGCAGGTGACGCATTCATAGCGCGCGGAGCGCTCCAGCACATCGGTCATTTCGCACATCGGGCAGGCAAGTTGGCTCATAAAGGGTCAGGATAGACCTGCTTTGGGCTCAGGCTCAACCGCGCACTTGCTCCGAGGGCGAATCGGATTTGAAGGTGCCGTTCCTCACGGAAAAATTCACCGCTCGCACGCAGGCAGTTCATCTGGCAAGCTTCGGGGAAGAAAATGCAAAAGCCCAATTATCAGTTCGAAAAGCGCCGCAAGGAGATGGACAAGAAAGCGAAGAAGGAGGAGAAGCGCCTGCGTAAACTTGAAGCCGAGGCTGCGCCTGCCCCCGGAACCACTCCGGCACCATCTGCGCCGACCGACCCGGTTTGACGCTTCGGGAATTACGACCCCGTTTTCGCAGTCAGCCCCGACCAGTGCTGCGGGTGATGCGGACCTCGGGGCGATAGGTGACACGCACGAGCAAGTCGCCACGTCCACCACGCGCTTGGGGGAGTCCTTCGCCAACGAGGTGGATGATTTGACCCCGGGCTACGCCGCGCGGGATTGGCACCCGGAGCATGGTGCCGGTCGCTCCCCGAATCGTTTCCGTCCCGCCTTGGGCAGCACGTTCGGGCTTGAGCTTCAGGTCGTAGCGCAAGTCGGAGCCGCGCACCTTGAAGCGAAAATCTGGTTTCACGCAGGCTTTGATCAAAATGAAACCACCCGCAAAAGGGGCCTCACGGGCGATGCGGAAGCGGGTTCCCGGCGCGGTTTCAGGGGGGATAACGAGCGGGTAAGTTTCTGGGCCATTCAGGTTGCCGGGATCATTCACGCGGACTTCCAGCGTGGTGCCACGAAGAAGCTCGTCGATGCGCAGCCGAACTTCTTGTGAAACATTCCGTTCGGCTGGCGCGGTGCGCAGCGGCGCACGCCGGGATTTCTCCCCGGCGTCCAACTGCTGGTCATAGGCAGCGCGGCACTCAGCGTGGCTCAGTATTTCGTAAGCTGCGTTGATCTCCTGAATCAGCGTGCTGGCAACCGGGGAACCGGGGTGGCGGTCGGGATGGTGCTGCTTGGCCAGGATGCGGTAGGCAGCGCGGATCTGGTCGGCAGTGCAGTGACGATGGAGCCCGAGCGTGGCGTAGTGATTGGCTGGCGCGGGCGGCATGGGCTGGAAAGGGGGAACGCACCAAGCCGTCAGCGCTCAATGCTGAAAGGGGTAAAGAGGGGAAACCAGACTCAGCGAGGGCCAAGCAGTGGGTCGAGGAAGCCCGGCTCCAGTGAAGCCGGGCACCAAGGAAGGATCTGTCTCTCCTGTGTTTCCAGCAGGAGAGACAGCAGGGACAGGCTTACTTCTTCTTGCCGACGGACTGCTTGGCGGCGGCGACCTGCTTCTTTTTCTGGTCAGCAGTGCTGGCCTTGGCCTGTTTCTGCGTGGATTTCTTCTGCGTGGACTTCGGGGATTTATCGCCCATGTTTGTGATGTGTTACTGCGGTTTGCTTTACCTGCGGCATGTTGGTTTCGCCGAAGGTGAGCCCATCCTGCTGGTGTCGGAGGTCATTGTAAATGCTCCTCGCAAGATCTTTCCAAGGTGGGGTCGTTGAAACGCTATCCGTGCCTGCGACATCCCCGCTGGCGTGGTGCGAGAGCGGCCGACTTGCCACGCTTGAGTCCCGCCCCCCGGACTGCTAGTGTGCCGCCGTGAACAGCCTTCGTGAATTCTTCCAACTGCGTGGCAGCGCCGAAGGAGCCGGGGCCGTGCAGGGCGGTGATTACGTGGCGGTCTTCATGCTCGCGCTCCTCTTCTTGATTCTGGCCGTGGGTGGCCTGTTTGTCTGGCTGGCCGCGCGCCAAGCCCGTGCCCGGCAGGAATGGTCCGTCAACGAAGGCCGACTGATCGACGGAACTCGCTGGGCCGAGATGGGGTTGAGCCGCTCCGAGATGTTTGATTCACCATGTCGGTGGATCGCCGTGCGCACCACCGATCCGCGCGCCGTGCAGAAGGCGCTCAAACTGGCCAATCCCACGCTTTGCACCTGGGCTGAAGGCCTGGCCGAGACACGGGAGCGTCGGCTCTTCATCACGCCGCCCATCGGTGAATGGGTGCTCGTGGTGGGCCCCGGTTTGCCCGACCCCGGAGATGACGTGGATGAATGTTTTCATCGCCTTAGTGACCTCAGTCGCAAACTGGGTTTGGTGCAATTCTTCAGCCTGAACCGCGCTCTCGGCCATCATGCGTGGGCGCGGCTGGATGCCGGGGAAGTGCTTCGTGCCTACGCCTGGGCGGGGCAGGTCGTCTGGAATCAAGGGCCGCCCAGCCCCGCAGAACTGGGTCTGGGCCTGCAATGTTTTGCCTATTTTGAGCAGGACGACCGGCAATGGCCCGAGGCGCGCGACCCGATCTTGCAGAATCTGGAACGGCTGCCCATGCTGGCGGCACGCTGGAGCGTGGACCCGACTTCGCTCGACGAGCGGCACTTCACCACTGGACGCGGGATTGTCGGAGAAATGACCTGAGCCATCGCGCGGGTGTGCGGCGGCTCGCCAATGAAAGGTAAGTTATGTCACTCGAATCCGCCCTCGATGAGTATCCCAAGGAGTTGAAGCTGCGCGACGGCCTGACGTGCGAAGCGCGCCCCTTGGACCCCGGCGACCATGCGGCCTTCCACCGCTTCTTCACGTCGCTCAATGCGCCGGAACTGCTCTACATCAAGCACCGCGTCACCGAACCGGAAGTGGTGCGCGCTTGGTGCGCATCGCTCGACCTCGGGCGCAACCTACCCCTCCTCGCATGGAGCGACGACGCCATCATCGGCGTCTGCACGCTGCATCAGTCGTTGGGCGGCTGGAAGCGCCACATCGGGCGCGTGAGCGTCCATGTGCATCCGAAGTTTCGCGGACGCGGCTTGGCGCAGGCGCTCGTAGGCGAAACGGTGGAAATCGCCCGCGCATGCGGTTTGGAAAAAGTAGAGGCGGAATTCATCGGCACGCAGGAAGGCGCGCTTAAGGTCTTCGGTCTGATCGGCTTCAGCGAACTCGTTCGCCTGCCCGACTACGTGAAGGACATGCAGGCCATCACGCACGACTACGTGCTCATGGGCCTCGACCTGCTCACGGATGACGAATACGCCGGGGCGGGCTAGGAGCAAGCGCGGTCCTCTCAGGCTGTTTCCTGCAGCCCGTGCCGTTGCGTCATCCGGTCCGGAAGGACTTTCACATGGGTGGAATAAAGCGGACTACGCCTTGGATGGCACCTTGGCGATAGAGACGGCCTGCAAACTGTCGGGGCCAGCAAAAACGGCGCTCATAAAGGGCCGCAGGTGGCAACCGAAACGGGTGACGGGCGTTACTTGCCGACCTTCTTCAGCACTTCAGCGAGGCTCACTTCAGCGCCGCCGCGCCGCTTGCTCTCATCCGCCGCCTCCATGAAGGCGAAGAGTTCAATGGTCTCCTCGGCGGTCACGGGCACGACGCCAGTTTGAAAGGCCTTGATGGCCTCGACCACGAGCGGCGCGTAGCCGTCGTAGGCCCCGATAGCAGCCTCACCCTTGTCACCCTTGGCCACGCCGGAGTAGCCCTTGGCCTCGCGGAAAATGCCAGTGCGACCGCCCTTCCACTTGCCGGTCACCTCAATTTTTCCATCCGCCGTGGTGCCGCGCTTCACTGTCTCGCAGCCGGTGCCCATCACCGTGAAGAGCGTCTCGCAGCCATGGACGCCATACCAAAAAAGGTCGGGATGGGATGGTTCAAGGCTCGCCGGGCTGGTGGCTTCGGCGTAGTTCACCTTGCCGACCGAGCCACCGCGCACGGCCTGAGCGGCCTTGGCGTAACGGAGCGAGGAGGAGCTCCACACGGGCACCTTGGCTTCCTTCGCGAGGCGGAAGATTTCGAGCACATCCTTGAGCGAGCCGGCCATAGGCTTGTCAATGAACAGCGGCTTGCGCGCTTTGATGACGGGGATGGCCTGCGCCAGATGCGGCCGACCGTCCACGCTCTCGATGAACACCGCGTCCACATTTTTGACCATCTCCTCGATGGAGTCGTAGATCTTGACGCCGTATTTCTCGACCAGGGTCTTGGTGAAACCTTCCACGCGATCCCGGCTGGAGGCGATGTCCTGGCTGCCGCCCTTGAACGCAGCGACCACTTTGGCTCCCGGCACGTGGGCCTTGTTCTGCGGATTGTTGAGAATGTCCGTGAAGGCCGGGACGTGCGAGGTGTCCAGGCCGATCATGCCGATGCGCAAATCAGCGGCGACAAGGGTTTGGACTAGAGCGGCGAGCAGGGCGACGGCGGCGAGGATGGGTTTCATGAGCATGTTTATCAGGCGACTGGCAGGCTTCGACCGCAGGTTCACACACGATATTCGCCGCGCTACCCGCGCCGGAGGAACGCGCCGGACTGCCATTCCTTATCCACCTCGGTCGCGATGAGCTTGAGGCCAGCCTGCTGGTAGGCGCGTTTCACCTTCGCAAACTGTGTCTGCAAAATGCCCGCGAGCACCAGCACGCCATCCGGACGCAGCCGGCTTAGGATGCGGTCGCGCTCGGCGATGAGGAGGTCAAAGATGAGATTCGCACAGACGACGTGATAGCGGGTCGCGCTCGCCAGCGGCAGCTTGGTGAGGTCGTGCCGCACCGGCCTGACCAGCTGCGCCACTTCGTTCTGCGCCGCGTTGGCCTTAGCCACGCGCACGGACTCGGGGTCGAAATCGAAGCAACGCACTGGCGCGTAACCCAGCTTGGCGGCGGCGATGGCGAGGATTCCCGACCCGGTGCCGATGTCCAAGAAGGACTGCTTCAGGCCGTCCTTTCGGGTGGCCACGAGCTGCTTCAGGCAAAAGCCCGTCGTCGCGTGATGCCCGGTGCCGAAGCTCAAGCCGGGATCAAGGATGACCACCGCCTGGCCTTTGCGGGGCTTTTGCTTCACCCAACTGGGCTTGAGCAGCAGGGCGTCGCCGATTTCGAGCGGCTTAAAGTGCCGTTTCCATGACTCCGCCCAATCCTCACGGCGGACTTTGCGCGCCGTGATTTCGCCGGGGCCGATGTCCAGCCCGCACTCCGTCAGCACGGCCAGCCCAGCTCGCAACTCGGCCCGCGCGGCAGCGTTCCACTGCGCAGGCTTTTCTAAATAGGTGGAGGCCGTTGTGTCGCCCGTCTCCGCATCGAAGTAAGTCGAGGGCGTCTGCCCCAGGACCGCGAGCAACAGTTCCGCAACGGCCTCCTCCGCTTCGCGCGAGGTGGCGATGGAAATTTTGGTGAGGGGGGCAGGTTTCATTGTGAGTTAGCCGCTAAAGGGCACAAAGAGCGCAAAGAAACCAGACCCAGTCTTCCTTTGAGTTCTTCGCGCCCTTTTGTGGCAAAAATCATGGCAAATCCCGCCACGGCGTGAAGTTCAACAACGAGACTTCGCTGCGATGCGGCCGCTGCTCAACGACGGTCACGCTGGCATACTCGATGTCGAAGTGCGCCAGCTTGGGCAGCGGCAGCTCCAGCAGGAGCGAAAGCAGCATCCGGATGACACCGCCGTGACAGACAATCGCAACCGTTTGGCCCGGGCAGTCGTGGAGGATTTGCTTCAGGCACGGATCGATGCGTGCGCGGTATTGCGGACCGGTCTCGGCCCCGGGGACTTCACCGGCCTCCAGCTTCTCCAGCCAGTCAAACGCGCTGACTCCGAAGCGCTCCTGCACCTGCTGCCAGCTCAGGCCGGTCCAATCGCCGAAATCTACCTCGTGCAGGCCCGCGAGCGTGGTGGCGGCCAGGCCTTTCTGCGTGGCCAGTGGCGCGACCGTTTGCTGCGCGCGCTTCATGGGGCTGACATAAATCGAGTTGAAGTGCGTGCCCGCGAGATACTCCGCCAGCGCCTTCGCCTGCTCGTGGCCGCGCGGCGAGAGGTCCATGTCGATGCGCCCGCCAAAGATGCGGTGGTAGCGCGCCTCAACTTCGCCGTGGCGCAGGAGGAATAAACGGGTCGGAGCGGGAGAACTCATGGGATAGAAAGCGGGGGATCGGGATGCCGGTGCGGAGGAAACCCTGTCGCCGGTTTGCCGTTACCGATTCCCTCGGTCGCGTCACTTCACCGCCGCTTCCTGCAATGCCAGCAGTTCCCGGATGCCCACGCGGCCCAGCGTCAGCATGGCGGCGAGCTGCTCGTCGCTGAAGGTGCTTTCCTCGCCGGTGCCTTGCAGCTCGATGAACTCACCGGAGCCCGTCATCACCAGGTTCATGTCCACCTGCGCGGCAGCGTCCTCGGTGTAGCAGAGGTCCAGCAGCGGGATGCCGTTCACTATGCCCACGCTCACGGCGGCAACGTTGTTGGCGATGGGGTCGGCGGCCAGTTTGCCTTCGGCCAGCAGCTTCTTCAGCGCGAGCCGCAGCGCGACGGTCGCGCCGGTGATGGCTGCGGTGCGCGTGCCGCCGTCAGCCTGCAACACATCGCAGTCCACGCAGATGGTGCGGGAGCCCAGCTTCTCCAAATCGAGCGCGGAACGCATCGCACGGCCGATGAGCCGCTGGATTTCCACCGAGCGGCCGTCCACCTTGCCCTTGCTGCTGTCGCGCTGCTTTCGCGTCAGTGTTGAGTAGGGCAGCATGGAATACTCTGCCGTGATCCAGCCGCCGGTGACGCCCTGTTCCTTCATCCAGCGCGGCACGGACTCCTCGATGGTCACGCCGCAGATGACGCGCGTGCTGCCCCACTCGATGAGCGTGGAGCCGGCCGCGTGCGGTGCGATGTGGTTTTGGAAACGGACAGGGCGGAGCTGATCGGCCCGGCGCCCGGCGGCGCGCAGGAAAGTGATGCTGGAGGATTCGGCCATAAGGGAGGTGATGTTAGGAACCGCTCGCCGCCGGGGCAATGGCGAACTCCGCATCCCACTTTGGACTTTGGACTTTTGGGCCTTGGACTTTAACCTCTCGCCCATGGAAAAAGAGCAAGTCGCCGCCGTGCTCACCGAGATTGGCACGCTCCTCGAACTCAAGGGCGAAAACCCCTTCAAAACCCGCGCCTACCACAACGCCGCCCGCACGCTCGAGGGTCTCGCCGAGCCGCTGGAGAAGGTCATTGCCGAAGGCCGCCTCGGCGAGATCAAGGGCTTCGGCGAGGCGCTCGTGGACAAGATCACCAAACTCGTCACCACCGGAAACCTTCCCTACTACGACGAGCTGAAAGCCTCCGTCGCGCCCGGCCTCGTCGAGATGCTCGGCATTCCTACGCTCGGGCCGAAGAAGGTGAAGAAGCTCCATGACGAACTCGGCGTGGACACCATCGAAGCACTCGAAGCCGCGTGCAAAGCCGGCAAGGTCGCTGTGCTCGACGGCTTCGGCGAGAAGACGCAGACGAAGATTCTCGAAGGCATCGCGTTCAAGCGCCAGTTCGCCAGCAAGCACCACCTGCACAAGGCGCTCGCCGTCGCGCAACCCATCCTCGAAAGCCTCCGCCAGCATCCCGATGTCACGCGGTGCAGCACCGCCGGCAGCTTGCGGCGCTGGAAGGAAACCATCGGCGACATTGATTTCCTCGTCTCCTCGCGCGCCCCCGCTGAGGTCATCGAGTTCTTCGTCACGCAGCCCGGCGTGCTCAGTGTCAGCGCCAAGGGCGACACCAAGGCTAGCGTGATTGTCGAAGGCGGCATCCAGGCGGACCTGCGCGTCGTGAGCGACGCCGAGTATCCCTTCGCCCTCGCCTACTTCACCGGCAGCAAGGAGCACAACATCGTCATGCGCCAGCGGGCCATCGTGCGCGGATTGCGTCTCAACGAATACGGCCTCTTCCGCTCGACCGAGGAGACCCGCGACCCCGCGCTGCGCCTGCCGTGTTACACCGAGGAAGACATCTTCCGCGAACTCGACCTCTGCTACGTGGAGCCGGAGCTGCGCGAGGACCACGGCGAGTTCGCCGCCGCCGAGGCCGGCAAACTCCCGCGCCTCCTCGAATGGACCGACCTGCGCGGCTCGCTCCACAACCACTCCACCTGGAGCGACGGCCACGACACGCTGGAGCAAATCGCCGAGCGCGCGGAGGAACTGGGCCTCAGCTACTGGGCCATCACCGACCATTCGCGCGCGAGCTTTCAGGCGAACGGCCTTTCCCCCGAGCGCCTCACGCAACAGCTCGCCGACATTGCGGCCGTGAACCAGAAGCTGGCGGACGACGGCACCGACTTCCGCCTGCTCACCGGCACCGAAGTGGACATCTTGAAGGAGCGCCTGGACTTCCCCGACGACCTACTTGCCCAACTCGACGTGGTCGTCGCCAGTCTGCACGTCGCGGGCAGCGACGAGGCGGACAACACCAAGCGCCTCCTCCGCGCGGCGGAGAACCCGCACGTCCACATGCTCGGCCACCTCACGGGCCGCCTGCTGCTGGAGCGCAACCCCTATCCCGTGAACCAGCAGGCCGTCATCGACGCGTGCGCCGCGACCGGCACGTGGATTGAGCTGAACGCCAGTCCGTGGCGCTTCGACCTCGACTGGCGGCTCTGGCACTACGCGCGGAGCAAGGGCGTGAAGTGCGTCATCAACTGCGACGCCCACCGCCTCGACCACTTCGGCTACCTCCGCCTCGGCGCGGGCGTCGCGCGCAAAGGCTGGCTGACGAAGGGCGATGTGGTGAACACGCTGTCACTGGCGGAGCTGCGAAAGGCGCTGAAGGGGAAGCGGGCTTAAAGGTCGAGCTGAGCGGCGCGCACGCCAACGTCTGGACTTGGCGCTTCATCTTTCACGCGTCCGCTCCGGCGAGATGTTATGCGTCAGCCCGTTGAAGGTTCCCTTTGTAGGAGCGATTCCATTCCCACGGGGGTTCAACTAGCCCACCACTTGCGAAGAGATACACTTTCGTCCATCGCTTTGAGTCAGACATGGACAGCCATCCTTCGTCATTTAGAGATGCTCGGGCATTCCATCTGATTTCTCCGTCCGAAGCGCGAACATGAAGCGCAATCGGCATGGAACCCTCAGGCAGAAGGTCCATCATGCCAACTGCGTCGAGCGATGAATTGGATTCACCAGTGATCTTGAAAAACGTCCAGCCATCCACCGCTACATCGGAATCGCCCAAACCCCAAAGCATGAAGTAGAGAGCATGCTCCAGCTGATCGTCCGCCTCGGTCACGCCCGGCGGAGGCGGAAACCAATCGATGAGCTGCTGACGTATGGATTTCATGACGACCTGTGACTGACGCCTGGCATACTACTAAACTGCAAACCTTGCGGCGATATTGTGCGTTGCGGTTTGATTGGCAGCGCTGAACCAAGCCGAGCAGCCGTCTCGCGTCCCCCGTCGTCGCTTTGGAGTGCGGTGCCTCGTCACCGCATTCCGCAGGCGACTCGTCGCCGTCGAGGTCGAACGCGTTCACGGAAGCACGGAGCCAGGTTGGTGGAACGCACCCCGGTGGAACGGCGCGGGCGGGCGGCGGTCACTCCGCAACCAAGTGATTGCGCAGCACGCCGATGCCGGCGATGGCGGCCTCCATTTGGTCGCCCGGTTTCAGGTAGGTGCCGGTCGTGTTGCCCACGCCCGAGGGCGTGCCGGTGGAAATGATGTCGCCCGGTTCCAGCGTCACGATGGCCGAGACGAACTCGATGATGGCCGCCACCGGGAAAATCATCTGCGCGGTGCTGGCGTTCTGCCAGGTCTGGCCGTTGACCTTGAGGGAGAGCGCCAGTTGCTGCGGGTCCGGCAGCGCGTGGGCCGAGGTCACACATGGGCCGACCGGGCAGAAGGTGTCGTGCCACTTGCCATGCTGCCAGTCGAAGAACGTGTCCTTCTCTCGCTTCTCGCGGCTTGGGTTGGGGCGAAACTTCCGGTCGGAGATGTCGTTCACCACGGTGTAGCCGGCGACATATTGCAGTGCCTCGGCCTCCTTCACAGCTTTGCACCGCCGCGCGATGACCACGCCCAGCTCGCACTCCCAGTCCACGTGGTTGGGCGATACCTTCGGGATGACGATGGGTGCGCCCGGGTGGTTGAGCGTCGTGGTCGGCGGCTTTTGGAAGAGGTAGGGAAACGTCTTCGCGCGCTCCGTGGCCTGGCCGCCGCCTTCCTTGATGTGTTCGTTGTAATTGCCAGCGAGGAGGATGATTTTCGGCGGACGGGGAATGGGGGTGAGCAACTGGACTTTCTCCACAGCGAGGGCTGTGCGCTCTGCGGCCGATCGGTTGTCCGCCAGCCAATTGCCAAGCGTGAGTGCGGCGGCGCAATGACTGCCGCCGGGAAGCAGCGTGAGCAGGTCGTCGCCGGCAGGCAGTGCCATTCCCATGCGGGTATGCTCGCGGTAACAACTCGCGGCGGCCGCCAGCGGAATGACGGTGGTGTCAAAAAAGAAGCCTGCGAAAGGGTCGCAGCCCTGAGTGAAGCGGCAGAGTCTCATGTGTCTGCCTACGATGAATGGCGGTTGCCCATGGGTCAATCATGCGGTCGCGGCCGCCGCGCGGCCGAGGCTGTTCAACCCTCCGCGTTCGTGCTTCACTCCGGCGTTTAATGCGCAAGCTGGTTCATCTGATACCGAAGCCCGTGCTCTTTGGCCTGCTGGGCGCGCTGGGCTGCGTGTTGGGCTGGGCCGCCGGCGAGCCGCTGCTCAAGGTGATCAAACCATCCATACCCAGGGCGGGCGAGGAGGCCAAGGGCCAGCCCGCCGCGCCGGTGCTGGTCTTCAGCAACGAGCTCCAGAAGCGCCTGCAACGCGAGGAGGCCAAGACGGGGGACGTGCAAATCTCACTCATGTGGGACAACTCGAACGACCTCGACCTGCACTGCGTGGACCCGAGCGGTGAACGGATTTTCTACGGTCACAAGCGCTCGCTGACGGCCGGTGAGCTGGACGTGGACATGAACGCCCGGCCGCCCTACTCCAGCCAGCCGGTGGAGAACATTTACTGGCCTACCAATGGCGCGCCCGAGGGTCGCTTCCAGGTTTTCGTCCATCACTACTCGCTCCACTCGCCGGTGGATGAAACGCCCTACACCATCGCGATCAAGCAGGGCGGCAAGGTGCAGGAAATTCGGGGCCGCATCCGGCACGGGCAGACCAATGTGGTGCAAGCCTTCGAGGTGAAGAAAGAGTCGCCGCCCGACTTGGCGAAACTGAGCCAGCGCCTGCCCCCCTCGATCAAAACCACTCTGATCATCGGCCTTTGGACTGCTTTGTTGGCGGTGGGCATGTCGGCGCTGATCGTCGCCGGGCAGAACCTCCTGCTGCGCCGCGCGCTGTTCAGCCTGAAGGAAGCCACCCTGGTGCTGGGCGGCGGGCTGCTTGCCGGGCTGATCTCCGGAGCCGTCAGCCAGCACCTCTTTGCCTTGGGCGCAAACAGCCTCGCCTCGCAACTGGCCGAGGCAGAAGCCGAACGCGTCCTGCCTTTGATCATCAAGGCCGGCCAGATCGTGGGCTGGTCGTTGCTCGGCGCGCTGCTGGGCTTCGGCATGGCGTTTTTCATCCCCAACCTGCCCAAGTTCCGTGCCGGGTTCGCGGGTCTGCTGGGCGGCAGCCTGGGCGCGGTGGCGTTTCTTTTCGCGCTGGCGAAGTCCGGTGAAGTTTCTGGCCGACTGGTGGGCGCGGCCATTCTGGGCCTGACCATCGGGCTGGTCGTCGCGCTAGTGGAGAAGCTCGCCCGGGAAGCCGCCTTGATCGTCCACTGGCACGAGAACGAGCGCACGGTGATCAACCTCGGGGCGGAGCCAGTCATTCTCGGCAGTTCGCCCGAGGCCCACCTCTACCTCCCCAAGCACAAGGGCTTCCCGCCGATCACCGCCATCGTGACCTTCCGCGAAGGCCGCGTGCAGATGGAAAACAAGCTTTCCAATTCCACGCATACCTTGGCCGGTGGCAACAAACTGCAGATCGGCGACCTGTGGATTGAGATTCAGACCGACGCGAAGTAGCTCACCCGGAGGCGGCCAACTCACGGCTCAAACCGCACGAACAGGCACTTCAGATAGTTCGCCTCGGGAAACGTCGCCGGATGGTCCGGCGCATGTCCCGTGCGCTCCAGTTCCAGAAAGCGCCGCCCCGATGCTTCGAGCGCTTCCTGCACGGCACCGAAAAACTCGCCCGTCGTCACATGCGCCGAGCACGAGGCCGCCACCAAAATGCCGCCCCGGCGCAGTCGCGGAATCCCCAGCGTCGCGAGGCGGTGATAGGCCTGCACTGCTCCTTCGCGCTCTGTTTCGCGCTTGGCCAGTGAGGGCGGGTCGAGGACGACGAGATCAAAATCCGCATCCGGCTTCGCACCCAGCCAGTCAAAGGTGTCCGCCTGCACGCACTCATGCCGGCACGCCACGATGCGCGGGGCCGCCGCGTTGAGTGCAAAGTTCCGGCACGCGGAATCCAGCGCATGTGGGCTGATGTCCAAATCCGTCGTGCTGCGCGCCCCGCCCCGCGCTGCGTAAAGCGAGAAGCCGCCGGAAAAGCTGAAAGCGTTTAACACATCGCGCCCGGCTGACAGCTTCTCCACCCGCCGGCGGTTCTCGCGTTGGTCGAGGAAGAAACCGGTCTTCTGTCCGCGCACCACCTCGGCCTCGAAGCGAATGCCCGTCTCTTGAAAAACTACCGGCCCATTCGGCGCGGTGCCCACGAGCATCTGCCCTTCGCGCAACTGAAACTTCGCTTCGGCTTCCGGCTGGATGTTGCGGCTCAACCGCAGCACCAACCGCTCGGGTTGCACCGCCTCCTTGAGCCACCTCACCACGTCGTTCAGCCGTGGCAACCAGACGGCGCTGTAGAGCTTGAGCACATAGGCCGTGTCATACCGGTCGAGCACCAGTCCCGGCCAGCCGTCGTTCTCGCCGCTCAGACAGCGATAGCCGGTGGTGGCCGCGTCGAACAAGCCCGCGCGGCGCTCCAGCGCGCTGGCCAGCCGCGCCCGCCACCAAACGTCGTCCGCCGTTGCTGGCTTGCCGTGATGCAAAACTCGCAGGCGGATGGGGGAAAGTGGATCGAATAGCCCCAAGGCGAGGAAGCGATCACGTCGGTCAAACACCACCGCCAGCTCGCCCGCCGTCCCGGCGCGGTTCTGCTCGCGAATGCTGTTGTCATATACCCACGGATGACCGCTGCGGATCGCGGATTCAGCCGCCGCAGTGACGCGCAGGCGCAGTCGGGGTGGATTGGAGCTAGGTTCGGCCACGACCGCAGACTAGGCCGGGAGCGGTGAAGAAGTCCACGCCAGCCAAGTTCTGGCAGATATCTAGCATGGCCCTGCCAGAAAGCACGGAGCTGAAACCACGGTGTGGAAAAAAAGGAAGGGGGCCTCCAGGCCCCCTGTCCGGCCTCGCAGGAAACCAGTTAGCAAGCTAACTGGCGGAAGCCATTAGAGTCCGCAGACTCACGCCAGTTCGCCGCGCTGTCAACCGTGGCCTCAAAACAGCAGCCTCAACGGGGAGACAGATTGCAGGACTGGTTTCCAGTCACCACCTGCTTGTTTCGCTATGGTTGCGCTAATATTCCCGAAAGCTCTTTGGCCTTGGAACCCCCGTTGATTAGTCAACCTTTGGGTTCGGTCATCTTCGGAAAAAACTCCGGCCGTAAGCCCGCCCGCCTGCATTTCACCACGGTGGCCGCCTGAAGAAAGGCCTTTTCCGGGCCGTCTGCCATTGCTCGATCCAACTGCATTAGCAGACCAGCGCTCGTGACCAGCCCCATACCCCACCAGCCTGCCCCAGATTTGCTGCGCGAGCTCCAGCAACTCGTGCAGCGCAACACCCGGCGGTGGAAGCTCCTGATTGCGCTGGAGATGCTCGCCGTGCTCGTCGCGGCACCGTTGGGGTATCTCTGGGTGGTTTTCTCGCTCGATATCCTCGTGCATCTGCCGCGCTGGGGGCGGGTGGCGACGAGCGCGTTGTTCTTTGCCGTGCTGGTGGTGCTCGGGCGATGGCTGTGGCGGCGTTGGTGTGAAGTCCGGCTGACCGAGGACCAGGTCGCGCTGGCCATTGAGCAACAGTCGCCGGGCACCAGCAACCGGCTGATCAACAGCCTGCAAATCTCCCGCGAGACCGGCAGCAGCGGCAGTGATTACGGCACGGCGGTGCTGCGGGAGAACTATGCATCGCTCAAGGCGCTCCATCTCCAGCAGGCCGCGAAGCTGCGCCCGGCCTTGATTCGGCTCTCCGTGGCGGGACTGATGATTGCCATCGGCGTCGGGTTCTACGTCTTCAAGCAGCAGCATTTCACGAATGCCGCCTCGCGAATCTTCCAGCCGTTCGCACAAATCGCCCCGCTCTATCGCACGCTGCTCACGGTCGAAACCGGTGACGTGCAGGCCACGCCTGGCAGCACGGTGCGCGTGCGGGTGCGCATCGTCGGCGAACGCCCTAACCGGCTCGCGGTGCGGCAGGTCATCGGCGAGACCAGCACGGTGATGCAAGTCCCCGTGCCGCCCGGCGCGCTGACGGTGGATTACACCTTCCCGAATCTCCAGCGCTCGCTCACCTACACCGTGACCGGCGGCGACTTCACCACGCCCGTCCACACCATCGAAGTGCCGCTGCCACCGCAGGTGAACCTCGTGCGCGCCACGCTCCAACTGCCGGAATACACGCGCCTTGCGCCGCAGAAAATTGAGACCAGCGGCGGCGACCTCGAGGCGCTCCATGGCACGCGCGCCGCGCTGACCTTCGTGCTCGACCAGCCGGCGGACCAGGCCGTGCTCCTGTTGGAGGGCGGCGTGGCGAAGGGCGCGACGAACACCGCCGCGCCGCGTCAGCTTGAGTTGCGCCGCCTGAGCCCCACGGAGTTCAGCGGTGAGCTCACCTTCGCCGATGTCGCCGCCTACCAAGTCCGCGTGCAGCGCGGGAAGCAGGCCCCCGGCCCGAGTCTGCGCTACGGCCTGCGCGTGTTGCCGGACCAACCGCCGCAGCTCGCCCTCAGCGGCCTCGACAAGCAGACCGAGGTGCAACTCGGCTCCGTTCTGCCGCTGAAGCTCACCGCGAGCGATGACTACGGCCTGAGCGAAGTCGGCTTGTTCGCCCGCCGGGTCGCCACTGCCGCCGCGCCGACCAAGGGCGCGACGAACGCGCCGGCCGGCGAGGCGATCTGGCAGCCGGTGGCGCAATGGCCGCAAGCCGCCTTGCCGCGCGAGTTCAAGCTCGACCACGCGCTGGCTATCGCGGCCCTCGGCATGGTGGAGGGCGAGAAGGTGGAAATCGCCTTGCGCGCGCGTGATGCTGATCCCGCCAAGGCGGGGGCCTGGACCACGAGCGAAAGCAGCACGTTGCTCATCGGTGGCGAGGGCACGGTCTTCCAAGTTCTCTACGAGCAAATCCTGCAATCCGAGGCGGACCTCAAGCAGCTCATCACGCGGCAGCAGCAGGGCGTCGCGCTCGCCGCAGGCTGGATGCAGAAGTTCGACCCCGCGTCCGGTCTGCGCTGGGACGACACGAAGAATCTCGACGCGCTGGCCGCCGCGATGCGCGAGGGCGCGAAGGCGCAGGAACAGTTGCGGCAGACGGCGGGCGCGACGGCGCGCAACTTCGTCTCCGCCGTCGGCACGCTGCGCTTCTCGCTCGGGATGCTGGCGGACACGGAGATGATCCGCCTGACGCGCGTGCTGGAGAGCGTGGCGACGCAGGACACGCCTTCCGCCAAGCGCGCCGCGCTGGCCGAAGCGCGGTTCACAGCGGAGCGGACCATCGCCAGCCTCAACGAGATGCTCGGGCAATACGTGGCGTTCCGGCAGAACTGGGAGCTCTCGAATATGACGCCCTTCCTGAAGATGCTCGCCGACCGCGAGCTGGCGTTCCGCGACGAGTCGCTCGCGCAGGCCAGCAAGCCCACCGCCCCACTCGTCGCGAAGTCCGCCGCCGCGCGCCAGGCGAAGGTGCTGATGCTGGCCGGCCTCGCGCAGACGGCGCTTGCGGGCGTGGGCGAACGCGTGACACCCGTGGATGCGCCGCTCGGGCAGGCGTTCACCACGGCGGCGGTCGCGTTGGATTCCAGCGGTGCCAAGACGGCGATGAAGCAGGCCGGAACTGAACTGACCGCCGGACGCTGGTCCATGGCTGCGACGGCACAAACGAAAGCCGCGGCGGCGCTCGCGGACATTCACGCGAAGCTCAAGCAGGCCGGAGCCGAGGCGATGGCGCGCGCGATGAAAGAGGTTGAACTCAAGGCGTCGCAGTTGGCCGCGCAGCAGGCGCTCGAGAAGATGCTGCCCGGCTCGGGCGACAAGCTCGTGAATTTCCGTCAGGACCTCGCGAACCTCAGCGATGTGGTGCAGATGCGCGAGACCGTCGCCACCGGCAAACCCGGCGACAAGGACCAGGAGCGCGGGACACAACCCGCCATTCCGCCGGACTTGGGCAGCAAACTTAAGACTCAGGAGAGCGCTGTGCGGCCGGACTTGAGCACGATGTTTCTCGGCACGCGCGCGGAGAAGACCGCGAAGATTCCTGGCCTCGAAGGGTTGACGCCGAACCAGATCACCGCGCCGCTGGTGCCGGACAAGCTCGAAGACCTCGTGGGCAAGCTGCTCGAGGAGGCGGACGAGATGGAGGAGAAGTTCGACACGTTGGCCTTGAACTCCGGTCTCGTCGCCGTGGACCCCGGCGAGGTGAGCAAGATGGGCGGGCGCTTGAACTCAAACGCGGCCACCTCGACGACCGGCAACAAGAAACCCCCGACCGCGAACGTCGGTGGTATGTCTGGCACCGGCCGGCAGGGCGCGCGGTCTTACGGCAAGGTCGCGGGCAGCGAGTCGCCGAACATGCGCGGGCGCGACAAGGTGCAGGAAGGGCAGTTCGAGGCCCCGGACCAGGAGGGCGTGCTCAAGGAGAAGAAGACCGACGACATGCAGAAAGACCAGTCCACTGGCATCGGTGGCAAGCGCGTTGAGTCGGACGACACGAAGTTCAGCCTCGCGAACAAGGGTGAGTGGAGTGACAAGTTCGCCGACCGGATGCAGAAGCCGCAGGCGGTGAACCACATCGTCGAGCGCCAGGGCAAGCCGCTGGACCCGAAGGTGGCCGCGCTCTTGCGCGACATGGACGGCGAACAGAAGCAGCTCATCGAGCGCGCAAACGCGTTGCGCAAGGAGCTGAAAAATCTCTACCTGCCCACCGACCACCTCGACGACCTCATCGCGCAGCTCAACCAAAACTTGGAGAAGCTGCGCGAGGCTCCGACGGCGGAGACCTTCCGCACGCAGCAGGAGTTGCTGGACCGGTTGCGTTCGGAGGCGCGCGTGTTCCAGCGGGCGAGCACGGGGTTCCAGCCCAGCCTGCCGCGCAACCAGCAGGTGCGCGGTCGCATCCTCGACGAGCCCGCCGGCCCCGTCCTGCCGCGCTACGAGCAGGTGGTGAAGGAGTATTACCGCCGGCTGGCTGCGCCATGAGTAATGCGCCCGTAGCCGCCGACGTGAGGAGGCGCACCAGATCCTTGGCCTGCGAATCCGCCTCCTCTTCTCGGCGGCTGCGCCCGAATTCACCGCTCGCAACGGCGCTCTTTCTGCTCCTTGCCTTCACCCTCCGCGCCGCCACGCTGCCGCGCGAGTTCGAGGTCACACCCACGCCGCTCGCGGCGCCGCCGGCGTTCTTCACGCAGGTGGCCGTGTCCAACGCCCTCTGCGCCGCCGTGAGTGATGCAGCGTCCCTGCTCGTCATCGGACACCGCGTCACCCACGACCAGCATCTCGCTGTGTTCCGCCTCGATGCAAACGGCCAGCCCACCGGTGAACCGACACGCCTGTCCCTGCCCAAGCCCGCCGTGCTCACAAAGGAGACGAACTACCCGCTGGGCCTGCTCTTCCACCCCCGCCTGCCGGTCTTGTATGTGTGGCAGGACATCACCGCGCCATCGCAGGACAAGCAGGAGAAACACGCGGCGTTCACCAACTGGCTGGAGTTCGAGCACCTGCTCATTTACGCCGTGAAGCCCACTGGCCTCGAACTGGTCGAGGCCGCTGCGCACGGCGTGGGTTTTCACTGTGGCCTCTCGGGCGGCACGGTGGGGCTCGACGCGGCGGGCAAGACACTCTTTCTCCCCAACAGCATTGGCGGCACGTGGGACGAGGCGGGCATTGCCTACTACGCACTTGATGCGCAGGGCCTGCCGGTGGAGGCCGACGAGGCCGACGCCGCCAAGACCCGCGTGAAGGCCGGCAAGGAAAAGCCGCTCGCGAGCCGCTTCGCGCGCACCGTGGTGGCCCTGCAACGCAAGCGCACGCATCGCTACTACCCATCCGGCGCGGGGTGGTTCGCCGGGAGTGAGGCGATGGTGATGGGCGGCTACTCCGGCTGCATGAGCGCGGATTTTCAGCGCGGCGGGCTGCGACAGGCGTGGTTCTCGACGATGGAGCACATCGGCAACTGCGTGCTCGCCGGACACCCGCAGCAGCCGGCGCTTTACCTCGCGATGCAAAACACGCCGCGCCTCTTCCAGCTCGCGCACGCGGACGGTTTCGTCTCGCTGCTGCCGCAAGTGGCGTCGGTGAAAGGCGCGCAGCTTCAGGGCGCGCCGGTCGTGCTCACGCAACAAGCGCGCGTGGCCGTGGGCGCGGCGATGTCAGTCTGTCTCTTCGGCCTGGAGGCAGACGGGCGGCTCGATGGGAAGGTGGACCAAGTCGCGCTGCCCAGCGCGTCCGTGCGGGCGATGGCCTATGCGGAAAAACGCGGGCGGCTGTATGTGGCGGTGGACAAGGGGAATTGAGGGATGAACGCGAGCCTCTTCAAACTCAGAACCCTCGCCCTCCTCGCGATGATTTTGTTGGCCGCGCCCGTTGGACAGGCCCGCACCATCACGCTCAAGCCCGAGGCCGTGGATGCCTTCGCCGCGTTGTCCGAGAGCCATCCGCGCAGCGGCTGGGCGGCGCAGCAGATTGACCCGACGCTCTTCGTCTCCCACCCGCCCATCGGCGGCGCGAGCACGAGCTACCTCGTCCGCTATTCCTTCGACCAAATCCCCAAAGGCAACCGCATCACGCACGCCGAGTGGGTCATCCCCGCCGGGCCACCGACGACGTGCACCGTGACCGTGTGGCGCGTGCTCGCGGAGTGGGGCATCGGCGTATGCCACCAGTTCCGCAGGGTCCATCCGCAGCGGCAGGAGTGGTCCGTGCCCGGCGCGCGCGGTCGCTCCGTGGACCGCGCGACCAAGCCCACCGGCAACGGCAAGTTCGAACCCGGCGCGCTGCAAGTCACGGTGAACGTCACGCAAGACGTGGAGCTTTGGCACGGCAGCGCGGCCCCGAATCGCGGCTGGCTGATCACCTTCGACGGCCCGTGCATCCTCATGTCGCCCACCCACGCCGGGCGGCAACAGTGGCAACTCAGAATCACCTATGAGCCGGAGTGACCTTTCACCGCAGAGACACCATGAACACAGAGGGCTTCATCCCGGGCCGCACTCTGTGTTCATCGCGTCTCTCTGGTCCATCCTTCTGCTGGCCGCCTCGATGGTTGCCCAAGCCGCCGCACCCGCACCGCCGAAGGTCGCTGCGAAGACTCTTCCTCCTCCGCCCGCCGTGGCGTTGCCCGCGCCCGCCTGGGTGCCCGGCTATCGCGTGCGCTTCCCGCTGCGGCTCATCGGTGACTACACCAGCGAGAAGGCGCAGACGCAGTCCGTCATCGCGCGGCTGCCGGCGGCGGGTTGGCTGCGGCCCGATGGCGCGGACATCTGTATCCAGCGGCAGGACGGCACGGTGCTGCCCGTCGCCGTGCTCTCGCATCAGCCCGATGGCGAGACGCTCATCCAGTTCAAACGCAACACCAACAACCCGGCTTATTGGGCCTATGCGGGGAATCCCAAACTGCCGCACCCCAACGTCGCGCCGCTGCCCGAGGGAATCACCGTCGAGTTCCGCAGCTGGCCCGGCACGTCGCTCGCGAGCTGGGCGGACGTGGTCGGGAGCTTGAAGCAAAACCCGGCGGTCATCGGCAACGCCTTCGTGGATCAGGTGGTGCAGAACGTGAACCCCGCGCGGCCCGACAACGTGCGCAACTTCGCCGCGTCCTACCGGGGCTTCCTGCGCATTCCGGAGGATGGCGCTTACAAGTTTTACCTCGGCGCGGAGAACGCGGCGTTCCTGTTTATCAACACCAACCGCGTCTTCGAGCAGACCGGCGCGGCCCGCTTCACCACGCGCATTCCCGTGACGGCGTGGCGCGAGGTGGAGCTGACGGCGGGCGTGCATCCCTTCGAGGTGCATCACGTCTGCGGCCCCGCCACCGCCGCGGCGAACTGCACGCTCTACCTCAAGCGCGACACGGCGAACAAGAAGCTCGCTGCCGCCGCCGTGCCCGCCGCGATGTTCGCCCCAGCCACGCGCGCCGAGGCGGCGGGCATCGAGGGCGCGAACGGCGCGCCGGCCATGACCTTTGCGTGGAGCGTGGACGACACCTTGAGCACACCGGCGCTGGCGTTGCATCTCGTGCGCTTCGAGTCGCACGGCACCAGCCCGGACCCGGCGGAGGTCCAGTGGGATTTCGGCGACGGCACGCGCGGCACGGGGCGCTCGCCTACGCACGTTTATTTCAAGTCCGGCGAGTATTTCGTCACGCTGACCGCCGGCGCGGGCGCGCCACCGGTGAAGCAACGCGTCTACGTGTGGACCGCGCCGATTCCCACCAGCCCGCACTCGCTGGAGCGCGCCGTGGCGCTGCTGTCCGCCGATGACTGGAGCGGCTGGGATGTGCAGCGTTTCAACTCGGCGTTCGACTTCCTGCTCGTTTCCGAGCAGCCGAACCGCTGGCCGCTGGTTGAGCGGCTTGCGCGGCATCTGCTCGCGCAACCGGACCTGGATGTGAAGCGCCGGGTCGCTCTGCAAACCTCGTTGATGGAAGCGCTGGCCCGGCAGGGCCGCGGCACGGAAGCGATGGCGCTGATGGAGGAGGCGCTCAAGGTTGCGGGCAAGGTCCCGAGCCTGCGCGTGACCGTGCTGCTCAAGGGCGCGGACTTGCAGTGGAATTATCTGAAGGAGTTTCCCAAGGCCGCGCAGCTCTACGAGAGCATCATCCAGGACCATCGCGGCCTCGGGCATCCGGCGGTGCGCGAGGCGGCCATCCACTGGGGCGACCTCTACACGCAGGCCGGCGACCTCGTGCAAGCCGCCGAGCGCTATCGGCTGGCGAAGTCGCTGGGCGGCGAACGCTTCGCCGCGACCGGCCAGAACGAGGCCATCCAGCGCGGCGCGTTGCTGCGCATCACGGAACAGAAACTCCGCACCGGCGACGTGCGCGGCACGCGGCTCTTGCTGGAGCGGCTCGAACTGGATTTCCCGGAGCAGAAGCTCGAAGGGATGTATCGCTTCCTCCGCGCGGAGACCGACCGGTTCGCGGGCCGCTACGAGGACGCCATCCGCCATTACGAAGTGCTGCTGAAGCTCCGGCAGTGGGCCGGGTTCCGTGACCGCGCGATGCACGGGCTGGCTGATTGCGCACTGCGGCAGGAGGATTTCGCGAACGCCCTGGCTTGGTTCGAGAAGCTGAGCGAGACGTTCCCCGACTACTTCACGCAGCATAAGCTCACGCCGGTTTTCAACGTGGTGAAAGTGCGAGCGGAACGTGCTGTTGCCGCGAAGACAAACGAAGTGGCCGTAGCCAGCACGACGTTTCGCGGCCACGTCACGGGCTTCGAGCCGGGTGAGATGCAGCCCCCCGGGCGCTTCGACCGCGTCGCGTTCGCACCGATGCTCGGCATGGACGGGCCAACGGTGACGAGCGGGCGCTTCAGCTACATCAAGGAACTGCGCAATGTGCAACCCGACAGCACGTGCTGGGTGGAGTTCTGGTATCGCAAGCAGGGCAACACGAGCCTGGAGCCTTACCAGTATTGTTACATGAACGTCTGGATGTATGCCGGTGCCGACGGCCCCGCCACCAACCCGACCGCACACGTTCTCATCCCGCTGGACCGCGCGTCCTACGGCCAGTGGCGCAAGGCCGCCGTGCGCATCCGCACACCGCTCGCGTCCGATGCGCTGCTGAAGCTCGAACTCATTAACATCACCGGCACCGTGCAGATTGACGGCCTCAAAATCCTGCCCGTGAGCGACCGGCAGAGTGATTCGCTGCGGAGTTTCATCGAGGCGGAGGAGGTGGGGCAATGACACGGAACCGCAGCCAAGCAGCCAGCCAGATGAACCACAGAGACACGATGAACACAGAGTTTTTTCGCTGGTTGCCTTTCTCTGTGTTCATCGTGTCTCTGTGGTCCACCACCCCGCTGCTCGCCAAGGAAATCCATTCCAACGGCCTCGGCGGCGGGCGCTGGAGCGATGTCTCCACATGGAAGGGCGGCGCGGTGCCGAGCGCCGAAGATGATGCCGTCATCTCCGCCCGCGACACCGTGGTCTTCGACCGCGACGACTCGGACAAGACCACCTGCAAGCAGTTGCTCCTTGATGCGAACTCCAACCTCGCGTTCCAGTCCGGCCAAGGCCGCCGCGTGCTCTCCGTGGACGGAATGGTCGAGGCTTACGGCAGCATCAAGATGCACGCGCCGGGCCTCACGGACGCGATGGAGTTGCGGCTCGTGGCCACGAACTCGGCGGAGCGCATCTTCAAGCTCCTGCGCGGCGGGTCATTGTTCCTGGTCGGTCGCGCCAACTTGCCGGAGGACAAGCGCAACGTCGCCATCGTCTCCCCCATCGCGCCAGGCGAGAAAGCGCCCGTGCCCGCCGAACTCACCGCTGTCGCCCGCACGATGGTGGATTTGCAGAACGCCCAGTTCGACAATGTCCACGTGGGCCTCACGGGAATTGATAACACTGGCGACAAGCCCAACGAGCGCTGCAACGTGATTGGCAACCGCTTCACCGCGTTCGGACGCCTGAGCCTCACGGGATGCGACACGCCGGCCATTGTGCGCAACGAGTTCCGCGCGCAGAAGGCGGCGATGGTCCGCCCGTCCGCCCTCTCCGTCACGAGTTGCCAGCTCGCGGACATCCGCGACAACCGCATCTACGGCGCTTACGCCATCGGCATCGCCGTGAGCGCGGGCGAGTGCAGCGTGAGCGGCAACGTCATCGAGGACTGCGCGACGGGCATCTCGTGGCACACCGGCAACGCCATGCTGAAGCAAAACATCCTTCGCCACTGCCACACCGGCATGAGCCTGCGCACGCTCACGGGCAGCGCGGAGGACACGTTGATTGACCGCTCCGTCACCGCCGTCTCGCTGGCGGCCGCGAAGGTCCAGCTCACGAGCATCACCATCACCAACGCCGTGACCAACAAAGTGCTGCACCTCATCTCCAGCTCGCTGACGATGCTCAATTGCAACATCCCGCCTGAGCAAATCACGCTCACACCGTCGTCCGCGAAGCCGAAGATCGTGCGCGGCGAGGAGCCGTTGGAGGTGCTGGAGTTCCTCGTGGTGCGCGTGAAGGGCGAGTCCCCGCGCAACACGCACGTCGAGGTGGTTACCACGAACCCCGAGAAGCCGCTCGCGCCGGGGGCCACGGACTTGAACATCCGCAATTCGCCTGCGCCCCTGCGCGTGGATGGCATGACGCCGCTCCCGCACACGCTCACCCCGCTGGTCGTGAAATCCTGGCGCATGCAGGAGGATGGCGTCGTCGTGCCCGCGCCGGAATACACCTTGAGCGTGTGGACGCTGGCGACGCAGTTCCCCGGCGCGATCAAATCCACTGCCGACCTCAAGCTCGACGCCGAATACTACCTCGCGGAGTCCGCCAAGGCCGCGAAGGCCGTGACCGACGCCCGCGCCGCAGTGGACAAGGTCGCTGCCAAGGCCGTCACCGACCAAGCCGCCGTCGAGGCCGCGTGGAACTCAGCGAAGGCCGCTGCCGACCAAGCCGCCACCAACCTTGCAGCCGCGCAGAAACTGGCGGCGGTCACCAAGCTGGTCGCCGACAAGGCCTTCACCGACTCCGCTGAGAAGGCCAAAGCCGCCGCTGCCGCCCGGCTGGCCAACGTGAAAACGCCCGCCAAAGCCGTTGCTGAGAAAGCTGCGGCCGACACGGCCGCGACGCAGACCAAAGCCGCAGCCGACCAGGCTTCCGCCACCTTGGCCACGGCTCAGAAGGCAGCCACGGATGCCAAGCTGGCTGCGGACAAAGCGGCTGCCGAAGCCGCCGCGAAGACCAAGGCCGTTGCCGATGCCCGGGCCGCCGCCGACAAGCTGATCGCCAAAATCACCTCGGAAACCGCCGCCGCCGAGACCGCGTGGAATCTCGCCAAGGCGGTCTCCGCCAAAGCCGCCACCCAGCCCACCGCGCTGCCGAAGGTTCTCAAAACCCTCAAGCTCACCCCCAGCCACACCTGGCATCGCCCGCAGCCGAATGCGCCGGAACCGACGGTCGAAATCCAGTTGCCATGAAGTTAGTCCCCGAACCAATAAAACCCGCCGCAGCCGCGTCGAACACGCCGATGCAACCACCCTCCCCGGAGCGCGGACGCCCACGTCCGCAGCCCGGTCCTGCTTCCGGCGATGGATTGCGGACGTGGGCGTCCGCACTCCAGCCGCGTCAGGCCTCCATCTGGTTGCTTCTCGCCCTGCTGCTCTCGACTTTCCCCGCCCACGCCCAGCGCCAGGTCCTCTTCCCGCCCGCCGAGGGCAAGCCGCCCGCGCCCGCCAAGGCCCCGCCCAAAACCCAGACCGGCGGCGAGGAGACGGACGTCATCCCCGACCCCGGCCCCACGATGCGCAAGACGCAGGAGCGCACGCCGCCCCCGCCCACCACGCTCACCGTCATGTATAAGGTGGAATACGGCGAGAAGCTCAAATACGTCCACCCCGACGGCACGGTGCAAATCTTCGAGCAATGGCAGAGCTACCCCGGCGACGCCCAGAAGCTCATCGTCGCCAGCAACGAGCGCCTCGCCGACGGCAACAATTACCAATACGCCACCAAGCCGCTCTCCAGCCCCGGCTTCGACCCCGTGGACATCCCGATTCTCTACATGACGGGCGACTACGATTTCACCCTGACGCCCACCGAGGTCGAGAACCTCCGCAAATACCTCGCCGCCGGCGGCACCATCATCTTCAACGCCGCGCGCGGCATCGACGAATTCTCCCTCGCCGTCGCGCGCGAGATGCGAAAGGTCTTTCCGCAAAAGCAATTCATGCGGCTGCCGCTGGACCATCCCGTCTTCAACTCCCGCTACCGCATCCAGCAGGTGATGACGCTCGTGAACGGCGTGCAGTTCCAGCAACCGCCCGAGATTTACTCCATGGACATCGGCACGCGCGCCGCCGTGCTCCTCGTGCCCACGGGCCTGGGCGCGGCGTGGAGCAGCGCGAAATATCATCCCGCCGGCAAACACATCACCGGCGAGACCGCGTGGCGGCTCGGCGTGAACCTCGTCGCCTACGTGCTCGGCAGCACCGAGTATGGCCGCTTCCTCGCGCAGCAATTCCCGCTCTACGACGGTCAGTCGCGCCCCGGCGACGTCTTCCGCCACGCCACCGTGATGTATCGCGGAAGCTGGGACCTGCATCCCGGCCTGCACAACAGCATCGCCATCGGCCTCAACGACAACACGAAGATTGACGTGGATTACGCGCCCCACCGCATCGCGCTCGACGACCCGCAGCTCGGCAATTACCCGCTGCTCTTCATGACCGGGCACTACGACTTCGAGCTGACCTCCAAGGAAATCGAGGGCCTGCGGCGCTATCTCGAACGCGGCGGGCTGCTCGTCGCCAGCGCGGGCGCGGGGCTGAAGCCCTTCGATGCCGCGTTCCGGCGCGAGCTGAAGAAAGTCTTCGGCAAGAACGAGCTGCTGAAACTCCCGCCCACGCACCCCATCTTCACCGCCGGCTGGAATCCGTTGGAGAAGGTCACCTTCACCGCGCCCGCGCTGCGCGACGACCCGGCGTTGGAATACCCGGAGTTCCACGGCCTCTTCCTCGACCAGCGGCTGGCGGTGCTCTACACGCCCTTCGATTTCCAGAGCGCGCTCAACCGCGAGTCCAACGCCTACGCCAAGGGCCTCGAACCCACCGACGCCCTCCGCGTGGCGCTGAACGTCATCACGTATGCGCTGAGTCATTGAGGGGAAACCAAGCTAGGCCGCATCGCCCACGTATGAAACTTGGCTACAAGTATTACCGGAACAGACTCATCGAAGTCGTGATACTCAGTGTGGGATGCATTGGTGTATTTTGGGACGAGTTTCACGGCAAAGGTCACCCAGAAAACGAACCGGATGCACTGATTCTGATTGCGGTGCTGATAGTCGTAGGGAACACGGGATTGTTCATTGCTATGCGCCGCGCCAAGCATAGCGAGGGGATGGAGACCTCACTAACGAGGAAGTTGGATTGAGCCCGCGATTCCAAGTCGTTCGGCACGCGCGTCGCAACTCAGTTGGGGTTGTCGGCTGGGAGCATTCGTTGCCCCAGGGTAGCTCGTGCCTCGCAACCCTGGGCTGGAGGCCGCAGCCCCGTTGGGGCTGGCAGGTCAGCGCTGTGTCCGGGGCATCGTCACGGGACGACGATGCGCAGATTCGGGAACACGTTCCTGAAATCCGCCTCGTTCCGCGTCAGCAAGCCATCGAAGCGCTCCGCGAAGCCTCCAATGAGGATGTCGGCCATCGGACGCTTCGGGCTGCGGAGCTGCCGTTTCGCTTGCACGTAGCGAAGCCAGCCTGCGTGCGCGGCCAGCGTCTCCGCTTGGGTCCATGCCTGCAACCAGGAGACTTGCAAGTGGTGGAGAAAAAGTTCCTGCCGGGCCACATCGCCACCGAACACTGGCGCCAGTTCGATGTAGGTGACGGGGGCCAGCACCAGCCCATCGCCGCGCTTGGCACTCAACAGTGCAGCGGACGCGGAAGCGAACTGCGGGTCGGCATCTGCGATGTCGATGAGCAGGCAGGTGTCCGCTACCCACGTCATGCTAGTCTGCGTCCCCCTCGCGAAGTTCCCTCATCCACTCAGCTGTTGTCCGTGGCGCACGGCCTTCGCGGAGCGCGAAGCCAATCATCGCGTGGGCACCGAGCGGTTGCTCCTGCGGCGGGGCGGATGTGGCCACTTGCTGGCTGTCGAGCCATGCCAGCAGCTTGGCTGCATGAGACTCGTCGAGACCGGCAACCCGCTGGACGGCAAGTTCAATGGTGCTCATGCAGCTTGCTTACGCCATCGAGTGCGATTGGGCAAGATTTCGTAGCGAGCGACGGCGTGACGCACGACAATCCCAAGTCAACCGACAGCACCGCCCCTTGAACTATTCCCAACGAAGAACCCACCCATGAGCGAATCCATCGAACAGAAAATCCAGAAGCTGAACCGTTGCCACGACGACATGCTCGCCGAACTCGGCAAGGTCGTCGTCGGCCAGCGCGAGGTGCTCGAACAACTCCTCACCACCATCTTCGCTGGCGGCCACAACCTCCTCGAGGGCGTGCCCGGCCTCGCCAAGACGCTGATGATCAGCACGCTTTCCCGCGTGCTGGCGCTCCAGTTCAAGCGCATCCAGTTCACACCCGACCTCATGCCTTCGGACATCGTCGGCACCAACGTCATCGAGGAGAATCACGAGACCGGCAAGCGCGAGATCGTCTTCGTGCGCGGCCCGATTTTCAGCAACATCGTCCTGGCCGACGAAATCAACCGCACGCCGCCCAAGACGCAGGCGGCGCTGCTTCAGGCCATGCAGGAGCGCGAGGTCACCGCTGGCGGCCAGACGTGGAAGCTCGCGCAGCCGTTCTTCGTGCTGGCCACGCAAAACCCGATTGACCAGGAAGGCACCTACCCGCTGCCCGAGGCGCAGAAGGACCGCTTCCTGATGAACACCTTCATCAAGTATCCCAAGCTCGACGAGGAGGAGAACATCGTGATGCAGACCACGATGAACACCGACGCCGACGTGCGCCCGATTCTCGACGGCCCGACGCTCCTCGCGCACCAGCAGCTCATTCGCAGCATCCCCGTCTCGCGCCACGTCACCGGTTTCGCTGTGGACCTCGCGCGCGCGACGCGTCCGCACGAGGCGGGCGTGCCGGCGTTCATCAAGGAACAAGTCGGCTGGGGTGCCGGCCCGCGCGCGAGCCAGGCGCTCGTCCTCGCCGCCAAGACCCACGCCGCCCTCGCCGGCCGCGTGAACGTCTCCTGCGACGACGTCCGCCACGTCGCGCTGCCCGTGCTGCGCCACCGCATCCTCGCCAGCTTCACCGCCGAGGCAGAAGGCATCACCACCGATACCATCGTGGAACGGTTGCTGAAGGAAGTGCGCGAGCGCGCGACATCGTGAGCGGGCGGTTGAGCAACTGATTCCCGTGCTTCATGGCCAACGTCCTCGGCACTTCACCGTCCTTTCTGGATAGCCTGCGCATCCGCGCCCGCAGCGTCGCGAACCGCTTCCATCGCGAGGTCGTGCAGCGCGGCAATCCGCAGGTCATCACCGAGGTCGAGCGCAATCCCGACCCGCGCCGTTACCTCGACCCCGCGCTGCTCGACAAGTTCACGCTCTCGCCGCTCATCGCGAAGCTCGTCGTCGAGGGCTTCATCAACGGCCTTCACCGCAGCCCGTTCCACGGCTTCTCCGTCGAGTTCGCCGACCATCGCGAGTATGTCCCCGGCGACGACCTCAAGTATCTCGACTGGCAGGTCTTCGCGCGCACCGACCGCTATTACATCAAGCGCTACGAAGAAGAGACCAACCTCCGCGCCTATATCCTGCTCGACCGCTCCGCCTCGATGGCCTTCGGCACCGGCAAGGTCACCAAGTGGGACTACGGCTGCTTCCTCGCGACCTGCCTCGCCTACCTCATCATCAAGCAGCAGGACGCCGTTGGCCTTTCGCTCTTCGGCGCGAAGCCCGGCCTGCTGCTCCCGCCGCGCTCGCGCCTCTCGCACCTGCGCCAGATGATTCAGGCGATGACCGCCAACCCGCCCACCGGCGAAACCAACGTCGCCGCGAGCCTCCGCGCCCTCGTGCGCAACCTCAAGCGCCGCGGCCTCATCGTGCTCATCAGCGACCTCATTGACGAGCCCGCCGAGACGCTCAAATCCATCCGCCTCCTCCGCAGCCACGGCCACGACGTCATCGTCTTCCAAATCCGCGACGCCTCCGAAGTGGAGTTCCCTTTCGACGGTGCGACCGTCTTCCGCGACCTCGAAACCGGTGAGGAACTGGAAGTGGACCCCGCCTCCGTCCGCGAGAGCTACCTGCAAAACCTCGCCGCAGAGACGGAGATGTTCCGCAAAGGCCTGGTCGAGGCGGGCATCGACTACGTGCCCTTGAACACTCGCCAGCCGTATGACGAGGCGTTCTCCGCCTACCTCCACCGCCGCGCGAAACTGCGCGGCTGAACCATGTTCACCCTCCTCGCACCCTTAGCTCTCGCCGCCGCTGCGCTGCTGGCCATCCCGGTCATCATCCATCTGCTCAAGCCCAAGCGTGTGCGCACGATGCCCTTCAGCAGCCTGCGCTGGCTGCGGACGTCGCAGCACAAGCTCTCCCGTCGCATCCAGTGGCATCAGGTGCTGCTCTTCCTCCTGCGCGCGGCATTCCTGCTGCTGCTCGTCTTCGCACTGGCCAAGCCCATCTTCTCGACCAGTGGCCGCCGCCACTTCACCGAGCGCTTCATCGTGCTCGATGTCAGCCGCAGCATGAACTACGAGCAGCCGGGTAAGGACTCGCCGTTCGTCCAAGCCAAGAAAATCGCCCGTGCCCTGCTCGCCCAGGGCCTGCCCGGCGACCGTGCCACCGTGCTGCTCACCGCGAACAAGACCGTGGCCCTCGGCCCGCTCGCAGAGGATCCGACCCGCTACGTCGCCCGTCTCGAAGCCGCGCGCACCGGCCTTGGCGACACCGACCTTTCCTCCGCCCTGGCCGTCGTCCGTCCGATGCTCGCCGCGCCGCGCCCGAACACGCGCGCGGAACTCGTCTTCCTCACCGACAACCACCAAGGCAGTTGGTCGCAGCGCGCGGTCGCCGGCTTCCTTGAAAACCTGCCCGTTCCCGTCTCCGTGCAAATCGTGGACGTCGGCCCCTCCGCGCCGCGCAACGCGTGGATTGCCGACGCCCGGCCCATCGAGTCCGACGGTAAGCGCTACTTGCACGCCCGCATCGGTGCGTCCGGCAACGAGCCGCAGGAACGCACCGTGCGCGTGAAGCAGCTCGCCGGACTCGGCGACGTGTTCCAGAAGGTGACGCTGGCTCCCGGCACATTTGCGGAAGTGAGCCTGCCCGTGCCCGCCGATTACGACACCACCGGCAAGGTGGCCGAGCTGGTGCTCGAACCGCGTGACGCGCTGCCGGACGACGACCAGTTCTGGCTGAACCTCGACGCCCGCGCCGCCGCCGTCCGCGTGCTGCTGCTCGAACCCGAGACCACGCAAATCGAAACGTTGCAACCGGGCTTCCACCTCCGCATGGCGCTGGAAGTCCTCAGCCAGGGTGAAGCCGGCGCGACCCAGATCTCGCGTCGCCGACCTGAAGCGGTCACCGCCGGCGAGTTTGCCAGCGCGGACGTTGTGGTGATGGCGAACGTCGCGCACCTTTCCGACGACCGGCTGCTCGCGCTGGAAAACCGCGTTCAAGCCGGCGCGGGTCTGCTGTTGTTCCTTGGCCCCGCCGTGCAGCCGCCGTTTTACAACACGAAGCTGCACAACCCTTCACGCCCCACGGGCAGCCTGCTGCCGCGTCCGCTGCTCCAAATCAATCAGGGCAGCATGGCGCAGTTCACGCGCATTGACTGGACGCACCCGCTGCTCACGCCGCTCCAAGACCCGACGTTCGGCGACTTCGCCCGCGTGCGCGCGCGGACCTTCTACAACTTTGGCGATGCTCCGACCGGCAGCCCAATCCAAGTGCTTGCGTGGTTCGGCGACACCGCGCCGGCGCTGCTCGAACAATCCTTCGGAGCCGGCCGCGTGCTGGTGGTTAACTCCACTGCCAACGACGAGTGGAGCGACCTGCCGCGCCGTAACTGCTTTGTGCCGCTGATGGACCAGATGCTCAACCGGCTCACCCGCGCCCGCCTTGCGCGAAGTTTTCAGGCTGGCGACCTGGTGTCGTTCGTGCTGCCCGGCCTCGGCAAAAACGCGACTGCCACCCTTACCGCTCCTGGCGGGCGCACGCTGACGCCCATCTTGCAACCGCTCGGCAATGAGCTGTCCGTGCGGCTCGATTCCGCCGATGAGAGCGGCGTGTATTCGCTGCGGGCCAGTGGCGACAGCGGCAACACGCGACTGAACTTCATCGTGCATGCCGGACGGGGCGACAGCACCGTGAACAAGGCCGACGCGGAAACTCTCCGTGCCTGGTGGGGCAAGACCACGTGCGACATCATCCATCCGGACCCCAGCGCAAAGCCCGATGCGGCGGTGGCGGGCGGCCGCGTGCTGCTTTGGCCGTGGCTCCTCGCGCTGGGTGCGCTGGTGCTGTGCGCCGAGATGTATTTTGTTCACCAGCTTTGCCCGGTGATGAACCCGGCGGTGGCCGGCTCCACCGTGGCGCAATATGGCATCCTGGCTCCCACGACAAAGGCGGAGGTGGTGTCGTGACTATCAGTTGGATGCCCGTGTTGCCGGTGTGGCTGGTCGCGCTCATCACCCTCGCGCTGCTTGCGCTGCTTGTGCGCGGCTCGCTGCTGCTGTCGGAGAAGCGCCTGCCGCACCGGTGGATTCTGCTGCTCGGCGCGTTGCGTGTGGCCATCGTCGCGGTGTTCGCGCTGTGCCTGCTCCAGCCCATCGTCGCCTTCCGCCGCACCGTGCAGGAAGGCCCACCCGTGCTCGTGCTGTTCGACACCTCGAAGAGCATGGGGCTCAAGGACAGCGCCGCGCCCAACGGCCGCCTGCCCGAGACGATGCAATGGCTCGAAAAAAGCGGCCTGCAAACCAAGCTGGCAGCCCGGCCGAACGTGCTGTGGTTCGCGTTCGACGGCCACGCGCGCGCGGTCACGCCGGCGGATCTGCCGGCACTGGCAGCCAACGGCACCACCACGCACTACGCCGAGAGCTTGGCCGACGCCTGGGAGCATTACCGCCAGCAGCGCAGCGAGTCCGCGCCGCTGGTGCCCGGCGGTCGTGTCCTGCTGGTCAGCGATGGCCACGACTTCAGCGCGCGCGCCGTGACCGACGTGGCCCGGGAACTGGGACTGGCCGTGGACACTCTAGCGCCGATGACCGCGCGGGGCGGTGCCGAGGCGGCGCACATCAGCATCGCGCAGGTGCAGGCCCCGCGCAGCGTGCTGCTGGGTGCGGAGTCGCGGTTCAGCGTGGCCCTGCGACAGGAGGGCCTTGTGGGACGGCCGCTGACGCTTAACTTGAAGGATGGCGACAAGCTGGTGGCCCAGCAGCCGTTCACCTTCGCCGCCGGACCGGCCGAAAAGATCGTCACGCTGACCTTCCAGCCGACGGTGGCGGGTTTGAAGGAATACGCCGTTGAAGTTGGTGGTGCTCCTGCCGGCGGACCGGAAGCCGTCCTGAGCCGCAAGTTCAGCGTGCAGGTGTTGGGGGCGCGGAACGAAGTGCTGTTCCTCGAAGACGCGTGGCGCTGGGAGTTCAAGTTCCTGCGCCGCATTTTTGAGGATGACCCGAGCTTCACGCTCACCGCGTTTCTTTCGCGCGGCGAAAGCGCGTTTGTGCAGCTTGCCGAACCCGACCGGCGCACGAAGGTGACGGGCTTCCCACAATCGCGGGCGGAACTGGCGGGCTTCGACACGCTCGTGCTCGGCAGCGCGGACCCGCGCCGCTGGCCGCGCGGTTTTGCCTACGTGCTGCAACAACTGGTCGAGGAGAACGGCAAGTCGCTCATCGTCATCGGCGGGCCGAATCTTGCGCAGATGGCCGCGCATCCGGCGCTGGCGGCACTGCTGCCCGTGCAGTTGTCCACCGAGTCCGCCGCGCCCGTGCCCGGTCCCGTGCCGGTGCGCGTGACAACCGAGGGGCTGGCCTCGCCGTTCTTCGCCGCGCCCAACGGCGCACCGGACGCTTACTGGGCCGCGCTGCCGCCCGTGGATCAGATTTACCCGCCGCTGCGGAAGAAGCCGGCCGCCACCGCGCTCGCCGAGGCGACCAAGCTGGCCAACCCTTATGGTAATCTCATCCTGATGGCGGAACACACCGTGGGCCGGGGCCGCGTGTTGTTCATCGCCACCGACACGTTGTGGAAGTGGCAGATGTTCTCGACCACGACGGAAGGCCCGACGCCCTTCCAGGTGTTCTGGCAGCAAACCCTCCGCGCGCTGGCCCCGCTCCGCACCAGCAGCGGGAACGTCAGCCTGCACGTCGAGCCGGACCGCAGCCGTTACGAGCCGGGGCAGACCGTCGTGCTGCGCGCGGAGGTCCGTGTAGCACAGCCCTTGCCCAAGGCGCGGGTGCAGGCGCGCGTGACCTTGCCGGATGGGAAGCAACTGCCACTCGACTTCGCCCCCAACGCCGCCGAACCGGGCACCTACACGGCACGCTTCGAGCCGACGCTGGCCGGCCAGCACAAGGTCGCCGCCAGCGTGGTGGCCGACGACAAGGCGGTCGCCGACACGCTCATCCCCTTCGATGTGGAGACGAGCAACGCCGAGCTGGGCAACCTGCGCATCAACGAGGCCAGCCTCCGCCGCATCGCCCACGACACCGGCGGCCAGTTTCTCAACCGCACCGACCCGGCGACTTGGCGTGCGCTAGAGAACCTGGAAAAAGTCCCCGTCACCCGCGTGGAAACCGTGGACCTGTGGAACCGCTTCGTGCTGCTCATCCTCCTCGCGGTCCTTATGGGCACCGACTGGCTGCTGCGACTGCTGCGCGGGTTCGCGTGAAGCGAGTGGGCGTGGTTTTGAGGCGCTGTTGAGGATGCTGCCGAGCCGGGGGAGGCAAGCAAAAGAAAAGGCGTGCCGGACGAGCACTGGCTTGGTGAAGCACTACTGCACTCCTCTGCGTTCTGCTGCACAGCGATCCGTAGGCGCAGTTTCAAATCGTCGTTAACCTGCACGCCAATAAGCCGCTCCGGGTCGTGGGCATCCCGCGCAGCCGCGCGAAACTGGAGGAAGTGTTCACAAACACACGCCCGTGGACCTGGTTGTCTGCGGGGCGAGTTCCGGCAGGCAGGTGCCAAAGCGTTGCGCGCGGAGTTGCGCCGGCGCGACCGGCCTCGGCTGATGCTTCTGCACCAAAACCGCTCGGCCAGCCTAGCGTGGCTGCGGCAAGGGCTTGCACGCCGCAAACAGTGAGGCGGAGTTGGCGGGCAGTTGGAACTTCCGTAGTGCGCAATGCAACACGGCCGCTCGGTCACGCCTCTGGCGGCAGCACGCTGAAATGGCGACGCCCTGCACCCATGACGTTGATGGTCACCTTGATGGCGACCGTGTAGATCATGAAGCCCAGCGCCCAGATGCCGGCGGTGATTTTCCATTCCATCACGCTGGGCAGGTATTCCACCACCTCGTGCAGCGTCGAGGGGATGAAGCCGGGGATGATGAGGCCCATGCCCTTCTCAATCCAGATGCCGGCGAAGGCCAGCACGCAGGCGAGGTTGAGCAGGCGTCGGTCGGCGACCGCGCGCGGCGAGAGCAGCAGTCCGGCGGCGATCACGGTCATCACCACCGACGACCAAATCCACGGGACGAGTGCGTTGTGACCGTGCAGACCGAAGTAGAGGTAGTGCGCCGCGCTCGTGTGCGAGCCGCCGGTGTAGAACTCGACGAAGACCTCGGAGCCGACCATGAGCAGGTTGATGAGGATGGTGACGCGCATGATGTTCAGCAGCGTGCGGATGGGGCCTTCGCCGAAGTCGGAGTGGATGACGCGGCGGACGATCTGGATGGCGATGATGATAAAGGCCGGCCCGCTTACGAACGCACTCGCGAGGAAGCGCGGCGCAAGCAAAGCCGTGTTCCAGAAGGGCCGTCCGCCCAACCCGCAGTAGAGGAACGCGGTGACGGTGTGGATCGAGATGGCCCAGACGATGGAGAGGAAGACGAACGGCACATACCACTTTGGGTTAGGTTTGCGGCCGATGAACCTCATGTAGAGCAGGTAGCCGCAGATGTGCAGGTTCAGCAGCAGGTAGCCGTTCAGCACGAGGACGTCCCAGGTGAGCATCGAGACTGGGAAGTTGAAGCGGCCGAAGGGCGGGATGAGATGCCAGAAGCGGTCGGGCCGCCCGAGGTCCACGGTGACGAACATGATGGCCATCACGATGGCGGCGACGGCGAGCAACTCCCCAATGATGACCACGTCGTGCATCTCCTCGTCGTGGTAGAGGTAAGCCGGGATGACCATCATCACGCCACCCGCCGCGAGGCCGACGAGGAAGGTGAAGTTCGCGATGTAGAGGCCCCACGAGACATGGTCGCTCATCGCGGTGACGGCGAGGCCGTCGCGCACTTGCACGGCCCACGCGTTCGCGCCGACGAGGAACACGGCGGTGAGCAGCGTCATCCACGCGTAGAAGAGGCGGCTCCCATCGAAGGCCTCCCACAACACGCGGGCGAGGAAGCGCGGGTATTGCCGCCAGAACTCGGCGGCGCCCGACGGGACAGTGGTGGCAGACTCAGGCATCGAAGAAGTAGAAGAATTGCGGCTTGGTCCCTAGCTCCTCCTTGAGGACGAACACGCGCTTGTTCTGGAGCACCCAACGGATTTCGGAGTCGGGGTCGAGCAGGTTGCCAAAGACGCGCGCACCGGTCGGGCAGGCTTCGAGGCAGGCGGGCAGTTTGCCGTTGCGAGTGCGGTGTAGGCAGAAGGTGCATTTCTCCATCACGCCCTGAGGCCGGATGCGGTTGCTGAGGTAGCCCTGCACCGGGTTGATTTCGGCGGCGGGAATCTGCGGCTTGGACCAATTGAAACGCCGCGCGTGATAGGGGCAGGCGGCTTCGCAGTAGCGACAGCCGATGCACCAGTTGTAATCCACGACCACGATGCCGTCGGGTTCCTTCCACGTCGCCTCGACGGGGCAGACATCCACGCACGGCGGGTGGTCGCACTGCTGGCACTGGATGGGCATGTAGAACTTGTCCTTCGCCGGCACGGGATGGTCGTAGTGCGCATTGCCCTTCTCCAAGTCCAGTGAGCCGTTCGACATCTCCAGGACGCGGATGTAGCTCTGGTGCGAGGGCCGGTCGTGGTTGTTCTCCTTGTGACAAGCCTCCGCGCATTTGCGGCAGCCGATGCAGATGGAGAGGTTGAGCGCGTAGCCGAACTTCACGCCCGGCTGTGGGCGGTCCGCGCTGACCTGCACATCCGCGCCGTATTGCTTCTTCGTGTCTTTCTCGATGCGTTTGAGCACGACCTCCAAGTCCACCGCGCTGAGTTCTGAGTAATGCTTCTGCAAAAAATCCTCGACCGACTCGAACGGCTTCCACTCGGTGAGGGGAGCGAGCGCCTTCGCATAGGCGGCGAGGCCGAGCGTCGCCCCGAGGCCCTTGAACATGTCGCGGCGGGTGATGCCTTCAGCCGGTGGGGTGGTGGGCTGGCTCATGAAATCAGTGGTTCGCAGCAGCAGCTTTCACCGGCACCGAGATGCGGTCGCGCGGCGGAAAGACGGGACGGGCGAGTGGATACTTGGGCGAATGCGGATCGTGGCAATTGACGCAGTTGTTCCGCGTGCGCGGGCCGCGACTCAAGTCCCAGTAACCCGTCATGCCGCCGTGCGCACCATGTTGGTAGTCGCGCAACTGCGACCCGTGGCACTGGCCGCAGAGCGTCATCACGTCGGCGAACTCAACGCTGCGACCATCCGCGAGGCGGAGCGTGTCGTAGTTGGTCGCGTTGTGGCAGCTCAGGCAGTTCAGCTCGCCGTGCGCGTATTTGAGGCCTTGATGAAACTGGTCCAGCTCCGCGCTCGTGTGCGTGCGCGCGTTGGGCTGGGTCGTCGCGTGGCAGGTGCCACAGGCGACAGTGACGGCTTGGCCGTGGAAGTTGGTAGTGCCCGTGTTCACGCGCGGCGGGCCGGCGGGCCGCTGGATGGTCACGGGATGCAGCGGCGCGGCGGAAGCGACACGGGGGATTTCGCCAGCAGCCTGAGCCGGTGCCTTCGACTTCTGCGCGAACGCCATTCCGCCCGCCACAGCGACGACCGCCGCCACGGCCACAGTCCAAGTTGTTGTTGAAAGCTTGCTCACGCGATTGCGATGCCGCACAGATCCTCCGCCGACGGCCCGGTTCCAGCCACGCATCGCTTGCGGATTGATGGACAGTTCTTGCGGCATGCCGCGCAAGTTCCGCAGGGCCGCCGGTTCGGATCGCCAAAAAATCACCAGCGCGAGCCAACCAACGGTGAGCCGCGCGTGCTGCTCAGTCGTAAGCTCGTGGCACGAATGCAAGCAGTCGCATTCCCACGATGCCAACCAGCGGACTCATCATCACCTTGCAGCCAGGGTCGGCCACGCAGGCCGACGCCGTCGGGCGGCTGCGCGCGCGGCCCGAGCTGACGCTCGGCGAAGTCAGCGACCGCTGGCTGCCCGTCGCGCTCGAGACCCGCGACGACGCCGAGTCCCGCGAGGTCTATGATTGGCTGATGGCGCTGCCCGGCGTGGCGTTCGTGGACGTGGTCAGCGTGAACTTCGAGCCGACACTTTCACTTCAGCTTCACCCGTCGCCATGAACCTCCCCCGCCGCGAATTCCTCCGCGCCTCCGCACTCGCCGCCGCCAGCGCCGTGGTCGCGCAACGCACCGGCGCGGCGGATGCGACCACTTCACCCGCGCCGTCGCCTGCCGATGGCATCGCGTGGGACAAGGCCCCGTGTCGCTTCTGCGGCACCGGCTGCCACGTCCGCGTCGGTGTGAAGGACGGGAAGGTCGTCGCGATTCAGGGCGACCAACTCGCGGAGGTGAACAAGGGCCTACTCTGCGTGAAAGGCTATCACGTCGGCCTCGCGCTCTATGGCAAGGACCGGCTCACCACGCCGCTGCTGCGCAAGAACGGAAAGCTCGAACCCATCTCGTGGGACGAGGCGCTCGACACCATCGCCAAGCGAGTGATGGCTGCGCCGGACAAGTTCGCCATCTACGGCTCTGGCCAATGGACCATTCCCGAGGGCTACGCGGCGAACAAGCTGATGAAGGGCGGCCTCTCGAACAACCACATCGACCCCAACGCCCGCCTGTGCATGGCCAGCGCGGTCACAGGCTACCTCTCGACCTACGGCGTGGACGAGCCGGCGGGCTGCTACGACGACCTCGACGCGTGCGACGTGCTCATCCTATGGGGAAACAACATGGCCGAGATGCACCCAGTGCTCTTCAGCCGCGTTATTGACCGGCGCACGCGCGGCCAGAAGGTCACGCTCATCGACATCGGCACGCGCCGCACGCGCACCACGGAGTTCTCGGACCATTACCTCGAGTTCAAACCGCAGAGCGACCTCGCCATCCTGAACGGCATCGCGCATCTGCTGCTCAAGAACGGCACCTACGACGCGAAGTTCGTCGAGCGCTTCTGCAACTTCCGCCAGGACACCGCCGCTGCTTCCCTGCTCGGCGACGCGATGACCTTCGACGCCTACAAAGCCGCGCTCGAGCCCTACACGCCCGAATACGTGGAGAAGATTTCCGGCGTGCCAGCCGAGAAGATTCGCCTGCTGGGCGAGCTGTTCGGGCGAAAGGACATTCGCATCACGAGCGTCTGGTGCATGGGCTTCAACCAGCATTCGCGCGGCACGAATGCGAACCGTCTCTGCCACGGCATACACTTACTCAGCGGCCATTTCGGCAAGCATGGCGACGCGCCGACGTCGCTCACCGGCCAGCCCAGTGCGTGCGGCACCGCGCGCGAGGTCGGGACGATGTGCCACTTCCTGCCCGGTGGCCGGCTCATCGCAAACGCCGAGCACCGCGCGGAGACCGAGCGAATTTGGAACGTCCCGCCGGGCCGCATCAACCCGAAGATGGGCCACCACACGGTGCTGCTCTGGGAGAAGTTCTGCACGCCCACCGCGCAGGGCGGCGACATCAGCACCGTCTGGGTGCAGGTGACAAACCCCGGCCAGTCGCTGCCGAACCTGCACAAGCTCTTCAAGGCGAAGCGCGGCCTCCCCGACAAGTTCCTCATCGTCTCCGAGGTGTATCCCACCGCGACGACTGAGCTGGCCGACCTTGTGTTGCCCTCCGCGATGTGGGTGGAGAAGAACGGCATGTTCGGCAACTCCGAGCGGCGTACGCAGCAGTGGTTCAAGATGGTGAACCCGCCCGGCGAGGCGCGCGATGACTGCTGGCAGACCATTGCCGTCGCGCGGAAACTCTTTGAACTGGGCCACCCCGGCTTGAAGGACAAGGAGGACAAGTTCCTCTTCACGTTCAAGAACGCCGCCGGGACCGAGGTGCCCGCGTGGGATTGGAAGCATTACTACGACGTGAATGTGGACCGGGCGCTCTTCGAGGAATACCGCGCCTTCAGCCGCTACAAGCACAAGGACCTCGCGCCCTACGACGAATACGTGAAGGCGCGCGGCCTGCGCTGGCCCGTCGTGCAGCAGGCCAGCGGGGCGTGGCGCGAGACGAAGTTCCGCTTCGCCGAGTTCGACGACTCGTATGTGAAGCGCGGCGCGGGAATCCAGTTTTACCATTCCGTCACCAAGGACGACAAAGCGCTCATCTGGTTCGCGCCCTACGAAAAGGCCGCTGAGGAACCGGATGCGGATTTCCCGTTCTGGCTTTGCACCGGCCGCGTGCTCGAACACTGGCACACGGGCACGATGACCATGCGCATCCCGCAGCTGTCTGGCGCGATGCCGCACGCCTACGTGGAGATGCACTCGGCGGACGCCACCGAGCGCAGTATCGCGAATGGCGAGACGATTCTGGTGCGCACGCGACGCGGCCAGCTCCGGCTGCCCGTGTGGACGAATGGCCGCGGCCACGTCCCGCGCGGCTCGCTCTTCGTCCCGTTCTTTGACCAGCGCTTGCTCGTGAACGACCTCACGCTCGGCGAACCGGACCCAATCTCGAAGGAGCCGGACTACAAGAAATGTGCCGCGACCGTGGTGAAACTCGGCGCGGGGCGGCTCAACTCTGTCTGAGGCCGTGAACGACCGGCTGCCACACTTGAACCGCGCGCGCGCCACGCGCCGCGTGCTGCTCGCCGTGCTCATCACGGCGGCGGTGAGCGGTTACTTCATGGGGCTGCGCCAAACGCGTTCGCAAGTCAGCCTCACGCGACCGACGGAACTTTCCACTGCCCAAGTCAGCCGCGCGGGCAGCGCGCCAGACCGCTCGGTGCCGGGCATCGTGAATTACGGCGAGGTGAACCGGAAACGCAGCGGCCCCAACGCCGGCTGGCGCAGCGACCTTTACCTGCTCATCGGCCCGCCGCGACTCGCGCTGACGACGAACGCCCCGCCGGAGTTCCGCGCCGCCGCCGTCGCGCAGCGGCAGTTGCGGCGCGCCTTCGATGGCGCGCCGCCCCTCGTGCCGCATCCGATCACGCAAGACTCCTCAGCCGCTTGTCTCGCGTGTCACGCCAGCGGCCTAGCCGTAAAAGACCGCACCGCTTCCAAAGTCAGCCACACGCACTTCAGCAACTGCACTCAATGCCACGTCCCCGCCGGCGGACCGCAGATTCCTATCGGTGACACCGCACTGCGTGAGCCGTTGAGTGGAAATACGTTCGCTGGCTTCGCAGCGTTCGGTCCCGGCAAGCGCGCGTGGCCGGGTGCGCCGCCCACGATTCCCCACGCCACGCTGATGCGCAGCGACTGCCTGAGCTGCCACGGCCCGGGCGGCCTCTACGGCCTGCGCACGCCGCACGTCGAGCGCCTGCTCTGCACGCAATGTCACGTGCCCAACGCCCGTCTCGACCAACGCCTCGTCACCCATGAGTGAAACCCTGACCTCGCCAACCGACGTGCCGGCGGCTTCCAGCCGCCGTCCGGAGGACTCGGAATCACCGCCCGCATCCGACTCGTCGGGCGCTGCGGACGGCGATTTCAAATCGCCGGCACTGCCCGAACTCCGCTCCAGCACGCTCGACCTCGCCGAAGTTGAGCGCCTCCTGCGCGACATCGAGGCCTGCGCGCAAATCACCGAGATCATCCCCAAGCAGTCCGCCCAAGGCTACGCGCCGGAGACTGGGACGCTGACGCTCGAAGACGCCCGCGAGCTTCTGCGCGCCCGCGCCGTGCGCGGCGTGCAAATCCGCTACTGCCACGACGGCACGGACTGGTGGGACACGTTGATGGTGACCGGCGAAAACTTCCGCCTCGTTCGCATCCAGCACGTCTTCGAAAAGACTGCTGGCAGCGGGGTGCTCTAACCGGCCAATCCGGTCACTGCAGGCGGCTGGCACCCACGGCGTCGCTTATGGCGCACGCGGGAGCAAGCCGAGCAGTTCGGCCAGGCTGAACGGCTTGGGCAGGCACTTGATGGTAGGGGGGGCTTACAATTCCAGCACGAGGTCGGGCGTGAGGCTACCGCTGGCGAGCACCAGCGGCAGTGAGGGGCTGGACCGGTGGGTCTCTCGGAGCACGGACAGTCCGGTGGGACCGTCGCCCAGGTCACAATCCGAAACCACCGCGCCGATGGCGCTGCGGTAGCCGGTCCAGAGCAGCAGGGCCTCCTCGGCATTCTCGGCCGCCAGCACCCGATAATTGCTTCGCTCCAGGAATTGTTTGATCGGTTCCCGAACGGCCCGGTCATCCTCGATCAGCAGCACGGTGATGGTCGC